>JACBXN010000001.1 GCA_015863215.1 Aerococcaceae bacterium DSM 111176
ATATTCTTTATATTCTGAATCATATTTCTGTGACATAGTAGACACCCTTTCTATTATCTTTTCTTTATTATAATTCAATATGAACTATGTTTCATTCTCTATGTCCACTTTTTAGTCTACCTCAACTACTAAATTTTTAAACCACGAAGGAGCGCATTTCATGCTACTACTCACTTTCCAAACCTCGAAGGAGCGCATTTCATGCTACTACTCACTTTCCAAATCACGAAGGAGCGCATTTCATGCTACTACTCATGTTTAATCCACAAAAATAACCACCAACCTCATAAAAAGGTTGATGGTTAGATACGCTTGTCTAACCCTTAGTTAATTCCTTCGCCATGGCTAAACAGCCAATGGTCGCTGCGTTATCGCCCAGTGCGGGTGTGACAATATAGTCTTCTAATGGAGGTGTTGGTCGGTAATCCTTCATTAGTCGCTCGAACTCTGAGTGAATTTTTCCGATTAAGTGTTCTTGTTTCATGACCCCGCCACCTAATACGATACGGCTTGGCGCCAGTGTTAAGTCTGAAATCATCGCTGCTTGGGCTAAATAATAAGCAACGAAGTCCCATACTTGATGATCTTCAGGAAGGTCTTGTCCTTTAATGCCTGTTCGTCCTTCAATTGCAGGACCACAAGCCAGGCCTTCTAAACAATCGCCATGGAAAATACAATATCCTTCATAGTCATCTTCTGGGTGCTTGCGAACCAAGATATGTCCCATTTCGGCATGGTTGATGCCTCCAACAAATTGACCTCGCTGGATTGCGCCTCCACCAAGGCCTGTTCCAATTGTGAAGTAGACTAGACTATCGCCTTCAATTTGTGTCATTTCGCCATAAGCAGCTGCATTAACATCAGTTGTCCATGCGACCGGAATGTCATTCAAATGCGTTTTGACATAGCCTACGAAGTCGAACTCTTGCCAGGCTACTTTTGGTGTATTAGTAAAATGTCCATATGTTGGTGAATTTTCTTGAATATCAATTGGACCAAATGAGCCAATCCCGATTGACTTTAAATCTGCTAAATAGGGCTTAAAGAAATCAACGACTGCTGGCATTGTGTCGTCAGGTGTTCCAGTTGGGATCGACACTTGATCAATTAGTGTTAAATTGTCGTCACCTACTGAACAGACAAATTTCGTCCCTCCCGCTTCAATCGCACCTACAATACTCATGCTAATTCGCTCCTTTATAATCTTTACTTGGTATTAATGGATAGTAAGTCACTTGTGCCTTTCCATACAATTCTAAACGTAAATCGGCATTTTCGCTAGGGTAATAACGGCTACTCATCACATATTCACCGTCATTTATATAAATTTCAACGGCTGAAGTATCGACAAATAACTGAATGTTGGATACTGCATCCACTTCAATTATTCGCTTACGGCGCCCATACCCTGATGGACCATGACTTAAAGCTAATTTCTTATCCTCAAATACCAGCTGGCTATCTTCTCCAAAACGAATCTCAAACGACTCTTGCTCAGGTAATTCTACTACAGCTTCATAAATATCGTTTATATTTTCAACTGTGAATTGATCATTTACATTGGTTTGAACACCTTCTTGACGCAATCCTTCATATTCATGGAATGGTCTTTGATACAATTTACCTGCTTCAATCGTCAATTCACGAGGAATCGTCAGTGCATGTTGCCAGCCACGATTAATCGTCGGATTTGTATATTCTGGCATCGTGTCACCTAAGCCCATCCACGCTAATTGAATGCGACGACCCGCCTCATCTTCAAATGTATGGGGTGCATAGAAATCAAACCCATAATCTAATTCATAAAATTCACCTGTTGGTGTAAAGGTAGCAGCCTCAAAATCAACATCCCCAAAACGGTACCCCGCTACATGCGTATTTTGATATTTATACTCTGTTGGTAAAATTCCTTGCGGCGAATAAATTAAGATTGCTTGTCCGTCGATAAAGAGTAGATCAGGACATTCCCACATATACCCCTCATCATCTTCAGCAACAATCAGTTCGCCTTTAAAGTCCCAATCTTCTAAATTTTCTGAAACATATAATAAGATTGATCCCCGATTGTCGCATCTACGAGCGCCTAATACCATATAAAAGTTACCGTTATCTTCAATAATTTTCGGGTCACGAATGTGATCTGTATACCCGTCTGGAAACTCAGCATGAGGAATCACAACTTCTCGTTTATCAACGGTGTACCCATCACGGCTAGTTACGTGAACGACATTTTGTTCACGCCCATTATAAATATAATCATAGTCTCCCGGCTTTTTCACATTACCGGTATAGAAGTAATGAATGACACCGTCTTCTACAATACTTCCCCCAGAATAAACGCCATCAATGTCAAAGGGTTGATCTGGTGACATAAATATTGGTTCTTGATGGAAATGCACTAAGTCAGTCGACGTTTGATGCCCCCAATGTGTTGCGCCACCATTTGGATCCTCAGGTACATATTGATAATAAATATGATACTTTCCATTAAATTGGACGGCACCATTTGGATCATTTAACCATCCTGTTTCAGGCATTAAATGATACTTTAAACGCCATTGGTCTTCCTGATGTTCCATAAATGTTAACCTCCTTTTATTATGCCATTTCTTCTTTAATAACACGTTGTTGTGCAAATACTACTGCGAATCCAACCGCAAATGATACCGCAATGACAATTAAATATTGAACTAAAGCGCCCATATCTCCTGTGTATAGTAATAATCCCGGTACAAAAGTAATCCCCATACCTGGTGCTGCTAATTGGAATAAGTAAGTAACAAATCCACCTGCTGCTCCACCGATAACACCTGAAATAAAGATACGGATCGCACGTAAGTTCACCCCGAATAATAGAGGCTCTGTAATACCAAACAGTGTTGGAATAGCTGAAGAAATCATGTTCGAACGTTTAACACCCGATGCTAAAAACGCTGTCCCAATCGCTGCCCCAAATTGCCCTGCCATTGAAGCAGTTGTTAATGGTTGAATAACGTTTAGTCCTGTTTCACTAATTGAATTTAATTCCACAACCCCTAATGCATGGTGTAAACCAGTGACTACTAATAATTGTTGCAATGCGCCGAATAGAACATAACCAATTCCAAATGGTGCATCAATTGCTGTAACAATACCACCTAATACAAAACGTTCAATCACTTGAATAATCGGACCCACTAGGAAGAAGATAATCCCCACTGTTAATGTCAGTGATAAGAATGGTGTCACAACTAGGTCCATCACTTGAGGAACCCATGAACGGAACCATTTCTCTAACTTACTTAAAGTCCAACCCGCAATAATTGCTGGGAAAATTGACCCTTGATAACCGATTAAATCGATACCGAAGACTGTCAGAGGATCTGCTGTTCCACCACGAACGTCATAAGCATTGGGTAATTGTGGTGCTACCATCATTAAACCAACTACGATCCCTAATACAGGGTTCCCACCAAATTTACGTGTTGCTGAATAAGCAATTAAAACTGGTAAGAATCCAAATGCAGTATCTGTTAGTAATGTAAAGAATGCCGTCACTTCAGGCGTCATTTCCATTCCTAATTCTGTTAATAAATTACGAATACCCATTAATAATCCCGTCGTTACTAGCGCTGGGATGAGTGGTACTAAAATATCTGCTAAAATACGAACAAATTTTTGAACTGGATTTAAATTCGCATAAACATCTTCTTTCATTGAGTTACCTGACTCATTTGACGATTCGCTATCACCTAATATTTGTTGCATATCAGCATAAACATCATTAACAGTACCAGTTCCAAAAATAAATTGATGTTGCCCTGTTGAAAAGAAATACCCTTTACTACCTGTTACCTCGTCTGCCTTATCTTTATCTACAACACTATCATCATGCAGAATAATACGCATACGCGTTGCGCAATGCTCATAATTCTTAATATTCTCTTTCCCACCAATAACATCCAACATCTCTTTGACTGACTGTTCATGTTTCATTTTAGATTCCTCCAATATTTTTTCTGATTCCAAAATTGCGCATCATTTCGGAACCGGTTCCACTACATAATAAAAGAAATGAATCAAAAAGTAAAGCCCTTTCATTCATTTTCTTTTAATTTTGTTGAATCCGTTTGATTCATAACAACAGAAAGAATCATCGGCTCATTTTTGTCGATATTTAGATGTTCATCATCTGTCGCCACTTGAACAGCCACTTCACCCATTTCATAATATGGGAAATTGACAGTCGTAATCGTTGGCGTTAAATATTCTGCTGCTTTATATCCACCAAACCCACTTAATGAAAAGTCATTTGGAATTGAATACCCTAACTCCTGAGCTGCTCCATGAATCCCAATCGCAATATGATCAGTCGCTGCCGCAATATACGTTGCATCCAATTGAGGTAGAAAGTTTAATGCCTTATCTCGTGCATTCGTTCTTGAAAAATCCGTTTCAATATAAGTAATCTCTGCCCCATTTTCCTCTGCGTAATCATAAAAACCTTTTTTACGTAACACACCTACTGCATAGTCCTCCTCTGTCACACCAATAAAAGCGAGTTTTTGGTGACCAAGAGCAATTGCGTGTTGAGCGATGAGTTTACCGGCGCGGTAGTCATCATATACTAGTGCTTGTGCACCAGAGATAGACTGACCAATCAGAATAATCGGGACAGTTGATTCCCTGATGACCCTTTTCAATTCCTCGTTCATAAAACTTCCGAGTAAAATAATACTATCAACCTTTTGTGTTTGAAGTGTTAGGATATTTCTGAGTGTTCTCTCACGATTTAAATTAGCACTCATAATAATTAAATTAATACCACGTTCTGTTGCTGCTGCATCAATTCCCTTTAAAACCTCATTTGTTGAGGACGAGTCATACCTTGGGATAATTACACCAATCATATTTGATTTCCCAGCCTTTAAGCTTTGTGCAAAAGGGTTGGGTTGATATCCGGTTTCTTTTATAATCGCATCAATTTTCTTGCGCGTATTCTTACCAACAGATCCATTATTTAAATACCTGGATACTGTACTCTTCGAGACACCTGCCATTTTAGCAATATCTTGTAATGTTACCATCAACTCACCCCTTTCTCTCTAATACTAGATTACCATATTTTACGATCAATTATCTGAAAATATAGCATATGATTCAGTAATTAAAATGGCACAATCGCCACATTTGCTTGATTTAATGTCATTGGGGCAGTAGAATGAGTGTAATATCATATCAGAGTAGAGAGTGAAGCGTTAAGTAGTCGTGGATGGGATGTAGCCATGGCGCGAAAACAGTGCATACTGTTGCGATTTCCTCTCGCATTCGCTGCATAAATCACTTATTTGTAGCTCTCTGAAATAATTTAAGGAGAGTGATATTAATGGATTCGTTAAAAAAACGTCCAACAACGACGCGTAAATTATCTACACGTCAAATTACAGCAATGGGAGTTATGTTAGCTATTCTTATTGTGTTGAGTTTCGTACCTTCAATTAACTTTGGTAATTTGGTACAAATTGGCTTTGGTTTTATGGGAACTGCTTTTGCGGGGGCTTTATTTGGCCCAGGTTATGGAGCTGTTTTAGCAGTTGCTAACGACCTCATTACTTATTTCATGAACGGTACAGGCTTCTTCTTCCCTGGTTTTACGCTAACAGCTGGATTAGGGGCATGGATTTATGGCCGTGTATTATGGCGCCGTGAAAAGAATTGGAAGAATATTTTACTTGCTGTGACTTTAGTTACACTTATTTGTAATATTGGCTTAAATTCTGTCTGGATTAAGATTATGTACGACCGCGCATTCGCCGTATTTATGCCAATGCGTATTTATAAAAACTTAATTAGTTTACCGTTAAACACTGTTATCTTGATGGTCATCTTTAATTTAGATGCTGTAAAACGTATTATTAAAAAGTATGAAATGTAATTAATGAGGCTGAAGTCGATGACTTCGGCTTTTTTGTTTGTACCAATATAAAAACTACCCCTCTAATTGACGAGTAGTTCGATTTACTTATTTAATTGGACGGTAATACTTTTTAGTGGGGGTGATAATGTCACTAAAGACATCAATACGCTGTCCGTCCAATGTAATAACATTAAAGCCGAGATGGTTCGTGTAATACATTTCTTGATCGGCCGGATGGAAGCCACAATAAATCGATGGGGCTGTCCATAATGGCGTCGTTCCAATCATCGTTGAGCGGTTCATATGAACATGTCCGGCAAAAATTCCGAGTAATTTCGAGTCTTGTAAAATAGCACGTGTTAAATCACTCACCTCAGTGTAAGGAAGGCCTTCTTGAATTAAAATATCCAGCGGATGATGCATGAATATAATAACTCTATCTTGTTGAGCACGTTCTAATTGAGTTTTCAGCCACTCGCCTTGTTCATCTGAAATTTGAGCGGTTCTCGACTCCGGCTCAAAGTTATCTAGGAAAATGAAACGATAATCGTCATGGTCAATCACATAATCATAGAGCCACTCACGGCGGGGTGCTTCTTGATTGCGTGGTGTCTCTAACCCCTTCATCCCCTTGTAAAAGTGGTCCCTACGGTCATGATTGCCTAACGCATAATAGATTGGCAGTGATTTAGGAATATACTGGTTGATGAGTTTTTGAAATGCTTTGTAGTCTGCCGCATCTCCTTCATGAACTAAATCTCCAGTGATGACAACCATGTCAAAGCCTTGAAATTGCATTGTTTTAAGGAATGTTTCCAGCACATGTGGCGGGAAATAATCAATTCCCATCTTTTCTAATTGTCTTTTATACTTTAAGCGGAAATGTGTATCAGATAAATGCAATATTCTAAACTTCGACATGCTTACCCTCCTCGTAAAATACAGTTACATCAATGTTAACGCCTCTTTATTAAATTATAGTGTATTTCGTGTAAAATTCGTGTAAAGATTAAATAAATTGACTCAATATGAGTAAATAAATAAGTGTAATAAACCAAGTGACCGTACTCGGTATTGACCAAGTAATAATTTGTTCTTTGACGTTTCGGCGGTCGAATGAATTATTAACCACCCAAAAATAGGAATCATTAAAGTATGAAAAGAATACCGAACCCCCACCAACTGCGATCGTCCCTAAAACAGGATCAATACCTAATTGAGCTAGAATAGGCGCAGAGATTGAGGCTGCCGTTACCATCGCAACTGAACCCGATCCTTGAATAATTCGGAGCAGTGTTGAAATAATAAAGGGTAATAATATCGGTGGTATAGCAGTCTCAGCAAGCGTTTGGGCAATAAAATGACCTGCTCCGCTTTCATTTACGACATGCCCAAGTGCGCCTCCGGCACCAACCATCAGTAAAATGTTAACCCCAGCTCGCACTCCTTCATTGAATGCCTCTTGCACTGTTTCACGAGTCATGTCACGGGTTAATATGACAAGTGCAACTAGAATACCTATTCCAACAGCAACCATTGGGTCTCCTGCGAAGCCTAGAATAGTCATTACAGGGCCAGTCAGTCCAGCTAGTTGAAGAACAATGTTAGACACGATTAAAATAACCGGAACACCGATCGGAGTAATTGACGCTAATATTGAGGGCAGTACTTTTCCTGAAGCTTTATCTAAGAATTCCGTCTCAGCATCTGGTATATCATTATATCTTTTGCCTAAGTATTCCGCGTAAAAGGCAAAGAATACCATCATAATCAGTGACAAGATCGTTCCCCACAACATGACGTTAACGAGATTGGCATCAAAAATACCTGCTGCTCCAATTGGCGCAGATGCCGGTGGTACAAAGTTATGCGATAAGAATAGACCTGCCGCTAGGGAAACGCCTAATTTAGTCAGTGGAATTTGCTTTTTAACCGCAATATTTTGGGCAATTGGAAAGAGCATCACATAAGCGGGAATAGCGAAGATAGCTAGTGCCGCAATAAATCCGGTCACCATTAAGGCAATATGTTCACGCCCTTCTCCCATTAAATCAATTAAGAAATTGGCAATCGAATCGGTCGCACCTGATATTTCCAGAATTTTACCTAACATGACACCCAGAGTGATTAAAATCCCCAAACTACCTAGCGTATTCCCAAACCCAGTTTGTACAGCTGTTATCACCAGGCCGGGCTCCATACCACCCACTAATCCGGTAATAAAAGCAGTAATGATTAAAGCGAGAAATACATGCAATTTGGTTTTGAGTAGCATATAAATGAGCGAGGCCGTTCCAATGACTAGGCCGACAATCATTTGTAATTCTGGTGTCATCTCTTCAACTTCTTTCCAATTCTATTTTGTTCATCCATTCACTTAATAATCTAAGTATAGCGAATTTTATATTTTGAGTAAATGGGATTTTGGTTTTTAATAAAGTATGCTAGAGGAATGCTGGTTAGATGTATTTTTAGCTTTGAAGACGCGTGTCCAGTTAGTGACGCCATTTTAAGTCTGTATGGAGTGGTTGAGTTTTCAAAATTAGGGTGTGAGGGGGCAGAAGTGAAAAATTTTAGCTATAATTTTTCAGTTCGCCAGCTTTTTCATGCTAAACTGAAAAAAATCAGCCTTTATTTTTCAGTTCTAGAGCTTTTTCAGTCTGAACTGAAAAATGGCATGCTAGATTCACATTTTAAACTAATTTCCAACTACAAACTAAGGGATCAAAAGGAAAGAGTCGCGTTGGCGACTCTACATACTGTTTGATGTAGCATTTAGGCACGGCCTAAATGCCTCTTTTATTTAAAGAAGTCAATTTCCGCAGAAATTGACCACTGAATTGAAACGCCTTGGGTGGTAGTGTTTTTTAGAAGGGGTGAGCAATTTCAAAAGGCAGAACTTGGTGATGAAATGGAAGTTTTGCCATTGCGGAACTAACCGACAGCTTGTAGACCGAAAAAATAGAGGTGTCATTCCACCTCTATCATCTTTACTATTAAAACCTAAACTGGTCGTTTCAGTAACCAATCTGTTTGTTCATCGTCGCCCATCCAGAAGCTATGCTCACTAAAACGTTCGAATCCTAATTTTTGGTAAAATTTCTGGGCGGGATAATTATGTTCCCAGACGCCAAGCCAAACTTCAGTTAACTCCCTTGAAGCAGCTTCTTGTAATGTGAATTCAACGAGTGTTCTGCCTAACCCTTTTCCTTTAAATGCTTTGTCGATATAGATGCGTTGTAATTCCATCCAATCGTCGGGCATTGATTCGCTTTGAGCTTTACCTACATTTAATTTTAAATAGCCTGCTAATTCACCGTCGATGTATGCGAAATAAAAGAGCATTTCAGGATTTTCTATTTCAGCTTTGAGTACATCTAAATTTAGTTCATCCTCTAAATAGGCTGTCATATTTTCCTCTGACGTTGACCCATCAAATGTATCGAAATAAGTTTTAATGCTAATTTCTTGTAGAGTGTTCAGAGAATCTAAACCAATTTGTTCTATTTCAATCATAGTGTACTCCTTATTTAGCAGCTAATTGCGTTAATGTTTCTTCATGTTCTTCTTGAATGGCTGCTAGTTTTTCTGGGTTAGTCGCTAAGTCAAGCGCTGTTAAAGCTAATGCTTTTGCACCATTAAGTAGAGCATCTTGTCCTTCTTGTGAAATCGTCGCGTCACGCATTTCGATTGTATGAGCTACGACATCATCCGGCACAATTTTTAAATATCCTTGTACTGTCGGGCATTTATACGATGCTGCCCCAATATCTGTTGAACCTGTTGCTACTTCGTCTACAGGATGAATATTTTCGATGCCTAATACTTCGAACTGTTCTTTTAAAGCGTCTGCTAGACGGTAATTGATCACTGTATCTTCATAAGGACACTCATAAACACTTGATTCCATACGGCAGTCATTTGCTTGAGCGATGAGTGACGCTTTTTCGCGCGCTGTTTCTGCTAATTGTTTGGCATATGCAAAGTTAGGTGCTCTAAAGTAATACTCCATTGATGCATAACCAGGCACAATATTCGCTGCTACCCCACCATCACGGATGATGCCATGAATATAAGTATGAGGTTTTGCAAATTGGCGCATCATATTAATTTGAACGTAAGACTGAACGGCTGCATCAAGTGCACTGGCTCCTTCAGCAGGATGGCATCCATGCGCATTCTTTCCAAAGAACTCAAATTTTAATGGATATAATGCATTTGACCGTGATCCTAGACTATTTTGATTAGATGGATGGATCATCATCGCAACATCCACCTCGTCAAAACCACCAGCCTCAGCGATCGATACCTTTCCGCCAAAATTCTCTTCGGCAGGTGTACCCATGACTAAAACTTTACCTCCAACTTGGTCAACGACCTCTTTGTATGCTACCCCGCTCGCAACTCCGATTGCCGCAATTAAATTATGACCGCAGCCATGGCCAATTTCCGGCAGCGCATCATATTCACTCATAAATGCAATGGTTGGGCCAGGTTTCCCTGAATCATATTCGGCTAGAAATCCCGTTGGCACAACATAACCACTCGTTGTTTTAAAGCCAAAGTCGTCTAGATATTTGACGAGTAAAGCCATGCTTTCAAATTCTTCATTCCCGATTTCAGGGTTATCATAAAGGGCTTGGACAATCTCCATATAAGTTGCCACATTACTTTCAACACTTTGTTTAATCATATTTTGTGCTGTCATTGATTCACTCACGCTTTCTAATAATAGATAAAGATAAAATGGCTATCTAATTCGGCTTCATTGCTAATATCTTCAGGCAGGAAATCCGCCCAATCTTCCCCTTGTGCAAAGTAGATTTCACCAATAAAATTATTCGCAATTTCAAGAAGATTAAGGGGAAGTATGGTTAACGCAAATTCATCCGCTACATCTTCTACTAATGTCATATTAAGGTGTTGTGTCCCTCGGATTGAATAAACCAATTCATCAACAGGACTTTCCATGCCATATTCTTGGTATTCTTCATGCAATGATTCGATGGCATCGTGGCCAAAAAATAAAATTAAAAATTCATTTTTATCAATCGATCCATGAATAGCAATGGCACTATCACTCATGGATTGAACACCTGTTTCATCTTTTAAATATCCATATACATAATCAATATTTACTTTTGAATGGGTAAATGACTGCAACCAGTCATACCAAGTATGCAGAGGTAAATTGAAGTGTTGCTTATTTTCCAAAAAGTATTCCAGAAAATCACCTCGGCCTAACTCTTTATAAGCAAAGGTTAAGTATTCGAGTGTATGTGGTGTTGGTTTCAATTGAGCTTGTTTTGTCATTAACATTTTTTGCGTATTCTTCGCTTCAAATTCTCCATAAAGTTCATTAAAATTATCTGTCACTTCAAATCCCTCCCTTACATTTTGTCTTGATTCTAAATTACCATATTTACAATTAAAGATAAAGAATCCCCCTGACTGATTGCCAGGGGGATTGATGGTTCATTAAAATTAGATATTGCCAGTTTCGATTAGACCATAGCGTCCATCATTACGGCGATAAACAATATTAATATCTTCCGTTTCACCATCTTCAAAGATAAAGAAGTCATGCCCTAACATGTTCATTTGTAGCACTGCCTCTTCACTATCCATTGGTTTTAAGTTGATACGTTTAGAACGTACAATTTCTAATACTTCTTCCTCTTCAACTGGCTCAGTTGGACGATCCTCTGGGAATTCGTTCAAGCCATCGAAGCCACGTTCTCTTGATTTACGGTTGATTTTCGTTTTGTACTTACGTACTTGACGTTCTAATTTATCAACAACGAAATCAATCGATTTATATAAGTCGTCCGTAGTCTCTTCTGCTCTTAAAACTAAGAATGACAGTGGAATCGTCACTTCAGCTTTAGCTGTTTTATCAGAGTAAACCTTTAAGTTTACATGAGCAGTAGCGTCCGGAACTTCAGCGAAATAGCGCTCCAATTTTGCGACCTTCTTCTCGGCATAGTCGCGAATCGCTTGAGTTACCTCGATATTTTCACCGCGTACATTATAGTTAAACATATATATCCCTCTTTTCTAACAGTTTTCCGATGTTTCCACCGGCTAAAGGTTATGTTTCACCTTATATATATTATAGCACACACCCTTAAAATTGAAAGCGTAAACACCCATTTTCTCTAAGTTTATTCTAATTGTTTTCACATATTATTCTAACGTGATATGGTTATACTCTGAATATTTTTATCAGGATATCTCGCTGCTAACGCGCTCTTAGCGTGTAATAAAGTCGTTCCCGTTGTATAGACATCATCAAATATTATAATGCTTGACTCATTTATTTCTTGGTCAATCACTTCAAATGGTTGTGGCATTTCGATTCGTTTTTGTCGGTCTTTTAATGCTTGTTTTTTACCGTCACCAATGTATTTAAAAGGACAAGAATAGGGAATACCTGCAAAATCAAGTAACAACCCCGTCGCATGAAATTGCCTATGCTCTAATGATTCCTTGGAACTAGGTAGAACTACCCAATGGTGATTCGGATACGTTTTATAGATTTTTTGGAGCGACCCCGCCATAATATGTCCCTTTAATATATCCCCTTCGGTTTTATATGAATTTAACCATTGTTGAATCGTTTCTCCATAAGGATAGAGTGATTGATGGTTGATTAATTCCTCCGGATAAATCGCCATCCACCGAAGACAGTCATAACAAATTAATTGTCCGTTATCGTAATACTTGCGCGATACAAAATCTGTGTCTGGTTCATCAGACAGTGGAAAGCTACACTTCTGACAGCGGTCTGTTTTATCTTGATAAGTTGCTTCAAGAGAGTCAAAGTGATTCTGACATTCGGAGCACATTACCGGAAATAACTCTTTTTTGAATTGCCATAAATAATGCAATTTAAAGTCATGATACAAAGGTTCCAGGCAATTTAAGCAATTATGAGTCAGCGGTTGGGTCATTAATGAGTCCTTTCTCTTTAGCTAAGCGATTCATTTCTAAAATTTGGTTTTTGGCCGCATTCATCTGATTCGTAATCCCACCATGTGCATAAACCAAATGCCCTGTTGGGTAGTCCCATTTTCTCCCAACACGTCCACTCATCTGGACTAAGGCTGCGAGTGTGTATAGACGGTCTTCTGCTCCAATAATACAAACATGACAATTAGTGAAAGTAACACCTCTTTCTAAAATCGTGGTCGTAATTAATGCTTGATACTTCCCATCTCGAAGTCCCTGAACTTTCTCTTTACGTTCTGGGTCTTTGGCATGAACGACCGTCAGTTCTTTAGCCAATTCTGGGAAAAGGGATCGAAGCTGATGAAATAATTTTTCTGCGATTCGAATCGAGGGAACAAAAAATAATTTAACACCCTCTATCTTGTAGAATGCTGTGATTAATTTGAACACTTTACTATTCTTATGACCTTTTTCAATTCCTTCACGCCAGTCACCAATCCATTCGAAGACAGGTTCTGGGAGAGCATTGCGGTGATAACGAGCGGGTAAGGTAGTGAGCGTGAGTGACTCCTCCTGCACCTGATCGGTCAAGGTTTTATCGGGGGTAGCAGTTAGATAAACGAGTTTGCCACGGTCCTTTTTAAGAGAACGCGTCACTGCATAATGGAGCGTCTCATCACCTGCATACGGGAAGGCATCGACTTCGTCGACAATGACTAGATCATAGGCTTCCTTAAACCGGAGTAGCTGATGGGTTGTACTGACTGTTAAAGGGGTGTAGCTGTACGGTTCCTCTTGACCCCCATATAACAATTGAACAGGGATTTCTCGAAAAGCTTCTTGAAGGCGCGGCGCTAATTCCAAGCAAACATCAATTCGTGGTGACGCAACGACAACTCGGCCTCCTCTTTTAAGGACCGCTTCAATGACTGGGAAAATCATTTCGGTTTTACCTGCCCCAGTTACGGCGTGGATCATGTGTGGGCGGTAAATATCCTCTAGTTGGGTGATCAACTCTTTGGATGCTCTCGATTGTTCCGGGGATAAGGTCCCATCCCAAGTCATCACCTGAGAGACATTAATAGGGACTGTTTCGGGGGCGGGTAAATAATATAGTACCCCTCCTTCCGTTATCCGTGACATATTAATACATTTCAAACAAAAGCGGCGAGGTTGATTGAAGCCAAAGACCGTTTGTGGTGGTAGTTCACCAAAAGCTTTCGGGTCGTTATTCGAACACCGCATGCAAATCCCATCTACAATTGCGTCGACTTTGGTCAATTTCTCTATAATAGTCATTGGATTTGAATCATTAATACTTTTCATCAATTCACTTTTAGTGACCAACCTCCCCCAAGCAACTGATTCTTCAGGGAGTTTTTTTACATAAATTTCTGTCATCCTAAACACCTCCTATATATAAATAGGGAAAAATTTTGAAAAGTTGAAAAATATTTTATTTTTTGAGATTTTGTGTATTACATGTTATAATACAGTTATACAAGGAGGGGTTCGATGTGATTTTAGAAATTGATTTTAAATCGAGTGTACCTATTTACCAACAAATTCGTGACCAAATTGTTATTGGTTTAGCTACTGAAGAATTAAGTTATGGTGAAGCTTTGCCTAGTGTGAGGCAGTTAGCAGAGGATTTAGCCATTAATCACATGACCGTTAATAAAGCCTATCAACAGCTTAAACAAGAAGGATTAATCGAAACGGACCGTCAATCTGGTACAAAAATTGTAGCCACACCCCCTTCTATTAATGCGGGGGAACTTGAATCATATCAAGAACAGATAAGACTCATGGTTTATGAGGGGCTGGCTAAAACAGGTAGGAGTCCGGAGTTTGTCACTTGGATTCAAGAAACACTCAATACACTAATTAGAAAGGATAGTGAGGCACGATGATTATATTCATTTTAATGTTTGCTTTCATTACACTTATCACATTCACGGTCATCCGCTATGAAAATTTTCAAATTGCGGGTATTTCTCTCACTCCTGAGCAATTAAATACAGAAGAAATTTTAGAATGCATCGAGAAATATAAACAAAATACGATCGTCATATTCGGTGGTTTTGTGATATTAGCACTCATTAGTCAGCTATCATTCCTACGGTATTACCAGGATTCTTACCTGTTGACGATCTTCATTATTGGTTCTATTGCTTTATACCGAAACTATGTTAATTTCCACCAAGAAGTAAGGCAAATCGTAATAGAACAATTGTTGAGTTTTAATAAGCATAAAGTACGCTCAGTCGACCTTGCTGCTAGCCGCAACAAAGGAAAGTCCCGCCCTTCATCCATCTGGGCATGGGCTATTTGGAGTTTGACGTTAATCCCGATTTTTATAAATATGATTGGGGATACCAGTTTCACTTGGATCAGTATTTTAACTTCTCTCCTACTCATGATTGTGCCAGCATCTTATCTTTATGCAACTCGCTTCCGGTCAACTATTATTTCAAACGACACTGATTTTAATCAACAATACCAAGCACGGTATGAGTGGATTAAATCGATTTCTTATCTTTTGATGGAGTTGGCGGTAGTAACTTTTTTAGTTGTCGTTCAGTTGCAATACCTAATCAACATGAGAGCCATACCGATAATAATGGGGGCTATTTTCCTGTTATTTACTTTATTACTCGTTATTTTCTGGTGGGAGAGTCGGGAAATCAAGAAACTGAACCAAACCATTTCGCAAAATTTCCAATGGATGGTAAACGACACTGCGCCTAAAACAAAGTTTGGATTCTATCATGACCCAGACGATTCCCGTATTTTTGTCCCGAAAACAGTTGGTGTTGGAGTAACAATAAATATCGCAACACCCGTTGGAAAAGTGTTCGCTGCTTTGATATTTATTGTTATTATCGGAAGTTTAGGCATGGCGATTGCTTCAACCGTTATCAATTATGATGTCTCACTAACGAACCAAGAGATTGTGATTGATTCAGTTGGCTACGACGACACCATTCAATTAACGGATATCCAGTCAGTCAAATTATCAGACGAGCCGCTCGACGGTATCCGTGTCAATGGTTATGGTGGTTTTAGTTATAATTATGGTGTCTTTAACTTCGAGGATTATGGGAATGCGCGCTTTTACAGTACAAACGAAAATCCCTACCACATCATTATTGAACAGAAGGAAGATATTAACCCGGAGCATCTCATTTTCAATTTAGCAACTCCAGAAGAAACAAATCAGTTATATGAACAGATTCAGCAAAATATGGAGTAAAAAATAAGCGATTCTAATGACGTTAAATGTCCTAGATTCGCTTTTTTAATTGGATTAATTTTTATGGAAAGTATGGTTGAATCATTGAGTCTTAGGTCTCCGATGATGGGACAACTCGGTTTATCGACTCCTGCTCAACACTCCTCAATGAACCAACTTGGTATATCAACACCAAGCTACTCAGCTTCATGAACCAACTTGGTTCATCACCACCAATCTACTTAGCTTCATGAACCAACTTGGTTCATCACCACCAATCTACTTAGCTTCATGAACCAACTTGGTTCATCACCACCAATCTACTTACCTTCATGAACCAACTGGGTACATCAACACCGATCTACTCTGCTTCATGAACCTACTTGGTACATCAACACTAAGCTAAGTCTGCATCGGAGATTTAACTGGCTTCATCTGCCATACTTCCCCTAAGCTATAATTAAAATTCAAAAAAAACACACCCTGAATGTGTTCAAGGTGTGTTTATATGTAATATTAAAGATTAAAATTGATCCAATAATGCTTGGTCTTCGTCAGACATCTCATCATCTTCGTCGTCTTCGTCATCATCGTCGTCGTCAATTTCGATTTCGATGTCTTCGTCTTCGAGGTCGTCGTCGCCTAGTTCTGATAAGTCGCGAGCGTAGACACCTAATTCGGCATTGTCATCATCTTCGTCCTCTTCTTCATCTAGAATTGGTCCGTCGATTACGTCGTCTTCATCTTCTTCTTCGTCTTCCTCTTCGTCGATTACGTCATAGATATCATCGATATCCTCTGGGTCATCGTCGTTGTAGTCGATAACGTCGTCATCACCTTCAGCAAATGCGTTGATTGATGATTTTTTCTTACGGCGGCGGTGACGTGGTAAGTCTTCATCTTCGATTGAGTTAATAATTTCCTCATCGATTTCATCAATCGCATACCAGCTACGTAATCCCCAACGATTATCACCTAAAGAAATGAAACGTCCATCAACATTTAAGTCTGTATAGAAACGAACCATTTTATTCTCTAAGTCTGCATCAGATAATGATAAGTAGTTTTGTAAGAATTCTAATAACTGATTGAAATCATAAACTTCACCAGATTCTTGTAAAATAGCATGTGCAACTTCAATTAATGATAGTTCACTGCGTTCTTGTCCTTTAAGTTTTTCAAGTTCTACCATAATGGCACTCTCCTTTATAGATACTCTTTAATATTAGCGATTATTTACTGATAAATCAATCGAAATTGATAATTTGCGAGTGGTTCTGCATTCATTATAATTTGATAGTCAATCTCGATTTCAATTTGTTTGTTAGACATTTGGGTAATGGTTAAGTGTTTCGTATCCACCTCTAATTCCCAAACTCCTTGCGGTGTCGGGTAATGAGCTTTAAATATATTTTCTGGATGAAAGACCATTGTATATTGTGGCTGGCGCATTTCAAGATACATCGGTCCATCTGGTCCGTCTTGTTGCCATTTTAAAACCACTTGATTGCCCTCTTCATCAAGGTAAGCGATCCGTGAATAATTCTTCAACTCGATTAATTCCGCATCAACTTCTAATGAAAAAGTATCCACAGTATCTTCCGAAATATATCTAATCGTTTGATCCAAAACTAATTGTCCTGCTCTAAGTTGCATATTCTCCCCCTCGTCTATCAACACTCTATATTATACGTGAAAATTTGCTATAATTGAACTATATTATCAAGTTATACATTTTACCATGTTAAATAAATACAAGCAACCGTAGGAGGGTTTCACATGTCATTAAATTTTCTTAGTTCTCAGTCTTGGTATCTCCATCATGACCGGGATAATGTAAGAAATAATGATCCACTTAGCAATCTCGTTTATCAAGACAGCTTTATCCGTTATTTACCAAAGATAAATGAAGGAGTAAATGACCAACAAATTGGTGGGATTCATTTCTATCCAAATATGTCTCCGGTCATTTTACTTGGCGGAAAAGATACACGGTTATCAAACAAAGAAGCGGGTTACGCTTATTTACAAGAAGTCGGCTATCAATTAGTTATTCGCCCTCATGGTGGCTTAGCCGTTGTCAATGATGAGGGAATTGTTAACTTCTCACTGATTACTGATATGGGAGAAGATAAAATTCCGATTGATCAAGCATACGAAAACATAACGCACGTTGTGCGGGAAATCTTAGCACCATATGGTCTGAACGTTGAACATTATGAAGTGCCTGATTCCTATTGTCCTGGTACATATGACTTAGTTGTCAATGGCCAAAAGATCGGAGGTACTGCTCAAAGACGCTTTAAAAGCGGCTTGACTACTGCAGCCTACCTTAGCTTAAACGGAAATCAAAGAGAGCGTGCTGAACATATCCGTGAGTTTTACGACCGAAGTGATGCGGATGATTCTTATCCTAAGGTTGATTGGCGTGTAATGACGACTATTTCTGACTTGATTGGCAAAGAATACACGCAAGAAGATTTTGAAGATGATTTAATCAATCTCTTTAATAAATATTCGACAGTTGAAAGTCGTGACTTTTCTGATACTGACTTAGAAGCGATTTATACCAAGCAATATCCAATACTCAAAAAACGTAACGATACATTACCATCTTAAGAAAGAGGTGCTAAAATGACGGTTGAACATTACGGTACTCGGTACAAGGAAGTGTCACTTTCCCGAGAAAAGGTATTCCGTGACCCGGTTCATGATTATATTCACATTCGTGACGAAATTATTCTTTCGTTAATTAATACGAGAGAATTCCAACGACTCAGACGCATTCGCCAACTAGGGACTTCATCTTATATTTTTCATGGGGCGGAACATTCGCGTTTTTCGCATTCTTTAGGTGTTTATGAAATTACCAGACGCATCATCAATAATTTCGTCCGTAATTTCCCAGTGTCTGATGAGCATCCTGATCAGTGGGATGACCGTGAGCGTATTGTCGCACTGTGTGCGGCTTTGCTTCATGATATTGGTCATGGCCCGTTTTCCCATACCTTTGAGGGGATTTTTAATACGGATCATGAAGCGATGACTCGCGCGATTATTATGTCCCCTGAAACCGAAGTAAACGCGATACTTAGAGGGTTTGACGAGCATTTACCTGAAAAAGTAGCCAGTGTAATTGATCATACTTATCATAATGAACAAGTCATCCAATTAATTAGTTCGCAAATTGATGCTGACCGGATGGATTATCTCCTGAGGGACGCGTATTTTGCAGGAGTAAGCTATGGTACTTATGATTTAACGCGTATTTTACGGGTTATTCGCCCACAAGATTATCAAATATACTTTGACTTTTCAGGAATGCATGCGGTGGAAGATTATGTTGTCAGTCGCTATCAAATGTATATGCAAGTGTATTTCCACCCTGTATCACGGGGGATGGAAGAGTTGCTGAGCAATTTACTCGACCGTGCTAAATATTGTTATGAGAATAAACCGGAAGAAATGAAGACGCCGATCAATTTATTAAAACCATTCCTTGATAATGATTGGGGTTTAATTGATTATTTATATTTAGACGACCAAGTACTGGGCAGTTACATTAATCAATGGCAAATGGAAGATGACCCGATTTTATCTGACTTAGCCTACCGCTTTATGAACCGTCATCCATTGAAATCAATGCTAGTGTCAGAAGAAAACCGCCAAGAATTGATTACGGCTGTCCAACAAATTTTGGCCGACCGTGGTTATGATGTCAGTTTTTATTTCGGTGAAAATAGTAGTTTTGATACACCCTATGATTTCTTTAAACCTTATTCAACTAAAACGAAAACACAAATTGATTTAATTACCAAAACTGGGCAAATTGTTGAATTATCACAGGCTAGTTTACTCGTTTCATCCTTTACAGGAAGAGAAAGAGGCGATCACCGGATTTATTTCCCACGTGAAATTTTATCTGAAATCCGCCAAAAACCAATTGAATCACTGACTGTTGAAGAAAAGAAAGTACAAGACGCATACCAATCTGAAGTAAATGATGTGACCCAACATATCCAACAACGATTGTTCTAATTTCACACATTTGCTTTGTACTTTTTCAGCTGAAAGGTGTATAGTTAGAGTAGAAAGTGAGGTTATGTTCATGACATTTTTAGAACAAACAAAAGCGCTATTTGACGAAATGGTAGAGAATCGCCGTTTCTTACACCGTAACCCAGAAACTGGATATGAATTACCAGTTACTTCAGGTTTCGTACGTGAGAAATTAGAGAGTTATGGTTACGAAGTTCAAACAATGTTAGAGTATGGTTTAATCGTTGAATTAGGTAAAGAAGGTGGCAAGACAGTACTACTACGTGCTGACATGGACGCTTTACCGATTCAAGAGCAATCTGGTTTAGATTTTGCTTCCGAAAAAGATGGTTTCTCACACACTTGTGGACATGATATTCATACATCAATTATGTTAGCAACAGCAAAAGTGTTGAAAGAAAACGAAGACAAATTAGCTGGCCGTGTACGTATTGAATTCCAACCTGCTGAAGAATTATTAACAGGTTCAAAAGATATGGTTGATGCTGGTTTATTAGATGGTGTTGACGTTGCTTTTGCAGGTCACGTTCAACCTTTATTAGACCCAGCAATTTATTTTGGTGATGGAATTTCATTAGCCGGAGCAAATAACTTTGAAGTAAACATCAAAGGTGTTGGTGCTCACGGAGCGATGCCACATACAGGTATTGACCCAGTCTTTGTTGGAACACAAATTGTGAATGCATTCCAAGGTTTAACTTCTCGTGAAGTGTCATTCGACAAATCAGCAGCCATTACTGTGGGTGGATTTGAGTCCCCTGGTTCTCGTAATGTTATTCCTGACCATGTTCGCTTAGAAGGTACAATGCGTACATTCGACGACGAAACACGTAATTACTTAAAAGAACGTATGCCAGAAGTAGTTGAAGGGATTGCGAAGGTATTCCGTACTGAAGCAGAATTAAATTTCTTATCAGACGTTCCACCTTTATTTAATGACCCTGAATTAACAGGAAAAACACGCACATGGGCGAAAGAAGTTGTTGGTGAAGAAATTGAAATTAGTGAATTTACACGACTACAAGCTTCAGAAGACTTTGCCTTTGTTTCTCAAGAAGTACCAACTACATACTTCTTCATCGGTATGGCTGAAGAAGGCAAGGACCGTTATGCAGTTCACCATCCAAAAGCATATTTCAATGAAGATATGATGCCTTATGCAGCAGCAATTTTCGTTCAATCAGCTATTAACTGGTTAGAAGAAAATAAATAAGTTTGAATATACCAGCCTCTTATCGGGGGCTGGTTTTTTATTTTGAAAACAAAAGAGACACTATTGTGCCTCTTTTTGTTTATACTTTTAAATTATGCTCTTGCTCCGACTAATTTCTCTACCTTGAAACTTCCGGCTGTAAAGAGTACTAGACCATACATAATCACAATGATTAAGTTCGGTATCATTTGCCCGGTATCGATATAGTCCATTAGCCAATAAAATGGGGTTAAATATTGAAGGACTTCCAAGTTTTCGTTAATGGTTCCAGCCATTGCCAGTACCATCAATACAACAGGAATTATTGTACCCATGACTGCGATGATTTGGCTCTCTTTAATATAACGGAATAGGAACATCGTTAGACCTGCTGCAAAAATCGCATTGGCAAATATGAGTAAAATAATCGGGATTATTTGTGACCAAGCTATTCCTAAGAATAGAAACGCGAGTACCGCGGCTGAAAGCGAAGTTATTACATTCGCTAAGGTATAACCCAATAATAAACTACCCAATATTTTCCATGAAGAGGCGTTGGCTGTGATACTCCGCTTCAATACTTGATTCTGACGCATTTGTACTAAGTCAGCAGCCGTTGCTGCAACAGCCATCAGCATGTACATAATCAAGAACATGGCCATAAAGTAAATCGTCATATCGACTGATTCCCCTTGGATATTAAATTCTGGGGCCGCTACACTTGCCTCTAAAGCTGTTTGATCGATTCCATATTCTTCAAATGTACTTGCTTGAACCGCTTCCTGAATGGCTTGGCCAAACTCCGCTTCAAATAGCGCAGACTCATTATCTCCATTCAATGAATGAATTTTAACTGTTTCTTCAGGAAATTGTTCCGGTATTTCATAAACCACGTTCAATTCCCGTTGCTCAAGTTGATCGAAAGTTTGCGCGCTGTCATCTCCGACTGCGATATTTTCAGCATCAATCGCTAGTCGAGGAATCACTTCATCTTCAACCCACTGAGAATGATTGACAACAGCCAAGCCATCAACATTCAGCCCTGATTCATCGTTTGATGCAATCGTTGTGAAGAAAATCGTAAATAGTAACGGTGCAATGAACGTTATCCCCACAAATCCAATATTCTTTAACATTCGCTTTGTATGAAACCAAGTTAAATTTATGATTGATAACATTACGCCACCTCCTTACGGTGTTTGACTATGATCGCGGTAGCTAAGCTGACGATTCCTACAGCTAATAATACTAATGCTAAAGGTAAATGAACGAGCGCCTGACCCGTATTTAAATATGCGATTAATGGTGCTTGGAAAATTTCACGTAAAGGATTATTCGCAATCCAATCCCCAATCGGCCCTCTAATCAAATCATCCAATGGCATCGCGATTAAAACTAAGTATGCATAAACCATTAATTGCGTGATCATTAAGGTCACCTTTGGTTTGAACAATTGTTGAATGAGCTCAATAATCGAGGTCAAGACAAACCCGAGTAAAGCAAACCACCCTAGATAAAACAGTGGGTTATGTAGGAATGTTGTTGGCGATATTAACTTCCACACAACTAGATAAATTGCTGCAAAAAACACTAAGACCAAAACATTCGCAATGGTTGAATATGTCAGTTTTTCAAATGCGGAAAGTGGCACAATATTTAGACGTTTATTTAGTCCCGAAAATTCTTCTTTGGCAGTCATCGATACTCCCCCAATAATAGCCATAAATAAAATGTAATGCATAATGGCAATTGAAGAATATTGAGCAGATGAAATCGTGTTTTCCGTTTGATACGTTTCTTTTTCAAACATTTCATTCATAAAGGGTTGTAGTTCTTCTTGCATTGTTTGATTGATTGCCTGGAAATCATTCGGTGCCATTTCCATCAAGCGCGTTTGTTCAACTAGTGCTTGTTGAAATTGTTGGACTAGCCCTGTTAAGATATTCCCACTCGTTTGTGACGCGTTTGGTTTCCCTTGAATATCCACTAATGTTTGGTCTAAATTCTCAGAGTAGCCAGATTCAATTATTAGGTGAAAATCACTATCTGATTCCGGAGTCATCTCTAGTAATGTTGATTGTTCCTCCGCTGTTATGAAACTTTCAAGTGCCTGTGCGTACTCTCCCTCATCTTGATTATCCAAACTAATAGAAATTGGATCTGGTTGATAATCTGGCTGATAAGCCGAAGTAAATGACCAGGCAAAGAAAAATGAAAATGCTAAAGGGATAATTAAGTATGAGAGACTCATTGGACCAATTTGACTCCATGTTAATCTGAATTCATTTAATATGTAGTACCATAGTTTCGTCATGATTACCCTCCTAATCTCTTAAACTCTTACCAGTTAATTGTAAAAAGGCCTCTTCTAATGATAATTCATCACGGCCGAGTGAAACGAGTTCCACCGATTCTTGATGAATCAGTTCAGTTAATTCTGCAGATTTAAATTGTGTTGGGTCAACAATCAGATGATATTTATTCTCTTCAGTAATGACTTGTTCAACACCTTGTAGCCCTTGGATCTTATCTGAGAATGTTAAATCTGCTCCGAGTACTTCAATTTGCCATTTTACTGTATCTTGAACGAGCATCTTAATTTCTTCTTGAGTTCCGTAAGCAACTTGTTGACCTTGATCTAGAATATAGACACGTTCACATAGTGCTTCAATTTCCTCCATATAATGCGAGGTGTATAAAACTGTCGTGCCGTAACGTTCATTCATTTCTTTAATGAATTCGAAAATTTTGTTACGGGATTGTGGATCGACCCCTACAGTCGGTTCATCTAAAATAAGCAATTTAGGTCGGTGTAAAATCGCTGCCGCAATATTTAATCGGCGCTGCATCCCACCAGAAAATGATTTCACTGCCTTTTTATTCGTATCCGTTAATCCAACCGCCTCTAGGGACTCATTGATGCGCTCTTTTAAAGTATTACCTGATAATCCATACAGACCACCAAAATACTCTAAGTTTGCTTTGGCGTGCAATTCAGGAATAAGCGCAATTTCTTGAGGCACTAACCCTAGCTGTGCACGAATTTTTGAAATATCTTGTGGTACTTGCATCCCATCGATCATAATTGAACCTTCGTCTGCTCTTTGTAAGCCTGTTAAAATATCAATTAATGTTGACTTACCCGCTCCGTTGGGACCAATCAAGCCAAACCGCTCACCTTCACCTATTTCAAAAGTAATATTTTTTAATACTTGTTCTTTACCGAATGCTTTAAATATATTCTCAATATTTACTTGACTCATACTATTTCCTCCTATTCTTTTCGTTCCGCTTTACTGGGTTGTGGTGTGAAAAATACGATTATCAATCCGAGTGCTATAAAATTAGTTATGCCAATACTTGATGGATTCAAGGTGAATAAAATAATATGGACAATGCCCCAAATCGCTAACGCTAAGTAAAATAGATGGACATCCCTTAGTTCAAATGATTTTTTGTTCATATTTGATTCCTCTTTTCTTATTAACTTAATTATATGTTATTCCAGCAAGGGATATAATTACCTTAGGTCATCAATCAACATGACTAAAGTCACTATTTAAATAAAAAACGCTATAAATCTCATTTAATCATGTGATTTATAGCGGTTTTAAATTTGTTTTCTTCTTTCTATTGCCTGAAAAGATACGCATTGCGCATGTGTTTGTTTGGATTTCTGGGGTTGAGTGTCGTAATTAGTGACCGTTCTTATAAAGAAAACGGAGTAGTGTCTTGAATAGTGACTCTGCTTAAAATGAAAATAGAGTAGTGTCTTGAATAGTGACTCTGTTTATAATGAAAATAGAGTAGTGTCTCAGTCAGTGACTCTTCTTAAAAATAAAAGAGAGAAGTGTCCCAGTAAGTGACACTGCGTGATACGCAGAGTAGGCATAAAATACTTTTCAAGAAAGGTCTTATTGGCGCAGGCCATTTTCGAAAGCGAATATTGCTAATTGGGTGCGGTCTCTAAGGGATAATTTATCCAAAATAATCGTTACATTATTCTTAACTGTTCCGACAGATAAAAATAATTTGTCCGCAATTTCTTGATTATTCAATCCCGATGCAATTAAACGAATAATTTCGACTTCTTTTTCTTTTAAATCAAACTCAGATGGATCGAAGGCTTGAGTGACTTGTGTTCCTGAAGCTAATACATTATTCAATTTGCCGTCAAAGACCATATTCCCTTGGACGACGGTGTGAATGGCTTCTTGAATTTTCTCATGAGAGGAATCTTTGAGTAAATAACCTGAAGCCCCGTATTGGATGGCTTGGCTAATGTATTCTGCGTCTTGAAAGGTCGTTAATATCAGAATTTTTATGTCAGGATCAAATTCATGAATCATTTTAGTCCCTTCGATACCGTTTGTTTCAGGCATACGAATATCCATTAATACACAATCAGGACGCGTTGTTAAACAAAAATCATACGCCTCTTGTCCATTAGACGCTTGGCCAATCACATCAATTGACCCTGTTGATTCTAATAATATAGCTAAACCAGAACGAATTAACATTTCATCATCCACTAATAGTACCTTTGTCTTCTCAGTCATATTATCCCTTTCTATTTAAGACAATGCGTGTTCTAAACCCTTTTCCAACCGAGGAAAAGTATTGTACCTTGCCACCGAGTAATTCGACGCGTTCTTTGAGTCCAATTAAACCAACTGAGGGTTGAATATCCTCTATTCCTACTCCATCATCCTGCATAGTCACAATGAGTTGTGACTCAGTGTAATGCATCAACATTCGCACCGAATCTGCTTGTGCATGTTTACCAGTATTCCCCAGAAATTCTTGTAAAGCCCGGTAAAGCGCATCTTGTTGGTCTTCTGTTAAATCAAAAGAAGGGTCATTATAATTCAAAACAAAATGAATCCCCGTATTATCTTGGTAATCATTCCCCAACATTTGCATTTTCTCAATGAAAGCCAAGCGATTATAATGTTCTGGTTTCATCGCATGAATAATGTCACGCACTTCTTGAAGTCCGTTCTTGGTAAATTCCCTTAATTGTAATGTCATTTCAGAAACTTGAGGCATCTGCTCTTCAGTCAATTTTGCGATCGCTTCTAATTGAATGACCACCGTGGACAGAACATGACCAGCAGAGTCATGGATATCTCTTGAAATACGATTTCGTTCTTGAAGCATCCTTACTTCTTGCAAAATTTCAGATTGATGAATGAGTTGATCATGTTGCGTCGTTAATTGATCCTCAGATATGGCGAGTGTATATAGTTCACTCTGCAATTCATCTCTTTGATTCGCCACTCGTTGAGTGCGGTGAATTGCCGCCCATACAACGATCAAAATTAGGATTGAAGTTACCTGAATAGGTATAGAGAAATAATAAATTACTCCTCCTGTAAGTAACCCTACCGCCATTGAATTTATAAGAGCATGATTGATTTTAAAGTATTCATAAGCATTCATTAAGAGAAGAATGATTAAAAATGGATCAAATTGCTGACTGACTATAAATAATAAAAGCATGATTGGAACAAGAAGTCCGCTCATTACTTGTTTCAATTTTGGTCTTTCTATAAAGAACCAAATGATTTGTTGTAAAATAATTAAACTTAAAAGCAAATATATTCCTTGAGTAAGAAATGATGGACTTTGCACTTGAATGATCAGTGAAAATATAATCAGTAAATATTGAATTAATCGCAAAATTTCACCGCCTTTCTTAAAAGTTTATCAAAGAAATGATTGAAGTACATCTATTTTGATAAATATATTACATAGATATGTAAATTTTAAACATATCTTTTTCATATCGTAAATACGTAATAAATAGTGGTATAATTGAATTATCAATTAAATCAAAGGAGCTTCGCCATGTTAAAGAAATTATTGACCATTCTATCATTATTTTGCTTGTTACTTATAAGTTTACCAAAAGAAATTGATGCTCAGACGCTAGAAGAAAGTCGTGAAGCATTGATTGAAAACTTGATGGTAGCACCTGCTAACACTTATACATATGAAGAAGTGGATGCATATCTTACTGGCGAAGAAGCACGCGTTTTAGAAACGGGTGATATTCAGGGTGATACAAAATTTGGTATCAATGGATCACACTCTACTGGTCAAGGTCTAGAGATTTATTCTTATTTAGCTGAATATTTTGAAGCTAACACCTCTCAAAGCGATCAAGATGCGTTGTATCCTTATGCTGTGGATTTTGATGCTTTACCTAATGAATTATCTTTTTATCGAGGGAGTAGTGATCAAAGTTTTGCCGATTTTGCTATTGTGAATAAAGGTAATCACTTAGAGGTTTCCCACAGTTGGATAGACATGAGCCAAAGACATCAAATGATTAAGTATCGGGGCAGTGTAACCAATGTAGGAACACAAGAAGTGATGGTGGAAACAGGTGAAAGTGTCCGCCCGGTTAAAGTTAACACACAAATGAAGGTTAATTTAGAATCAGCACATAGAACAGATTATCTCTTCTATTTCTTCTATAATGACGAAGGAACTTTAAGCCTCTTAATGCAACAGCCACAATACAACCGTGAGACTTTTTCAGAAGCAAAGACCATCATTTCTGCGGCTGATTTATTAGCAAGTGGAGATAATTCCAGTCCTACAACAACATCTTGGTCATTGCCTGATGATTGGCGGATGTTATCCCCTCGTCGCGGTGATACACCGCCGGTTGCTTGGGTACTAACATCTGCTGGCGACAATGAAACGATTGCGATTGAACCTGCAATTAGCGGGGAAAATGTGGTATCTGGCTTTATTCATCCTGAATATTCTGTTCAAGCCTATACAACAAATAGTTATTCTAGTGAAGTATCCAAGATAGTTACGGCAACACCAGATGAAAATGGCTATTTTACTTTAAATTTAGACATTAGCGTCGGGGCGCCCCCTACTGTTCAGATCTTGGATAAGACTGGTAATATCGTCTTTGACCAAGAAATGACGGTCTATCAATACCGACCAACTGCTCTAGCTCATGAATCTGGATACTTAACTCTGGAACGTTATTTCTTAAATCAAGACTATGTGGAAGGCTATACCTATCCAAATGCTACTGTATCAACTCAACGATTGGATGGCTACGCAACAATGGCAGGACCTACGGTTCAAGCTGATGACGATGGTTATTTCAATATCTTTGTACAAAGTCATACCAATAACAATACAACGACAATCGTTTCAGTCGAGCATCCAGACACTGGTGAAAAGATTTCTGTCGCTCCTTATCCTTGGACACAAGAGGAACTTGATAATGCCGACTGGTAATCTAAATCTATTATTCTTTTATTTAACACAAACTCATATACTAGATACTTTTGTATTATAATTATACTCGTGCTAAAATAATAGCTATCAACAAGGAGGCATTGTATGAAGAAGTTTGAACGTATCTATCAAGACTTAGAAGCAAAAATTAAGTCTGGTATTTATCCAACAAGTACACTCTTACCGAGTGAAAATGAATTAACTAAAATTTACGATGTCTCTCGTGGAACCATTCGCCAATCACTAGATATGCTTGAAAAGCACGGCTATATTAATAAACAACAAGGTAAAGGAAATATCGTCTTAAATCATGCTGCCTATACTTTTCCTATTTCTGGGATTAAAAGTTATAAGGAAATTGCTCAGGAATATCAATTCAGCGTTGAAACCAAGGTCATTTTGAATAAACGCATTAAAGTCCCAGCGTTTATTTTAGAGGTGATTGATATTGACCCAGATGAAGAGTTTATTCATTTGATTCGCGTCCGTTATATTCATGACAAGGTAGAAATTATTGATCATGACCTAATACGAGCATCAGTAATACCTGAAATTCCAGATGATGTAGCGAACAATTCTATTTATGAATACTTTGAAGATGACCTAGGCTTGACGATTAGTTACGCGCATAAAGAATTCTTCGCAGAAAAAGCAACAGAACTCGATCAAGATTACTTTGAGATTAATGCGGATGATTTTGTTATTACGGTGAATAGTTTTGTCTATCTTAATGACACAACTTTCTTCCAATTTACCGCGTCACGTCACCGTTTGGAGACATTTAAGTTCCAAGAAATCGCTCGAAGATAATTTTCAGTTATACAACCTTCTCTAGTTGCTGTGAAAACAGTAATTAGAGAAGGTTTTTTGTTTTAAAGAAGTGTCACGGGTTATGACTCTGCTCAGACTTTTAAACAAGCAGTGTCACGGATTGCGACTCTACTCAGACTTTTAAATAAGCAGAGTCATGGATTGCGACTCTGCTCAAACTTTTAAATATGAAGAGTCATGGATTGTGACTCTGCTCAGACTTTTAAACAAGAAGAGTCACGGTTTGCGACTCTTCATATCATAAAAACATGCAAAATATTAGGTTCAAACAAAAACCATCAAACTTTTATCGAAGTTTGATGGCTATACACTAGCTTCTATTCTTTTATAATATTTATTTTAAAATTAGCTTCAATCTCAGTTAGGGCGATCAATGTGTCAAAAAGGCTCATTAACCAAATTAATGCCAGTGGAACTCCACTGAGTTCATAGAGGATGAGTGATAGTTGCCCTGATACGTATAAAATCGTCAATACCACCATCAATCCGCCAGCCCCGTAGGACATACGCAGAAAATTATCCGTTACTCTTGGTATTAATTTACGGGCAAAGATAATAATACAGGCGACTAGAATCATAATGACGTATATAACATACGAATGATAATATTTTATACGACCGGCGGCGTCGGATCTAAAGACACCTATTCCCGCGATACAAATCGCAATCACGATTAACATGAAATATAAGATACGCAAACCTTTATGTTCTGGGAAATACGGACGGATGATAACGAATAAATAATCCACCAGCACAATCATGATCAATGAGGTTAGTACTAATGTAAGATTAAATTGCCAACCTCGATTCGCTGCATAAGATCCTAAATATGAAATATGATGATGCCACCACTGGGAATCTGCATTGGTTGCCATTGCGACAAAGAATCCGATAAATAAAAATGCCATTAAGAAACTGATCATATTTCGAACAGATATACTATTTACAAAATAAATCCCAAAATAGTTCACTACCACTAAGATAATAAAGCCAAGAAAGGTTGCAGTAGATACTTCTAAATAAAGACCTACAAATAGTTGACCGAACATCCAAAATGTAAATAATAAAGCAATCAATTGGACAATCAAGAATGAAATAACAATGGTCGGGATATTTCGCCAATAAATATATTTGATCTGATTGACGTGCGTACTTCTCTTTAATCTAATCAAATAGATGGGGAGGACAATTAAGTTACTAATAAAACTATATACTGTAACATACATCCCTAAAGACGCTTCCCCACTCAATCTAACTAAGCCCTCTGTATTATTCGTTATTGTTAAATACAATATAATGGTACTCACTAATGCTGGTATTAAATAAAATGGCCACATTTTATCATCTTTTGCATTCGAAACTTCACGCTCCAAACGGTACTTCTGTCCGTCTACATCCACTTCAATTGATATTTCTTGATGCTTGGAGAACACTTCTTTATCAACGACAACATCAATTTCTTTCGAAGATTGCATTCCACACCCCTAACTGTCATTCCTTTAAACATCCTACAATAAAAGTATAGTTTATTTTCTCAATTATTCAAGAAAAGAAAAAGGCCATGCTCCGTAGAACATGACCTAATAAAGTTAAGCTTCAATTAAGAAAGCAACTGTTTCATAATCTTTTAAAGTAACTTGATTTGAAAGCTCTTCGCAATCACCATTACCAATTAATCGTTGGTAATTACGGCCTAAGAACTCCTCTGGAATATCAATGGTTGCTTCTCCAGGATAATAATGTGCAAGGACAACTAAATCTTGACCATCAAGATGGCGGCTATATGCCATAATTGCTGGATGATCTAATGCAAATCCGTGGTAACTACCTTGAGAGACAATTGGATGGTCTTTACGTAACTGAATTAAGTCACGGTAATAGTTGAAAATTTTACCATCTTTCAATTCTTTTTCGACATTAATCTCTGGATAGTTTTCGGCTACTTTTAGCCAAGGCTCACCTGTTGTAAATCCAGCTTGTGGCTCGTCACTCCATTGAACCGGAGTTCGGCCATTGTCACGTGATTTGGCTTTAATAATTTCCATCGCCTCTTCATGTGTCTTGCCATTTTCTAACATAATGGCATAGTTATTTGTTGTTTCAATATCAGCGTAATCTTCGATATCATCAAACATCGGATTAGTCATCCCAATTTCTTCACCTTGGTAAACATAAGGTGTCCCACGCATAAAGTGAATCGTTTGAGCAAGCATTGTCGCTGTTTCGTATGGGAAGTTTTCCACATCACCGAAACGACTATTTGCACGAGGCTGGTCGTGATTGTTATAGAACACAGCGTTCCAACCACCACCATCTGACATACCTTCTTGCCATTCATTTAAAATTTCTTTTAATTCTAAGAAGTCAAATTCAGGATTTGACCACTTTTCACCATTTTCGTAATCAACTTTTAAGTGGTGGAAACTGAAAATCATCGTCAGTTCTTCCCGATCTGGATTCGTATATTTAATACCATTTGGTACATTCGTTGAAGACATTTCTCCTACTGTTATCAAATTAGGATCATCACCGAAAGTCGCTTTATTCAGTTCATGAATCCATTCATGAACAATTGGTGTATCTGTATAAAGTCCTTTTTCCTGACTTGAACTAGGTCCACCGGTACTATCTACGAAATCTTCTGATTTACCAATGACATTTAAAACATCTAAACGGAAACCTTGAACGCCTTTATCCATCCAGAAACGGACAACATCAAATAATTCACGGCGCACATTTGGGTTATGCCAATTTAAATCTGCTTGATGAACATCAAATAAGTGAAGATAATATAAATCAGCATCTCCAAATGGTTCCCAAGCTGGACCACCGAATTTCGATTCCCAATTTGTTGGTAAACTACCGTCATCCTTTGCTGGTCTTAGGTAGAAGAAGTCTTGATAGTATTTATCACCCGCTAAGGCTTTTTGGAACCATTCATGTTCCGTTGAACAGTGGTTGAGGACCATGTCTAACATGATCCCAATACCACGGTCTTTCGCTTCTTTAACTAATGTGTCAAAATCTTCCATCGTTCCAAAGAGTGGATTAATGGCTGTATAATCTGCCACGTCATAACCATTATCATATTGCGGTGATGGATAGATTGGACTTAACCAAGCAATATCAATGCCTAATTGTTTTAAATAGTCTAATTTACTGATAATTCCTGGTAAATCTCCGAAACCATTACCATCTGTGTCTTTAAATGATTTTGGGTAAATTTGATAGATTACTTTATCTTGATGCATAAGTCTTCCTTTCTGTCTTAAGCGACTGTAAAATGACCGATTTCTTTTCCTGCTTCAGCTTGACCTTGAGCATCTAATCCATAGTCAGATAATACATCGCCATTTGTAAAGGCAACTACAACTGTTACACCTTTACCATTTTCTCTAATTACATTTAAGTCCATTTGAGCTAATTTTGAACCGTAATCAACAACATCGCCTTCTTTAACAAATACTTCAAAACCAACGCCGTCTAATTCAACGGTATCTAACCCCATATGAACTAGGACTTCAACTCCGCCATCTGTTTCAATACCGATAGCATGTTTCGTTGGGAAGACACTTGTAATTCGACCACTTACTGGCGAAACAACGGTACCGTCTGTTGGTTCAACACCAAATCCGTCTCCCATTGCTTTACTTGAGAATACGGGATCATCCACTTGATCAATCGCCATAACTTCACCATTTGCTACTGCGACAAAGTTCGCTGATTCTGATTTTGTTGCTTGTGCGTTTGTTGACTCTTCTGTAGTTGCTGATGCTGCAGGTACTTTTCCGACCGCTTGGTCTACTGCTGATGATGTTGAAACTACGTCATCTTTTACTAAGAAACCTGTTTTTCTAAAGATAATTGTCAATGCTAATGGCACAACAATTGAAATTGCCATAGCAATCGCAAAATTTATCCAGTGTGCTGGTTGAATAACTAAGATACCTGGTAATCCACCAACACCGATCGAGTTAGATGTTACTCCTGTACCAACTGAATACAGCCCAGCAATACCTGAACCAATCATCGCTGCAACCATTGGGTAAACATATTTTAACGTAACCCCGAATAATGCAGGTTCTGTTACCCCTAAGTATGCTGAAATTGTTGAAGGAATTGTTACTTGACTCTCACGCTCATCTTGACGTGTCATCCACCAGTAACCGAGTACGGCTGAGGCTTGAGCAATATTTGATAAGGCAATCATTGGCCATAATTGTGTTCCACCAAAGTCAGCAATTAACTGAGCATCGACGGCATTTGTCATATGGTGTAAACCAGTAATAACAAGTGGCGCGTAAATAGCACCAAAGAAAGCACCAAATAACCAGTTAATTGAACTTGTTAAACCTGCATAAACCGCATTACCAATCCATTGACCAATCGTCCAACCAATTGGACCTAATACAGTATGCGCTAAAATAATCGCTGGAAGTAATGCTAAGAATGGCACTAAAATCATTGATAAATATTCTGGGACATGTTTACGCCAGAATTGTTCGAACCAACCAAGTGTTAAACCTGCAAAGATTGCGGGAAGAACTTGGGCTTGGTAACCAATTTTATCTACTGTAAATGCACCGAAGTCCCATACAGGTACTTCTCCCGCTAAAATCGCATCAGGTGCACCATAAGCATTTAATAGTTGAGGTGAAACTAATGTGATACCTAAAATAATACCTAAAATTTCAGTTGTTCCCATGCGTTTAGTTACTGACCATGTAATACCTACTGGTAGGAAGTGGAAAATCGCTTCCCCCGGTAACCATAAGAAGTCATTAACACCTGCCCAGAATGGTGATACATTAACAATCGTATTATAGATTGGTGTACCATCTGCGTTCACTTGAGCTACACCATCTACTATTGCTTGACCTAATCCTGAGAAACCAATACCCTCTAAAATATTTCTAAAACCTAAAATAAGCCCCCCGACAATAAAGGCAGGAATAATTGGCGTGAATACCTCAGCTAAGAACGTCAGTGCACGTTGGAACCATGATTGATTCGCACGTGCTTGTGCTTTAACGTCATCTTTATTTGATCCTGAAACGTTAGAATATTTCTCAAACTCTTTATAAAACTCTGAAACATTATTACCAATAATTACTTGAAATTGTCCAGCTTGAGTAAATGTTCCTCGTACAGAATCTAAACTTTCAATCGCTTCAACGTCCGCTTCTTTTGGATCACTTAATGCAAAACGCATACGTGTCGCACAATGCGTAACAGCACTAATATTATCGTCCCCACCAATTAGCTTTAACAGCTCCTTGGCATCTTTTTCAAAACTCATCTTTCTCTTCCTCTCTTAAATAGACTATTGCCAACTTGTATATACAAGTTGTATTTTACTATAAAAACGGTTACATTGCAAACGATACCTTCTCGTTTTCTACATTATTTAATCTTTGTTGATTTTCAGTTATAATAGAGAGGATTATCGTAAAGGAGGTCATCATTTGTCAGAACAAACCAAATTATATTATGCCATTTTAATCAGTGTCGTTGTCGTTTTATCGATCCTATTCTTATCTGGAATCATCCCAAGTAATATGAACACTGCACTAATCGTTCTAGTTGTATTCCCATTCTTCCGCCGCTTCTTAGCCAAATTCGTCTCTGAAAAGTATAGTAAGAAATAAATATAAACTCAAAAAACGCATTAAATCAGTAGAAAAAATCCTGATTTAAAGCGTTTTTTAATTTAAATATATGGTATACATAACAATGATTGATTTATGTATAGGATATAAAAAAATCAGCAATATTTTTTGGTTAATCCTACTTCTCTCGGCTGTTCATACTAAACATCTCACCAGGTACTCGGATTCGTCGGGTCACTCACTTTATCGGCCATGATATCTTCATAAAGATTTACTTTATAGTCCAGAAACTCGACGCGCTTTTGTGCCTCTTCCAACTGAACTTTGGCCACTTCTTGTAAGTTTCGATAGATGTCATAGCGTTCTTCAATCGTTGAATCGCCTTGAAGACTTAAAGACACATAGTTTTTAATATCTTTTATTGTCATCCCACAGGCTTTTAAATGTTGAATACCAATTAACCAATTGATGGATTTTTCGTTAAATAATCGTTGATTGTTCTCGCCTCTTTCAAGTGTTGGAATGAGATCGCAATCGGTATAATAGCGAATTGTGTGCTCACTCATATTCAATTTCTCAGCGGTTTCTTTAACAGTGTACATATTAAACCCCTTTCATTTTGCTTGACTTAGAGTTACTCGAACCTGATACACTTAGTATATCATACAATTATAGGAGGTTTTATTAGATGAATTTACGAAAAATAGGTAGCTTAAGCATATCACCTATCGGAATGGGATGTATGGGATTTTCTCATGGGTATGGTGAGGTACCAGAGGAAAATTATAGCATTGAAGCGATTCGTAAAGCTTACGAGTTTGGTTGTAACTTCTTTGATACTGCAGAGTCTTATGGCCAAGAAATGTTTCATATAGGCCATAACGAAGAATTAGTAGGTAAAGCGGTCAAACCATTTAGAGAGAACGTTGTCTTGGCAACGAAATTCCATCTGAATGGCGAAGAAATCGCTAGTGACCTTAGCCTGTATCAAATTATTCGCCAACACTTAGACGCATCACTGAATCGCTTGGGTACAGATCATATTGATCTCTATTACTTGCACCGCATTAATGAAGAGATAATGATAGAAGACATTGCAGATGTAATGGGTCAGTTAATCGAAGAAGGTTTGATTAAGGAATGGGGACTTTCACAAGTTTCTGCCGAAACGCTTGCTCGAGCGCATGAGGTTACGCCTATCGCTGCTGTTCAAAATATTTATTCAATGGTTGAGCGAGGCAGTGAGGAAGATATTTTCCCATACTGTTTGGAAAATGGCATTAGTGTTATTCCTTTCTCACCGATTGCAAGTGGCTTTTTGTCAGGGAAAGTAACCACCCAGACGAAGTTCGAAGGTGATGACGTGCGAAAATTCGTTCCACAATTATCAAAGGAAAATATTGTTGCGAATCAGCCTATTTTAGATATATTGGAACAATTTTCTAAAGAAAAACAGGCAACAAAGGCGCAAATTTCCCTCGCTTGGATGATGCACAAATACCCGAATGTGATTCCAATTCCTGGTTCTAAAAACCAAGGCCGTATATTGGAGAACTTAGGTGCATGGGAAGTTAAATTAACTAACGATGAATTTAGATCTATTGAATCTGCCTTGGATAAAGTAACCGTTCATGGGCATCGCGGTCATGTGGAGTCTGAACAAGCTTCCTTTGGAAGTCAATGGCGTGATACGAAGTAAAATAAAAACGCTGGGAAAATAAAAACACGCTATCCGAAGATAACGTGTAAAATAATTTTTTAAGCTATGCCGAGGGCCGGAATCGAACCGGCACGGAGTGTAACCTCCGCAGGATTTTAAGTCCTGTGCGTCTGCCAGTTCCGCCACCCCGGCTTAAAAAAATATATTAAATTAAAAAGTGCCGGCTAAAGGACTTGAACCCTCGACCCTCTGATTACAAATCAGATGCTCTACCAACTGAGCTAAGCCGGCGTATTTAGATTTGATGAACAGTTAGGGATGTTCTTTCCAATTACCGGTATCTACGGATGTGACATTCTAACAACTAAAGTTGTAAGAATCTCAGCAACCAACTGAGCTAAGCCGGCATTTAGTTAAATTTTAATTTTTTATCTTGTTCTTAAATTAAGTAACTGGCGAGTTCTCATTAAGAAAAAGAAAAGTGACCCGTGCAGGAATCGAACCTGCGACCCACTGATTAAAAGTCAGTTGCTCTACCGACTGAGCTAACGAGTCATATTTGACAACCTCTACATATTATCTCATTTCGTTCTCGGCGTCAATACTTTTTTAAAAAAATTTAAAACTTTTTTAAATTCTCGTTTGGCATCAACTGTCTAAAAGAAGTGCCTCTGAACGACTGAGAATTTATTATAGCAAATGTTTGAAGTTTTGCAAAGCCTTTTTTAAATTTTTTTGTATTCTTTATACATCCCAAATAAGAGCATGAAAAAACGAGGCCCAAATAAATTAAACCCCGCTTAACTTACTCTAAACTTCCTCTTTTTCTTCTACTATTCTTTCTTCAACAATTTCCTTATCTTCAACCGAATCCACTTCAAAGGCATCTCGTTCTAACCAATTACGGTACTTCTGAGTAAAGGCACTTCGTCTTGCTTGGCGGTATACATGACGTTCCTTTGCACCAGGATGGATTATAAACCATGCCCAGCGGATAGCGCGGATAATGAGAGACACTGCAATCATAACAAGAATTACCGGGATAATATAAGGGATAATCCACATAATTATGAAGAGTGCATCTAAGAATACCCAACCAATTCGTCTAAACATTTGAACAACATTCGCCCAGACTACGCCACCTGTTGATGTCGCTTGGGAAGGATCTGATACCGGGTCAATTTGACGGACAGATAAATTAAATGTCACTTCATTTTGATCTGTTTCAACGCCTTCTAGTTGATCTTGTAAATCTTGAATTGCGAGTTCATGGGTACGTATTTCAGCATTCAACTCATTACGTAATCGCGTTTGATTATCTTCTAAATTCTCAATTTCTTCCTCAAGACGAGCAATTTCCTCTTCGTGATAAGTAATATCTTCCTCAATTGTATTTGAATCAATGATGACCGCTTCAGAATAACTTATCTCAAAGCCTTCCATTTCATTTAGTGCTTCAAGGAAAGCAGTGAATTGATCTTTGGGAACCAATAATGAATAATCCGTTGCTTGTAGGTCTCTTTGATGTAAATAAGATACATTGACCATATCATGCACATAATTTTGTGTTGAAGTTACTGTTACTTGAGCATCGTTGAAGAGTGTTTCAACTCTTTCTAAATCTTCTTCGTAATTTGCCGTTCTTAATTGTCCTGCTTGAGTAACAGCATAATCTTCTGACTCAGTATAGGACGTTTCCATTGCCCGATCCATTGTTGTATATGTCGATGGATTAGAGACTTGATTACAGGCTGCTAAAAAAATTAATAAAAATGCTAAAGGCATAATCTTTTTGAACTTCATCGTATTTCCCTCCTCGTATATGTCAAAGTGTAAAGTTAGCGCTTCCAATGTAATCTTATTTTATCACATGCTCATTATGGAAGGAATTGAAATGACAGTTTTAGGGATTAAAAAAGGCACAATCTCGTGCCTTTTGAATACTTATTAGTATAAAGTGATATCCATATTTCGGTCTAGACCCTTTAATTGTTTTACGATACTTGCCGCCGATTCTGAAAAGTGTAGCACATTCATACTGTAACAAACAGCATCAAAACCTAGTAATATTTTAGCTTTCGTATCTTCGATTGAATTGGTGTAAATGAATGAAAATTTTCCAGCTTCTTTACAAGCTTTTAATACTCGCTCTACTACTGCCATAACTTCGGGACCTGTAGTTTCTCCAGGCACTCCCAAGGCAACAGACAAGTCGTAAGGACCAATGAAGATACCATCAACACCCGGTGTATTAACAATCTCCTCAATATTTTCAGCCGCCCCAACCGTCTCACATTGAGGGATGATTAACGTTTCTTGATTCTTATAATTAAAGTAATGATCCATTCCTTGTTGCGCATATTCAGCGGTTAAATATTCATTACCTGAGTTAGGACCAAATCCACGCTGACCAATGGGTGCATATTTCCCATATTTAACGATTTCTTTAACTTCGTCTATTGTATGAACATTGGGAATAATAATTCCTAATGCCCCAGCATCTAACATCTTCAATATCGAATTACGTTGATCATCCTTAACACGCACAAGCGCCGGTAAATCAACCATTCTAGCGGTACGAATTAAGCGTTGTGCCGTTTCAATATCGTAAGGTCCATGTTCGGTATCGAGGATTACATAATCATATTGATTATATCCCATGATTTCCACAATCGTATCAGACCCTGTTCCATCGAACGTTCCTAACACCTGTACGCCATTATTCATTTTCTCAATTAATTTATTTTCCATAAAGTCATCTCTTTTCTCCATACAATCGCTTAACTACCCTCAACAATTCCAGAAATTGAGCATGCCCATTTCATTTTCATTCTATCATATAAACGCACCAGTTGTTAGCGCTTTCCTGAAAGTATGGATGAAGTATCTATGCGTTGAGATTAATTTATCAGAAAAGGGTACATTTTTTTGCATCCTTTTATAAACAACGGGGAATGCCATACTTTTACTAAAATAAAAAAATGCTCTGGATTACTGAACAAAGAGTGATCTAGAGCAGTTTTTAAATATTTTATGCTTGATTTTCAATATAAGCTTTGCGGCCTGAACGTTCGTATGATTGAGCGTAGCGTTCTGGGCTCTTCTGATAGAAATCTTGATGGTAGTCTTCCGCATCATAGAAAGTCACTGCTGGTTTGATTGGAACGATAATTGGCTTATCGTATTGACCACTATCAGCGAGTGCTTGTTTAGACGCTTCCGCAACTGCTTGTTGCTCTGGAGTAGTATAGTAAATACCTGGGCGATAATTTGTCCCACGATCACTGAATTGACCATCTGGATCTGTTGGGTCCATAATTTTCCAGAAAATATCTAAAATGGTTTCGTATTTAATGACTTCAGGGTCAAATGTAATTTCAACGGCTTCTGTATGTCCGGTTATACCAGCTTTTACTTCTTCATAAGTCGGATTTTCAACATCGCCATCTGTATAACCAGAAATGACTGATTCTACCCCGTCCCATTTATCAAAAGGTTTCACTAAACACCAGAAACATCCACCTGCTAAAATTGCTTTTTCTAATTGTGCCATATTATTATTCGCCCTCTCCGTTTAAAATTTCTAATTCTGCTGCAATCTCGTAAATCTCTTCAACAGTGTAGTCATCCCAAACTGGAATTTCCCCACCTTGAGTAATTTCATCAATCACTGCTGCATTCTCTTCAGTTTGGAATAATTCAACAATACGTAAGAATGTTGGATTATCTTTATTTGCTTCACGAGTTGCAATTAAGTTTGTGTAGATTGGATTGAAGTTCTCTAAATCTTCCGCATCAACGAAAATTGCATCATCCGTAGTTAAACCTGCATCCACTGCAAAACCTGAATTGATGAATGCTGCATCTACATCCGGTAATACCACTGCTGCTGTTGCTGGGTCTAAGTATTCAAATTCTAAGCCTTTTGGATTGTCTAAAATATCTGACTCTTCAGGGTAAATACCTGCTGATTCGTCAACATCAATCAAACCAGCTTGCTCTAAAGCTTGGAAAGCACGGCCATAAGTTGATGGGTCATTTGGTATCGCAATAACAGCGCCGTCTGGTAAGTCTTCTAATGTTTCATGGCGCTCTGAGAATAAGCCAAGTGGCGCAATGATTGAGTTACCGATTGATACTAAATCTGCATCATTATCTTCATTCCATACTAAGAAGAATGGATACCCTTGAGTTGCGTTCATATCGATCGAATCATTGGCTAATGCTTCATTTGGTTGAACATAGTCCGCGAATAAAACTAACTCAATATTAATGCCTTCTTCTGCTGCTTTTTCAGCGACACCTTCCCAGTAATCTTGTGAATTTTCATTTACAATCCCAATACGCACAGTTTCCTCTTCTTGTGCATTTGCTTGTAATCCACCAACACTAAATAAAGATAACGCTAATAATCCTGCTAATAATTTTTTCATGATTTTTCTCCTTTTATTCGACTCCAACTGACAACAATTAAAAGATAGTAAATAAAAAACTCCCGTCCCTTAATAAAGGACGAGAGTTAAACTTCGTGTTACCACCTTAATTCGCTATTTCATCACTAAAATAGCCTCAAACAGTACTTGAAAATCCATATTACAATTCGCATACCTTGGCGTTTTTAACGGACGCACCCGTTCATTGCTCACTCACGCTTACAATGACTGCTCAGTGACCATTTTCAATCGCTGCTACCTTATCCATTCTCACCAATATGGACTCTCTTTGAAGGGCTATCAATTTACTTTTCACTTCGTCGCATTTCGTTATTGCTTGAAATCAATAATATACAAGAGTTTTAACTTTGTCAATTAAAAGTTAATAGTTTTTTAATTTTACTCTTAATTCTAGCTCATTTATGTCTTTCAATAAATGCTACGCGGCCTGATCCATGAGCATAACGGTTATAGTGATCTGGTTCTTTCATATAAAAGTCTTGATGATACTCTTCAGCTTCATAGAATGGCTCAGCTGGTTCAATCGGAACAACGATCGGAGCGCTAAAACGTCCACTCTCATCTAAACTTTTCTTTGAGGCTTCGGCCTCTTGTTGTTGCTCTTGTGTCGTATAATAAATCACTGGTCGATATGAAGAGCCACGGTCGCCAAATTGACCGTTAGCATCTGTCGGGTCCATTGAATTCCAATAAATTTCCAGTAACTTGTCATAAGAAATTTGTTCTGGGTCAAAGGTGATTTCAACCGCTTCGGTGTGGCCGGTCATGCCTGAAGTAACTTGACGGTATGTTGGGTTTTCAGTATGGCCACCTGTGTAACCTGAAATTACCGATTCAACACCGTCCCATTGGTCAAATGGTTTCACCATACACCAGAAACAACCACCTGCAAAAATTGCTTTTTCACTCATGTATAAAACTCCTTTCGTCTTCTTCTCATTGTTATTTTAACACTGATCAGTGATTCGAGCTATTTAGAAGCTTTAACCTAGTGTATAGAAAAGCACCTCATTTTGCGAGGCGCTTCTTGATAGATTATTTGATATAATTATTCTAGCGCAATTCAGCCCTTACGATTCCCTTTGCCGGTGGAGTGTTTAGGTGGGTTGCGTTTTAATGATGTAACATTTCATGTTCAATATCCTCTGCAGTCATGTCTGCTGGATAATATGTTGGCCAGTGGTCCATTTCTTCTAATAGCTCTTCATGAGAATCATTCGAGAAGTAAATATGATAGTGGTTTACTTTAGTTGGTGTATATTCATGGTCAGAAAATTGAATCGTTGTAGGTGCTTCTTCGTCTCCACCAATTTTAGTGAATAAATAGCGTACTCCTATACTGCCAGATTCATATACTAAATGCTCACTTCCAGCGTACTCATAATCTCCAGTCACTTGTGATTCTTCTCTAACAAAAGTAATCGTTCCAGCTTCACCATCAATATTAATGTAATTAACATCTGTTTGATAACCAGTATTATAATATTCCTTATAATCTTCAGCCGTCATATCATTGTCTTCTGATGCTTTCTTATCCATCACTGAATCTAAAGTACCATCTTGTAAATAAGGATAAACCGATTGCCATTCGCCATCCCAATCAGTAAGTTGACGATCTTCAACATCTTCTGGATCAATGATTGTTAATCCTGAATTTTCTTCATGGTCATGATCGTGGTCGTGGTTATGATCATGTTCATGATTGTGGTCAGTTTCTTCGTGGTCATGCGCCAAGATTGTCGAAACGACACCTTGACCAGGTACCGTTACCAAGGATAATGCTAAGGCCGAAACAGATAAAAACTTAACTAGTGACTTCTTCATAATATTTATCTTCTTTCTAAATAGTAATGGTTACTATTTAAGAAAAGTTTACTATTCTTTTATGATATGGTCAATATATTTTTTAAAAGTATTTCATTAAATGACGTCATGACCAACCACCTAATCACGTGTTGAGCAATCTTAAAAGTGTCTAGATTCAAACTATTCTAGATGACCAGTGTCTTGAGGTTTTTTATTCTTAAGTTTGTCTGTCCAGTTTGTAGGTACCCATTTAGCTAGGTCGCTAATTTTGTTTTGTCCTGCTTTGGGTCAAAATCAAATTTACGAATCCATTTTTGTCTCACATTGGGTCAAAAAATTTTGAGTAGTAGCACAAATCAGGCTACTTCGCTTTTTGGTCAAGTTCTTACCAAAACCAATCTCATCAAAAAAGTTTTGGTCATTTTCTTACCAAAAACCATCCCACTAAAACTCATTCCGCTCAAAAACTAACCCCCTATTACTCATAACCATTTCCCCTCCCAATCAACAAGCTAATACCATCCCAAGGAATTTAAATGCAGTTGTCAATTTCCCGAGAAATTGACTTCCTTAAACAAAAAGAAGCTTTTAGGCCACGCCTAAAAGCCACATCTAAATGAGGAAGAGTCGCAACCGCGACTCCCCCTTTTTAATCCCTATGTTTGTAGCCACATGCTAGCCAGGTTTATGGACTAAATCACACTGAATGCTGCTGATTAAACACAGCACTGTCTTCATTTGCCCCTACTGCCTTATGTTCTGCATCATAATTCAACAGGCGCAGTCCATTTAAAATGACTAAAATAGTTGAGCCTTCGTGAAAAATCACGCCTGCAGGGAGGTCTAACCAACCGAGTAAGTTTAGGATTATTAACACAACAATGACTCCGACGGCGAAAGCGACATTTTGCTTGATGATTGCGCCCAATTTTTCAGATAATTTGAAGGCATGATAGAGTTTGGCTAAATTATTCTTAACAACTACAATATCCCCCGATTCCATCGCAACAGACGATCCTGACCCCATCGCAATCCCAATATTAGCATTAGCTAGGGCTGGCGCATCATTTATCCCATCCCCAATCATCCCAACTACGTGTCCCTTAGATTGTGATTCTTTAACGCGGGCGATTTTATCCTCGGGTAAACATGCTGCTTGATACTGAGTGATACCTACTTCACGCGCTACAGATCCAGCAATTAATTCATTATCTCCGGTCAGCAGTTGCACATCAACACCGTCCGCTAAAAATGATTGAACAGCTCCTCTCGCTTCTGGACGGACTTGGTCCGCCAATGAGATATAACCTATAATATCCTCACCCCGAACTACGAAGACAGTAGTGTTTTCCGCTTCTAAGAATTTGCGGTAATTATTCGGGTCGTTGTATAAAGAAAAATGAGACGGTTTACCAACCACGATGTCCCCCTTCATAACCCCCAAACCTGGCACTTCCTCGACCATTTTTGACTGGTCTACAACCGTTAAATCAACGTCCTTAAAATGCTTTACGACCGCATTTGCGATGGGGTGCGACGATTGCTGTTCCATGAAGACAACCTCTGCTAAATCAGTATCCGAAATTTGGTAATCCACTACATCAAATTCACCATAAGTTAAAGTGCCGGTTTTATCTGAATAGAGGGTGTCCATCGTAGCTAGCGACTCCATCGCTGCACCTCCCTTTACCAAAATCCCATGTTTAGCACCGTTTGAAATCGCCGATAAGGTCGCTGGTGTCGCGGACGCGACTAACGCACAAGGCGACGCAACCGTTAAGAGCACCATTCCACGGTAAAATGCCTCTTGAAAAGTATAGCTCAAGCCAAAGTATAAAGCTGCGATGAATAGAGGTACAGTGACTAAGACACCTGTTACATATTTTGTTTCGATTTGATCAATAAATGATGCTATCTGCGAAGGATGCGACTGGGCCTCTTCAACCAGGTGAATAATTTTCGAGAAGACCGTTTCTGATGCTAATTTATTTACGGTGATTTGAAAAGCATCGCCCTCGTTAATTGTACCCGCAAATACTTCTGCTCCCAATTCTTTAGAAACAGGTAACGATTCACCCGTTAAAGCTGCTTCGTTCACTAATACTTGACGGTCTGTCAGACCATCAATCGGAATATTTTGCCCACGAGCGACTAATACCCGGTCGTTCACTTGGAGATCGTCCGTCTTAACTTCTTCAATTTCACCATTTTCTTTAATCAATTGCGCAGTTTCTGGTACATTACCCATTAATTCAGAGATTGCGTGTGTTGATTTATTCATCGCATACTCTTCTAATACCTCAGCGGCCGCAAAAATTAATAACAGCATTGCCCCTTCAGATTCATAATCGATTAATACTGCGCCTAAAGCAGCTAATACCATTAATAAGTCAACATTTAATTTACGTTCTTCAATTGTATCTACAACCGCATCTTTAGCCGCATAAAACCCTAAGAAAAAGATAGAAATATAGAAGACCCAACGAGAAGCTGGATTACCTGAAAACATAAGAACAAATCCTATAATTAACGCCAATATACCATAAACTAAAAAACGCCCATTACGATGGGTAAACAAATACTTAAACATGACGCTCCCTCTTTTCTATAATTTTTGATAAAAAATGCACACCTGTAGACTGTTATCGTAAAATAACTGTCCCACAGATGTGCATTAAACATGTCTGCTGCCTCCAAAGAAGGTCCCGGCTGCACGATTCGAGTTCTTCTTTTCGCCGCCTGTTCAGATTGTATGAACTTTTTTATCTATCTACATTATAATCATTCTTAAGTAGAATGTCAATAACATTCTTTTTCAATTATTTTTGATATGAGTAATCTATACTTTTCGTTAGGAAAACTCTTAAAACTTGATTATACTTAAATTGACAACGTAAAGGAGGAAGAATATGAATAATAGTAAGCGCACATTTTTTGTATTTATTGGGATTTATGCGGTTATTTCATTCTCGATTTTGACGATTATTTTATATAATTATATGTCTGACTATTACGGATACCAAGATGGCGTCTTAACATTTGAAAACATACGCAACTTCTTTGCTTATAGCGACATGGGTATCCCCTTTTTAATTGGATCTCTTATTATTCTTGGGATGGCAACCATCATCTTTAGTTTCCTATATTTCTTCCTAACTCGAAGAAGTCGCAATATCAGTAAAGCCCTTAATAATGGCGGAGAAATTGTTAATGCCACGCTCTATGAGATGGAACAAACCTTGGTGAGTGTCAATAATAATCCTCAAGTTAAAATGACGGTTACTTTTGGCTATAATGGCGAACTGAAACGTAAAGAATTCAAAGCGTTTGTCGATTACTTACAACCGCCTCGTATTGGTAGCCAGTTTGATTTGGTCTATGATCCTGTTCGAGATAAACTATTTTCACCACAGTTTTTGGTGAAATAAGTATGCTACCCTAGTTAAGGACACTTATTTGAAAAAACTGCTAATCCTTATGCTCTATTCGGAGAACTCGGATTCTGAGTTAGCGTTCGCCGAAAATAATACTATTTTTTCGGTAAACTCCGGTTTAGATTGAGTATTAGCCGAATAAACATTAAACAATTAAAATGCACATCCTGTGAACAGTTACTTTTCGTTAAATGTTCACTGGGTGTGCATTTTTGCAATCATTCCTGATAAGACATACATTTCACTTTGAAAGCGCTTCGTCTTTGATTATAATTAAATTACTAAAAAGACAGGAGAAGAAATCATGGGAAATAAAATTGGTAGGCTACTTAGAAATTTGTTTATTATCCTCGGATTTATGATTATCCCGTTAGGTATTTTTGCAGGTATATTTTTTTCCGAAATGTCCGATTATACTATGTACGAAGATGAGGTGATGGAACTTCGGTTAACGGCTAGTGATTTAGAGCATGAATTTTATCACCCCACCCGCTTTATTCCCATGCCTAATGGGGAGTATGCCATTTTCACTGAGACAGTATCTGACGATTATAATCTCGTTGAGTGGTCACCTGAAACCGGTGAAATCAACAATCGATATTCGATTGATTCCGATACTTTCGGTGATTCTTTCGTTGTTTATCAATCAGACGATGTTATATTCGTAACCAAAGGGGATGACAATCGGGTCAATCTCTATCAATATCAATACGGACAAGAACCAACTTTGATAGAACATGGGATTTTATATAACGATTACTATCTTAATCAAAATTCCACACGTTTTGGTAATGATTTCTTCACAGTAGGTTCCAATAGTGAGGGAGATTATGCTGCTCTGGCCTTAATCGACGGCAATGTAACTATCACTAACTTTTCGCAGATGGATAACATTGAAAATATCACAGGTATTGAAATGCATCCAAACGCTGCCAATTACCCGGTCGTTAAATTGTCAAACTTTGAACGGGAAGAATTTTATTATGACCTTATGCAACCGGATGCTAGTTTAGAAAATTTTAATGACTTATCTCGAACTGAGATTGACGACCAGTACATTAATCAATTTACGGATGCGGAGACTTTTTTAACAAGCACTACTGATACGATTCATGCGGTGAACCTATTTAGTCCAGATTTAACTCTACTTAATCCAGACACATTCCTACTCATGGGTAAAACGAATCAACAAGCTAATGGTCCAGTTAGGGCGTTCCTCCTCAATGAAACAGGAGAGGATTTATTAATGGAACTACCTGATTCAGACATATGGATAGCCTTTGATGGTGGGTATGACCCTCAAGCAAGCATTGTAAATGATACTCTCTATCTTTCAACTACAGAAGAGGCTGGGGTTATTTCATTAGCGAGCGGAGAATTAGTATCTAGCACTGGATTGGAAGATTTTGAAGCAGCGATCGAAGATACGGTAATAGAGCTCGAACAAGAAGCTGACCGACTAGAAGCAGAAGGCGAAACCTTCTCACTCGAAAAAGTACAGCATTTCGCAACTCAGAGCATTGATGGGCATGGCATCTTGTGGTTCTCACTCTTAATGTTCGTGATCCCAATCTTTGGCTTAAGCATCGTATTCTATTTTATGGGTCGCAAACGAAGAAATATCAAGAAAGCTTATGCGAATGGAGCTGAAATTGTTCCTGCTAAACTTATATCGATGAAACGAACAGGAGTCACAATCAACGATAATCCTCAAGTAAGGATGACAGTAGAATATACATTTAGACGTCAAGTCAAACAAGGTGAAGTCACAGAAGTTATTGATATGTTACAGCCACCGCAAGTTGGGGACGAATTTGACCTATTATATGACCCCGTCAGAGACAAATTATTCACACTCGATGAATAGAAAGAAAGCAGGTTATTAAATGGAATTTCCAGAAATATTACAACCTTACGCAGATGATTTACTCAAAACCAAAACGGACAGTATCCACATCACTATTCAAGAAGATGCAACGGAGCGACTACAAAGTAAATTCGCCGGAGAACCCTATTGGTTAAAAAATGAACCTTACCCTATCGGAGATGACGGCCATCCCTTGTCGTTACTCGCTCAAATCAATTTTGATGAGATTGAGGAATCTATTGAACATTTCCCTACCACAGGTATTTTACAATTCTTTGTAGCGACAACTGGAGAATACGGGCAACACTTGTCTGACCCATTAACACAAGATAATTTTCGGATAATCTATCACGACACCATCGAAACCGATGAATCAAAATGGCTAATGGATATTCCTGAAGCTGTAGATGATGAATTTCCAATTTTCGCAGAGGACTTGGCACTATCTTTTGAAAAGAGCGAAGAATTAGTATCAGCAACTGATTTTCGTTTCTTTGAATACTTTGAAGATAAGGGGATTTTTGATAGTGACGATGATTTATATGAAGAAATTGACGAATTATACACTGAAGAATTTTATCATGGCCAAGGCCATAAATTAGGGGGCCACCCATTCTTTACGCAAGATGATCCGCGTATTGGCGGTGAATATCCCGAACATCTTATTCAACTCTTACAAATTGATACAGATGATGACAGTGATTTAATTATGTGGGGCGATTCTGGTGCTGGTCATTTCTTTATTACTGAAGATGATTTAATCAATCGTGATTTCTCTAATGTTCTTTATTGGTGGGATTGTTATTAAGATATTTAAAAAGCTACAAACACTGTTTTTATAGTGTCTGTAGCTTTTTTAACATCCAAATGTCCATCGCTGTATGTTCTGCCCCATTTTCAATCGGAGCATCTAATAATTCAAAACCTAAATGTAAATATAATTTTGTGGCCGGTTCAAGAATAGATGCAGTTTCTAAATACAAGGCATGAATACCTTTTTCGGCGGTATTTTCTATCAAATGCGTCATCAAGTGACTCGCAATGCCTCGTCTTTGATAATTGGGGTGGACGTATAGCTTTTGAACTTCTGCAATTTTTCGTTGAGCGTCAAATATCTCATATCCGACACCACCGATTATTTGTCCATCTAATTCATAAATCCAATATGCCGCATCCTCACGGTTTGAATAATAGTTCGTTAAATCATCTAACTGCGGGTCAAAATAAGCCGTACCGGGTTTATCTAGTTGATAACTCTCTAGGTTTTGGCGAATGATTTTGGCCATCGCTGCGTTATCTTGACTCTTAATATTTTTAATCAATACTTCCACACCTCCTTGACTCCATAAAACAAAAGACACCGATAAAATCGGTGCCTAACATTTAATTATTACGGCAACTCAAACCCATTATCACGCAATTGTTCTGCTGTTGCTTTACCAATTCCGGGAATCGCTGTGATATCTTTATAAGTCGCGTTTTCTAACTTCTCTAGAGTATCATAACCTGCTTGATAAATGACATAAGCACGGTGAAGGTCAATCCCTGCAAACCACTCTGGATAATGTTCCATAAAGTCATCGTCTGCTAAATGTGGATAAGCCTCACTTTGTTCCGCATAAGTCTTTGGTTGACTATGATTTGATGGCATTGAAATGTTATCTCGAACGAAAGTCATTAGAGCCTCAGAGCTATAATATAAAGAAACTAACGGTTGCATCGCGACCACAATTTCCTCCAATGTCCCTGGTTGGAAATAGGCAGGATGCACTTCATTTAAATATTTCTCCATTGTCGCACGATTATTCTTAAACAATTTATAAATATCTGGAATTTCTTCCTGAATCGTTTGAATTAAATTACGTGCATAACTTAAATCACGGTTCAATACCGCTGATGTCATCACATTAAAAGCTAAAGCTGTATCATCTGAACCATATTTCATAAATAAAGCACGCGCTGACTTATAATCGTCGGTTAAAACATAAAAACTCATTAAATCATAGCGGAAGCCCATTGGATCCATTTCTTCTAAATCCAATCCTTCTTGGGCATAACGAATTCCTTGTGAATGCAGTGCTTCTTCCAAGCACAGTGTCACACGGGCTTTCAACAATCTGAAATAAGCACGGTTATCTGAATCATAATAACCGCCCTCTTTCACTTGTTTCAATTGTGTCTGATTGTAGTTTTCAACTAGGCGGTCTAATGCATCAAGTAACTCAAAAGCCGTTTCACCTTCCAACATGAAAGCTTGATAGATTTGGGCATCCAAATTTTCTGGCCAAATTTCCAGCGAACGCTCGATGAGGTTTTTCTTCTTGCGTAAAGCCTCAGTCATCATCGCTTGTTCGAGTATATTCATCGACTCTTCCATTTTTATATAATTATTTTCCATCTCTTCGCCCTTGTAGAAACGCAAGAAATCCTCCACTGCCTGATCGCGGTCTTCATACATATCTTCGTATTCTTTTAGGAAGGACTGCAATTGCATCCATTTATTTTGTTCATCCAATTTCACACACCCCTTAACTAAACTCCCCTCCATTATATCAAAAGTATTCACCCGATAATACTAAAAAACGCCCATTCATACTGCTGTTATTCTGTTATAATACTATTTAAAATAAACTTTGGGGGAATATAATGGAATTTACACAATTAGTTCAGTTACGCCGTTCAGATTATGACATTGATGACCAAGTTACTTTATCAAAAAACGAAATCACACAAATGATCGAAGACATTATTTCAAATTCCCCAACAGCTTATAATGCGCAATCTTTTCAAGTATTAGTCCTTTATGACGAACATCACCATACACTTTGGGATGCACTAGAACGTGAACAACCCGGCTTTGGAACCATCGTATTATTTGCGGATAATGACGCTATTGAAGAACGTATGCCTACAACACCAGACCGCCAAGAAATCTACAAAAACCAAGACTCTGCTATTCTAGCTTATGCTCTCTGGTTGGCGTTAAATAATATCAACTTAGGCGCTACGTTGCATCACTTTAATATTGGCGATGACCACTTGGTGAGAGATTTATTTGATCTACCTGATTCATGGGAAATGATTGCTCAAATGCCTTTCGGCCGAGTTGTTAAGCCGACACCTAAGAGTGAGCGCTTACCTGCACATCAATTTATCACAGTTTTAGAAGACTAAAAAAGCATCACTTCAAATTTTGAAGTGATGCTTCGTTACATTATTTTAAAGTTCGCAGAGCATTAAACACTGCAATAATTGTAACACCAACATCAGCGAAAATAGCTTCCCACATTGTAGATATTCCGAATGTTGCTAATATTAGAAAGAATACCTTAATACCAATTGCCAGATAAATATTTTGTTTGGCGATTTTTAAAGTTTTACGTGAGATTTCAATGGCTGTTGGTAATTTAGTTAACGCATCATCCATTAATACAATGTCTGCTGATTCAATCGCTGCGTCTGAACCTAATCCCCCCATCGCAATCCCTACATCGGCACGCGCTAAAACAGGAGCATCATTAATCCCATCACCGACAAAGGCAATATTACCATTTTGATTATGTGATTGGTCAAGTAATTTCTCAAATTCGGTTACTTTATCCTGAGGTAGTAAATGACCCAATGCTACGTCTACACCCACTGTTTCAGCAATTTCATCCACTGTTTCTTGACGGTCACCTGAAAGCAGTACTACTTGATCTACACCGATTGATTTCAGTGCGTGAATAGCCTGTTTAGAATCCTCTTTAATTTGATCTAATATTTGAACGACTCCAAGCAATTCATTACCATCTGAAACATATACAAGGGTAGCAACACTTGTTGTCGCCGGAACTTCAACATTAATATCCTGCATTAATTGACGGTTTCCAGCGTAAAATAATTGTCCGTCAACCTTCCCTTTGAGCCCTCGTCCAGCTATATCCTCTAATTCACTTACTCGTTCTATCTCTACGTCTTTCCCGTAATACTCACGAATTGATAGTGCAATAGGATGAGATGAATGGCCTTCCAAATGTGCTAATTTCTCTATCAACTCTGCCTCATCTATACCGTTTGTCTCCACGTGGTCAACCGCAAAATTCCCCTTAGTAATCGTTCCAGTTTTGTCTAAAACCATTGTCTGAACTTTTGCTAACTCTTCTAAATAATTTCCACCTTTAACTAGGATCCCGTGCTTAGCAGCACCACCTATACCACCATAAAATGACAAGGGCACTGAAATAACTAACGCACATGGACAAGAAATAACTAAAAATTGGAGTGCTCGGTATAACCAATTTTCCCAACCGCTACCTATAATTAATGGTGGCACAATCGCTAAACCAATCGCTAAAAACACCACAATCGGAGTATAATAACGTGCAAATTTAGTAATGAATTTTTCCGTCTTTGCTTTCTTAGCTGAAGCATTTTCAACTAGTTCAATAATTTGGTTAACCGTAGATTGTGCAAATGGTTTAGTTACTTGAACCTCTATAGGGGATGTTAAATTAATAACACCTGAATTAATTGTTCCATCTACGCTTATTGATTGAGGCAGTGACTCACCTGTTAGTGCAGATGTATCTAGAGTGGAATTACCAGAAGTTACAATCCCATCGAGGGGAACTTTCTCACCAGGTTTCACTAAGATAATTTCATCCACTGCCACTTGATTTGGATCTACTTGAGTCCAATTATTCGCAGATTTAATCCATGCAAAATCTGGACGGATATCCATCAAATCTGAAATAGATTTACGAGAATGATCAACAGCACGGCCTTGGAACCACTCGCCTACTTGATAAAACAGCATCACCGCGATCGCTTCTGCATATTCACCTATCCCAAAAGCTCCCAATGTCGCAATTGTCATTAAGAAGTTTTCATCAAACCAGTTTCCCTTACTAATTTGTCTAAATGTAGTTCCTAGAACATCTTGTGCAATAATGAAATAGAAGATGCCGTAATAAATGAGCGCTTGCCATTGTGTTAATTCTATAAAGAATCCTAGCGCAAACCCAAATGTAGTAATAATTATCCGAATTAAGTCGAAGTCATATTTCTTTTCCTCTATAGATGTAATAACCTCATTCTCGGGAATGACTTGAATTCCGTCTTCAATTGAATCTACAAGTGTTTGTAATTCATTAACAAATTGTTGATTGTTCTCTTGTGTCGTATTAACATTTAATTGTGTCTGAATAAAATTGATATGAGCATGTTCAACTTCCTTCAGATCATTTAATTTCACTTCAATTTTACTGGCACAATGCGCACAATCCAATCCTTTTAATTGATATTTATACGTTGACATGATGTTCCTCGCTTTCTTGTATATGTGTTTTAGAATTTTCTATAATATCTACAACATGATTATCAATCAGTGAATAGAATACATTGCGTCCTTCTTTACGACTTTTCACCAAATTCGCTTCACGTAAATACCTCAATTGATGTGAAATAGCGGATTTCGATTTCCCAATAATATAAGCCAAATCACACACACACAATTCATGACTTGTTAAACTGACAAGTATCTTGAGACGCGTCTCATCTGCGATTGCTTTATAAAAAACTAACATTGATTGAAATCCCATTGGATCCAATGCTTCTGCTTGCACCTTATCCACTGCATCTTGATGAATAATATCTTCTCTACATTGTTCCATCTAATCATCCTCTCTAATAGTTGAATGCTCTCTCAACTATTATTATAAAGATAGTTGAAGGGACATTCAACTATCAATTTCAAATCTTGGGAAATTCTTTACGAAAAAACTGATAAATCCACACTTCACGCAAACGCTTACAAAAGTTGCGCATTTCAACAGAAAACGTTTGCACTAGTAGCGTATTTTTTATATAATTATCTTAACAATACAATTGGAGGTTTTTATATGAAACGTGCGAGTGGTGTTTTAATGCACATATCCTCATTACCTAACGAATATGGTATCGGTAGTTTCGGCGAATCAGCTTACGACTTTGTTGATTTCTTACATGAAACAAAGCAAACTTACTGGCAAATTCTACCGTTAACAACAACTAGTTACGGCGACTCACCTTATCAATCTTTCTCAGCTTTTGCTGGAAATACACACTTTATCGATTTACCTAGACTTGTTGAAAAAGACTATTTGGCTGCATCAGATATTGAAGGTATCGACTTTGGCGATAATCCAATCGACGTCGATTACGAAAAGGTATTCTATAACCGCCGCCCTATTTTAGAAAAAGCGGTCAGCAACTTCTTACGCTTACATGGCCATAGCGAGGTATATCAAGCTTTCATTAATCATAATGCAGATTGGCTAGAGCCTTTCTCTGAGTTTATGTCTATCAAAGAAGTCAATGATAATAAATCTTGGACTGAATGGGATGACAAGGTAAAATACCGTGATGCTGAAACGCTTGACCAATACCGTTCAGCATTACAAGATAAGATTAATTATCACTTAGTGACACAATTCTTCTTCAATCAACAGTGGTTAGAGTTGAAAACTTATGCCAACTCGAAAAATATTTCAATCATTGGAGACCTACCTATCTATGTTTCTTTAGATAGCGTTGAAATGTGGCAAACACCACATCTATTCAAGGTGGACGAGAACTTAGTTCCGTTAACAGTATCTGGAACACCACCTGATAATTTCTCAGATGAAGGACAGTATTGGGGTAATCCAATTTATAACTGGGAATATATGGATGACAATAATTATGACTGGTGGAAACGCCGTTTAGAAGCTAACTTCGAGTTATATGACTATGTTCGTATTGATCATTTCAAAGGGTTCGAATCATTCTGGGAAGTGCCCTTTGGTGCTGAATCTGCAGCAGCAGGTAAGTGGACAAAAGGTCCAGGTATGAAATTATTCGATGCCATCAAAGAAGACCTTGGCGAATTACAAATCATTGCCGAAGATTTAGGTTTCTTAACCAAAGACGTTGAACAATTACTTGAAGATTCAGGTTATCCTGGAATGCGTATTTTACAATTCGGATTCAATGGTGTTGAAGATTCACGTGACCTACCGCATCATTTCCAAGCACATAGTATTGCATATGTCGGTACCCATGATAATATGACCGCATTAGGTTGGTATCAAGACGCAGCGACTCAAATACAACGTGACCAAATGGATGAATATTTAATGCGCCGTAGAGGAGAATCTCCGGCTAATGCATTAAACCGTGGTATTGCACAAAGTCCAGCAAATACAGCCATTTACACAATGCAAGACTTGCTTGAATTAGACAATGACGCCCGTATGAATGAACCAAATACAATTGGTATCAACTGGCGCTGGCGTATGGAAGAAGGCGACATTACTATCGACCTTAAAGAACGCTTGATTGATTTAACTGAAACATACTTCCGTGAATATGCAGCAGAAGAAGTTGAAACTCAAATCGAAGTGGATGAATATTAATAATCACACCCTAACCGGGGGAGAACTCAGTTTTACTGGGGGCTCTCCCGTTTTTTATGTTGTTGGACTCATTGTTGCCCGCCTCAGAAATCAGTTTGTTTCTTTTCCAAAATAAAAAAACTCCCCGGAGGGAGTTAAAAATATACAAACATATTAACGCAGAACTTCACCCGTTTCTTTATCAAAGAAATGACCTTTAGTTAAGTTCATACCTAAATCAACCACTTCGCCAATTTCACGCGTGTCACGCGGATCAAGACGAGCGATCCATTCAATACCATCACGTTCTAAGTATAGAACTGCTTCGGCACCAGTCATTTCCTTAACCAATACCTTCCCTTCAATGTGCGCTTCAGGATTAGCATCCATTACGACTTGCTCAGCGTGAATATCTTCAGGACGAATACCAAAGACAAGTTCTTTGCCGTCATAGTTATTTGAATCTAAAATTCTTCTAAAAGGAGGCTGTGCTTCAAAGTCAAAGACGGATGAAGTTACACGGCCATCTTTATAAGTAACATCAAAGAAATTCATCGCAGGAGAACCCATAAATCCAGCAACGAAAATATTAGCTGGCTTATTGTAAACATCTTCAGGCGTTCCGATTTGTTGAATAATTCCTTCATTCAATACAACAATACGTGTTGCAAGTGTCATGGCTTCTGTTTGGTCATGGGTAACATAAATACTCGTTGTTTCTAAACGATTATGTAGCTTAGCAATTTCAGTACGCATTTGAACACGTAATTTCGCGTCTAAGTTTGATAAAGGCTCATCCATGAGGAACACCTTCGCGTCACGGACGATAGCACGTCCTAAAGCAACACGCTGTCTTTGCCCTCCGGAAAGGGCTGCAGGTTTACGTTCAAGTAAATCAGTTAAACCTAAAATTTCTGCTGCTTCCCTAACGCGTTTATCAATTTCATCTTTGGAATATTTACGTAATTTCAGACCATAGGCCATATTGTCATAAACTGTCATATGTGGGTATAGGGCATAGTTTTGGAAAACCATCGCGATATCGCGGTCTTTAGGTTCAACATCGTTCATGACATTTCCGTCAATGACAAGTTCCCCTTGAGAAATATCTTCAAGTCCTGCGATCATACGTAATGTTGTTGATTTCCCACATCCTGATGGTCCAACAAAGACAATAAATTCACGGTCCTCGATTGTCATATCAAAATCTGAGACCGAATACTTATCGTTACCCGGATATTGTTTGTATATATGGTTTAAATTAATTTCGACCATTTAGAAAACCTCTTTCTCATCTTTTCGATTTTTCTTGATTCTTTGTCTTTCAGCATAGGCATCATTAAAATGCGTGTTCCAATAAGATAACATCAGCATTAGGACGAATCCTAAGCCTTGAATTGTAAATACAAGTGCCGTATCACTTGATATAAACCCAATGATAGCAGCAATTAATGTTGGTAGCCCCATCGTATTTAATACCACTTGAAACGCATCTTTAAACCCATGAATATCGAATTGATCTAAATTTTTCATAAAACTTAAAATAAAACTTGTACCTAGAATAAGCCCTAACACATTCAATAAAACGAGCATTGTTATATTGATTACTCCAGTTAGGTAGATAGATAAACGGTTAGCACTTGTAAATTGACGACTCAGCTCACTAATGAAAGCATCCACACCCTCTTGTTGCATCATTCGATCAACATCAATCGCTTGTTCAAATGTAATACTATCTGGTTCTCGAATAGCAATATTATCTTGTCCCAGGGTAAAAACTAAGGGTTGGGTGATTGATTCTAAATCAATCGTTTCATCCGCTATGTATGATATATATACCTCATCATTTTCGCGAATGACCGCACTTTCATTGGCTTCATATGCTTCTTGTAAACCCGTTACTATTTCATCATCCATTGTTTCAATAACCGTTGGGAAATAGATAGTTAAATCCACTTCATTCACTTGAGCTAGCTGAAGCGATAAAGGCATCATTAGCAGTGCTTGCAAAAAGATAATCACAATGATTTGTTGCAATACACTTAAATACTTGCGGTTTGTAAATGAACGGGTCGGTGAAATAATCGTTTGAAAATAGTTAAGCGGAAAATAGTGTGATAGAGCCTTTGTCATCCTTTAGTACCACCGCTCGTTAATCCCGATACAAAGTTCTTTTGAAGTGCAAAGAACAGAATCGAAATTGGTACAGCGATTAAAATTGCCCCCGCTGCAAAGAGCGATACTTGTTGATTTGTCGGGTCACTAATCATAGTCTGTAAACCAACGGCTACGGTATATGATTCTTGAGTTCTCAGTAAGAAACGAGCCAAGATATAGTCACCAAATGGTCCCATGAATGCCCAAAGTGCTTGAACTGCAATCATAGGTCGCACTAATGGAAGGACAATATCCCAAAAACGTTTCAAGTGTCCTGCCCCATCAATTTTAGCCGACTCATCTAAATCATAAGGAACTGTATCAAAGTACCCTTTCATTAGATAAGTATTCATCGGAATACCCCCACCAATATATAGTGCCGTTAAGAACCATGGTTGGTTCAATGCACGTAATAGGAAGGCCATTACGAAGAAGGCTGTTAAGGCAGCTGTTGTTGGTACCATCTGAACAATGATAAAGAATTTTAATGAGTTTTTACGTCCAAGGAAACGGTAACGACTGTATGCATATCCTGCAATAGTAATAATCGCTACTTGAATGACCATCGTTGAAACTGCGATGACAAGCGTATTCCAGTACCAAGTCCCGTATAATGTTTCCTCAAATAGTCGAACAAAATTATCAAATGTCCATTCACTAGAAAAATCTAGTACGAAAGCCGTTGTATTCCCGCCCTGGAATGCGGAAGACGCTGTAATTAACAATGGATAAATAATAATGATCGATAGAATAATCATATATAGGTAAGTGAAAAAGCGTCCTAGGAATCGATTAAATTTGGCTGATTGTGTTACGTTTTTCATAATTATTCATCCTCCATATTAAATGATCCAGTACGTTTGAAGACGACCATTGAAATACCAATCACCAATAGCGATACGATAATCGTTAAAGCTGCGGCTAATGAGTATTGTGGTGATTGACCATTCGTCAATTTGAAGATCCAAGAAATTAGGATATCCGTTGCACCAGCACCCCCACCAACACTACCTGGTCCACCATTGTTAAATAGGTAGATCATTGAGAAGTTGTTGAAGTTTCCTGTGTATTGCGTAATAAATACAGGAGCAGCCACTGCTAAAATCGTTGGTAATGTAATATCTTTAAATTGTCGCAATGCTCCAGCACCATCAATACGTGCTGCCTCATATAAGTCACCCGGAATGGATTGAAGAATACTAGTTACCATAACATAAATATATGGGAAACCTAACCATCCTTGAATCATGATGATGGCTGTTTTCGTCCAAGTAGGGTCCGTCTTCCAAGGTATTGTTCCAATATCCACAAATGGAATCAATTGGTTAAAGAACGGAATAACTTGCGTATTAATCGCTCCGAAAGAGTCATTAAACATATTCGAGAACGATAAAATCGTAATAAACGCAGGTACTGCCCAAGGAAGTAAGAATACAACCCCGAAGAAACGTTTAAATTTAATAAATGGTTGGTTAGCAACCACTGCGGTGAAGACACCGACAACGATTTGTAATGTTGTTGCACTTAAAGTCCAAATTATTGTCCAGCTAAATACAGAGAGGAATGCATCTCTAAAGGTACTTAGGAAGAAAATATCTTGGAAATTTTCCAATCCTACCCAGTTTAATAAATTTGCCGGTGGCATATTCATAAAACTATAGTCCATAAATGCCATAAATACGGTAACTAATACTGGGAAGATAATCGCAAAAATCATCATCAAGTAAGCCGGTACAATGAGTAAATAGGGGAATCCATTTTGATAAATGTTGTTGGTCAAATCTCTAAATGTTTGACTCACTTCCAGTCCCGTATTCCATCTTGTAGCGACACGGTAAGCATCAACGATATTAAAAATATAGAAACCAATAAATATAATAGTGACAAGTATTTGAATCGTCCCACGAATCATCATAAAGAGCGAATGATCCTCAAACGGCGTTACACCAAGGGTCATAAAATCAATGAGCGCTTGGTATCCAAAGACATACATTTCATAAATGAATAGTACTGTAATCGCGAAAAAGGCAATTGCTTTAATTGTTTGTTTATTATAAAGCTGTCCCAAGCCCGGCACTAACGAGAGTAGCGCTGCTTGTGTGGGATTCTTTATATTCTTTTCTTTTATTTCCATTTAAATCTCTCATTTCTAAAGTAGTCGGACCAAGCAATGCCGAACCACTATTTTGAATAATAGCATCACATAAAAATATAGTAGTTCAAACATCAATTGAGTCTATATTAGAAAAAAGGAGACGCCTCACCAATGTAAGGCTGTCTCCAGATTTTCAAGTCGATTAATATTTCTGAGCGATCGAATCTGAAATTAATTGTACTGCTGCGTTTGCTGATTCTTCAGCTGTACTATTACCTGAAGCTGCATCAAACATCATACTCTCAGCACCTGTCCAAACCTCAGCCATTTCTAAAATGTTTGGCATTGGAACAGCATTGTTATAAACTTCGATTACCGCTTGAGCTAAAGCATTATCACTTTCAGCTACTTGACTACGTGCGTTTTGGTTAGCTGGAACTTCGTTTAATTGTTCATACATCACCATTTGTTGTTCTTCTGAAGTTACCCACTCTATGAATTGTTGAGCACCTTCAACGTTTTGCGCGTATGTTGAAATTGTCCAAGCTTTACCTCCACCAAATGGTTGATATTCTTCACCATTGTTTAATGTAGGAATTTTAACAACTTCGTAAGGAACGCCTGCTTCATTTAAGCTTGCTGCTTCCCATGGTCCAGCAATAATTGCTGCAGTGTTACCATCCATGAATGATTGTTTAACAAAGTCAGGTGCAGAAGTAACGTCTAACATACCTTGTGGCCATGTATTTTGATACCATTCTGTTGCGTATTGAATACCTTCAATCGCACCTTCATTGTTTAATCCGATATCTTGAGGATTTGTTCCGTCTTCACCGAATACATATCCACCGTAACCAGAAATTAATCCGTAAGCCATGTAGAAGTCAACCCAGTTAGCTAAGAATCCAACGTTTTTACCTTCTTCACCTTCGAATGCAAAAGCTTCGTCTTGTGCAATAACTTCTAAGTCTTCAAATGTTTCTGGAGCAGCATCTAATAATTCAGTATTGTAATATAATACTATTGACTCGATTACTGTTGGTGCACCAAAGATTGTGTCATTTGCAGTTACTTGTTGAGCATCTGTGTCATCATAAATATCTCCATTTAATTCAATTGGTTGAATTTGTCCTGACACACCAAGTGACCCAACACGGTCATAAGGAGCAATCATAACATCAGCACCTGTTCCAGCAGGTCCATCTAATGATAAACCATCTAAAACATCAAACATGTCACGGTCCCAAACTTCAACCTCGATACCAGTTTCCTCAGTAAATTGGTCAATATTTGCCGCTACATAGTCATAGTGCCCTCCAGCTGCTACGATTAACTTATCTTGCGCTGATACTTCGGCAACGCTTACAAAACTTGTTGCAAACGGTACTGCTAAAACACCTGCAGCCATTAGCCCCTTCATCCATTTAGTAACTTTCTTCATACAAAACATTCCCTTCTTCTTTTTTATTTTTGTATCCAAATTGGGGTTGCATCCGCTGGAATCTCTCCACCTTCAACAACAAAGCTCTCTTCATTCAAGAGATTGACATACTCTCCATCCTCCAACGGTACTGGTATTGTCTTTGCTGTTTGACCAACATTGAAAATACCATAGAGTACTTGTTCTGATTCATAACTCACTATAATTGCACCTGATTCATCGTCTCCTGTTAATGTATAAACAACATTATCAGTCGGGATATATTGACGCTTTAAGCGACTCAAATGAGCCAGATAACCATTGATACCGCTTTCAAAATTCCAGTCAATTTTATCAATTTCAAACAATGACGGGGTATGGTCTGCTTGAACTTCTTGCCCATTATATATGAGTGCAGACCCCTTCTGAAAGTAATTAAAAGCACTCCACTCTAATATTACTCTTTCGTCTGAAACAAAAGAAGTAATACGATCGCGGTCATGATTTTCTAAATTACGCATTTTGACATAATTCTCTGGATAGACTGTATCTTGGTGATCCAAGAGACGTGTATATTCTGATAATTGAATTTTTCCGGTTAAATAATCTTCAAAAGCATGGCGAACATCATAGTCATAAGTCATATCAAAGACTTGATATATTTCACTATCACTCAATGCTGTCAGGCCTTTACTTCGTAGTTCTTTAATAAAGTTAGGTTCGACTGATTCAGATAACCAAATCATCTCTGGATTAACTTCCGCAACCCTTTCACGGGCTTCTTTCCAGAACGCTAACGGTACAAGAGGTGCTACATCGACTCTAAAACCATCTACATATTGTGCCCAGTATTTTAACGTTTCAATTTGATATTCCCATAATCCTCGGTGTGCATAATCCAAGTCAATAATATCTGACCAATCACCGACACGATTACCAAAATTTCCTTCCGGTGTTTTATAGAACCATTCCGGATGTTCATTGGCTAGGACTGAATCTGGTGACGTGTGATTAAAGACAATATCGATCATGACTTTCATATCACGTTTATGTGCTTCATTGATTAGATTCTTGAAGCTATCGATATCTCCTTGTGTTGGATCGATTGCACGATAATCTTTAATCGCATAAGGAGAGCCGATACTGCCCTTCTTATTTTTTTCACCGTTTGGATAAAATGGTAATAACCAAATCACATCGACATCCATTTGTTTAATTCGATCTAATTCTTTCGTTACACCGTCAAAAGTTCCTTCTTCGGAGAAATTACGAACAAATACACTGTAAAGATGCATGTGTCTCAACGTTTTACTTGTGTTTTCTGCCACTGTTTCACCCTTTCATTTCTTAATGTAAATCAATTATAACTGATTAATTCTTTTGATGCAATCGTTTTCATTTTATTTTTTTAAATTATTTTCAACTAATATACACAATAAATTCACAAATTAGGGTAGGCAAATATAACTCAATTTAATAGTAGAAACTAAAATTCAACCTACTTTGAAACAATTCATTCAGTCATCGCAGTTACCCATACAAAAAACGAGTGACACTTTTTAGAAAGAAAGTGACACTCGTCAAAGAGTACTATTAAATAAGTGTATTAATTAAATAAATCGACAAAGAACATGCGGATGTCGCGCCATGTGGTGCTGATGGCCTCTTGAGTGTCTTGAAGCCACTGAAGTGTCTGGCCTTCGTCGACATCTTGAGAAACTTTAATTGTTGCCGCGTTACCTGGTGTTGAGGGTAAACTAGGCATTACTCTGCCGGTATTTGTCGTTTGGTCCATTGTGGATACTTCGACTGTACCAACGTTCGTTCCCTCTTTAACAGGGGTCATTAGCTGGTTGTTGGTGGTGAAATATCTATAATTTGGCTTGAGTTTATATAATAATTGCGGTGCGATATCTCCGCGAGGGACGATCACATGAAAATCTGTGGCGTAACTCAGCGGGGCTTCGTCTTGACCGTATTGGTTAATATAGACCGCGTTAATTTGAGATACGGGATCATCCGTTTCAGCAATCACTTCATGCGTGTATTGGCGGCCATTTTCTTGTAATAAATTCGTTCCGAATGGTTCGAATTCATCTGCTGGGAAGTCTAATAAGACAGTAATTGTTTGCACATTATTTTGTTCATGAGTGACAATTGCGCTTAGTTGTGCATCATCGTCTTCTCCGACTTGACGCATAAATAAGCCCCCGATATTTAAATCATAGAAATAACCTAATTGCATTAATCGGTTATGGTAATCGAATTCATCATCAGTACCGTCTCTAAAAGTAGCCCGGTCCACCGCAGTAAGTTCTAAAATTTCAGGGAATTGATTCATTAGATAGTAAGAACAGGTTGCAAGAGCGGCTGCTGACATACGGTTCACTAGGCCGGTTGTTGTAGAATCTCCTGAATTTGGTGTGAAATCTACCGGTAAGCCAGTTACATTATATATTTCAGCATCCTCTATACCCCAGTCGATTAATTGTTGATTCATACGTTCAACAAAGGCTTGTTCACTGCCCGCTACTAATTCAGCTAAAGATAAAATAACACCATTTGCTTGGCTTGTTACCATTGGCGGGAGTAACTCTTCAACTGTGTATTCCCCGTCTGGACGTAGTGGTATATTGTCGATATCATAATCTTGAGACAATTCAAAAGCTTCATCTGAGAGTGGGACTGAATCATCCAAGTTGATATCGCCATTATCAATTGCTTGGTAGATTAAATAGATAGAAAGGACTTTCGACAGTGTGCCGACATCTTGGACTTCATTTGAGCGTGACTCGTCTAAAATAATACCATTTTGACTTTCAGTTACTAAATAAACTGCCTCATCTTCTTCTTGATTGTTAGTTTGAGCAAATAGAGATTGTAAAGGTAAGAATAATTGTAGAACCAATGCGGTTAATAGTACAATTAGTCGTTTTCGTTGTTGCATTTTGTCACCTTTTCTTATCTTAATGAATAATTTTCTTGTATAAAGTAGTATCGGCACGTGTCTTTTTTAATGGATAACGTACCTTCTAGCATACACTGAAAATAAGACTCTTTCAATGAGTTTCATTGAGTTTATTATGAAATTCATTAAGTTGCTCAGTTAAATTCGCTTTCATCGCCTCATTTGCGAAGCTTGCATGGATACCATCTCGGTTTGTTTGAACTAATTCATCTATAGTGAATTTATGATAATCGATTAGAATTTGATACTCATTAATTAATGATGTGTCTGAAACAGTACGATTATCGCAACTGACCGAAAACTTCACATTTGCGTCCATTAAAGTGCGTGCTGGGAAAGCAGCGAGTGTTTTGATGCCACTTGTTTGATAATTACTGGTTGGACAAACCTCTAAAAGGACATTATTTTCGCTCACAAATTTCATTACCTCTGGATCATCTGCAATAGCAATTCCATGTCCAATTCTTGTTGCGCCTAATTTTATTGCTTGAACTACATTATGTGCGCATCCACATTCGCCAGAATGGAGTGTTAAATGGAAGTCCTTATCCTTCATTTTATTGGTAATGTGTTGGATATCATCATTGGCACCATCTGGTTCTGGACCAGCAAAATCAAAGCCAACTAGTTCTGGAGAATTCAGTTCTTGAATGGCGTCAACTAACGACAGGTTCATCTCATCTGTTTGATTACGCATCGCACTAATAATTAAATTTACTTGAATATCAAAATCCGAAGTTGCTTGAAGTAATCCTTCGATGACACTATCAATCACTTCAGAAATTGTCAGTCCTTTTTCCAAATGAAGGAGTGGGGCAAAACGTAATTCTAAATATTTAACTCCTTCACTTGCGATTCGTTTAATGGTCGCATAAGCTGCACGTTGTAAGTGATCTTTGGTTTGGAGTACTTGTAAAATAATATCGAAGGATTTTAAATAATCTTCCAAATTTTCGCATTGTCCGGTCACTGGAATTTGACTTAAATAATCTTTGGTTAATCCAATTTCTTCCCCTAATTCGTAAACGGTGTCCATTGGAACAGACCCATCAAAATGACAGTGTAATTCAACTTTAGGCATGGCTCTTAATAATTCGGTCATTTGAAATTATGTTCCTTTCTAAATATTGATTGGCTATTTAATAGAATATCTTCGCATACATTGCTGAGTATATAAAAGAACACACTAATAGAATAAACTCTACTAGTGTGTTCTGTTGATTTTAAACTAGTTATTATTAACGTGAGTAGTTTGGCGCTTCTTTTGTAATGTTTACATCATGTGGATGTGATTCGATTAATCCAGCACCTGTCATACGTGTGAATTGTGCTTCGTCACGTAAGAATCTTAAGTCAGCTGCACCAACGTAACCCATACCCGCACGCATACCACCAACCATTTGGAAGATAATATCTTGTACTGCTCCTTTAGCAGCTACACGTCCTTCAATACCTTCAGGAACTAATTTGTTCGCTTCAGATTTTGATTGGAAGTAGCGGTCTGAAGATCCTTTTTCCATTGCGGCAAGTGAACCCATACCACGGTATGACTTGTAGCGACGTCCTTGGAAGATTTCAAATTCACCTGGTGACTCGTCAGTACCTGCTAACATTGAACCTAACATTACTGCGTGCCCACCTGCTGCTAATGCTTTAACGATGTCTCCTGAATATTTGATACCACCATCGGCGATAATTGTTTTACCAAATTCACGCGCTGCTGTTGCTGCTTCGTAAATTGCTGTGATTTGAGGAACACCAACACCGGCAACGACACGTGTTGTACAGATTGAACCCGGTCCGATACCAACTTTAACCACGTCGACTCCTACTTCAAATAATGCACGAGCACCTTCAGCAGTCGCTACATTACCTGCGATAATTGTAACATCTGGGTATTTTTCGCGAACTTCTTTGATTTTACGGATAACACCAGCTGAGTGACCGTGTGCAGTATCGATGATTAAAGCGTCAATACCTGCTTGGATTAATGCTTCAGCACGTTCAAAAGTATCGTTCGTTACACCTACAGCTGCTGCTGCTAATAAACGACCATGTTGATCTTTAGCGGCATTTGGGTATTCTTCAACTTTTTCAATATCTTTAATTGTGATTAAACCAGCTAATTTACCTGCTTCATCAATTAATGGTAATTTCTCGATGCGGTGCTCATCTAATAAGCGAGTCGCTTCTTCGATTGAAGTTCCTGCTGGAGCAGTAACTAGGTCTTCTTTCGTCATCACATTTTCAATTGGTTGGTCGTAATTACGAACGAAACGTAAGTCACGGTTTGTAATAATACCAACTAATTTAAGATTTTCTCTTGTTTCGACAATTGGAACACCACTAATACGGTAATGCGCCATTAAGTCTTCAGCATCTTGAACTAGATCTTGGGGAGTTAAGTAGAACGGGTCAAGAATAACCCCATTTTCCGAACGTTTTACACGACGTACTTCCTCAGCTTGAGCTTCGATTGACATGTTCTTGTGGATGACACCTAATCCACCTTGACGCGCCATCGCAATTGCCATTTCAGATTCTGTTACTGTATCCATACTTGCACTTAAAATTGGAACATTAAGGCGTAAGTTAGGAGCTAATTCCACCGATAAATCCACGTCGTTAGGTAACACTTCACTCAATGCTGGGACTAATAACACATCGTCGAATGTTAGACCTTCACGCTTAAACTTTGTTTCCCATGATGACATTAACAAAGACCTCCTTGATTTTTAGTTTTGTTGTTTTGTATTTCTAATAATGTACCACGAATGCCAAACCCTTTCAAATGAGAATTCTCTAATACAGAACATTGAAGCGCTTACAGGTTTTATTGTTCGTGTTTTTGATAAGGAGTGATTTTTGGAATGTTCGCTGGGGAGCCACATTTATTAAGATGTTGGTTGTTTGAGTAAATTTTTTGAAACAACCAACAAAGTGGTATTTGTTTAAGCTAAACTCATGAAACAACCAACGAAATCGGGGAAACTGGTACTTGTTTGAATTGATTTCTCGAAACAGACAACGAAGTGGTACTTGTTTTGAGAAAATTTCTGAAACAAATAACAAAATTGTCTAGTGCATAATCCCGCGTCAAAATTATGAAATTTACTAGCGGGTAACAACTAAATATTTTATAAAAGTTGTTACCCAAAAGGGCTCATTGTGAGAACAACTAATTCATTTCCAAAAGTTGTTACCCGAAAGGACTCATTATGAGTAACAACTAATTCATTTCCAAAAGTTGTTACCCAAAACTATCCCACAAATAAAAACCAGCTTCAAACCGCACCTCGAAGATGTTGGTTTGAAGCTGGTTTATTAATTTCTTTAGAAAATTCCGCCTTTAATATCTAACTTACGTTTTAGATACATTCTAGCTAGGAAGGTGATTACCGCGATAATCATGTAGGCAGTATGAGGTAAGATTGGGTTGATTGCGCGTGGTAGCAACGCTCCTGAGAAGCTAACTACTAAGAACCAAACAACCATTGATCCGATTGAGGCTAGGAAATATTTTGGATAGCCTTTTTGACCTTTAGGTGCGTCTGGGTTTGGCATATTCTTCGCTGTAACAAGCATTGCAAAACCGGCTACTAAGTAATTTAGGATCATTGTGATGACACCGAAGTATTGTAGTGTCTCATTGCCTAATTGGCCGGCAGTGTTGTCAGCATTAGCCATTGAAAATCCAGTTAGGAATGTGAAGATTGAACCTAATAATAAAGCACCATCTATATAAATGTGCCAATCAGGTGATTTTGATCCTTCTTCTTCAGCCACTTTTAAGTCTTGGTCGATAATACTCTGTGCTACTTCAGTTGGTGTTCCAAAGAGTTGACGTGCTGTTTGACCTGATTGTTGACCTTCTAAAAGAGTGTCAACCATATCGATATAGGCGATACTACGCACTTCATAGTCTAATTCATCAACTAAGTGACGGTCTAAGTTCACCATGAATTGTTGGCTTTTACCTGTTAAGCTTTTGAAGTTAGATAATGAAACGCCGGCAATTGGGCTTTTCTCAGCTAAATATTCTTCATCTTCTTGGATTTCGTCTAATTTTGCTTCGGCTTCTTCCATTGCTTCAATTTGTTCAGATGCTGATTGGTCTTCGGCCTGTTCTAATTCTTGATTTGTTGCTTCTTCAGTTTCTTGAATGGTTTCGACTAATTCGTCTGTTTTGTTTTCTTCTAAATGCTTTTCTTCAGTCATTAATGAGTATTCCTCCCGATTAAACGTTAAATCTAAATAGCATAATATCGCCGTCTTTTACGATATATTCTTTACCTTCTGAACGATATTTACCTGCTTCTTTAGCTTTAGTCATGCTTCCTGTTTCCATTAAATCATCATAGTGAACAGTCTCAGCACGAATGAATCCACGCTCAAAGTCCGAGTGAATAACTCCTGCTGCTTGAGGTGCTGTCATACCTTGCTTGAATGTCCAAGCACGTACTTCTTTTTCACCAGCAGTAAAGTAAGTTCCTAAACCTAATAAGTTGTAAGCTTTCTTAATTAAGCGGTCCAAACCAGATTCTTCAATGCCGAAATCTTCTAAGAAGATTTCTTTTTCTTCATCGTCTAAAACAGCAATCTCTTCTTCAAGGCTTGCACATACTGGAACGACTTCTGCTCCTTGGCTCGCTGCTAATTCTTCAACTTGCGCTAAATAAGGGTTAGCAGATGGATCTGATACATCATCTTCACTGATGTTAGCAACATATAACATGTCTTTACGTGTTAATAAGAATAATGAACGAACAATCGGCTCTTCTTCTTTCGTGAATTCTAATTGGTTCGCCATCTTGTTTTGTTCTAGACCTTCTTTTAATCTTTCTAAAATCGCTAATTCAGCTAATGCTTCTGCGTTTTTAGTACGTGCAATTTTCTTCACACGGTCATAACGTTTATCCACTGACTCTAAGTCAGCTAAGATTAATTCTAAGTTAATTGTTTCAATATCTTCAAGTGGATCAACTTTACCTGATACGTGAGTAATATTATCGTCGTCAAAACAACGAACTACGTGACAGATTGCATCTACTTGGCGGATATTGGCTAAGAATTTATTTCCTAATCCTTCACCTTTACTGGCACCTTTAACGATTCCAGCGATATCTGTAAATTCGAATGTCGTTGGGATTTCTTTTTGTGGTTGAACTACTTCTGTAATACGTTTTAAACGCTCATCTGGAACTTCAACAACCCCAACATTCGGATCAATCGTTGCGAATGGGTAGTTTGCTGCTTCTACTCCGGCTTTAGTAATGGCGTTAAAAAGGGTTGATTTACCAACGTTTGGTAAACCGACAATTCCTGCTGTTAGTGACATTTCACACTCTACTTTCTTTATATAAATTTATTATGCTTCTTCGTGTTTCGTGATCATTTTCTTTAACTTCTTCTCAAAGTCACGTCTAGTCATTGTCACGATATGGTCGCAATTTTGGCATTGGATACGGATATCCATCCCCATACGGATAATTTGCCATTCATTTGCGCCACAAGCATGTGGCTTTTTCATTTCTACTATATCTAATTTATCGTATTCTTTTGTCGTCATGTTATCCTCCATGATTATAATTGAATATTTAATAGATCTAAAATACGGATCAAGTCTGATTCTGACATAAATTCAATTTCAATTTTACCACGTTTGCCCCTTTGATTGATCGTTGTGGTTGTACCAAAGTATTCCTCCATTTGGTTCTCCATATCACGGTATAAAGCTGGCTTTTGTGGTTTGTTTGCTTTCTCAGGATCTTTCGCTTTGGGTTTTAATTCCCCTGCTTGGTTCATTTCTTGAACTAATTCTTCCAATTGACGGACGGTTAATTGTCCTTGAATCACTTTTTTAGCTAAAGCAATTTGTTGATCTTTGTCTTTTAATCCTAAAATGGTTCTTGCTTGCCCCATTGATAATTGTTCGTCATTGACCATCTTTTTAATGGCTTCTGGTAATTGCAATAATCTTAAATAGTTCGCAATATATGGACGGCTCTTACCAATACGTTCAGCAACATCGGCTTGAGTTAAGTCTAATTTCTCCATTAAAATTTGGTAGGCTTCCGCCTCTTCTAATGGGCTTAAGTCTTCACGTTGTAAGTTCTCAACGACCGCGATTTCAATCATTTGTTCCTCATCCATTTGACGAACAATGGCTGGGATCGTAGTCTTACCTGCTAAACGACTTGCTCGAACACGTCGCTCACCTGCGATTAATTCATACCCTTTAATTGTTGATTGTCTTAAAATAACTGGTTGAAATACGCCGGATTGTTTAATGGATTCTGATAATTCCTTCAACGCATCTTCGTCGAAAATTTTTCGTGGTTGATAAGGATTCGGTCTAATCTCGTCTAATGCAATTTCTTCAACCACTTCATTTTCACTCGGAGTTTCTTCATAATTGGAAAAAAGAGCCTCCATGCCACGTCCTAAACCACCGCGTTTTTTGGGTGTATTATTCTTCGCCACTGTCTATCACTTCCTTTGCCAATTCAATATACTTCTGTGCACCTCTTGATTTATTATCATAATCAATGATTGATAAACCATAAGACGGTGCTTCAGATAGGCGAATATTTCGTGGAATCATTGTTTCATAAACTTTTTCTTGGAAGTATTTCTTCACTTCTTCAACTACTTCAAAACCTAAATTTGTTCGTGCGTCTAACATTGTAATTAACACACCTTCAATTCGGAAATTGCGGTTAAAGTTACGTTGTACTAAACGAATTGTATTTAATAATTGAGTTAATCCTTCTAAAGCGTAATATTCTGCTTGAACTGGAATTAAAATAGTATCGCTTGCTGTAAATGCATTAATTGATAATTGCCCTAAAGAAGGAGGGCAATCAATTAAAACATAATCAAAGTCGTCTTTAATTAAATCAATGGCTTCCTTCAAACGGTATTCACGTTTGGGCACATTGACTAATTCCAATTCTGCGGCGGCTAATTGAATATTTGAAGGCACAATAAATAAATTATCACGCGTAGTAGGTAGAATTGCATCCGCAATTGATTCCTCGTCGATTAAGACATCATATAAACTCAAATCAACATCGCCGCGGGCAGTTCCTAGACCACTAGTGGCATTCCCTTGAGAATCTGAGTCGACAACTAATGTTTTCTTACCTAAATATGCCAGTGCGGCACCCAAATTGACGGTGGTCGTCGTTTTCCCTACGCCACCTTTTTGATTACCCACTGCAATCACTTTGCCCATTCGTTTGCTTCCTCCTTTGGTTACTTAATTGGTTGTTTGGTTGGTTTTCCTGCTTTACGCGGGTATTTATTCGGTGTATCCAATGTTTTCTTAATTAATACGACTGAACGTTCACCCTCGTCCCCTGGTAATTCCTCAGTATGAACATGCTCGATTTTACCACCTAAAGTTGAAATTGCACCTTTAGCGGCATCTACCTCTTCTTGGGCTTTAGCACCTTTTAGTGCGACAAAGTACCCACCTTTAGCTACCATTGGCATACAATATTCTGACAAGACATTCATATTCGCAACCGCACGTGCAGTGGCGATATCAAATTGACCACGGTATTTTTTGTCTTGGCCGACATCTTCTGCTCGTCCATGCACTAAATTAACGCGGTCACTTAACTTAAGTGCATCGGTTAATTCGCTTAAGAAATTAATGCGTTTATTTAATGAATCGACAATGGTTACATGCATGGTTGGATTAGCAATTAACATGGGAATACTAGGGAATCCTGCTCCTGCCCCAATATCAATGACTGTTTTGTTCGTTAAATCTAATTCTTCAACCCATAATGGCATCATTGAGTCATAAAAATGTTTTAAATATACTTCCTCTTGGTCAGTAATGGCAGTTAAGTTTACACGCTCATTCCAGTCAACCAACATTTTGTAATATAATTCATACTGCGCAAGTTGTGACTCACTTAAATTAATCCCTTTAACGTCAAGCGCTTGGATAAATTCTTCAATTGTCATTTTACTGGCCCCTTCCTCTGTGAAACATTTGTTTCACGCTCTCTATACTTTAACTTAAAAACGCTTGATATTCAATCTTAGTGACCACTTTTTCAAAAGTATTTATCACAATTTCTCTCTGCGATTTAATATCCAAGACAAGACAATTAAGCAACTCTTTGTTAAACTAAAGGCATCAGAAAACAGGAGGATTATTCATGAAAATCATTTCTTGGAATATCGATTCATTTAACGCCGCATTAACGAGTGATTCAGCGCGTGCTGAAATGTCCAGAGCCGTACTAGACACCATTGAGAGTTACGAACCCGATGTTATTGCGATTCAAGAGACAAAATTATCAGCAAAAGGCCCAACAAAAAAACACCTACAAATTTTAGAGGAACGCGTGCCACATTATAATATCCATTGGACCAGCTCAGTTGAACCTGCTCGTAAAGGATATGCTGGAACAATGTTCTTAGTGCGTGAACATTTAAATCCAGAGGTATCGCGCCCAGAAATCAGTGCACCGGACACAATGGACCATGAAGGACGCATCATGACTTTAGAGTTTGACGACTTCTATATCACACAAGTGTATACACCAAATGCTGGCCGTGATTTAGTAAGGTTAGAATTACGTCAAGAATGGGACCGTCAATATGCGCACTATTTAGCCGAATTAGATGCGAAGAAACCAGTTATCGCAACCGGCGACTTCAACGTAGCGCATCATGAAATTGACTTAGCTCATCCTAACAACAACCGCCGCTCAGCTGGCTTTACCGACGAAGAGCGCGAGGGCTTCACTAACCTACTTAACCGTGGATTCACGGATACATTTCGTCATATTCACGGAGATGTTGAAGGGGTTTATACTTGGTGGGCACAAATTGCCAAAACAAGTAAAATCAACAACTCTGGGTGGAGAATTGATTATTTCCTAGTCAGCGACCGTATTAAAGACCAAGTACTGAAATCTGAAATGATCGATTCAGGACCAAGACAAGATCATACACCGATATTGTTGGAAGTAGAGTTTTAATGACATTTATAAAAGGAAAAGGGCTCGCATTGAGCCCTTTTTGTGTTGGATAAAATCAGTGCTCTTTCTCATTCACCAACTGCTTCATCACTATCGGAAAGTGTTTGGAAACTAAGGTAGGCAACGTGACGTAATGCGTTTCAGCTAATATATCGGCAGTATGAGAATGGATAAAGACAGCAGATAAAACTGCTTTATCAAAATCTTCTGGGGCAAATTGACCGATGAAGCTGGCTATAATTCCTGTTAATGTATCTCCCATCCCACCTGTTGCTTGGCTGGGATTGCCTGAGGTGTTTTCATAAACTTGATTACCTATAATTACTTTCGTTGGTGCGCCCTTTGCGATCAAGGTTGCGTTGTGATGTTTTGTATGTTTGATAAATTCTGATTCAGTGGCTACGTCACTGAGTTTGACCCTCATCACTCGCTCCCATTCGCCTGCATGGGGTGTCATGATTAGTTTGGCTTTTGTGAGATTCCGCCATTCGTCTAATTTTTGACTATATAGGGTTAAGGCATCTGCGTCTAATATGATTGTTTGACTTGGATCGGAGTTGGTTAAGATTTCCTCTACCCTACTCTCCCCGCGTTGGTCTAGTCCTAGACCTGGTCCGATGACGATGACATTGACTTTTGGAAGTATGTCTTGAATGTCGGTGTCGTTATTTAAATCGAGATACATTGCTTCGGGAACGTGACTGTGTAGGGCTGTTTGGTTAATTTGAGGGGTTGCGACGGTGACGAGTCCGGCGCCACTATAGAGTGCGGCCAAGGCTGCCATGATGATGGCACCCCCTTTATTCTCATTTCCACCTATGAGTAAGACGTGTCCTAATTTATTTTTGTAAGTTGTTTGGTCACGTACGGGCAACCAGTCGATTACTTGGTCTTTTATAATGTATTTCATTTTGTCACCTGCTTCTTTTATATTAATTGAGCGATTTCTCTAACATAGTGGTGTATATTCTGATACACTCATTATAAATAATATTAGGAGGATTTACATGAAGCACGAGACATTTTATTTATATGAAGATCGTAAAGAGGTTACGTTAACGACTTATTTACTAGAACCTACCTCTGAAATTTCGGGTGGTGCTGAGCGTCCACTCGTTTTAATTTGTCCTGGGGGAGGTTATTTATATACTTCAGACCGTGAAGCGGAGCCAGTTGCGTTAGCATTTAATGCGATGGGTTATCATGCTGCGGTGCTGAGATATTCGACATATTTTGGTACGAAAGATAAGATCGATTCAAAGGCGGATATTCAACCAGATGCGGGCAAATTATTCCCGCAACCGATGATTGAAATTGCGATGGCGTTTGAATTAATTCATAGTTATAGTAATGAATGGAATGTTGATCCTCAAACAATTGGTTTATGTGGCTTCTCTGCGGGTGGGCATAATGTGAGTATGTATGCGACGCATTGGCATAAATCAATCATTCAAAACGCCACGCAATTGAAGAAGAAAGCATTACGTCCAGCCTTCTTAATTAGCGGATATGGTCTACTTGACCTTGAATTTGCGATGTCAGAGGCTTACCGTAGTGAAGATCCCGCTCAGTTGGAAATAGCGAATAAATTACTTCTTGCGACAACGGGTCAGAGTATGGCATCGAATGATGATTTGCAGAAATTATCACCGGTTAATGCAGTTTCGAAGAATACGCCTCCTACCTTCTTATGGGCAACAAGTGAAGATAAAGTGGTTAATCCTCAGGATACTGCACAAATGGCGGTCAGTTTAGCCCGTGAAGGAGTACCGTTTGAAATGCATATTTATGAAGAAGGGCCACATGGCTTGTCTGCTGCAAATTACGGGAGTGCCAACGCAGTAAATCACTTGAATACTCGTGCAAATCAGTGGTTGCGTGAAGTTGAACAATGGTTAAGCCAGCATATTTCCTTTGAACTATAATTATTTAATTAAAAAGCGTCCTAATTTGAGAGTAGTGTGTTCTCAAATTAGGACGCTTATTATATTTAGTCATTATTTAACTTATTTCTCAACCAAATCGAAAACTGTGTTCCGACTGACACAAGAATAAAGATGACGATGAAATTCATTGTGATCGTCGCACCTGGTGGTGTGTCGAAGTAAAATGAGATGGTAATCCCTGCGAATATACCGATCGCATTGATAATAATTCCAATAATAATCGCTTGTGTGAAACTCTTGGAAATTTTAATGGCGGTTGCGGATGGAATGACGATTAACGCTGATACGAGTAGGGCTCCAACAATCGGCATCATGATACTTATTGCTACCCCTGTTATGACAGAGAAGATAATCGACATCATACGTACAGGTAAGCCTGCTGTAAAGGCTGTATCTTCATCAAAACTCATAACGAATAACGGTTTTCTGAATATGACGTAGAGTGCGATTACGGTAATTGCTAAAACAATTAAAAGCGTAACTTCTTGAGGTGAAATTAGTATAATTGACCCAAATAAATACTGATCTAATTTAAAGTTCGCTTGATTCGGACTAAAGCTGGCGAGTATTAAGGCGAGTGCCATCCCTGCTGACATCATTATCGCAACGGATAATTCTGAGAAATTACGGTAGGCAACTCTTAGATATTCAATTAATACTGAGGCGATTACTACGACAATTAATGTCGCTATCGTTGGATTCCATTGTAGTAACATCCCGAGTGCTACCCCAGTTAATGAAATATGAGAAAGGGTGTCCGATAAGAGTGATTGTCTTCGTAAAATTAAGAGTAGTCCTAGAATAGGTGTGATGAGTGACATCGCAGCGCCTGCTATGAACGCGCGCTGGATGAAGTCATACTGAAGCATCTCCAAGGCACACCCTCCTCTCTAATTAAACGCACTTCACGGTCGTAGAAGCCTTCCATTTCTGAATCGGCATGAGTGACCATTAAAATGGATTTACCATGTTTATTTGTTAAGTGACGCAATAAACGATAAAATGAGCGGCGTGATTTGATATCCATCCCAGTTGTCGGTTCATCGAGGATAAATATATCTGGGTCCATCGAGAAAACACGCGCTAAACTGATTCGTTGCTTCTGTCCACCCGATAATTCACCAATTAATTTATCCTTATGTTGTAGCATATCAACGGATTCCAAAGCCTTTTTGACATGCTCTCGGTCAGTATCATCGAGTTTCTTAAACCAACGCCCTCTTGGATAACGTCCTGATTCGACGAATCTTTGAACCGTACTTGGGAATCCGGCATTAAATCCTGAGATGTTTTGTGGAACATACCCGATGGATAATGGTTCTCCCTTAGCATTGGTTTTACTGATTTCTACTGCTCCGGTCGCTGGACTTAATAAGCCTAGGATATTCTTTAATAGCGTTGACTTTGCTGCGCCATTTTCGCCTGTTAAGATGACAAACTCCTCTGGTTTCAGTTCAAAATTAACATCATTCAATACCTTTTCATTATCATAGTAAAATGATAAATCACGAACCTTAATCAAATCCACGCGCTCACTCCTTTATCTATTTAATAGTACTATTTTAGCAGACTTTTGAAAAAATAATAGTTTATTGATTACTCTTTAATTGCTCTAAGTTTTGACGCATCACTGAAAAGTAATCCTCGCCCTCTGGAACAATTTCCAGTGTGCTTAATGGTTTTAATTCAGCGTCATTGCTTGTTGCGACGGTTTGTGCGATCGTATTATCTCCAAATGGGTCGACATAAATAACTTTGACATCATGCTCTTGTACAAAGTCTTGCATGGTTGCTAATGTTTCTGCACTCGGTTCTTGCGTTGTTGAAAGTCCTGCAATTGATTCTTGGTGTAAATCATAAGCATGCGTTAAATAACCGAACGCCGCATGTTGAACCACAATTGTGCGATTTTCTAAGTCTTGTAGACCTTCTTGATATTCCGTATGTAATTGAGTTAATTCTTCGATTAAAGCAGTTGTATTTTCAGTATATGCATCTGCATTGTCTGGGTCTACCTCAATTAACGCATCACGAACATTTTCTGCTTGTTGTGCATAAGTCACAGGATCTAACCATGTGTGGGGGTCATATTCGTGTGAATGGCCTTCGTGGTCATGACCTTCTTCTTCGGCATGCTCTTCGTGCTCGTGGTCGTGGTCTTCTTCATGGTTGTGCTCTTCTTCACTATGATCATGGTCATGGTCGCCTGTTGAACCAGATAATAATTCGATACCTTCAGTTGATTCTTGAACTTTTGTTTCATTCGTATCGATTAAAGTTAGTAAGTCTTGGACAAAAAATTCCATTTCGTCGTCTTGGTAAATAAATAGATCTGATTCTTGAACTTCACCTGAATCACGTGCACTCACTTCGTAAGAATGGGCATCTTCGCCACCATCTAATAACATTGAAACATCCGCATTATCTCCAGCAATTTCTGATGCTAGGAAGTATACCGGATAGAAAGTTGTTTTCACTTGGATTTTGTCTTGAGCTTGTACCTCTGTTCCAAATGCTAAACTTGATAATAGCACAGCCAGCGTTGTTGCAGCCTTCATCCATTTTTTCATGTCATTTCTCCTTTTTCTGTAAATAGTAACAGTTACTATTTGGATATTACGCTAATACTTTTTAACTGTCAAGTAATGTTTTGATATTTCTTCAAAATAAATACGCATCGTTTGTTTCACGATGCGTTTGTACTATTTAAGAAATTGATCTGTCCATTCATTTAAAATGGTTTCTTTGAATGAATCTGGGAAAAAGTCAGAAAAATAGTCTAATTGTTCTTTAAAACTTAAGTTCATCGTTTTTTGAATTTCCACTAAGGGGAGATCACGGCCTGAAATTTCTGCTTGAGCGATAAATTTTAGCACATCGATGTAACTATAGGCAAGAGTCATTGTTAAAATACTCGCAGTGGCTCCACTGATAGCTCCTCCGGTAATAGTTCCTAAACCAGGTACTAATTTGAAAATTTGACTGACAATATATTTACCCGCTGCTGTTGCACCTCCAGTACCGCCAATTCCTGCGATGATACTGACTATTTGGGACTTATTCAAAGAAAGTCCAAAGATAGAGGTAATGTGGGCTAACATACCAATTTGCATTGGAATTAAGATTGCTGAATCGGCAATTGGGATTGGTGTAAAGCCAACACCAAATGACCCTCTAATATAACGGCGCGCCCAACTTCTAGCATCCTTTACCTTGCGGTCTAAATCTATCTGTTGGGCATTAATAAAAGCCTTTTGTACCGAATCAGGGATGATTTTCAAAGATAAATCAACTAAATCTTGTAATCCATGGCTTGGAATATATTGTTCCCCTTGGATTAAATAAGGCTTGGCTAAGACTGGGACGATTCCTTTAACAGGTAAGTCCATTTCTTTGAGGTAATTAACGAACTCATTGCTCTCTTGACCTAAGTATTGTGTGAGGACAATAACAACAGGGATATGTTCAGATAAAGCTTCGATCAGTTCAATTTCAAAGGGTTCAATACGCGCCATGATGCTATTGATACAATAATATGCAACATCAATGCTCTCGCGTTGGCCCTTATCTTTTTGTGTTTTTATTAAATTATTTAAGCTCTTCAACACTTCGACTTGAGCTTCTGGTGTTAATTCCAGTCCTTTTGTATCGTATAAAGTTAATGGAATGCCTTCCTTACTAATACGCTCAATTGATTGTGTGACTGGTTTACCGACCCCTGTTTCAGCGATATTATCACGGAATAAGGCATTGATCAGCGTACTCTTACCTGAACCTGTCTTTCCTGCTACGATAATATTGATGGGTTCCATTTTATCAACTTGTCGCTGTGTTTGAGCTACTAAGTCATCGGCATATTCTTTATTGACGGCTGTATTTTTAAATCGATCAAACAACTTCAAAGTAAAACTCCCCTCTAATTATTACGACGACGGGATAGTAATACAAATCTCAAGATTTGTAATGCTGTTCCTAATGCCGCCGCAACGTATGTAAATGCTGCTGCACGTAATACTTTTTTAGCAGGTGCAATCTCGTCTTGGGTTAAAATTGTACCATCTAAAATCTTCATCGCACGGTTTGATGCGTTAAATTCTACAGGAAGAGTCACTAGTTGGAACACTAATACTGCACTAAATGCGATGATCCCAATGTTTACTAAGCCTGCATAACCTAAAATAAATCCGATAAAAATAAGTGGCATTGATACACGCGACGTAAAGTTGACAATTGGGACTAAGCCAGCACGCAGGCGCATAAAGCCATAATTATCGGCATCTTGTAAGGCGTGTCCACACTCATGGGCCGCAACCGCAACTGCTGCAACTGATGTGCGGTCATATGTCGCATCAGATAAGCGTAAGACTTTATTAGTCGGGTCATAGTGGTCTGTTAAAGAGCCTGATGTGTGTTCAACTGTTACATTATTTATATTATGTGCTCTTAAGATGACTTCGGCTGCTTCTTTACCGGTAACTGCTTTGGATGTTTGCCATTCGCTATATTTGTTGAATGTGGAAGTAACCCAACGTTGTGCTAACATTGAAATTCCCATGGCGATTAAGATTAAGAAATAGGTATTATCAAATCCATAAAAGTTCATGTTCATTCTCCTTAGTTTATTTTCGTTTTCCTCATTATATCAAATTTCTCTTCAATACACCTATTATCACACTTTATTCATGTAATTTACACCTTCTTTAGACGGATATGTGGGGTGGTTTGGGTGGTAGCGGGGAGGAGATGCGTGGATTGTGTATGTACTCGCTGGAATTTACTTTTGAGGAGGGTCACGAGTTATGACTCTGCTCAGATTTTACTTTGAGGAGGGTCACGATCTATGACTCTGCTCAGATTTTACTTTGAGGAGGGTCACGAGTTATGACTCTGCTCAGTTTTCACTTTAAGGAGAGTCGCGATATGTGACTCTGCTCAGCTTTTACTTTGAGGAGAGTCACGATCTATGACTCTGCTCTATTCTAATTTGGAGGAGGGTCGCGATGTGTGACTCTGCTCTATTCTAATTTGGAGGAGAGTCGCGATGTGTGACTCTGCTCTATTCTAATTTGGAGGAGAGTCACGAGTTGGGACACTTTTAAGAATATCACATAAAAAACCCGCCAACTCTCTGTTATATCCAGCTGAGTTGGCGGGGTTATACATGTAATAACTACATCTTATTCATTTACTGCTTCTGACTGAGTATCTAAGAGTGCATCTAAGTTTTCCTCAAGGAACTTCGTTGTCACTTCACCTTCACGAACAGTTGGGTGCGCTAGGAGTGCTTGGTGTAGTGGAATCGTTGTTGGGATACCGACAATTTCAAAATCTGCTAGAGCTGCTTGCATTTTGTCGATGGCAGCCTCGCGTGTTGGTGCCCAAACGATTAATTTAGCAATCATTGAGTCATAGAAAGGTGAGATTTCGGCACCGGTTGACATCGCTGAATCGACTCGGATTCCTTCACCAAATGGTGGTTTGTAGCGACGGATTTGGCCAGGGACTGGCATAAATTCGCGTTCGGGATCTTCCGCGTTGATTCGGCATTCTAGTGACCAACCTTCAATATGAATGTCGTTTTGACTCCAAGGTAAATAATCGCCTTGAGCAATTTTGATTTGGTTCTTTACGATGTCGATACCTGTGACCATTTCACTGACAGGGTGTTCGACTTGAATACGTGTGTTCATTTCCATGAAGTAGAATGACGCATCATCATCGGAAACGATAAATTCAACTGTTCCTACTCCTACGTAATCTGAAGCCCTAGCTGCTTTAACAGCTGCTTCTCCCATTTCTTGACGTAACTTTGGTGTTACGAAGGGAGACGGTGCCTCTTCGAATACCTTTTGATAACGTCTTTGTGCGGAACAATCGCGCTCACCTAAATGGACGACATTGCCGTGTTTGTCGGCAATAATTTGGACTTCGATATGACGTGCAGTTGGGATATATTTCTCAATATAAATCGATGCATCGCCGAAGGACTGCAAGGCTTCATTTGACGCTTGGCGGATTGATTTCTCTAAATCCCGTTCGTGATGAACGATGCGCATCCCTTTACCGCCACCACCTGAAACTGCTTTGATTAAAACGGGATAACCAATTTCGGCAACAGTCGCATGGGCTTCTTCAGCACTCGAAATGACGCCTTCATAACCTGGTACAACTGGAACACCTGCTTCGGACATGGTTTCTTTGGCGATAATTTTATTACCCATTTTCTGAATAGCATCACTACTTGGCCCGATAAAAGTAATCCCAGAATTCTCACAAGCACGGGCAAATTCGATAGATTCCGCTAGGAAGCCGTATCCTGGGTGAATGGCATCAACTTGAGCATATTCGGCAACTGCGATAATTCGTTTGATATCTAAATATGACTGGTTCGCCTGCGCTGTTCCAATACAATACGCCTCATTGGCTAATTTGACGTGGAGGGAATCACGGTCGACGTTTGAATAAACGGCTACAGTCGCAATATTCATCTCAGCACACGCTCGGATAATGCGTAGCGCAATTTCTCCTCGGTTAGCGATTAAAACTTTCTTTATCAATTTAGGCGCCCCCTTTAGTATTTAATACGAAAGAGTGGTTGACCATATTCAATAAAATCGCCATCTTTGAATAGTATTTCTACAATTTGCCCGTCCACACCGGCTTCAACTTCCGTATATAATTTCATTGCTTCTAATAAACAGAGGACAGTGTCGGCTTTTACTTTACTACCTACTTCTACAAAGTTTGGTGAAGATGGATCTGGAGCGGCGTATGCTGTTCCAATCATCGGAGATGTAACTTCAAATAATTCCTGTACTTTTCCTGCGGTGTTATCATTTGTTGTTGACGTGTCTGCTGGTGTATTGGTAGCGACATTTAGAGTTGGTACAACTGGTGTCGTCGAAACGTTTTGATGAGTGGCACTTTCCAGCTCAATTTTACCTCGTTCGTCTTCGATTTTAATTTTACTTAATTGTTGCTCTTGCATGATTTGAGCGAGGTTTTGAATATCTTCTTTATTAAACATATTTTGCTCCTTCTCTTATTGACCATTTATCGCGATTGCGATGCGCTCAATATCGCGTTCCATTTGGTAGAATAATCGTTCACTTGTTTCTACATCGATTTCTTCGAAACGGACTTTGTCCCCTGGTCTTAATTGGGCGAGTCGCGGTAAGTCTGCATAGGAGACTTGTCCAATAATTGGGTAACCGGCTGCTGTTTGGTGGTCGACCATTAATATAATGGGATTACCTTCATTGGGTACTTGAATTGTCCCGAAGTTGACCACTTCGGAAATTATTTCTAGCGGTTCCTTTAGTTCAATCTTTGGCCCTTGAAGGCGGTAACCCATTCGGTCAGAATTAAGTGTGATTTCAAAACTTTGTTTATAAAAATCAAATTTAGATTCTGGGGTAAATTCTCCGTAATGCAGTCCTGCCATCATGCGAATCGGTTTCTTGATTTGGTTCGGGTGGACGATGGCGTCTGCGATAAACCATTTGCTTTGGCCAAATGAACGAGCTCCTTGTTTGAATATCAATTGCATTTGCATGTGACCAAATTCTGTTGGCTCATTTGTTTCAAGGTGATCGCCTTTAGCTAATGCTCGTCCATTAAAACCACCGAATTGACCGCGTAAGTTAGTTGATTTTGATCCCATTACTGGGTCAATATCAAAACCACCTGAAACAGCTAAATATGTACGTGCACCTGATTTGTAGCTTGAGAAAGTTAAAATAGATCCTGCTTTTATCGCAACGGGACGCCCCATCTTTACTGGCCGTCCATCAATAACTGGGCCTAAATCAGCACCAGTTAATGATATTAATGTATCGCTGGTAAATTCTAGAGTTGGACCCGTCATTGTGATTTCCAACGCCCCTTCACCTTGGTCATTACCAACTAATAAATTCGCAATGCGGAATGAATAGTGATCCATTGCCCCAGATACAATTACTCCGATTCCTTGATAGCCACGACGGCCTAAGTCTTGGATGGTTGTTTGTAATCCTGGTTTTAATACATTTATTGCCATGGTAATGGATCCTCCTCTTCTTCCAATAATGAGGCATATTCCGCTTCAGTAATGGGAACAAAGCGGACATTGTCACCTGCTTGTAAGACACTTGGGTTTTCTGGATTATCGATATTAAACATTTTTAAGGGCGTGCGACCAATGATTTGCCAACCACCGGGTGATGATTGGGGATAAAGACCCGTTTGTCCACCAGCAATACCGACACTACGGCCAGGTAATTTAACACGCGGTGACTGGCGTCTGGGTGTATGGATGCGTTCATCTAAACCTCCCATATACGGGAATCCTGGACTGAATCCAATCATATAGACCAAACATTGACTTTCATTGTGAATTTGAATGACTTCTTCTTCGCTTAATTGATTGTGTTCGGCTACGAGTCCTAAATCAGGCCCATATTCACCGCCATAAAGTACCGGAATTTCAATAGTACGTGCCGGTGGCAGTTCAATATTTTCTGACGCGGTGATATATTCTGAGATTAATTGATCTAATATTTGTAAAATCGATTTGTTTTGACTTCCTGGGAAGTGCTGACGAATGATTATTGGATTGAAATAAATTGCTACACTTTGGTATGATGTTACCTTTTCAATAAATCCTGGAAAAGGATGCTCGTCCAAATATTTGGCTAGATTCTGAACACGGTGATGAATATCTTTATCGATCCCTTCACCTAACTGAACTAGAATGCAGTCGTCTCCCATTGGATGTAATTCATAACTTTTACTAGACATTGAGTGACCTACTTTCTATAAGAAGAAATTAATGATAGCTCGCGCTGACATGAATGCTGTTAGAGCAACAACTACCCAACCATAACCTGTCATCCATTTCGGTTGTTTATATGAACCTACAATTTTTTCATTGTGTGCTGCCATTAAAATTGAACCGAGTGTTACCGGTAATATTAAACCATTTAATAATCCCACGATGACTAAGATTTGAGCAGGATTTCCTACTACTACAAACACTGCGGTTGAAATAATAATAAAAATAACAACAGCGATCGAATTATTATCTTTCGCCCAACTTGACATTGATCGCAGGAATGAAATCGAAGTATAAGCACACCCTACTACAGATGATGTAGCCGCTGCCCACATTACCGCACCAAAGAATTTATACCCTAAATTCCCAGCCGCGAATTGGAACACTGCTGCTGCAGGGTTCGACGCATCTAATTGCGCCCCTGCTACTAATACTCCTAAAGTCGCAAGTGTTAATAAGATACGCATAACAGCGGTTACACTTAGTCCTAAAATTGATGACTGGGTAATTTGTTTTAAATTCTTCTCACCTGTAATACCTGCGTCAATTAAACGGTGCCCGCCAGAGAAAGTAATATATCCCCCAACTGTACCCCCAACAATCGTTAGGATAACGTTCCAGTCAATTTCAGTTGGTACAACGGTACGTTGTAAGAATTCACCTACTGGTGGATTTGTTACAAACGCAATATATATCATGAGTAAAATCATCATTGCACCGGCAAATTGGGTGAACTTATCAATGGCTTTACCTGCTTCTTTTACTAAGAAAATCGATACTGCAATTGCTGCAGAAATAATTGCGCCAATTTCAACAGGGATTCCAAATAATGCGTTTAGTCCCAGTCCAGCTCCCCCGATATTTCCGATGTTAAACGCTAGTCCACCGATTACAATTAAGATGGCAATTAAATGACCTAATCCTGGGAATACTTTATTAGCGATATCTTGTCCTCTTAAACCAGACACGCCAATAATACGCCATACATTTAGCTGAGCTCCTATACATAAGATTAATGAAACTAAAATAACAAATGCAAAGTTTGAGCCTAATTGCTCTGTAAAAGTAACGGTTTGAGTTAGAAAGCCTGGTCCAATAGCAGATGTTGCCATTAGGAAGGCTGCACCAATTAAGGTACTTAAATTATTATTTGATTGTTTTTCCATGATTTTCACCTCATATTATATAAATGATTGCACTTCGACTTTATTATCTAATAATGTTTGTTTAATCAACTGAGCAAAGGCTAATGCTTGTTCATTATCACCATGAATACATATTGTATCTGCCTTTACAGGGACAACTGTTCCATCAATTGCTGTTACTGAACCTTCTTGAACCATTTGTAATACTTGTTTAAGAGCCACTTGTTCGTCGTGATGAACGGCTCCTGGGACCGAGCGTGAAACTAACTGTCCCTCAGGAGTATATGCACGGTCTGCAAATACCTCATGGGCAACTTGTAGTCCAACGTCTTCTCCTGCTTTAGTGAGCTGGGAATTAGCTAGACCAAATAAGATGAGCGAGTCATCAATGTGATAGACTGCCTCTGCAATTGCCCGTGCTAAATCATAATCCGCATACGCCATATTATAGAGTGCTCCATGGGGTTTAACATGTTGGAGTTTCCCTCCTTGTGCTTCGAGCATTGTTTTAAGCGCTCCCACTTGATATTGCACCATTGTATAAGCTTCTTGGGGTGTAATTGCCATCGCACGACGTCCAAACCCTACTAAATCCGGCAACCCAGGGTGAGCACCAATTGCAACGTTTTGTTCCAATGCCAGTTCTATCGTTTTAAACATTACCTGTGGATCCCCTGCATGAAAACCGCATGCAATATTTGCTGATGTCACACTTTTTAACACATCACTATCGCGGCCTATTGTATATGAGCCAAAACTTTCGCCTAAGTCACTATTTAAGTCAACTTTAACCATCCTATCCGCTCCTCAATTTGTATTTATCTCAGTTTAAAATTAATTTTCAATGAGAATATGGATTAAGTCTATAATACTTCTTTCAAATTGTACAGGTATTTTGACAAAACTGTGATGAAATACACAAAAAATGTCATGTTTTATGACATAAAATCTGATGAAATGATTATTTTAGTTATGTTTTATAACTATTTGGAACCTGAGGGAGTAGTCGTTTCAAGTGCTTTATTTTGTGTTGGTGTAATTGGTGCTACTAGTCCATTTGGATTTTAAGGAGAGTCACGAATTGAGACTCTACTCTGGTTGGAATTTGGGGAGAGTCACGAATTGTGACTCTGCTCTGGTTGGAATTTGAGGAGAGTCACGAGTTGAGACTCTGCTCTGGTTGGAATTTAAGGAGAGTCGCGAATTGAGACTCTACTCTGGTTGGAATTTGAGGAGAGTCACGAATTGAGACTCTGCTCTGGTTGGATTTTGAGGAGAGTCACGAATTGAGACTCTGCTCTGGTTGGATTTTGAGGAGAGTCACGAATTGAGACTCTACTCTGTTAATGGGGGAAGCAGTCTGGTTCATGGCAGAAAATCTGCAATGATTTTGAGTGGGAGTGCGATCTGTGCTACTTCGCTTTTTGGATTCGGAGAAGGAGCGCGGTTTGCGCTACTACTCATTTAAGTTTGGGTATCCAAATTACCAAAAATTCAAAAAACCGCTACAAATCACATTATGTCATGTGATTTGTAGCTGTTTTAGTTAAGTGATTGTATTAAGATAACAACATCGCATCGTTTGTTAATTCTTCTCCTGCTTCTTGTTTGAAGAGGTTAATTAATTTTTCAACGGTTAAATTGTCTTTTTCTTCACCTGAAACATCGATAACAATTTTACCTTGATGTAACATAATTAAGCGATTCCCTAATGTTAAGGCATCTTTCATATTATGTGTGATCATCAGTGCAGTTAATTGCTCATCACGAACAATTTTGTCCGTTAATTGTAAAACCATTTCTGATGTTTTCGGGTCTAATGCTGCTGTATGCTCATCAAGTAATAAAACTTGTGGACGGCGTAGAGTAGCCATTAATAAAGTTAAGGCTTGACGTTGTCCACCAGATAAGAATTGAACTTCGGCTGTTAAACGGTCTTCTAGGCCTAAATCCAATTTCTTTAACTGTTCGCGCATTTCGTCGCGGTCAGCGTCTTTAACACCTTTTGTTAATCCTCTTGAAAGTCCACGGCGATTTGCTAGTGCCATGTTTTCCTCAATAGATAAACGCGAAGCGGTTCCCATACGTGTATCTTGGAATACGTATGATACTAATTTCGCTCGTTTATTTGTTGGTAATTGTGTTACATCTTCATAATTAATCTTAATTGAACCTTCATCTGGTGTATATTGGCCAGAAATTGTGTTCATTAATGTTGATTTACCTGCACCGTTACCACCGATTACAGTCACAAAATCACCATCATATAAAGTTAAATCGATTCCTTTAAGTACATGGTTTTCATTGACGGTTCCTCGTTCAAATGACTTGTGGATACCTTTTAATTCTAAACGAATTTGACGATTTTCTTCTGTCATTATGAGTTACCTCCTCTTGATGCTGATTGGCGTGATGCCACTCCCTTTTGGATTTCTGGTAAGAATAATACAAATCCAAGTAATAGAGATGAGAATAGACGTAAGTCAGTTGGGCGAATATCGATAAATGGTTGGTTTAAAATCGTATCAATAATTAGACGATATAAGAAACTACCTAAGATAATTGTCGTTAGACGTACACCAATCGATTTATTCGGTAAAATTACCTCTACGATTACAACTGCTGCTAATCCGATAACGATTGTACCGATACCCATTGAGATATCAGCGAAGCCATCCTTTTGAGCGACCATCGCACCAGCTAGTGCAATTAAACCATTACTGATCATGTAACCTAGTGTTTTCATTGCATTGGTATTAATCCCGTTTGCTTCAGACATACGTGGGTTATCCCCTGTTGAACGTAGTGCTAATCCAATTTCAGTATGTAGGAAGAATACTAATAATAAAATAATTACGGCTAAAATAATTAAAGCAATAATCGTTACGCTCATATTTTTAGAGATATCAAACATCTCTTCTAATGGTGAGTAAATAGTTTCTTGGCCTAGTAATGCAATGTTTGGACGACCATCCATAACGTGTAAGTTAATTGAGTATAGCCCTGTTTGCATTAAAATACCGGTAATTAATGGTGGGATTTTCAGTTTAGTATGAACCCATCCAGCAACTGCACCAGCTAGCGCACCACCAAAGAATGCGATGATTGTTGCCAACCATGGATTAATTGCATTTGTAATTAAAATTGCACCAATTGCACCACCTAATGGGAATACCCCTTCAGCAGACATATCAGTAATACTTAATAATCTAAAAGTAATATAAATACCTATCGCCATCACAGCCCACACAGTCCCCTGCGTGAAACTAGATGCAATGACATCTAACATAAAATTTCCTTCTTTCCGATTTCGATAAATCATTTTGTTAATAAGACTCGCTATATTATAACAAGAAATAAGCAATGAAAACCAGCTTATTTACAATGAAATAGACTGGTTTTCATTTAAATTGTTATTCAATCGACTCTGGATCAATTCCAATGGCGTTAGCAAAATCTTCATTTACCACTAATTGGAAGTCTTGTCCTAATTCAATCGGCATTTCTGCTGGATCTAAGTCTTCGTCTAACATGCGGATAACCATGTCAGCTGTTTGAACGCCGTAGTCGTAGTATGAGTTTGAGATTGTCATCAAGCCATTCTCCATTACGACAACGTCAGAAGTTCCGACTGTTGGTACATTGTTTTCTTTGGCAATATCTCCAACTAATGAAATCGCTGAGTCAATTGTGTTGTCTGTTACCATGAATAATACATCAATTTCATCAATGATTGAGTTTAAAGCTTGAGAAACATCATTTGTTGTAACAACAGTTGATTCGAGTACTTCTAACCCTTTTTCTTCCAGTAATGGCACCACTGTTTGTACTTGGCTTTGTGCGTTTACTTCCGATGAGTTATAAAGGATCCCCACTTTTTCAGCGTCTGGGAAATTACGTGCTAATAATTCAACTTGGTCAGCTAATGGTTGGGCATTTGTTGTCCCTGTTACATTACGGCCAGGTGCTTCAAGTGATTCAGCTACACCTGCTGCAACCGGGTCAGCTACTGCTGCGATAAAGATTGGTTTTTCCTGCTCAAGATTAGCTAAAGATACAGCGGGTGGCGTCGCAATCGCATATAAAATGTCATTCTCACGCGCAATCATTTCGCTAATTGATTGTAATGTTGACTGGTTACCACTGGCATTTTGAATATCAAATTCAATACGGTCACCGTATTCTGATTCTGTTAGACGGTCAACAAAACCTTCTCGTGAAGCATCTAATGCAGCATGTTCAACATATTGGAGTACACCGATTTTAATTGTTTCTTCTTGAGCACCGACAGTAAATAAATTGATACCGGCTAACATCGTGACTACCGTTAGCATTAATTTTAGTGTCTTTTTCATGTTTACCCTACTTTCTTTTTTGAATAAGTGATGGATTCCTTTTAAGAAAAATTATTGAATTGATTCTGGGTCGATTCCGATTGCTTCAGCAAAGTCTTCGTTCACTACAATTTCAAAGTCTTTCCCTAATTCAATTTCCATTTCTGCTGGTGTTAAGCCTTCGTCTAACATACGAATAACCATATCCGCTGTTTGTGTTCCGTAGTCGTGGTATGAATTTGAAATCGTCGCTAGACCATTTTGCATCACTACCGCATCAGATGAACCGATTGTTGGAACGTTGTTTTCTTTGGCGATATCACCTACTAATGTGATGGCAGAGTCAATCGTATTGTCTGTTACCATGAACATTGCATCTACTTCAGTAATAATTGAATTTAATGCTTGAGAAATATCGTTTGTTGAAACGACTGTTGCTTCAACTGTGTTTAGTCCACGAGCTTCTAAAAGTTCTTTCGCTTGATCGGCTTGAATTTGTGAATTCACTTCAGAAGAGTTGTAGATTAAACCAATATTCTCAGCGTCTGGGAAATTATTTACTAATAAATCAACTTGTTCCTCTAAAGGTTGCATATCGCTTGTCCCTGTTACATTACGACCTGGTTCTTCTAATGAGTCTGCTAAACCAGCTTCAACTGGATCTGTTACCGCTGCAATGAAGATTGGCTTTTCTTGCTCTAAACTTGCTAATGAGATAGCTGCTGGTGTGGCAATGGCGTATAAAATATCATTGTCACGGGCAATTTTTTCACTAATTGATTGTAAAGTAGTTTGATTTCCTGATGCATTTTGAACATCAAATTCAATGCGGTCAGCGTAGTCTGATTCCTCTAAACGCTCAATAAAACCTTCACGTGCCGCATCTAGGGCTTCGTGTTCAACATATTGTAAAATTCCGATTTTAATTGTTTCTTCTTGAGCACTTGCTGTTAATTGAATTCCTGCAAAACTTGATAGTAAAACGGTTAGTACCGCTACTGCTTTAATAAAATTCTTCATCATTTTTATCCCTCTTTCGGTTATTCTGCTGAAGGAAGCTCGATATTTGATGGATCAATTCCTAGCTTTTCAGCATTATCTTCATTAATTACTAATTCTAAATCATTTGGTCGCTCAATTGGCATTTCAGCGACATTTAAATCTTCTTCTACTAAGCGAACCAGCATTTCTGCCGTTTGCTCTCCTAATTTATAATAATCTAATCCATAAGTGATTAAACCATTTTCTAGCACCATATCTTTTGAACCACCGACGATTGGTAGCCCTGCTTCTGTTGCTAAGTCACCTACTAATGCCATTGCACTTGCAATCGTATTATCTGTTACGACGAAGACTACCTCAACTTCATTAACTAAAGTTCCCATTACTTGTGAAATGTCATTCGTTGATGTAATTGTTGCCTCAGTTACTTCATATCCTGTGTCTTCTAAAATTGTTCGCGCTGATGCTGCTTCACTTACCGCATTCGCTTCACCTGAATTATATAATATACCAACAGTTGTAGCGTCTGGTGCAACACTCTCGATTAAGTCTACCTGTTCTTGTAGTGGCCCTGCATCCATTGTTCCGGTAACATTTGTACCCGGTGCATCGACTGATTCTACTAATCCAGCTGATTCAGGGTCTGAAACTGATGAGATAAAGATTGGTTTATCACTCTCGACGTTTGCAATGGACTGTGCTGCTGGTGTTGCGATAGCGAAGATATAATCACTATCATTTGTTACACTCTCGCTCATTGTTTGGAGGTTTGCTGTATCTCCGGATGCGTTAAGGAAGTTGATGTTTAAGTTTTCACCTTCAACATACCCTGCCTCATTTAAGCCATTTAGAAATCCTTGGTAGTTTTGATCTAAAGAGTCATGCTCGACATATTGTAAGACACCTACATTGATTGCGTCTTGTGCTGATACGTGTGTACTAAATGCGCCTGCACCAACTAACGTTGCTGCTGTGAATGTTGCTGTAATCCCTTTTACTACTAAATTCTTCCAATATCGATACATTACAATTCCTCCTAAAAAATTTTTAACGAAAAAATCCCTACTAGCGATTCAATCATCTAGTAGGGATTTTAAACTTGGTCTAATTCTATACAGAAAGAGTAAGTTTGTTATTGCCACACTAGATATCTTTTATCGACTATCTATGTGGGCATCTTAATTAACAGCTCCTCATAGATACAAAACGTAATCGTTTGTATCTACCTTAGATACAAACATTATCTATAAAAGCTGTAAAAGTAAGCATTTAATTTTAACAAACTTGTTGCCATAGGGCGTTTCTCCTTTGTCCTCTTTTTCGTTACATCAAATATAAGGCTTTTTGATTAAAGTGTCAAGCTTTATTTCAAATTAAATGAGTTATCTCTCATTTATCTATTTTTTAAACATGCCTAAGATCGAACGACTGACGATTCGTCCCACTTCACGGCCAACTTGACTCATGACATTTTTCGTAAAGCGGTCCATTGATGTGTCACGATTTGAGCTTCGTGCTTTTGGTTTATTTTCTTTCACTTTTTTGGCTAATTGTTCTTCGAGTTCTTTGATACGATCATCTGATGTAGTGCCTGCTGATGGCTTAGCCTCAACAGTTGCATCTTCAGGGTCAGTTTCCTGGATTAACTCTTTTTCTGTTTCCTCAATCAAGTTGTTTAGTTGTTCATGGGCACTATCACGGTTAACCGTTTCGCTATATTTATCTAGTAATGATGAATGGTTGACTGCTTGTAACCTTACTTGAGAATCGATGACACCAATTTTAGACATTGGCGGATAAATGGTTACTTTTTCAGCGATTGTTGGCGTTCCATCTTGGTCTAACAGTGAAACAACCGCTTCTCCTGTTGCTAATTGTTGAATTGTTTCTGCTAAATCAACGTCACTATCTGCTTCTTGTCTAAAAGTATCCGCCACTGCATTCACGACTTTCAATTCCTTCGGTGTATAGGCGCGTAAACCATGTTGGATACGGTTTGCTAGTTGGCTTGATACTTTATCTGGAATATCCATCGGATTTTGCGTGACGAAAAATACAGAAACACCTTTAGATCTGATTAAGCGAACAACTAATTCAATTTTTTCGACTAAAACAGTCGGTGTATTATTAAATAATACGTGTGCCTCGTCGAAGAAGAAGACTAATTTCGGTTTATCTAAGTCGCCCACTTCAGGTAGTTCTTCATATAATTCAGATAAAATTGCGAGTAAGACGGTCGCATATAAAAATGGTGTTTGATAAAGAGAAGTAGCGTCCAGTATATTGATAATGCCTAATCCGTCATCATTCGTTTTAATGAAATCATTTACTTCTAAACTTGGTTCGGCAAAAAAGACTGATCCACCTTGGTCTTCGAGGACTTTGATTGATCTTAAAATTACGCCGATCGAAGCTTTAGAAATAGTCCCATAGAGATCCTTTAAATCTTTAGCTTGTTCTCCGACATAATTTACCATAGCGCGTAAATCCATTAAGTCAATAAGTAGTAAACCTTCGTCATCTGCTACGCTAAAAACGACATTCAAAATACTAGTTTGCGTGTCATTCAAACCAAGTAGACGCGCTAATAATATAGGTCCCATTTCAGAAACTGTCACACGAACCGGAATACCATTTTCCCCTAAAGCATCCCAAAGTTCAATCGGAAAAGTACCCGTTTCATAGCTGTCATACTGTGTGTCCTTAACACGTTCGGCAACTGCTTGGCTGTCTCCCGGCTCCGCTAAACTCGCTAAATCTCCCTTAATATCTGAAAGAAATACTGGAATCCCCGCTAAACTTAGTTGTTCAGCGATAACTTTTAAAGTAATTGTTTTACCTGTACCTGTTGCACCGGCAATGATCCCATGTCGATTTAATTTATCCAGAGATAAACCAACTGGCGCATTCCCATGTCCAAAATACACTTCTTGACTCATAATTAGCCTCCTCAAATACAATTTGCTGTCCTTGTTAAAACTATTATAACTGAAGAGCGGGGAATGTTATAGTTGGATACCTTGATATTTTGAGAAAAGGAGGGGTATGAGGGGTTGCGACTTGCGATGGGGCAACTCTGTCCATCAGCATCTCCTCAACTTCACTCGATACAACAACTTGGTACATCAACACAAACTCAAACCAATCTATGAACCAACTTGGTACATCAGCACAAACTCAATCCAATCGATGAACCAACTTGGTACATCAGCACCTACTCAAACCAATCGATGAACCAACTTGGTACATCAACACTAACTCAAACCAATCTATGAACCAAATTGGTACATCAACAAAAACTCAAACCAATCTATGAACCAACTTGGTACATCAACAAAAACTCAAGCCAATCGATGAACCAACTTGGTGCATCACCATCTACTCAATCTCATCGATGGGACAATTCTGGCCATCAACATCTGCTCAATCTCATCGATGGGACAACTCCGTCCTCAGCACCTACTCAATCTTATCGATGGGACAACTCTGTCCATAACCTTATAGCCACCAACATCAAATACAGTCTTAACAGGACTAAAAGTCAGAAACTATATTATTATCTTCTCCAAAAAACACAAAAATCCGGATAACTATGACTGCTGTCATAATCATCCGGATTACATTAATTAATTATTTACATCCAACGCATCTTTATCGTCGGTTAGATCCCCTGACTCTGATAAATCAATGGGGTAATTTGTTTCAGCTTGGCCTGCATCATAGCCAACTGTAACTGCAAAATCTTTAACACGTGCGAGTACTTCTCGCGCTTCTCGTGAAAATCTGGTGGATTCTGATTCTGGAGCGGCTAATCCTAATGCGTCTACGTCTAAGTAATCTGCGAGTAATAGACCTCTTGATAAGTGATACCCTTGGGTAACAACAATTAAATCATCTAAACCAAAAACGTTTTTCGCTCGGTATAAACTGTCATAAGTTGAGTAACCGGCATGGTCTAAATAAATTTGCTCGCTAGGGATACCCTTTTCGACCAGGTAATCTTTCATTACTTGAACTTCATTATAATTATCTTCGCGGTGGTCACCGCTCATAATAAATTTGCGTTCTGGTTGAGATTCATAAAGCGAGTAAGCTTCATCTAAGCGTAATTGTAAAATCGTACTCGGTGATTCGTTATTTATTACACCCGCGCCTAAGACCATTGCTGGAACTTCGGCACTAGGATCTATTTGGGCTATTTCTTCATAAGAAGAAAAGCGCGGGACCGCCTGTGCTATGACGTATACATTGATTAAACCTAAGACGATGACAACCGCCATGACTAATGTTAGGCCAGTTTTAAATATAAATTTGATGATTCGCCATAATATTCTCATGCAATCCCTCCTTTTGACAATTTGATAATTTGGCAATACGCATATTATATCAATTCTATTATATAAGCACAATGAAAATACAGCCAAAGAAAAAGTTGCTACTATTTGCAATGTAGACAAATAATAACAACTTAATATTAATGATAAATTTGTAAATCTTCTTCGTAATTACTCCAGTCATCACCGCGTTCAACTTCTTCGTCTAAACCGCGTGCTGATACTTTATCAAAGAGAATTTTAACTGTTTGGAAGAGTAATTTGAAATCAAATGCTAAAGAATATTGCTTAATATAAAGTAAATCGAAATTTAATTTATTATTAAAGTTCGTCGTATACTTACCATAAACTTGAGCATACCCTGTTATTCCTGCTCGAACATGGTGACGCAGGCGGTAATATGGGTTTTCTGCTTGGAATTGCTCTACAAAGAATGGGCGTTCAGGTCTTGGCCCAACTAACGACATATCTCCCATTAACACATTTAATAATTGTGGTAATTCGTCAATTCGCGTACTACGGATAAATTTACCAACTCGAGTGACACGAGAATCATTTGACGCTGCCAACACAGGTCCAGATTCCGCTTCAGCGGTTTGTGACATCGATCTGAATTTCAATATATTAAATGGCTTATTACCATAAGTGACGCGCTCTTGTTTGTAAAGTGCAGGACCAGGTGAATCTAAACGAATCGCAATAACTGTTACAAGCATAATTGGCGCAGTTAGAATGACTAAGAATAATGACACGATTACATCAATTAGACGTTTTACAAATGCTTGTTCATCTGGAATACCAAAGCTTGAAAGTTCGATAATACTCTCATCTTCAAAGTTCATAATGTTAGGGTTAACCATCATCAGATTTTCGAAATTGGTACTTAAGAATAGCTTTTTATTGTGACTCATTAAATATTCGTAAATTCGTAAACGCTCCGGTTCTTCAATACGACCGGTTAAGTATACAATATCCACTTCATCACTATGTGTTTTGATATTATAGTAATAATTCGATAACACGACATGAGTCACTTCATGACGGCGGTTCTTCATTGATGTGAAGTTACGGACAGCTTCTAAAGCGGCTTCGTCTTGCCCGACAACCATGACTCTTTTCGATCCTCTGGTCGTTTGATAGACCCAAAACACCAGTATGTTAAATACAAACAGTATAATGAGGCCAACAAAAAAGTTAATTAAAATCACTGACCGCGGGAAACTTAACCAGCTCCCAGCATAAGTTAAGGCCATCATATACGCGCTCAATACAATTTGTCCTAAAACTGTATTGTAGAGTATATCTGTTAGGTTTTTATTGTAGAAAATATAAGTTCCAAATAGCATGTGAATGACTATATAACCTAATGTTATCCAAATAAAACTTTCTTCGAACGCATAAAAGTTACGTGATGGAATTGATCCACCAAATTTTAGTAAAAATGATATATAAATACTTATGAGTGAGACGATGGAACCGAGTACTACTGCTCCAAAACGAAGCACATTATTCCATCCAGTTCGTTTATTCACTGTTCAACTTCCTTTCTCAAATACTTCAATCATATAATTAAAGCACTTTTATAGCCTCACAGCAAGCGCCATGAGGCTAGTTTTTAAATTCGTTGATTATCAGTCTAACATTATTACATTCTGTCATTATTGTCAAATGTTCTTTGCGTAATTGTAACAAAAAACCATCCATTTTGCTGGATGGTTCAATTTTGCTATTTCAAAGTTTCTAAATTACCTAATTCTACGGATATTTCTGTATAAAATTGTAGTAGATCTTGTAAGTTATCTAACTCAATATATTCATCCGCTTGATGAGCGAGCATCGGTTGTCCTTGGAAATCCATGCCGAAGGCTACACAATTAGGCACAACCTTTGCATAAGTCACCCCACCCTTTAATTCAGGTTCTTGTGGATGTTCTGGGTAACGATTTTTAAATTGTGTCATCAGCGTTTTACTACCCGGTCCATCTAAATTATATAAGATAGCTGGTGTATCAAAGGGGCGAGTAATTTCAAAGTGACTATCCAATTTCTCTTTGATATTTTCAGTAATCGCATCACTCGTTGTTACTTGTGGGAAGCGACTATCTAATTCCATTACGATTTGCTGACCTTCCATATTAATGGTTCCTAAATTGATCGTTAATGGGCCCATTTCAGGGCTTGAACAAGCTATGTCTAAACCTGATCCATCACTTGCACCAAATAAATCAACTAAATGCCCTGCAAAAGTATCTTCATAAAGATCTCGAACTAATGTTAATGCTTGAATAATCGCATTAACTCCTAAATCAGGTCTAGAAGCATGTGCTGATTTACCTTTAACCGTAATTTGAATGCCATCATTCATCGGTGCCATTTCAATATTCCATCCGGTTTGACGGCGGTATTGTTGAATCTTACTATAGTCAATCATTGGAACGGTCACTTTACAGATTGAAGGAACATTATTTGCCCCTTCACCACCTTTGATATTAATAATCGCAGATTCTGAAGGTTTCTCTCCAGTCATATACCAAGTGGTTGCACCCTTTTCACCGATTCCTAAAGGGAATACTGCGTCTGGGGTCATCGCAAAGTCAGGTGCTCCCTCGACCTCTAGATAATGTTGTAAATCTTGCATATTCGTTTCTTCATCAGTTCCATAGACTAAGCATAAGCGATTTTTCATTGGAATTTGATAGTCTTTAATAATTCGAAGGACAAAGTAAGTTATTACTGCTGCCCTCTTCATATCATTAGTACCACGTCCATACATACGCCTGTCTTCAATGACTGCATCGAAGGCTGGATACGTCCAATTCATTCCTTCGCCAACGACATCAATATGGGAAATATAGTCAATACGTTCGGCTGTTTTGTCCGCATTCATTTGTTCGATTAAAATAGCGTGACCATTATAATGAGTTATATCAAACCCATCTTGATTCGCCCAATCGGTAATCAGCGCTAAAGCATTAGCCATCTGCTCGCCATAAGGCGCTTCTTGAGTAACTGTACTGCTGTCATAAACAGATGGGACACGAACTAAGTCACCTAATTTAGCGACTAATTCGTCCATATATTGTTGATAATCAATTTGTTTTAAATCAATCACATTAATCACCTGTTGATTCGCTTTGGACAAATTGTTGTGAAGAAATAAGGCGTGTACCATATTCTTTACCGAATGCACGGTCATGGGTAACGATTAGAATTGCTTTACCTTCATCCGATAGTTCGCGAATCAATTGTCCAACTTTATTTGCTGAATCGATATCTAACGCAGATGTCGGCTCATCAAAACATAAAACTGAAGGTTCTAACATAAGTGCGCGTGCAATGGCGACACGTTGTTTCTGTCCACCAGATAATGTCGATGGATAAACATCAATTTTATCTTCAACACCCATACGTGTTAAGAGTGTTCTGGCACGTTCTTCTAATTCTGCTTTATTTCCTAATTCTTGAGCCATTGGTGCCTCAAGTAAATTTTCAAGAACAGTAAAGTTAGGGAATAGTTGGTAATCTTGGAATACCATTCCTAAACTATTTTGGTATGTACGTTGTTCTCTTTTAGTTTTATAAGCGGCTGTTTTGCCATTATCTTGGCAAAGGTAGTTACCATCTATTTGGATAGTGCCTCGGTCTGCTGCCTCTAGGTTATTAATCAAGCGCATAAACGTCGTTTTCCCTGTACCTGATTCCCCAAGTAAGATAACAATTTCACCGGGATCAATTTGGAAATCAAAATCTTTAATTACTTGATTACTACCATATGCTTTGTTTAATCCTTGTACTGTTAATGCCATGATTTCCCTCCTACCATTCTAATTTTACTTCAATTTTACGTAGAGCCCAAGTTAACACACCGGTTAAGATTAAGTAAAGTGCTCCTGCTAAAACATAAGGGAGTAAGCTTGCTTCACGGTTAGCGGCAATCGAACTTGCACGTAACATCTCCCCTAAACCAATTACATAAACCAATGAAGTATCTTTAATTAGGGCAATCACTTCATTACCAATCGAAGGCATTACGATTTTAAATACTTGAGGTAAAATAATCCGTCTAAATCCTCGAATGCTACCAATACCTAATACTTCAATACTCTCAAATTGGCCGTCTGGAACGGAACTAATACCCCCACGGAAAATTTCCGCTAAATAAGCTACATAGTTAATGATGAAAGCAAATAGTGCTGCTGGTAATCGGTCCATACTAATGCCGATAAATGGTAATCCGAAGAAGATTAACATTAATTGTAACATCAATGGTGAACCACGCATAACAAATACATACGCTTCGATAAGAGCTTGTAGCCATTTTGGTCCGAATACTCTAAGTACCCCAACAATAAATCCTAATGGAATACTTACAACTAAAACAATCACAAAGATGAAGAGCGTCATTTTTATACCATCTAACAATGAAGGTAAGATACGCATCGTTTCTTCTAAGAGTGACTCATCTTGAGTAGCTCCTGCTGTTCCTTCCTCTGCACCGACGGCTTCACCAAACCATTTAGCACTAATTTCATCATAAGTACCATTATCGATTAAATATTGGAGTCCAGCATCGAGTGCTTCTTTTAATTCTGTGTCACTCTTACGTAGTCCAACAGCCATTGGTTCTTCAGAAGTTGGGTCGACAAAGTATTGATAATCATCCGTATCGTCGCGTTGTTGTAGCGTGTATGATCCATATAAACCACTTGCATAAATTGCATCAACACGGTCTGACGCCAGGTCTGAGAATACTTGATTATAATCTGGGTAAAGGACTGGTTCCTCTGCTAAATTATTATATAAATCATTTGGCCAGGCAATCATGAAATCAAGTGCTGTTGATCCTGACTGAGTTGCCATTTTCTTACCTTCTAAATCGGCTAATTCATTAATGTCACTTCCCTTTTTCGAAATGACAATTTGACTTGAAGGAAGGTAAGGTTCTGACATTAATACCTTTTCCTCACGTTCAGGCGTAACACCATATCCATTCCAAATCATGTCGATATTTCCTGAATTTAATTCTGTTTCTTTTAATGCCCAGTCGATTGATTGGAAATTCAATTCCCAATCATATAATTCAGCGATATTCGTTGCTAAATCAATATCAAAACCAACTAAGTCTCCATTTTCGTCTCGGAATCCCATCGGCGCAAATGTGTCGTCTAAACCAACAGTAAATGTTTCACCGTAAGTAGGTGATTCTTCAAATTCTGGCACGCCAGCTATTTCCGTTGATTCCGCCGAACTTGACGCATCATCCTCTGCTGGTGTTTCGCCAAACCATTTAGCATAAATTTCATCGTACGTTCCATTACTTCGCATTTCGTCAAAACCATTGTTTAATGCCGTCAATAACTCTTCGTCCGATTTACGAACACCAACCGCCATTGGTTCTTCTGTAGTTTCGTCAATAAAATATTGATAATCGTCACCATCATCTCTTTGACCTAAACTATAAAGCCCAAACAGAATACCGACATAGACAGAATCTACACGGTCTGATGATAAGTCAATAAAGGCTTGATTATAATCTGGATATAAGACCGGTTCTTCAGCTAACTGATTATATTGGTCATTTGGCCAAGCCTGCATAAAATCTACAGATGTAGAACCAGATTGAGTCGCAATTGTTTTGTCTGTTAAATCAGATAGAGTATCAATACCACTGCCGTCCTTTGAGACAACGATTTGACTACTCATGATGTAAGGCTCAGACATTGCTACTTTTTCCAGACGTTCTGGGGTTACACCGTAACCGTTCCAAATCATATCAATGTTACCTGAATTTAATTCTGTTTCTTTTAATGCCCAATCAATTGGCTGGAATGAAATATCCCAGTCATACATTTCTGCCATTGCATTAGCAAGATCTATATCAAATCCAACTAACTCACCCGCTTCATCACGGTACCCCATTGGCGCAAATGTGTCATCTAAACCAATAATGTATGATTCTCCTTGTGTTGGATCGTCTGACTCCGTTTGCGCCTGTGTTGTTAATGATAATAACGGACTCATAATCATTGCTAACATCGACGTTATCATTATTAATAACATACTACGTTTTTTCATATCGTCACCTCTCAAATTTATAAAAACAAAAAAATCCCCCCGCTCATTACGAACGAAAGGACGTTAGTTACGTGGTTCCACCTTAATTCATAACTTACTCGCATAAGTTACCTCTTTTTGTTACGGCTAATTCACTGCTAGCGATAACAACATACAATATCGGATATGAGCCGCTAATATTTCTATTAGTTGGTTCCTGGTTGTGTGATATGGCATCTTAATCTACTTGCACCACCCGTAGACTCTCTTATTAAGATGGTCATAACTTGGACCATTCATCACCGTGAATTAAGATTACATTATTTTTGTCTATAAATCAATAGTTATTTTAATCTTTTTTTAATTTAAAAGCCTTTTAATTACTTTCTTTTATACTTCTTAGAATCCAGTACCCTTTATCTCGGTTCATGCGTTCTACATTCCCAAAAAGTTCTTCCATGAATTTCTGCATTGAGGGTGCACCTTGTTTCTTTTGAATAACTACCCATATTTCACCATTATCTTCGAGGGATTCGAATCCTGTTTTCACCATGGCTTGAATTGTCTGCTTCCCAGCACGAATCGGTGGATTGGTTAAACAATACTGAACCAGTTCATCTGGCAGGAAACTTGTTCCATCCCCTAACACAAATTCAACATTATTAATTCGATTGGCTAATTTATTACTCTCAGCTAAGTGATACGCTCTTTCATTAATTTCTACCCCAATCACATGGGAGTTTGGATAGTGTTTTGCTAATGAGAGGGAAATTGGGCCATATCCACTCCCTAATTCTAAAATTCGTTCGTTTTCAATGTTTGTTGTATGTTCGGCAAAACTCTCTATCAATACTCTAGACCCAAAATCAACAGCATCTTTCGAGAAGACACCACTATCTGTATTAAAAGTAAAAGATTGATTTAAAATAGTTGCAGATATTTGTTGTTCATCATGCGTACTATTGGGGTTATTTGTATAATAATGATCGCTCATAAATCCTCCTAAATATGAAAAAATCTGTGGGACTAATACCCACAGATCTTAGTTTAAGCAATTATTGATCCGAATCGTCGGTCCCTTCAACTTCTTCTATTGTACCTTCATCTGTCCCATTTTCTTGGGGAGCTGGTGTCATTGTCACTTCTTTAACACCCGGTTCAATTTCTACCTCATCAAATGTAAATTCACCAGGATAAGTTTCAGCAACAGCAACCGGAATTGGGTCGTTATAAGTACCCGTTTCGTCTGCTCTAACAGTATAAGTAAATGGCTCGCGCTCATCGTTATATACTATTTCAAAACCATTTTCAGTATCATAATCAAATGCGAGTGTGTTTGCTGTATGACGAATTCCAAACACAACATTAAACTTGCCGTCAACTTCAAAGATTTCACCGTCAAAGAATAAATCAGGCATGATTGTTAAATATCTTATTCCATATTCAACTGCTTCTTCTTCTGTATCAAATCCTGTTTCTACATATAATAAGATACTGCGTCCATCTTCAGTAATATCTTCAGCATATTCAACTGTTACAATTACCGACCCATTTTCATTGTGAATTTTATTTGTCTCGAAACGGTCACCCGCCTCAGGATCCTCTTCAATCATTTGAATGAAGTTGTCCGCTTCTTCCTCTGTTAAGAAGATGTTTGCATTAAAGGCTACATAAGGTCCTTCTAATAGTCCTAATTCCTCTTCAACTTCAACCTCTACTGTCTCTTCCGATTCTTCTGATTCAATTTCTTCAGTCGACTCATCCGGATCATCTAATGGGTTTTCAATCGGTGTTGTTTCACCAAAGTCATCCGGATTATTTGAAACAGGTGGTGGCGTTGGTTCCCAGTTTTGAGGTGGTGTCCAAGGGTTTGGATTTGGTCTCGGATTTGGGTTTGGTGTCGGATTCGGAGTCGGATTTGGTGTTGGTTCAGGCTCTGGATCTGGTGTTGGTTCTGGATCTGGTGTTGGTTCAGGCTCTGGATCTGGTGTCGGCTCCGGATCTGGTGTTGGTTCCGGGTCCGGCTCTGGATCTGGCTCTGTTACTGGCGGTTCTGTTGGTTCTGACGGCACTGGATCTGGATTCGGTGCTGGTTGTTGTGTGCCAACATTTTCATCCGTTGTACCATCTTGGGCAATAATTGGTGTTATTTGCATAAATAATAAACTTGAAGCCAATAAAATTTGTGTTAATTTTTTCATTTTGATTAAACAAATCCTTTCTTGGATAATTCAGTACGATGTCTCGCTTGTCATATCTCTATTATAGCAATTTTACAGCTAATTAATAGGAAATATCCCCATTTTTCTTAAGGGATACGTTTCCTTAGTTGGTATTAGTACCATTTCAGACTAAAAATGGTAAAATACATAATGTAATGATTATAAATTTTTTATGAAGGAGTCTTAAATGATTAAATTATTTGTTTCAGATTTAGACGGCACTTTATTAAATGGTCAACACGTTATCAGTCCCGAAAATGCACAGGCTATCCGTGATTTAGAGGCAGCTGGTATCGAATTTTTAGTCGCTACGGGGCGTAGTTATAACTCTGCAGCACCACTGTTTAAAATGCATGGTTTATCACCTAGTATGATTACTCTTAATGGTGCAACATTTTTTGATGCAGATGGATCCGTTAAATATACTCATACCTTAGACTCTTCTGATATTGAAGAAATTCTTGACTATACTACCGAGCATAATATAGAAATTTCTATTATGACTCCTGAAGACTATTACTTAGGTAACTACGATGAGTTTATCGAACGCATCGCAACACATGTAGAACAGGCGAAGTCTGATTTGGACTCAGATAGTGATGACTACGATGACACAACAAGTACGAGTCAATTTATAGTTGATACCAGTTATGTTCATGATATTCGTGAATATGATCCGAATGTTGAATTACCTATTTGTAAAATTATGATTTTATCTACAGATGACGAAGCTAAAAAGCAATTTATGGATAAATTCAATGATTATCCAAATATTGACATTACGTCATCAAGTCCTGACAATTTAGAAATAACAAGCATTAAAGCTCAAAAAGGGTTAGCGCTAGAAGAATATGCAGTACAAAAAGGATACACGATTAATGAAATCGTGACAATCGGTGATTCATTAAATGACCGATCAATGTTACAGATGGCAACTTATAGTTTCGCTATGGAAAATGCCTCTCCTCAGGTTAAGTCTTTAACAAATTATGAGGCCCCTCACCATAATCAAAATGGTGTTGCGTCAGTTATAAATGATGTCCTTAATGGTAAATACAACTAAAGTTAAATGCCAATACCACAATCATTGATGGTATTGGCATTTTTATTATGAATTTGGTTGCGCTGCTGTAATAAATGTTTCTATCTCTTCCATAGTACTCTTGTCATTTAAGATATCAATAACTTGTTCATCCTCGATTAAGAATGCATGGGGGACAGTTTGTAGACTAAACGGTGCTACAATTTTTAAAAAGTCTTCACTCCCCATATTCTCATCAGTATTATAATGATTTATGGTAACATCGAATTCTTTAGCCAGTTGGCTTATTTTGGGAGTGAATGCCTTACAAAATGGGCAAGCATCGTACCCAAAATACACTACTTGAGGTTCTTCCTTGGAATTTTCCATCAATTGAATAAATGATTCATAGTCATCAAATGGTTCAATTTGAGCATATTCAGTTATTCCAGGCATTTCTGTCTCGATTTTCTGAATGACATCGAGCGATTGGTACATATCCTCTTTATCATTTGAAGATAATTCCTGTATCTTATATTCTTCACCAAAACCAATACGGTCTTCCTCAATAATTGCTTCATTATTAGGAATATCAAATCCTACTAAAAGAACGATCACTGTCAATAAGCTTAATAGCTTCATATATTTATTCATAAGATCCTCCAAGTAAATTTATTTAATTTAAGTTTACTATAAAATCTTATACATTTCTTTATTTATGGTTACGTGTTTCTAATTCAGAAAGATCATACAATGTTTCTTGGTAAGTAACATTAATCCAATTAGTAAATAGCAGGTGTCCATGGCTACGCCAGTTGAAATATGGTTTTTCCTCAGGATTATTGTCCGGATAATAATTAATCGGTGGTTGTATTTCATCACCACGTTCTAAATCACGGTGGTATTCCTTTTCTAATGTTTCTCGGTCATATTCTAAATGCCCGAAAATAAAGACATCGCGCCCATCTTGTGACATTACTAAGTCCGCTCCATTTTCAGGATGACTAGATAAAACGACCAAATCTTCTTCTGCTAAAATATCAGAATTTTTGATAGTTGTATGGCGTGATTGAGGAATATGGAATACATCGTCCATTCCTCTTAAATAAGGATGTTCAGGTAATTGAACATGTGAGTGATAAATCCCAAATAACTTTTCTTCTAAAGGTACCTTATTAATATTATAATAATAATTTAGCGCAAACTGTGCACCCCAACATATGAAAAAGCGATTGAATACGTGACTCTCTGACCATTCAATGACACTATTCAGTTCTTTAATATATTCAACTTGATCAAATTCAAGGGTTTCTACCGGTGCACCTGTTACAATCATGCCATCATAATAATTATCTTTAACATCTTCAAGAGTAAGATAGAATTTCTTTAAGTAACTTAGATCTGTATTCTTACTCTCATGACTACCCATATGTAAAAAATCAACCTCAAGCTGAATCGGTGTGTTACCGATTAGACGAAGTAATTGTAATTCTGTTGTTTGTTTTAAAGGCATTAAATTTACAATCAGAATATGAAGAGGACGTATATTTTGCTTGATTGCACGCCCTTGCTCCATCACAAATATACCTTCTTTTTCAAGTTGATTTTTTACTGGGAGTCCTTCTGCTATTTTAATTGGCACTTATATCACCTCTAATGCTTGTTTTATATCTCCAATTATATCATCAATATGTTCTGTTCCGATTGATAAGCGAATTGTTTCTGGTGTTACTTTGGCTGCTAATTGTTCTTCCGGTGATAATTGCGCATGTGTTGTTGACGCTGGATGAACAACGAGAGACTTAGAATCGCCAACATTTGCGAGTAATGAGAATAATTCCAATTTCTCAATAAACTTCACTGCAGCATCATAGCCACCTTTAACACCAAATGTAAAGATTGATGGTGCACCGTTTGGTGAATATTTCTGTTGTAATTCATGATATGGACTCGATTCTAACCCTGCATAATGTACCCATTCTACCTTATCGTGATCTTCTAAGAATTCTGCCACTGCTTGTGCATTCTCAACATGGCGTTCAACACGTAATGATAATGTTTCTAAACCTTGTATTAATAAGAATGAGTTGAATGGTGAAATCGCTGAACCTGTATCACGTAATTGTGTTGCACGAATATAAGTTACAAATGCCGCAGGTCCAACTGCATCATAGAAACTTAAACCGTGATATGACGCATCTGGTTCTGAGATACGTGGGAATTTACCGTTAGCCCAGTTAAATTTACCACTTTCTACAATTAAACCACCCATCGTTGTTCCATGACCTCCTAGGAATTTGGTCGCAGAATGAACCACAATTGTAGCACCATGTTCAATTGGTCTTGTTAAATAAGGTGTTGAGAATGTTGCATCTACGATTAATGGTATATTGTGTTTATCTGCAATTGCAGCTAATTCACCAATATCTTCAATATTTCCGTCAGGATTTCCAACAGTTTCAATGAAGATACCTTTAGTATTCTCTTGGATTGCTTCTTCTACAGCTGTGAAATCATTTGTATCTACAAAAGTAGTTGTAATGCCACTGCGTGGTAATGTATGTGAGAATAGAGTATGGGTACCACCATATAAATGAGCAGTAGACACAATATGATCACCGTTTTGTGCTAATGCTTGAATGGTATAATTAATTGCTGCCATTCCAGAACTCACTGCTAAACCAGCTGATCCTCCTTCAAGTGCTGCAATTCTTTGTTCTAGTACATCTGTTGTTGGATTGTTTAAACGTGTATAAATATGACCTGGTTCTGTTAAAGCAAAACGACCTGCTGCATGTTCGGGATTATCAAACACGTAAGCTGTTGTTTGGTAAATTGGTACGGCACGTGATCCAGTTGGATCTACTGTTTGGCCAGCATGTAATTGTAATGTTTCAAATTTTTGTTCTTGTGTCATGTTAATTCCTCCTAATAATATCTTAATAATTTTTAATAGCAAAAAAATACGCCCACCTCATAACTCTACTAGTTATAAAGGGACGACTATATCGTGTTACCACCCAAATTTATATTACTCTCACAAATAATATCTCTATCAGTACTATCATACTGCGCAATATATCGGTTGCTCCCGTTTAAATAGCGTGAACTATTTAAAAGCCTCAGAGTTCATCTTCATTTATCACTAATTACTTGTTCGCACGCTACCAAGCTCTCTGGAAATTAATAAATAAACTACTCTTCTCTTTCATGCTATTATTAAATTAACATTAGTATAATTCATAGAATTCTAATTGTCAACTATATTAAAGAAATAAAAAAGCACCCGAAAATTCGAGTGCTTGATAAATAATTATTAAATTATTTAGCTTCTGCTTTACCGCCAGCTTCTTCGATTGCAGCGATTAATGCGTCAGCATCTTCTTTAGAGATACCTTCTTTGATGATTGATGGAGCGCCATCAACTAAGCCTTTAGCTTCTTTTAATCCTAAACCAGTTGCTTCACGAACTGCTTTGATTACTTTAATCTTAGCTGCTCCAGCGTCTTGTAATTCTACGTCAAATTCAGTTTTCTCTTCTGCTGCTTCACCTGCACCAGCGCCTGCTGCTGCTACTGGAGCTGCGGCTGATACACCAAATTCTTCTTCGATTGCAGATACTAAGTCTGCTAATTCAATAATTGTTGACTCTTTTAAGTCAGCGATAATTTGCTCAATGTTTAATGCCATTGTTCATTTCCTCCGTTTTATGTATATTTTGATTGATGTTAAATTGATAGATTATGCTACTTCTTCTTCTTTTGCGTCTGCCACAGCTTTGACTGCGTAAGCAACGTTGCGGACAGGAGCTTGAAGTACTGATAGTAACATTGATAGTAAACCTTCGCGGTTTGGTAATGATGCCACTTTTTTGATCTCGTCAACAGTAACTATGTCACCGTTGATTGCGCCACCTTTAATTTCTAATGCTTCAGCGTTTTTTGCGAAGTCGTTAGCAATTCTTGCTGGTGTTACAACATCACCTGTACCGATAATAATTGCAGTAGGTCCTGCGAAGTTTTCGTTAAGACCTTCTAATTCAGCTGCTTCAGCTGCACGACGTAAAATAGTGTTTTTAACTACGTGCATTTCAACTTCTTCGTCACGTAATTGTTTACGTAAGTCAGTAACTTCCTCAACTGTTAAACCTAAATAGTCAACTACAACTACTGATGAAGCATCTTTTAATTTAGTAGCCATAACGTCTACTTGATTTGCTTTTTCTTCTCTAGATACAATTCTTCTTGCCAATTCAATTTCACCTCCGTTAAGTTTAGATAGAGATTTTAATAAAAAAATCTCTATGTCGACTTAGACATAGAGATACATTCCAGGTTAATTGGAACTTCCTCGGTAAGAAATTAAGGCTAAGCCACTTACTGTCTTCGGTCGTTTTACACAAAGTGTATTTTATCGAATCTTAATTGATTCGTCAATACTTTTATTTAATTATTTTGTTTCTTCTACTTTATTGAAGCCAACTTTGATTCCAGGTCCCATTGTTGTTGATAATGTTGCTGAAATAATGTAGCCACCTTTAACAGCTGCTGGACGTAAGCCTGCAATTTTTTCTTGTAAAGCTTTGATGTTCTCAGCTAATTGTTCTTCAGTAAATGAAACTTTACCTACTGGAACGTTTACGATACCCGCTTTATCAGCACGGTATTGAACTTGACCAGCTTTGATGTCTGTAACAGCTTTTGTTACATCTGCTGTAACTGTTCCAGTTTTAGGGTTAGGCATTAAACCTTTAGGTCCTAAGACACGCCCTAAACGACCAACTTGTCCCATCATGTCAGGTGTTGCAACTAATACGTCGAAGTCTAACCATCCACCGTTGATTTTTTCAATGATGTCTGCTTCTCCAACAAAGTCTGCACCAGCATCTTTAGCTTCTTGAGCTTTTTCTCCAGATGCGATTACTACGACTGTTTGAGTTTTACCAGTTCCGTGTGGTAATACCATAGCTCCACGGATTTGTTGGTCTGCTTGACGTACGTCAATGTTTAAGTTATATGATAAGTCAACTGTCTCATCGAAGTTTGCGTAGCTGATTTCTTTAGCTAATGCAATTGCTTCTGTTAGGCTATATTCGTTGTGACGGTCAACTTTTGCTAATGCTTCTGTATATTTTTTGTTTTTAGCCATTTAAATTTTCCTCCTATACTTGTGGTTTTAACGGTTCTTCCTCCCACACCCGATAGAATACGGGGCGAGAAGCTGCCTATTGCCTAGCCTTCTACAGTAATACCCATTGAACGAGCAGTACCTTCGACCATGCGCATTGCAGCTTCTACGTCTGCTGCATTTAAATCTGCCATTTTAGTTTCAGCAATTTCACGAACTTGGTCGCGTGTTACTGAAGCTACTTTGTTCTTGTTTGGTTCACCAGATGCTTTGTCGATTCCAGCAGCTTTCTTTAATAAAACTGGAGCTGGTGGAGTTTTTGTAATGAATGTAAATGAACGGTCTTCAAATACATCGATTACTACAGGGATGATCATCCCCATTTGATCTTGTGTACGTGCGTTAAATTCCTTTGTAAAAGCTACAATGTTAACACCCGCTTGTCCAAGTGCTGGACCTACTGGTGGAGCTGGGCTTGCTTGCCCCGCAGGAATTTGTAATTTAACTTGAGTAATGACTTTTTTAGCCACGAAACATTCCTCCTTATTTTTTAAAATCGTGATGTGGTTAGCGGAGTTTTTCCTCCTCCCACTCATGTCCGGACTTTGCGAACTAATACATTATACCAAAATTAATATTTGTGTCAACACTTATTTATTAGAATGCTTGACTTTTTCTGTATTTATGTAAAACAGAGGTTTTCAGACTCGAAAACCTCTGTGGTATGCGCTTATTAAACTTCCTGGATTGTAACATAAATTCCATAATGATCACTTACAACGGGATATTTCTCACCATTAAATACAACTTCATATTTTTCGATGTTTGCTTTTTGATTAAAGAATTGATAATCAATTCTCTTTTGTTCATGATGATCGTCCCAACCAGCTATGGCATCCTCAACAGTAAATTCACCGATTGTTTGATCTGCTGAAATAAAACTGTCTTGAATGTCTATGTCACTTTCCATCATCAATTCATAACCTTCATTTTCAATCGAGGCTTCATTATTAAAGTCACCTAAAATTGCAAATTTGGTGTACTCTGAATTTTTGATGTAATTCTCAATCGCTTGCCATTCATTCTCAAAACCATTTTCCCACCATGAGTGATGTGTCGATAGGACAAGGAATTGACGTTGAAGGTCTTTGGCAACGAGTGCAAAGCGCGTATGATAATTTGAATAATCAAGCGTCTCTGAAAGATGTAAAGGTTCGGCTTCAAATGGATTTTTACTTAAAATCGCGACTCCTTCATCGTAAGTCTCAAAGCCAATATGAGTCGGCGCGAACGACCAATAATACTTTTGGTTCTTGTGTTTCAGCTTTTCGACCAATTGAATTGCGTAATTCGTCTCTTTAATCGGAACATCAAAGTATTGTTTCGTTGTTTGGATATAGTTTGACGCCACTAATAATTCATCTGAAACTACCTTATCATCTATTTCTTGCGCTACTTCTTGTAATGCAATATAGTCGATGTCTTGTCTGACAATAAAATCGACAATCTCATTCATTTTATCATCAAGCTGCTCTTCTATCCTACCATGAACATTTAATGTTAATAAGCGCATCATAGCCTCCTAATTTACATTGAATATGTACCAATCTTATCTCCTGCTTCAACATTTCCTGTTTTTTCTACATTGAATGCTTGAAGATCATCCGTATTTGTCCATACTGTTACAATTGTTGTTTCACGGCCATTTTCTTGAACTTTTTCAATATCCATCGTTCCAATTGGATCACCGTAATCAACCATTTGTCCTTCTTCAACTACTAAATCAAATGGTTCTCCTTGAAGTTCAACTGTATCTAACCCCATGTGAATGAGTACTTCACCACCATTATCTGTTTTAACTGTAATGGCGTGTTTAGTATCAAAGATAGATACAATTTCACCTTTAACTGGTGATACAACTTGATTTGTCGTCGGATTTAATCCAAATCCGTCACCCATCATCTTTTGTCCGAAAACGCTGTCATTGACTTGTTCAATCGGAATAATTTCACCAAGTCCTGGGGCTACGAAATAGTCTTCAATTGCTTCTTTCTCGACATTATTAGTAGTGTCTGTGGCACTCACTGTTTCCATTGCTGGAATTTCTTGACCACTTGCTAAGACATCTTGAATATCTGATTTAAGTACGTCAGCTTTCGTTCCATATACAGCTTGTACTCCACCATCTTTATTAATTAAGCCACGAGCACCATTTTTTGACCATGCATCTTGATTTCCTACCAATGCATTATCTTTTACGGTTACTCTTAAGCGTGTCATACATGCATCAACGTTTGTAATATTATCTGGTCCACCTAATAGGTGAATAATATTATATACTTGTTGGTCTGCATCCACTGCTTCATTATCTGCAGTGTCTCCACCTTCATAATTTCCATTACGTCCTGGTGTTGCATAGTTAAATTTCTTAATGAAGAAGCTTGCAATAAAGTATGATAAAACACCAAATACTAGCGTGACAATCACAAAGTTAAGTAGATCTCCAGCTATACCACCATTAAAGATAAGTGGGATACGTGTTAATAATTCAATACTACCAAATGAATGGACACGTAAATTAATTAAATCTGCCATTGCAAATGCTAAACCTTGAATCACAGCATACACTACATAAAGTGGCATTGCCGCGAACATGAATAAGAATTCAATCGGTTCTGTTACACCCGTTAAGAATGTAGCTAAACCAGCTGATAAGTACATTGATCTAAATCCATCACGTTTATCTTTGTCAACGTTACGATACATTGCATAAGCAAATCCAATAACAATTCCCATTGAACCAATCATTTGTCCAACTTTAAATCTTGCTGGAGTGACTGTTGAGATTAATTCATTATAAGCGGCTGTATCTCCGGCTCCTCTAAAGTTCGCTAAGTCAGTAATCCATGCAAACCATAATGGGTCTTGCCCGTAAACCATATTCCCTGCATTTGCTCCAGTTAGTACTTCATACGCTCCACCTAAATCCGTGTAGTTAATTGGAATTGTTAATAAGTGGTGTAAACCAAATGGTAATAATAGACGTTCGAAGAATCCGAATAGGAATGGCCCTACAAATGGTGCAGTATCTTGCGAACTCGCAATCCATACACCAAAGCTATTAATTGCACCTTGGATGGTTGGCCAAACAATCGCCATAATTAATGCAACAATGGCTGATCTGAAAATAACCACAAATGGTACGAAACGTTTACCATTAAAGAATGATAATGCATCTGGTAATTTACGGAAGTTATAGTAACTATTATAAGCCGTCGCACCAACGAAACCTGCAATAATACCAACGAATACTCCCATATTAAGTGCAGGGGCTTCTAATACCGATGTAAAGTAACCCTCTACAGGAATTTCTTGACCAAATAACGTAGTTGTAACTGCTTCAACATCACCAATCATATCGCCCGTAACACCAAAGATTGCCCCTGTTATACGGTTGATTAAAATAAATGCAATAATCGCCGCGAAGGCACCACCTGCACGGTCTTTTGCCCAACTACCACCAATTGCCACTGCGAAGAGTACATGTAAGTTACCAATAATTGCCCAACCAATCTCTGCAGTAATTGCACCTAATTGAGTTAAAAAGGCAATATCTGGTCCTAGCATTGGTATAACTGCCCCAATACTTATCATAATACCCGCTGCAGGCATTACGGCGATAACACTCATTAGTGACTTACCGAATTGCTGCCAAAACTCAAACGAAAATATTCGTTTCATTTTAATTCCTCCCATTTCATTTTGTGATTTCATTATACTTTAAATTTTATGAAAACGTTAGCATAAACCACAATTTTAATTAAACTCTCACGAAAAGAACGTTTTCTTCTCTTTTTTTAAGGTGCAAACGATTGTATACGGTATATAAATAAAAAAAGACTCCGATCGAATTCACAAACTTTGAATTCAATCGGAGTTTAAATTTATTGTTCTTCTTTTAATTGTTTACGTTGGAAATAGAACACTCGAATGTATAATCCTACTGTTATGATTAATCCAACCCCTGCGACAATAGCTAAGATATTATCTACCCATTTCATTTTGTGATTTCATTATACTTTAAATTTTATGAAAACGTTAGCATAAACCACAATTTTAATTAAACTCTCACGAAAAGAACGTTTTCTTCTCTTTTTTTAAGGTGCAAACGATTGTATACGGTATATAAATAAAAAAAGACTCCGATCGAATTCACAAACTTTGAATTCAATCGGAGTTTAAATTTATTGTTCTTCTTTTAATTGTTTACGTTGGAAATAGAACACTCGAATGTATAATCCTACTGTTATGATTAATCCAACCCCTGCGACAATAGCTAAGATATTATCTACATTTAACCAGCGTACTAATAAACCAGCTAAATAGACAACCGCAGGTAACATCACTAACTCATTACCATATTTAACATAGATAAAGGTAACACTTGCAATCAAGGCGATAACTAAAGCTATTGTAAACCAAATCTCAATCGTTGCTGAGATTTGGACATTTGTAAAAATTGCTAGACCCATCAACAATAATGTTTGAGTAATTCCCATCGCCAGTCCAATCGGCATCTTCAACCACGATTGGTTACGTAATTGCGCCTTACCACTAATTAAACGAACCATATTTAAAATAGTATTCGTCATGAAAACTGAAACTAAGAAATAGACCAAATCAGAACCATTTATCCAGGCAATAATCCATACAATGGTAAAGAATAAAGCTTGAATATAGAAAGGTCGAATAAATATTTTATACAAGTCTTGTTGTCCCTTTTGAACCATTCCCATTCGAATAACAATCCAGGTAAATGAAACAAGGAGGATATTAATAAGTAACCAAACAAACCATTCAGCTGCGACAAATGCAGGCGTATTTTGAAAGAATCCAGCGGTAATTGCTGTTTCCCCTAGGCCGCCAAAGCGACCAATTAAATATGCGCCCCATAATAAAACTACTAAGATACGTTCAAACCAAACACTTTTAAACATACTAGTCTGCTTTCTTAACTTGGAAGAAGTCTAACTCGGCAATCGTTTCACGGCCGAACATTTCGATAACTACTTTAAGTTTTTGGTGCTCATTATTAATCTCTTCGATTAAACCACCCATACCAGCGAATGCTCCATCAATGATCTCAACATTTTCGCCAACTTCAACATTTAATGCAACGTTCTTACGTTCTAATTGTTTTGCACCTAAGATTTGAGCAACTTCTTCGTCTAATAATGGCGCTGGTTTACTACCTGCTCCATGAGACCCAACGAATCCAGTTACACCTGGAGTGTTACGTACAATAAACCATGCCTCATCTGACATGACCATTTCCACTAACACATAACCAGGGAATGTTTTTTCAATACGTGTTTTTGCAACACCGTCTTTTACTTCTGTAACCTCTTCTTCGGGTACTTCAACACGGAAGATATTCTCCTCCATCTCCATACTCTCTTTACGTAGGTCGATGTTTTCTTTTACTTTATTTTCATAACCTGAGTATGTATGTAAAACATACCATTCTTTTTGTCCGCTCATTATATTGTCCTTTCTATCATTAGTCTATTCCTTTGTACATAAAAAACCTACCACATTTGTTGGGTAGGCAGCGATAATATTATATCATGTTTATGTTTATTTGCCTAGAAAATAAGTATCTTATAAGCTAATAAACCAGTTTACTAACCATGCAAATCCATTGTCTGTTAGTGTAAAGTATAGTGCAAAAAATGCAATCATAAAGATGATAATCCAAGTAAAACGATTTGATTCTTTTAAACCTGGCCAAGTTACTTTACTCATTTCTTGTCCGACTTCTTTAAAATATTTCATGAAATGTTATTCCTCCAATTAGCAAACTTTATTTCGTTTCTTTGTGTAAAGTGTGTTTATTACAATATTTACAGAATTTCTTAACTTCTAAACGCGTTGTTTGACCAGTCTGTGTCGGTGTCATTGAGTAATTGCGTTGGCCACAGACTGTGCATGCTAAAGCGCCTTTACGTTGTTTAGCCACAGGCAACCCTCCTAATTAATTTCATACCTTATCATAATATAAAATAAACTTCCTCTTTGTCAAGGAAAGTTTCTATTTACTTCCATTTAGTTTGTCTAGCGTCGATATTTCCTGAAATAAATTAAATCGCACAAAATCAATGAATAAGTATCAGTGATTTTATGCGATCCATATTGATCATTTTATAATTTATTCTTATTTCTAGTTGATTAATCAAATAATAAATCGTCAAAATTTTGACGGTATTTACGGTGGAGATATCTTGTTTGATTCAAGGTATATCCTGTTTCATCTGAAATTTCTTTAATAGAATGCCCTTTTGCGCATAAATAAATATGATAGCCTTCTTTATCCTCTAAATTACTTACATAGTCCTCAAAAACCTCTTTAACAACAGAAATATCTTCCCCAGTGAGTACGGTTGATTTAATATAATTTTCTAAAGTCTCACGAGAGTAGTCGCTTTGATAAAATGGATCGTTCATTGAAATATCCATCCAACTCTTTCCTAGGCCACGCTTGGCTGTGTAATATTTCTTAATCAGTGTTAATATGTGCCGTCTGACTAATACCGCGTAATAAGAGACGAAATATGACTTCTTATTTATATCATATTTTAAGACTGCTTGGTACAAAGCAATCACACACTCTTGGTATAAGTCATCAAACTCAATGTGTTGCTGGGTATACCGACGTACGGTAGAACGTATTAGTGGTTCTACTCGTTTAATTAAGTATCCAAATAATTCTTCATTAAAGTCTTCCTGTAAGCTTAATACAATCTCTTCTAGTGAGGATTGATCATCAAACATGACTGTTTCCATTACGGGCTCCTAAATTTATTAAGGAAAGTTAAGATTTTGGTTTGTCGATATGATGGCGTAGGAAATCCAATTGTTCAAGATCGTCTGTTTTCCAAGGACTTCTTCTTCTTTGGATTGTATTATAATAATCACGCACATCATTACTAATTTGTTTCTTAGTATGATTAATATCTATCTTTAACTCATGTGCTGATTTGCGTAAAGCCCCTTGTTGAAATACCATCCATTGCTCTGCCGCGTCACTGGTTGCGACAACGACACGCGTTAAGGCATTGATATGTTCTTTTACTTCACTTTCTATGTAACTATCAGCTGTTTCTCCTTCATTGGTGAAAACCACCTGGATATCAAATTCTTCAAAGGTTTGGGTAATCCCTGGCACAAATTGTGCATCAAAAACAACAATGATTTTAATCTCACGGTATTTTCGGTAATTAGATAATTCAAATAATAGCAAATCACGGGCTGATTGGATGTCATCCTGTTTTTTGAGGCGGTCTAATTCTGGCCACGATCCAATAATATTGTATCCATCAACAATTAAAACCTCTTGTCTTTTCATCTCGTCACCTTATTTCGGGATACGATGACGAGCAACTTCATAGGCTAAAACTGCTGTGGCTACACTCGCATTTAAACTCTGTACATGCCCTACCATTGGGATTGTGACAGTACCATCCGCATTTTTTAGTAAGTTTTCTGAGACGCCTTGGCCTTCATTTCCAATAATTAAGGCGATGGGTCCTTGACTATTCCAATCGCGCATATCTTCTCCATCCATCGCTGTAGCAAAAATCCAAAGACCTTTCTCTTTTAATTGGTCCATTGTTTGCGATAAATTTGTCACCCTTACAACTGGGACATGTTCAATGGCTCCCGTAGAGGTTTTCGCTACGACATTAGTTAAACCAACAGCACGGCGTTTCGGTATAATAATACCATGAACACCAACAGCGTCTGCTGTTCGGATAATTGATCCTAAATTATGTGGATCTTCGATACCATCTAGAATTAAAAAGAATGGCTCTTCTCCGCGTTCTTCAGCTAATGCGAAACAATCATTTAGAGTCTGATATGCAACTGGTGGTACTGAAACAGCAACACCTTGGTGATTTCCGTTTGATGTTAATTCATCGAGCTTTGTTTTTGGTACTTCTGATATCACTATATGGCGTTTCTTCACCATATTTAATATATCTGTTATTCGCTGCTTATTCAAGCCATTTTGCAGGTAAAATTTATTTATAGAAGACTCTCCTGACAGGGCTTCTAATACTGCATGTTTCCCGTAAATAAACTCTTGATTTTCCTGATCATCACGAGGTTTGCTCATTGTTATTCTCCCCTTCAATCAATTGAATGCCTTCTTCAATTAACAATTCTAATCGATCTGTCTTTCCAGATAAATATAACCAACCAATCAGTGCTTCAAAACCGGTCGCTTGACGGTAGTCTTGAATAGAGGCATTTTTTGCTTTGGTATTTGCTTTATGATTGCGACCACGTTTATATACCGCGATCTCTTCGTCTGTTAGTACATTATCCTGGTCTATCCAGTGTTTAATAATCCGGGCTTGACCCTTTGCACCGACAAATTTGACCGCTGATTTATGGAGTTGATTAGGATTAGTATGACCGGTCGTTAATATATAATGTCGTATTGCTTGCTCATAAACTGCGTCACCTAAATAAGCCAAGGCAGCGCCATTTAATTGCTGGTAATTTACTTGTTTCTCCAATTAATTATCCACTCTCTTCCAGGTTGTTCCTTGCGGTGTATCGTCTAGTAAGATACCGTCTTCTTTTAATTGATCACGAATTTCATCCGCTCGTTGGAAATTACGGTCTGCTCTTGCTTGATTTCTCTCTACAATTAATGCTTCAATTTCTTGATCGATTTGATCGTCATTTGATAATGTTAGTCCAAAAATTGCTAACCATTCTTCCAGTTGACTGTTTAGTAATTCTAAAGATTCTTGTTCAACTTCCGATTGTTCTAAATAGTGATTAATATATTTAATTAAATCAAAGACAACCGTCATTCCATTCGATGCATTAAAGTCATCATCCATGGCTTTGACAAAATCCTCTTTCAGTGTATCCAATGTTTGTTGTGTTTGTGTGCTCTCATTATTTGTATCTTTAGCCGTCTCTAGACGAGTGTCGATACGACGTAACACTTCTTTCATTTTTTGAATGTTTGTTCGAGCATTTTCAAGTGCATTCGCATCATAGCGTAATGGACTACGGTAATGAACTGTTCCAAGTAAGTAACGTACAATCATCGGATCCACTTCATCTAATAGGTCCCTGAGGAGCACAAAGTTCCCTAGCGATTTACTCATTTTTTCGCCGTCTCCACCAAAAGTCACGAATCCATTATGCATCCAATAGTTTGAAAATACTTCATGGCTATGACCTTCTGATTGAGCAATTTCATTTTCATGATGAGGGAAAGTTAAATCTTGTCCGCCACCATGAATATCTAATGTATTACCTAAATATTTAGTCGACATGACTGAACATTCAATATGCCATCCAGGGCGGCCCATTCCCCAAGGTGATTCCCAAGCTACTTCACCATCTTTGGCTGTTTTCCATAATGCAAAGTCAACTGGATTTTCTTTTCGTTGTAATTCTGCTTCGTCTAATCGTTGGCTGGCACCTTCAACTAATTCATCCAATGATTGACCTGATAATTCACCATATTTATCAAAACTTGATGTTCTAAAGTAAACATCCCCCTCTGATTCATATGCATGGCCTTTTTCAATTAAGTCTTTGACAAATAAGACAATTTCTTCAATATGATCAATCACACGAGGATGCGTGGTTGCTTCTTTGACATTAATCTTTGACGTATCTTCATGAAAGGCTGCAATATACTTGTCAGCCAATTCTTTCGTTGTTAAATTTTCTTCATTTGCTGCTTTAATAATTTTATCGTCTACGTCTGTAAAGTTTGAAACATAATTAACATCAAATCCACGGTATTCAAAGTATTTACGAATCGTATCAAATGCTACAGTACTGCGTGCATTACCAATATGGATATAATTATATACAGTTGGACCACAGACATACATTTTTACTTTGCCTTCTTCGATTGGCTTAAAATCTTCTTTTTGTCGGGTTAGAGTATTATAAATTTTAATTGTCATAGCTAACTCCATTCTTTCTTATAACTTTTCTATTATGTTCTGTTAAGAACTTATCCTTATCATAATAACATGGTTTCGCTTGTTATTAAATGGATAAAGTCTTAAACACGCTTCTGTGATAGAGTGTAATCCTCCTAATTATTTGCATTAAAAAAGACGTTTACTCAATTGTAAACGTCTCTTCATTAATTATTCAGTTGCGCCTGAAGTGGCATCATTATCTGGTGCTGGTGTTTCAATTGGTGTTGCAGTCTCGTTATCTTCAGTTTGAGAAGCACTTGTCGTCGCATCTTTACCACCAGTTAATGATTGGCCGGTTTCTTTTAGATACCAGTCGATCCATGGTTGTAAATCAAAGATCATTTCATGAACGCCACGGTATTTGTCGTTTTCATCATGCATGCCAACATAATGGTGAATCTTAAATTGACCTGGTGCTCCTGGGATATTGATTGTTACTGCATCTTTTTCGCCGGTACGTAATTGGTTCACTACCCAAGCTGCACCGTCATGTGCACGTTCTGGATGGACTGTTCCAAGAGAAGACCCAACTTGCCATGGATCACGGCCACCTAACATTTCATGGCGAGGCTTAGTTTGGTTGTAGTAAATAAATTGGTTATTATCATCGGCAAATGTTGCTTCGTAAGGTAATGTTGATAACATCCAATTGATTTGATCTACCGTTAATACACCACGGTCTAGTTGAACATAATCTGAACCTTTAGCTGCCTGAGTTTTCTCTGCAGCTTGTTCTACCCAGTCATCGGCATCTTTATCTAATCCAATAATTGTTGTATCTACAACATGACGTGCAAACATATCTTCATGAATTTCAGATTTCGCTCCAGTTGAACCTGAACCTTGTGATTCTGAAGCTCCTGTAACCGCGTCAGCTGACGGACCTTGTTGCTCTGGGTTCATTGTTAAATTCGTTGCCTCATTACCAGAAAAGGCATCTGCTTTGACTTCAGTTTTTTGGCTTGCGCCTGAAGTAGCATCTGTTGCTGTATGTTTACCTTGATTGTGTTCTAAATACCAATCAATCCATGGTTGTAAGTCAAAAATCATTTCATGAATTCCAGCATATTCGCCGTTTTCATCTTCCATACGGACATAATTATGTACTTTAAATTGTCCTGGTGCTCCTGGAATACGAACACGTACATACTCACGGCCATTACGTAGTTGATTCACTACCCAAGCAGCACCTGCAAAGGCACGGTCTGGGTGGACTTTTGCAAGGGAAGATCCTACTTGCCAAGGTTGACGGCCCCCTAGCATTTCCTCTTTGGCTTTTGTAAAGTTATAGTAAATGAATTGGTTGTTATTATCGGCATAAGTTGCTTCATAAGGTAATGTTTCTAGTAACCAGTTAATTTGGTTAACGGATAAAACACCACGGTCTAATTGAACATAATCATCACCTTCAGCAGCGTTAGTCAATTCAGCAGCCTTTTCAACCCAATTGTCATCGTCTTTATCAACGCCTTCAATTGTTGTTTTGATTGAACCATTTGCCCATAAATCTTCTGCTTCAGTTGCTGCTCTTGAAGTAGCACTTGTTACAGCGTCTTGATTATCTGACTGAGTTTCTGAGGCAGATGTGTTTGCATCTGGTTGCTCAACATCCGCTGAAGTTGAAGCAGAACTCGTTGCGTCTTCGGCTTTAACCACTAAGCCACCTGTTTGTTCAAAATACCAATCAACCCAAGGTTGCAAGTCAAAAATCATCTCGTGAATTCCACGGTAACGACCTTCGCCGTCATGCATGGCACGGTAGTTGTGAATTTTAAATTGACCTGGTTTACCTGGAATGCGCACACGTACTTCGTCTTGTTGACCAGAACGTAATTGTTCAATGACATAAGATACATTATGGTATGTACGATCAGGGTGAACACCAGCTAATGATGATCCTACTTGACCTGGTTGACGGCCACCTAACATTTCTTCTTTTGGTTTTGTGTGATTATAATAAATAAATTGATTGTTATCATCCGCATAAGTTGCTTCATAAGGTACTGTTTTTAACATATTATTAATTTGGTTAACTGTTAATACCCCATGATTTAATTTAACATAGTCGTCCCCTGAAGCAGCCTCTGTTTGATTTGTCGCTTGTTCTACCCAATCTTCAGCATCTTTGTCTAAGCCTTTGATGGTTGTATCAATATCTTCGGTTGCCCATAGATTTTCATTCGGCTCACCTTGTTGTGACGCTGAAGTAGTTGCATCTGCTTCTTCACTTGCACCAGATTGTGCATCTTCATCTTTATTGTAGTTAGGATTCATTAAGTTAATGATTTTTGCAAATTCCAAATATTTCTCAATTGTATCACGTAAGAATTTACGTGTACCGGCATCTTTAATGTCTCCATTACCATCAAATGCTTGCTTTACATTCCCTAATAAAAATTCATTCCCTGGGAAAACATATGCTCCTGCACCAGGTGCTTCAAGAATTTGACGTAAATGTAACTGAGCACGCGAAGTACCTTGAGATAATAATGATGCTCCAATAATCATCACTGGTTTACCTTCGAATGGATGAACTTTATAAGTTAAGTATTCAATTAAACTCTTTAATGCTGGTGGAATAGTATGGTTGTGTTCAGGTGTGGCAATAATGACACCATCAGCAGCTGCAACGCGGCGGTTAATATCTTGAATAACTGGACTATCCGTTTTATCATCTGAAACATTAAACATCGGTACATCAATGATTTCCACAACATCTAATTCAAATAAATCACGGTGTGCCTTCTCTACATATTTCATTAATAATCGGTTATATGAAACATCACTATTTGATCCTATAATACCTACTAATTTCATTTAATTACCTCCCCTTATGGCTGGTCCCATGAATGCTCTACGGCGGCTTTTTTATTCGCAGCAATTGCATCAACTAACTGAGCATTCACATCAATATAAGTGATAAAGTCATTCATCATTGCATCGAGTAACAAGACCTTATCTTGATCGACTAAATTACCTTCCTCATCAAATGCTTGCAATGAGTGATTTAATAAGAAGTCTGCACCAGGAATGACATTCGCTCTTGTTTCAGGTGCACGGACCATTTGTCTTAATTGAGTTTGTGCACGAGACGATCCAAGTGTTCCATAAGACGCACCTGTTACTAATACAGGTTTTGAAACAAATGGATAGACACCATAAGTTAACCATGCCAGAGCATTTGATAGAGCAGCTGGTGGCGCATGGTCATATTCTGGTGTAGCAAAAATAACACCATCGCTATTTTCAATGACCTCAATCTTTTCTTTTACAAAATCAGGTAATTTCATATCAGCTGGTTTATTGAACATTGGAAAATCTCTCACTTCCATAATTTCAATATCTGCTAAATCTGTGTAACGTTTTGCAATATATTGAATCAATTTACGGTTCGTGGAATTGTCTGCATTATTTCCAACAATTGCAGTAATTTTTTTCATATATTTTCTCCTTTTATTTGCAACTATGCTTTATTTACTTCATTACTTAAAAGATATTCACCGTCTCTGGTAATAACAACTCCTTCAATACCTGGGAGTTGATTAATTTCGTTAATAATGTGGTGTGGTTCTTGACCGAATAAACGCGTCGTCCAAATTTCACAGTCAACAGATTGATCGGCAATGATTGTGATACTTGCTGTGTCTGAATTGACCGGATATCCCGTTTTTTGGTCAAAAATATGATGGTAAGTTTGACCATCTATCGTTAATTTACGTTCATATATACCTGAAGTTACAACTGACTGGTTGTATATTTTAAGCGTCACACTTGATTGACCTCTTATTTCTTCTGGGTTTTGAACACCAATGCGCCAATAGTAGTCGGGGCGATTTAAAGCAGGCCCAACTGTCACTAAATTACCGCCCAGATTAACAAGTCCTGATGCCACGCCTTGTTCCTTCATATAGTCTACTAATCGATCCGCTATGTAACCTTTAGCAATCGCTCCTACATCAATCTCCATACCAGCTTTTGCTAAGTAAATCGTTTGATTTTCTTCATCTAATTCTATGAGATTAGGGTCAATAATCTTGAGTACCTCATCGATTTCAGCTTGGCTTGGTACCCGCGCATCATCGAATCCTATATTCCATAATTTTATGAGTGGCCCGATTGCAATATTTAATAAACTCTCTTTGGCTAGACTATGTTCTTTACCTAGTGCAATTAACTCGTACATTTCAGGATGAACTTTAATTGGATGGCGTCCCGCTGCTTGATTAATTTGCATTAATTCGGAATCATCACGGTTTGCACTAAACCTTAAATTGTAAATATGTAATAAATCTTCTAAGTGATCTAAAATTTTAACGCCTTCAGGGTGTACTACCATCAAATCGATATTTGTCCCCATCAGTTTAATTTGTCTTGTTTCCTTATTTATATTTACCACCATCCTCAGTCATCAAGTTAATTTATTCCATTCTACCACAATTCATTTCAATTTATAGGCTTTTGGACAAAAATTGTGGTTTTTTTCACATTATATTGACTAAAAGAAGGCTTCAGATTAAGTGAGCGCTATCATATGTGCTATTTTTAAATCAACAATTCAATTTTTTGATAATTAATTATTGAATCAGGCTGATTAATGATATAGATGTCGTTCATCTGTGATTAAATACACATTGAATCAATTTTTTTACTTTAAAATAAATATATATTTTTTGAGATATTTGGCTGTTTAAACTGCTTAAATTTAGGCTATTATTTTTTCCATTTTGATCCGAAAGAAATCATTATATTGATATATCATTTTTTGCATTCTTTCTCTATATAACAGACATAATATAAACATGAAGGAGTCAAACAGCTTGTCACTGTTTTATAAAATAGGTATAGTAAATTAGTAAGATCGATTCATGAATAGTGACTCATTTTATATAAATATTTACTAATTAGAAACCAAGGAGTGATTTAATGATTACAGGAGTAGAAATTGATTTAGTTGTAAAGGATAGTTTAGCAGCTTTAAAACAATATCAGGCGATCTTTGATTTAGAAGTAGTCGAACAAACAAATTTTCCAGTAGGCTTGAATGAAGTTGTATTTACCATTTACGGCACTCGCTTCCATTTATTAGATGAAAACCCAGAGTACCAACTATTAGCTCCTACACCAGAAAATCCTCAAAGTATTTGGTTCAATGTTGTTGTTCCTAATATTAATGACACATTCTTGAAAGCCATTGACGCTAGCGCAACACCAATTCAAGAAGTCACTGAAATGAAGGAAATGGGAATTTCTAATGCAACATTCCTAGATAGTTTTAACTACACTTGGATGTTGCATCAAATTCACCACGAAGTTACCTTTGAAGAGCGAGAAGAAATGTTCAAGGAAGAATTTGATTTATAATTGAGATATTAATAAACTTGAATCCAAAACGTTTTCATCGATTTCATCTTGACTCTATACGTCATTCGGTGTAATATCGTTTTAAGTAAAAAGGTCTTTAATCGTGTACGAGATACATGGAAGCTATGTAATAAGAACTAGGGGGCAGATTCTGCTTTTTTTGTGTGCCCAAGTTATACATTTCCCGAAAATCCGTCACGTTTGTGGCGGATTTTTTTGTAGACCAAATTATAAAGAAAGAAGGAAGCAGATGAAAAAAGAATTACCGATTATTGCTCTAGATTTCCCAACTGGTCATGAAGCACTTGATTTCGTTGATTTATTTAAATCAGAAAAATTGAATGTCAAAATTGGCATGGAGTTATTTTATATCGAAGGACCGAGTATTGTACATGAACTGAAAAGACGCGGTCACAGTATTTTCCTTGATTTAAAATTACATGACATCCCTAACACTGTTAAGAGTGCAATGGCAAGTTTAGCGCGCTTAGAAGTGGATATGGTTACTGTTCATTGCCCAGGTGGGTCAGCCATGCTAACAGCAGCGGTAGAAGGTTTAAATGAGGGTACACCAGAAAATGGTAAGAGACCGATTATTGTTGGAATTACACAACTGACATCAACTAGCCCTGAACAAGTACATACAGAACAATTACTTGATCATAAATATACCTTAGAAGAAAGTGTTATTCACTATGCAACAATTGCTCAAAAAGCCGGTTTAGACGGCGTCGTTTCTTCACCATTAGAGGCTAAAGTGATTAAAGACGCGGTAGGAAATAGCTTCAAAGTTGTTACACCAGGTATTCGCCCTGAACTAAACAACGATGATGATCAAAAACGTATCGCAACACCGAACCAAGCTGCGCACTTAATGAGTGATTATTTAGTCATTGGACGTCCTATTACACAAGCAGCAGATCCAGTAGCTAGTTATCATCAAATGAAAGATGATTGGAATAAAGGTTTATTAGAAAGATAAGGAGGAAATTATGACAAATAGAGAGAAACATTATGCTGATATTTTATTAAGCATCGAAGCTGTTTCATTATCACCTGAAGATCCCTTTACATGGTCTAGTGGGTTAAAAGCCCCAATTTACTGTGATAACCGTCTTACAATGAGTTATCCAGAATTATACCGTGATATTGTGAGTGGGTTAGTTGAATTGGTTAAGGAACATTATCCAAATGCTACAGCGATTGCTGGGACAGCAACAGCAGGGATTCCACATGCCGCTTTAATTGCAGACCGCTTAGAATTACCAATGGTCTATGTTCGTGATAAAGCTAAAGGGCACGGTAAAGGGAATCAAATAGAAGGGCGCTTAGCAGAAGGTAGTAAAGTCGTTATGGTTGAAGATTTAATCTCAACTGGAGGAAGTGTCATTCGTGCCGCTGAAGCTGTAAGAGAAGCTGGTTTTGATGTATTAGGTGCGGTGGCTATTATGACTTACCAATTACCGATTGGAACAAAGGCTTTTGCTGACGCTGATTTAAGTCACTTCACTCTAACTAATTATGAAAACTTAGTTGAGGTTGCGAGCCTTAATCCTGATTTGGCTAAATTCCAGGAATCATTATTAACTTGGCATCAAGATCCCGAGGCATGGTCACAAGCACATACAAACTAATTAAATAGATTAATAAAGATTGACGAGAGCAATCATTAAGGAGAAATATATATGAAATTAAATGACAAGAAAGCTTTATTTGCTTCAATTATCGCCTCAGGTTTAGATGATGTAAATGTGATGTTCCTATCATTTACGCTAACATCAATTATTGCAGATTTAAGTTTAAATGGGGCAGAAGCAGGTTTAATTGCCTCAATAACAAATATCGGTATGTTATTTGGAGGTTTAGTCTTCGGTGCTTTAGGTGATAAATACCATAAATTTACCATGTTAAAAATTACTGTCGCAATTTTCTCGATTGCGACCGGATTAATCTTCTTCACTGATAATATTATGCATCTTTATATCCTACGTTTTATCGCTGGGATTGGTGTAGGTGGTGAATACGGGATTGCTATTGCAGTTATGGCAGGGATTGTTAAACCTGAACAAATGGGCCGTATTAGTTCCCTCAATGGAATCATTGGTCAAGTAGGTTCAATCACTTCAGCCATTATCGCTGGTTTATTCTTAGGAACATTAGGATGGAGAGGGCTATTCTTAATTGGCTTTGCACCATTATTATTTGTAGCTTGGATGCATTTTTCAATCGATAAAGATGCCATTTCTGACCGTGGTTCATCAACTGCGGATAAAGAAAAGGTCGGTTCATTCAAATTATTGTTCGCTAACAAAACATTAACTCACCAGACAATTGGCTTAATGATTATGACAACTGTACAAATTGCTGGATATTTCGGCATGATGAACTGGTTACCGTCAATGATTCAAACGCAACTTAACATTTCAGTTTCTGGTTCAACAACTTGGATGATTACAACAATCATTGGGATGTCAATTGGGATGTTCGTCTTTGGAAATCTCATTGACCGCATCGGACCACGTTTAGCTTATACTATTTTCTTAATCATGTCGGCAATTAGTGTCTATCTCTACTCATTCGCATCAACACCAATGACTGTATTAATTGGTGGAGCGATCGTTGGTTTCTTCGTAAACGGAATGTTTTGTGGTTATGGGGCGGTTGTTACACGCTTATATCCTTATGAAATCCGTTCACTAGCAAATAACACGATCCTTAATGTTGGACGTGCAGTTGGTGGCTTCTCTTCAGTTGTTATTGGATATATTCTTGATCACTCTTCAATTACAATGGTTATGCTATTCCTAGCATCACTCTATATCATTAGCTTAATCACAATGTTAACCATTCCAAACTTATCTGAAGATAAATATGTCGCTTTAGAAAAATAATAAAATAAAAAGATCCCCTGATACTCATTAATGTGAGTGCAGGGGATCTTTTTTTACTGTAAAAGAAATCCACCTCACACATTCATGCGAGGTGGAAAAATTAAATTAAGCCATTTGTGCTTGGACTTGTTTAATGTGGTCTAATGCTTTTTCTTTACCTAAAACTTCTATTGCATCTGCTAATTCAGGACCATGCATTTGGCCAGTTGTTGCAATACGAATCGGCATAAATAACTTACGACCTTTAATTGATGTTTCTTTTTGAATTTCTTTAATTAATGGTTTGATGTTTCCAGCTACAAATTCTGATAAAGAAATTTCAGCTAATTTATCATACATTGCTTGAATCACTACTGGAGCTGTCTCGTTATTAATTTCTTCTTTAGATGCATCATCTAGAGTAAGTGTTTCGTTGAAGAAGAAACCAACATGATCCACAATCTCAGCACCATAACTAATTTCATCTTTATAAAGAGACACTAATTTAGTAATGGCATCCATTTCTTTACCATCAGGTTCAACTTCAGCATAACCTGCTTCTTGTAAGTGTGGTAATGTTAATTCCACCACTGTTTCTAAATCAATGGCTTTCATGTATTGGTTGTTAACCCATTCTAATTTCTTGTTATCGAATGATGCTGGAGAAGTAGATAAACGATCCACATCAAAAATCTTAACTAAATCATCTGGTGAGTAAATTTCTTCTTCACCTTCAGGTGACCAACCAAGTAAAGCAATAAAGTTAAACATTGCTTCAGGTAAATAACCTAAACGACGGTATTGTTCAATAAATTGTAAAATACCTCCATCACGTTTAGATAATTTCTTATTCGTTTCTGCATTAATAATTAATGTCATATGTCCAAAACGAGGATATTCCCAACCAAACGCATCATAAATCATCATTTGTTTTGGAGTATTGGCAATATGGTCATCTCCACGTAAAACATGGGAAATTTCCATATAATGGTCATCCACTGCAACCGCAAAGTTATAAGTTGGCATACCATCTTTCTTTTGAATTACCCAGTCACCTGAGATATTTTTCGATTCAAAAGTAACCGGACCTTTAACTAAATCTTCGAATGAGTAAGTTTCATCAGCTGGAACACGGAAACGTACAGCAGCCTCACGGCCTTCAGCTTCAAAAGCTAATTGCTGTTCTTTAGTTAAATGAGCATGTTGTCCACCATAATGTGGCATCTCCCCGCGAGCTCGTTGAGCTTCACGTTCTTCTTCCAACTCATCCTCTGTCATATAACATTTATATGCTTTATCTTCTGCAAGTAATTGGTCAATTAGAGGTTGGTAAATTTCCATACGCTCAGATTGACGGTAAGGACCGTATTCACCAGGATTTAAAGCTGATTCATCCCAATCTAGACCTAACCATTTCAAATTATCTAATTGACTTTGTTCACCATGGTCAATATTACGTTTAGTATCAGTATCTTCTGTTCTGATTACAAAATCTCCACCATTGTGACGGGCAAATAAATAGTTAAATAATGCTGTACGAGCATTACCTATATGTAATTCTCCAGTTGGACTTGGAGCGTAACGTACGCGAATTTTGTCGCTCATTAATCTTTTACTTCCTTTCTCAATCATCCTATATGGGATGCTTCTGATTGCTCTATTTGTGCTTGACTTAACTTAGCAAAAATCATACGACCGGCATTTGTCTGAATGGCACTCGTTACAATAACAGGAACACGTTGATTCATATAATACTGACCATCTTCTACGACAATCATCGTTCCATCATCAAGGTAAGCAACACCTTGTTTACGTTCTGTACCTGTTTTAATAATCGTTACCGTCATCTCATCACCAGGAATCATTGCCGGTTTAACAGCATTTGCTAATTCATTGATATTAAAGACTGGAATATTTTGAAATTCACAGACTTTATTTAAATTATAATCATTTGTTACGATCGCTGCATCAATTAATTTTGCTAGACGCACTAATTTACTATCAACTTCATTAATATCTTCAAAGTCGCCTTCATAATATTCAATATTTACAGATTCTTCTTTTTGTAATGCATTTAAAATATCTAAACCACGGCGACCTTTCGAACGCTTCAAGCTATCTCCAGAATCTGCAATTAATTGTAATTCATGTAAGACGAAATTTGGGATAACAAGAATTCCTTCTAAGAAATTAGTCTTCACAATATCAGCAATTCTGCCATCAATTATAACACTTGTGTCTAATAATTTGTAGCGATGAAAGTTATCATCTGCTTTTCTCTCAAGCATTTGACTTTCAACCTCTACCTCAGCCTCTACAGGCTTTTGAAAACGAGCGAATGCATCCTTCCATTCATGTTTTCGACTCATCACCGTTTGATAACCAACGATTGAAAAGACAAACATTAAGATAAATGGTAATGTTGCTGAAAAAACTGGAATATTAAAATTTGAGAAGGGTAGAGAAACCATATACCCAATTAGTAAACCGATAAACACACCCAAAGTTCCCATAACCAAATCATAGGTCGTTTGTTGTGCTAAGATATCAAACATCTTTTTGATAATTTTTTCTACTAAGGGCGCAATTAATAATCCTAATAAAATAAAAATAATCATAAAAATAACAGCATTAACAACAGGATTATATAAAAATTCTGTATTTATTTGAAACATTTGCCAAATAATCGACCCTAAAGTTAAACCGAAACTGAGTCCAATAACAGCAAAAATTGAATAAATAATCTTTTTAATCATTGTTTCACCTCCATATTTTTTGTTATTGTTTTGGAAAGACATGACGAACAGCATCTTGAATTGTTTTAATCGGAATAACCTTAATCTTAACATCTAAATCTAGACGATCCGCATTACTATGAGGGATAAAGATACGTTTAAATCCTAATTTGTCCGCTTCTTTAATTCTTTCTTGAATTTGAGAAACACGACGGATTTCACCAGTTAATCCAATTTCTCCAACAAAACAATCATCGACACGAATAGGGCGGTTCCAATAACTGGACGCGATACTAATTGCGATTGCCAAATCAATCGCTGGTTCTTCAAGCCTTACTCCACCCGTTGTTTTAAAGAACGCGTCTTGATTTTGAACAAGTAGGCCACAATGTTTTTCCATCACCGCTAATAATAATGATACACGTTGGATTTCGATTCCGCTTGCTGTACGCTTGGCATTACCAAAAACTGTTGGTGTCATTAGCGATTGAATTTCTGTCAAAATTGTTCTTGTTCCCTCTAGTGAAGCAACAACACTTGATCCGGTAGCATTTTCCAATCGTTCTTCCAAGAATAATTGTGATGGATTCGAAACTTCTTGTAGACCAATGTCCTGCATTTCAAAGACACCCATCTCATGAGTTGACCCAAATCGATTTTTTACTGCTCTTAACATTCTAAAGCGGTTATGCTTTTCACCTTCGAAATATAGTACAGTATCCACCATATGTTCTAACATACGTGGTCCAGCAATATTACCTTCCTTAGTCACATGTCCAACAATAAAAATCGCAATTTGATTATCCTTAGCAATACGCATTAACGTTGCCGTCGCTTGCCTTACTTGAGATACACTCCCAGCAACACCCGTATTATCTGGAACAGACATCGTTTGAATTGAGTCGATTACCACCATATCTGGTTCAATCGTTTCAATTTCCTTAGCGATAAATGCTAAATCTGTCTCAGCCATCAAATAAAAATTTTCTGAAGTAACTCCAAGGCGTTCTGCTCTCATTTTGATTTGAGAGAGTGATTCTTCCCCAGAAACATAGAGCATTTTCTGGCCATTCATAGCTAATTGCATTGAGACTTGCAGTAGTAATGTCGATTTACCAATACCAGGGTCTCCACCAATTAGGACGAGTGACCCATTAACAACTCCACCACCCAAGACTCTATCAAATTCATCAAATGACGTGGAGACACGGTTCTGTTCTTCGTAGTTAATTTCTGATAGACGCTTCGCGTGTCCCTTATCATTATTCGATCGATTTAAAGTGACTGTTACTTGTGGTTTGCTTTTATTTTCTGGCATTTGGACTTGTTCTTTCATCTGGTTCCAGCCACCACAGTTAGGACAGCGTCCTAACCATTTAGGTGACTCGTAACCACATGCCATACATTCATACATGATACGTTGTTTGGCCAATTAATCATTCTCCTCATTATTATTTATCAGAGGAACCAAAGCCTCCTACACGCTCACTTAATCCGCCAATATCATCATCTGTTAATAAATATTTGCTGAAAATTCCTTGAGCAATTCGGTCACCTTTTGTAATAGTGACATCTTTAACACCATAATTTTGTAATTGTACATAAATATGGCCTTCATTATTTTCATTGTTGTAATAGTCTTTATCGATAATACCTAAACTATTTGGTAAAATAATACGACGTTTCAATGGATTACTTGAACGATTGACAATTTGTAAATACTCATCTTCTAGCATATATGCCTTCAGTCCTGTAGGTACTAATGTCGGCTTTAACAATTGTTCACTCTCATGTTCAAGTTCTTTATCATCTGATCGATTAATCCATTGACCCATTTGCTTTAAGACATATTTAAATAATGACTTCCAATAACTAGGCAACACAATTTCTTCTGCTGCTTCAATATCATAGCCTGCCGCATAATGTGTTGAGCGGTGAGGTAGCGATATATCTTTATCTTGGTAAGCTTGCACAATTTCAAATCCACGTGTTTTATTTTCTTGCATTGATCCACCTTCTAACTGTACTCTTTATTTTAACAAAGGATTAACATTAAATGTTAATCCTCACAAAAATTTCTTAAATTAAACTATCTTTATCTACCCACACTGAGATTGATTTATTATGAACCATGAATCGTCCATTTCCTGATTCATCAAGAGTTACTTCCCCTTCATAATGGCCTAGATAATCAACAAACGTTTTACCTGCATAATACTCTCCCAGTGACATATCCTTAAAGCCATCTTCAGTACCATTTGAAATTAATGCTACTAAACCATGAGGATATTCTTCATTACCGTAACGAATCCAACCAATACAATTTGAATGGTCAAAGTAACGCGTTTCATCACCATAAGCATAATTTGTTCTTAAATGGAGTAATTTATCTAAAATTTCTTGATAACCCCCGTGACCATTTTCTCCTTGTGTTCCGTAGTAGTCACCATAAAATACAGTGGGTAAACCATTTCTAAGTAGCAAGATTAATCCGTAAGCTAATGGTTTAAACCATGCACCTACTTCAGATTCCAATGATTGGCCTGCTTGTGTATCGTGATTATCTACGAATGTCACTGCACTCCATGCTTGGTCATCAATTAACGTTTTATCTAATATTTTAGTTAAATCATAATTCTCATTCTGCAATGCAGCTTGGTAGAAATTCATATGTAATTTAACGTCAAATAAATCAAATGAATAATCAATATCTTCTAAGTAGTCGGCTTTTGTTTCGTAATCAGCATTCCAATACTCACCAAATACGTAAAATTCCTCACCGATTTCTTCATAGATTTTCTTGATAATTTCCTCAATATAACTACGATCGATATGTTTAATGGCATCTAGTCGGAAACCTTTAATACCGGTTGTCTCGATAAACCATTTTAACCAAGCACGTGTTTCCTCAATTACTTCAGGATGGCTATAGTCGATATCATTGAACATTAGGTAATCGAAGTTACCTTTTTCAGTGTCCACTTCTTCGTTATCGGCCCAACCTTTGTGTTCACCTTGAATTTGATAAATACCTGTTTCATTATGCTTGGCATCATAGTCTAAACCTGAGAAATGGTACCAATGCCATTCGAAATCACTGTATTTTCCTTGTCGTCCTGGGAAATAAAAATGTGTATAACCTTCGATTTCGTATGGTTCACTGATTGGTTTTTGACGATTTTCTGGATCCATTTTTAAAACTGTAAATCCTTCTGTTTCATCACCTTGAGCTTTATGATTTAAGACAATATCTGCAATCGGCATTATACCATTTTCTTCTAAAGCTTTAATGGCAGCGAGATATTCTTCTTTTGTACCATATTTAGTACGGACAGCTCCTTTTTGATCAAACTCACCTAAGTCAAATAAGTCATAAGGACCGTATCCTACATCATTTGTTCCAGTTCCTTTGGATGCAGGGGGTAACCACAATTTAGTAATACCGATATCTTTTAAATGTGGCGCATCATTTTTCACATTTTCCCAGTGTTTACCATCATCCGGCAAATACCATTCGAAATATTGCATAATTGTATGGTTCATTTTCTTCCTCCAATATTTTTACAAAAACTTCACAACTTTACTCAAAAATTGAAAACAGCGACTTTGAAACTAGTAATCCATAAAGTAACGATCAATTTCCCATTGACTAACAAATTTTATATATGATTGATATTCTAATTGTTTTCCGGCAATGTAACTATCTGAAATTTCTGGGCCTAAAGCATCTAAAATAACAGGACTATCTTTTAATTCGTCAATCGCACTACCTAAGTCATAAGGTAAATCAACGATCCCTTTTTGGTAACGTTCTTCTTTAGACATAATATAAACATTACGACGAATCTCAGCAGGTGGAATCATTTCTTCTTCAATGCCTTGAAGACCAGACTGTAAGAGAGATGCAAATGCTAAATATGGATTTGTTGCTGCGTCTAAGCTTCGCATTTCAATACGGGTTGAATTACCCCTCGCTCTTGGAATACGCGCAAATGGTGACCGATTTTTCTCGCTCCAGCCGATATATTGAGGTGCTTCATACCCATCGACTAATCGTTTGTATGAATTGATTAACGGATTGACAATAGCTGTATATGCTGGCGCAAATTCTAATAACCCGGCTAAGAAATGATAGGCTGTTTTCGAGAAGCCTCGTTCCCCAAATTCATCATAGAATACGTTATTATCATTTTCAAATAATGATAAATTACAATGTAAACCTGAACCGGGCACTCCATTTAACGGTTTAGGCATAAATGATGCATATAAACCATGACCACGTGCTATCATTTTCGCCACTAATTTAAAGAGAACAATCTTATCCGCTGCCTCTACTGCATTCGTATATTTCCAGTCTATCTCATGTTGTCCTCTACCCACTTCATGATGACTTATTTCTATGTCATAACCCATCTGCTCTAATTTTAAAATTATATCACGTCGACATGCTTCCGCTATATTTAAAGGTACAATATCATAATAACTTCCATCATCCGTTGGTTCTAATATCGGAATACCTTGGTCGTCTCGTTTGAATAAGAAAAATTCTAGCTCAGGACCAATATTAAATGTTGAAAATCCCATATCTTTCATACGGTTTAGTATTCGTTTTAAATTACTACGTGGATCGCCTGCGTACGGTGTTCCATCGACTGTATATATATCGCAGAAGATGATCGCTAAATTTCGATTATCATGTTGCATATCTTCCATAATTAACCACGTCGAAAAATCTGGTTGTAAATGCATATCTGTCTCTTCTAAACGCACAAACGATTCCATTGAAGACCCATCAAATGTGATGTGGCCATCCAAGGCCTTCTCTAATTGAGCCGATGGAATCTCCACATTCTTAATATTTCCTAAAATATCTGTATACATCAACCTTACTAGAGATACTTTATTGTCTATAGCGTCTTGTAATATTGATTCTTTTGTCCATTCATTCATAATTTAGTAACATCTCCTACTAGATTCCTAATTCGTCACGTAAAATACGTCGTACATCCTGGTCACTCAGTTGTTCAGATTCTTTAGGTTCTGGTGATTGAGTCATCTTTCCAGATTCAAATCGTTTTTGAATACCTTTTAATGTTAATCCATCATCCATCAATTCAACAATTTCTAATAAACGATCAATATCATTTAATGAATATAAACGACGATTAGTTTCGCTACGATGTGGATTAATGAGACCAAAATCTTCATAATAACGAATTTGTCTAGCTGTTAAATCCGTTAATTTCATGACAGACCCGATTGGAAATACGGCTAAGTTACGTCTAAATTCTTTGGTTGACATTTGATCCCCTCCAATATACCTATTATAAAACTAAAACGGTTAAATGGGAACCAGTTTGACAGTTTATGTGATGTTTTTTTACATTAAATTAAATATTCCTTCATATATTCGTAATGGCTATTTAGAATTCGATACAGTATAATAAGAGTATTCTAACTAAAAGAAAGGAATGCTCTATGCGTAAAAAACAACCACCTAACCAATGGATTATATTAGGGATTGTCAGTCTTATGCTTGTTACGGCTAGTTATTTTGTTTTTGAAATGACTCAAACACCCACTCAAGAACTAGTAGCTCAGTCAACGCTTTCTAATGAGACCGTCAGCGAGCCGGCCGATTCAACAGAAATTCCAGTTGAACCTGTATCTGAACCTGAACCTGAATCAATTGAATACAGTGAAGATACTTTAACAACTCTCTTATCGGATGTGAATCCTACAGAATCCGAAGGGATTCAAATAATACAAAATACAACTAATGAATTATTACAAACACAAGATTATAAAGATATTCAACCACATATTTTACAAGCTTTATCTGAAAATGGGATGGAAGTAACTGTCGAAGGTTCTAGTTTCTTACCTAAATTCCCAGCCCAATATACACAAACAACGAATGGGACTAGACAATTGAATATCCCATTACTCATCCAAACATCACCTAAATGGGGTTCATTACCTTATGGAAACACGGGTAGTCAACAACTCTATGAAAATGGTTGTGCTATTGTTACCCTAGCTATGACTCAAAGTTATTTAGATAATCGTAGTGTTTCACCTAAGGACATTTTAGAGTGGTCTGGGGACCGTTATTACACACCAGACGGTACTTCTTGGAAAATATTTGAAGATTTTACAAACGAATATGGCTATACACTTGAAAACTTCGGGGGTAACTTTCATACAGCAATGGAAGCTTCCAATGAAGGGAAGTTAATTGTTGTTTCAGTTGGTGAAGGCTTATTTACTGAAGTAGGACATTTTGTAATTGTTCGTGGCTATGATCCAATTGACGGTCAAGTTTACTTAAATGATGCCAATGATAACCCTGAAAAAGCATTCAGCATGCAAGGTATTGATGAATCTGTCCTCCTTGAAGAAGGGCTTAATTACTGGGCAATTACACGTTAATCATTTTGAACTTCAAAAATATTTAATTCAATGTAAAAGAACCGGAGAAATTTCTCCGGTTCTTTTTTACATTGGTGGCATCATAGGCGGTTCGCTCATAAATGACATATTTGAAAATTTATTATATTCTTTTTTGAAGAGTAAACGAACGGTATCCCTAGCACCAGCACGGTTTTTGGCTAATATAACTTCAACTGTGTTATCTGGTAAATCGTCTTCTGCTGGATTCTCCTCTGGTTCTTCATCTTTTTGATGGTAATCTTCACGGTACAAGAATGCAACGATATCCGCATCTTGCTCAATCGATCCAGATTCACGGATATCAGATAAAATAGGGCGTTTATTTTGACGATGCTCAACCCCACGTGAAAGCTGTGATAGGGCCATTACTGGGACTTTTAATTCTTTAGCCATAATTTTTAATTGACGAGAAATATCTGAAACTTCTTGTTGACGGTTCTCTTTACCACTACCTTCGATTAATTGTAAGTAATCAATCACAATCATACCTAAATCAGGGTTCTCTTGTTTAAGGCGTCGACATTTCGCACGAATTTCTGAAACGCGTGTTCCTGCTGAATCATCAATAAAAATAGGTGAATTTCTTAGATTATCAGTAGCAATCGTGAAACTACTCCACTCATCATCCGTCAAATTACCCGTTCTTAAATTTGTTGCATTGATATTCCCTTCGGCACAAATGAGTCGATTTACTAGGTCAATTGCTCCCATCTCCAGGGAGAATATAACGACTGGTACACGTGACTTTGTTGCAATATTTTGAGCAATATTTAAAGCAAAGGCAGTTTTACCAACAGAAGGACGTGCAGCTAAAATAATCAATTGATCCGGTTGGAAACCGTTGGTAACCATATCTAAATCACGGTAACCACTTGGTAAACCAACAATATCCTGCTTACGCTCGGATAATTCAATAATATTTTGCATCGCTTCATCTATGATTGGTTTAATTGATTGCGGACGATTACTCTGAGTTCCTTCCCCAATTGAAAGGATCAGCTTTTCACTTTGGTCAACAATATTTTGAATATTGTCGCCTTCTTCATAGGCAGACTGACTAATACGCGTACTCGCTTCAATCAGTTGGCGCAGGACTGATTTCTCTTTGATGATATTAGCATATTGCTCAACATTAGCAGAAGTTGGGGTAAAAGAAAGTAACTCTACGAGATATTCTCTTCCACCTACATTTTCCAGCTGATCATAAGAATCTAGCTGAGATGCTAGGGTAATGATATCGATGGTTGTGTTCTTATTATAAATTGTATCCATCGCTTGAAAAATATATTGGTGTCTTTGTTTATAAAAATCCGCTTCATTTATAATACCTTGTACTGTAGGCATTTTTTGCGGATCTAAGAAAAGGGCTCCGAGTACAGATTTCTCCGCCTCATCACTGAAAGGCATCTGTCTATCTATTGGATTTTCCATACTTTACCTACTTTCAATTTGAATTTTTATTATATGATTTCTTATCTAGTATACTTGACTGTGCAAAAGTATTCAATAAAGAGCAATGAAAAGTTACGAACAGATGTTCATAGTTATCCACAGAGTTATGCACAGGTCATCCAGGTTTTTACTTAGTCATTTATACACAAGTGGATAAAAATCCTATCATTATCTAAACTATCTAATGGTCGTTCACACAGCGCTGGTATCACTGATGCATTATATTAGCACGTTTTGTCATCATTTCGATAACTTTCGACTGTTAGTTATCAGTTTTAGTTATTTCCTTAAAAAAATTTAAAATATACGAATAGTCTCAACACATCTTGTACGTAAATAAAACCACCATTAATCACGTACCTAAGTCTGTGATTAATGGTGGTATTTAATAGTTAATTAAGCTTCAGTTACATGGACACGGATTTTAGCATCCACGTCTGTGTGTAGTTTGATTGGTACATTGTAATGACCTAATGCAGCTAAGTTATTCGCTAAATCAATTTTACGGCGATCTACTTTAATGTTGAATTGTTCTTCTAAAGCTTCTCCGATTTGTTTTGATGTAATCGTTCCAAATAAACGCCCATCATCTCCAGATTTCGCCTTAACTTCTACGACTGTTTTGTCATCTTCTAATTTCGTTTTTAATTCTTTTGCTTCAGCTAAATCTTCTTCAGCTTGTTTAGCTTCTGCTCTTTGTTTAGCTTTTAATTGGCCCATTGCTGCACCAGTTGCTTCTTTAGCTAAACCATTCTTAATAAGGTAGTTACGGCCATATCCGTCTGATACTTCAACTACTTGACCTTTCTTACCTTGTTTCTTTACGTCCTCTAATAAAATCACTTTCATGATTATTCCCCCTGTTCATATTCCAATTCTTTAATTAAAAGGCTATAAGCCTCCTCAATCGTTTTATCTGGTATTTGAGTGGCAGCATTAGATAAATGGCCACCTCCACCTAATCGTTCCATAATAGTTTGTACATTCACTTTATTCAAGCTTCGTGCACTGATACCAATCGTATTTTCGTTACGACGATATATTACAAAACTAGCTTCTACATCAATAATATCAAGCATCATATCCGCAGCTTGTGATGCAATAATGTTATCAATCACTTTCTTATCATCACCTACAGCAACTGCATAGCCATCATATGGGAATTTAGCTGTCTCTAGAAGTTTATTTCTTTGAACAACTGACTCAAAATCTTCTTTCAATACACTTTGAATTTGAGTGATATCTGCTCCACGAGACTTTAGATAACTAGCTGCATCAAATGTTCTTGATCCTGTACGGTTCGAAAAGTTATTGGTATCCACTATGATACCTGCTAAAAGAGCAGTAGCTGAATATTTATTAAGTGCTTTCTTTGTATTACGCATATTCATAAAGAATTCAGTCACTAATTCAGATGTGGATGACGCATAAATTTCAATATAAGATAAGACAGTATTATCTGGAAATTCTTCGCTTCGACGATGGTGATCGATGATAACGATATTCTTACCATCTAAGTAAGCTTCTCCTTCACTTAAAGAAGGGCGACTATGATCAACCATTATTATCAATGTGTTGTCGTTAATGAATTCTTCTGCTTGTTCATGGTTAATTAATATATTATCCCAATTTGGCGCATTCGAAAGTTTCAGTAATTCTTCAATATCATGATTAAATTCTTGTGGATTTACAATGATTTTTGCTTGTTTACCTGCATAACTCGCAATTTTTTGAACACCAATTGATGATCCAATTGAATCGGTATCTGGTATTTTGTGACCTGTGATAAGAACATTATCAGCTTGTTCAATTTGAGTCTTTAATGCTTGGTAGACTAATCTTGCACGGATATTTGATCGTTTCTCTGTTGGATTAGACTTACCACCATAGAATCTAGCACGTTCGTTCTGGCTTCTTACTACAATTTGGTCTCCACCACGACCTAACGCTAAATCAAGGTTTGATTGTGCAATTTGTTCTAATTGTTTGATTGTATATTCATCAGAATCCGAATAGGCAATCCCTAGACTAATAGAGATAGGTACATTTCTAGCAAAGTTCTTTTCATGTAATTCTTCAAAGAACACAAATTTTGTTTTTTCTAGTTCTTTCAATGTCTTAGCATTCAAGATAAGGATGAACCTCTCATCATCTAGTCGCTTAGAATATATACCATAGCTACTCGTCCATTGATTTAAGTCATTTAATAAATCTGAATCAAATTTGGCAGCCTGTTCATCACTCATCGATTCCGATACTTCATTGTAATCGTCCAAGAACATGTAACCAAATACTAATTGATCATGCTTGCGACTTTCATGAATTCTAATCTCATCTGTTACATCAAATAAGTAGAGTGATTGATTATCACGTCGATGTAACACTCTAAAACTATATCCATTCAATGTTGAAACATGCCATTTCTTGTCATCAGGTACTTCAAGCAAAGCAATTAATTCAATATCAATATTTTCTAATTTCTCTCCCAGTAAGTCTTTACTCTGGTAAATATTTTGAAATTCTGGGTTGATCCAGCGTACACGCTTACTGTTATCATAAATTATTATTGCTAAAGGTGCACGGTAGAGTGAATCTTGTTCTGCCATAGACGCTGATTTAGAAATATCATTTGCTAAAGTATTTAAATTTCTAACAAAATTTTGAGCATTCATCACAAAAAAGAAGATCACAATTAAACATAATATCAATAACATTAGCCCAATTCGCCAATTTATAATAAATGATAGAATCATAACTAATAGATAAAGGATGATTAAACTATATATTTGCCAACTTATTTCTAAAGAATGAAAGATTTTGAAAAACTTAGTTACTTTTTCTTTAAAATTCATTTGTCACCTCACTTATAAATACCATTATATTTTATCATAAAGCGCGATAGATAGCCAATTAGAACCTAGATGTTTCACATGGAACAATGTTCAAAATGTTTCATGTGAAACATTTTGGCAGAATTGCAGTGAATAATCTCATCCTACTTAACCATCTGTTCTATCATTCATTTTATAGCCCATTCCAAAAGGGCTATATGCTCAGTCTTTTATAATATCTTACCAAATAGCGCAAGTTATGTAAATTTTAGTACATCTCAAAGCGATTTGAAATCTTTGGTTAATAATAATGGATTTTTAGTCATTTTGTTATTAAATAGTTTTTATTTCGTTTCTAGTGCCTTTTGATATTTCCATAGAATACTATTAGAGTTATTGCATCCAATTTGTAGAACATAGTAGGTAGTATTACTCCATTTAATAACATTCAATATAAATAACTGCAGCGGAAGTCCAAATTTGTTCAATAGTTTTATTTAATTGTTTTATTTCAATATTGCTAGACTTTATTTACCTTAATCAAAATAATGACAGCCGGTTTACTAATATGAATCAAGTTATTCTAAACACAAAATATTTAATAAAAAAAGAGGACTCCCAGTAGGAATCCCCGTTAAATATTTAATAATTAGTCTTGTACTACGAATGGTAGTAAAGCCATAATACGTGCACGTTTGATTGAAGCCGTTAAAGTACGTTGGTGTTTAGCACAAGTACCTGTAACACGGCGAGGTAAAATTTTACCTTTTTCAGATACGAAACGACCTAATAAGTCTGTATCTTTGTAATCAACGTGGTCAATATGATTTGCACAGAAGTGACATACTTTTCTTCTGCGTCTTCCTCCACGACGTTGAGCCATTTAAATTCCTCCTCTGATTATGATGCTAGAATGGTAAGTCATCTTGAGAAATATCGATATCTTGGCCACCATCAATTGAAAATGGAGAGCTGTTAAAATCTGTATCGAAATTATTTCCTGTAGACTGTTGTCTACTGCTATTATTATTACCATTGTATTGAGGTTGGCTATTTCCAGAGTAATTATTTTGGTTAGAAGAACTTGAGCCTCCACCGTAACTATTACCACTATTATTATAGCCACCACTAAAGTCATTGTTGAATGATGAACCTCCGCCTTGTGATCCTCCACCTTGAGGGTTAGTTTCACGAGGTCTTTGGTCTGTCACTGATTTTGGTTCTAGCAGATGGAAATTATCTACTTGAACTTCAGTGATATAAACACGTTCACCATTTTGATTATCATAGCTTCTAGTTTGAATGCGTCCTTCAACTCCTACGAGTGAACCTTTACGCGTAAAGTTTGCAAAGTTCTCTGCAGACTTACGCCAAATGACACATCTAATAAAATCTGTTTCACGTTCACCTTGTTGGTTAGTATAATTGCGGTCAATAGCTACTGTAAAGCTACCTACTGCAACACCACTTTGGGTAAATCGTAAATCAACTTCTTTTGTTAAGCGTCCTACTAATTGTACTGAGTTCAAATCGAACGTCTCCCTTCAAAGTGTTTCACGTGGAACAAATTAACCTTCAACTTTAGTAATCATGAAACGTAAGATATCACGGTTGATACTTGCTAAACGGTGGAATTCATCGATTCCTTCTGAATCATCAGCTGTAGCTTGAATCAAGTGGTAAATACCTTCTTTGTATTTCTTGATTTCATATGCTAAGCGACGTTTAGCCCAGTCTTTTGATTCAACAATTTCAGTTCCGTTAGATGTTAAGATACCATCGAAACGTTCTACTAATTCTTTTTTAGCATCATCGTTCATATCAGGACGGATGATATATAAAATTTCGTATTTTGCTGTTTGGCTGCTCATTCGCTGCACCTCCTTTTGGTCTTAGTGGCCCTATCTATTTGATAGAGCAAGGAGAGTACTAATGTACTCACAGTTTTTTATTATACTCTTTTTATTAATTAGTTGCAAGAAGAATATTCATTTATTTCATTATTCATCTTCAGAGTTATCTGTTTCAGATACTTCATCTTCTGTCATGTCATCTGATTCATCTAATAGTTCAATATCTTCCAAATCATCTATATCAGCATCTTCTTCATCCGTTGGGACAATTAATGTAGCTGAACTAACCATTGCAGTGTCATCTAGTCGAATCACTCGAACACCTAGAGTGGCACGTGATGTTTGAGAAATATTTTTAACTTTCATACGTATAGCGATACCTTGATCTGTCATGATTAAAATATCTTCAGTTCCATCAACCACCATTAAGCCAGCTAGTTTTCCTGATTTATCACGAATATCCGCTGTTTTAACTCCGAGTCCACCACGTTTCTTAATTGAATACTGATCAGCTGCGGTACGTTTCCCGTATCCTTTTTCAGTAACAATGAGTACTTCACTGTCTTTTTCTAGAATACCTGCTCCCACAACATAATCATCTTCACGTAGGCGAATACCTCTAACGCCCGTAGCTGTTCGTCCCATATCTCGAACATCATCTTCCATAAAGGTAATTGCATTTCCTTCATGAGTACCAATAATGATTGGTTTTGTTCCGTCTGTTTCTAAAACTTTAACTAATTCATCGCCTTCTTTAAGATTTAGGGCGATTAAACCGTTATTTCTAATATTATAATATTCACTCGCATTGGTACGCTTAGCTGTTCCTGATTTGGTTACAAAGAATAAGAATTTATCATCACGGGCAACATTATTCTCTTCGTCTGAATAATTTACAGGAATGATTTCTTTAATTTCTTCACCTTTTTCGATATTAACTAAATTAATAATCGGTAAACCTTTAGCTGTTCTACCATATTCTGGAATGTCATAACCTTTAGCAGAATATACTTTTCCTAAATTACTAAAGAGAAGTAGGGTATCGTGAGTTGAACATGAAACAAGTGTTTGAATATGGTCGTCATCTCCAACACCCATCCCTTTAACTCCACGACCACCACGATTTTGGACAGAGAATTCATCCTCGGTCATACGTTTAATATAACCATTACTTGTTAAAGCAATTAAAATTTCTTCTTGATCAATTAAAGCTTCGTCTTCAATATCTGTGATTTCACCGACACGTAATTCTGTACGACGCGGGTCATTGTGACGTGAGTTAATATCATTTAATTCATCTTCAATAATTTCATAAATACGTTCACGACTACCTAGAATTTCGGTTAAACGCGCAATTAATGCCACTAAGTCATCGTATTCACTTTGAATTTTATCACGTTCTAAACCAGTTAGTCGCACTAAACGCATATCTAAAATAGCTTGAGCTTGAATATCAGTCAGCGTGAAGTTTTCGATTAATTGAACTTTTGCCGTTTCACCGTCAGCTGAGCTACGGATGATATTAATAATTTTATCAATATCATCTAACGCAACTAATAAACCTTCTAGAATATGAGCACGATCTTCGGCTTTACGTTTTTCAAATTCTGTACGGCGGCGAATAACTTCTTCTTGATGATCTAAATATTTAGTTAAAATTTCTTTTAAGCTTAATATTTTCGGTACACCATTATCAATCGCTAGCATGTTAAAGCCGAAAGATACTTGAAGTGGTGTATATTTAAATAAGTTATTTAATACAACAGTTGCGCTGGTATCTCGTCTAACTTCAATAACAACACGCATACCTTCACGGCCTGTTTCATCGTTAGCATATGTAATTCCATCAATTCGCTTTTCGCGGGCTAATTCTGCAATTCGTTTTACTAAATTCGCTTTATTAACACCATAAGGCAATTCTGTAATAACAATTCGTTCGCGGTCATTTGGTAATTCTTCAATTTCAAATTTACTACGAATGATAATTTTACCACGGCCCGTTTCATATGCTTTACGGATTCCTGATTTCCCCATCACAATACCACCGGTTGGGAAATCTGGTCCTGGTAATACTTCCATTAAATCTTCAGTCGTTGCATCGGGTTTATTCATCAATAAAACAACCGCATTAATGACTTCAGTAAGGTTATGAGGCGGTATATTGGTAGCCATACCAACCGCAATCCCAGCTGCACCATTTACTAATAAGTTAGGGAAGCGAGCTGGTAATACCACCGGTTCCTTCTCTTCTTCTGAATAGTTTGCTTTAAAATCAATTGTATCTTTATTGATATCGCGTAACATTTCTAACGCTATTTTACTCATTCGAGCTTCAGTATAACGCATCGCAGCAGCCCCATCACCATCGACAGAACCAAAGTTACCATGACCATCAACTAACATTTCACGGTAACTGAATGGCTGCGCCATACGTACCATCGCTTCATAAATAGCCGAGTCACCATGGGGGTGATATTTCCCCATTACGTCCCCAACAATACGTGCAGATTTTTTATGCGGTTTATCTGGTGTCACACCTAATTCATTCATTCCGTATAAAATACGGCGTTGAACAGGTTTTAAACCATCTCGAACATCTGGTAAAGCACGAGCAACGATAACACTCATCGAATAATCTAAGAATGATGTACGCATTTCATTAGGAAGATCTATAGTTTCATAAGGGCGGTGATTTTCGCCAAAAACTTCACTCATTATTTCATTCCTCTCTTAATTAAATAGTCCATCATTACACGTCTAAATTCTGAACATATACAGCATTATCTTCAATAAATTCACGTCGTGGTTGAACTTCTTCACCCATTAACATACTTACTACTTCATCTGCTTCTTCAGCATCTTCAACGGTTACTTTTAAGAAACGGCGATTTTCTGGATTCATTGTCGTTTCCCATAATTGGTCATAGTTCATTTCTCCAAGACCTTTATAACGTTGCAGTTTATAGCGTGCATCGGGATTTTCCTCACGCCACTCTCTTAATTGTTCATCGGTATCTAAATAAATCTCTTTCTTACCAACCTTAATTTGATATAAAGGTGGTTGAGCAATATAAACATAACCTGCTTCAATTAATGGACGCATGTAACGATAAACTAAAGTTAGTAACAGGGTACGAATATGCGCTCCATCGACATCCGCGTCCGTCATGATGACTAATTTATGGTAACGTGCTTTAGTAATATCATATTCACTACCAAATCCTGTTCCCATTGCTGTAAATAACGAGCGAATCTCTTCGTTACTTAAAATACGGTCCATTGATGCTTTTTCAACGTTTAAGATTTTACCACGGATTGGTAAAATGGCTTGGAACATTCGATTACGACCTTGTTTCGCTGATCCACCAGCCGAGTCCCCCTCAACGATAAATAATTCACACTGTTCTGGATCTCTACTTGAACAGTCTGCTAATTTACCAGGTAAATTGGCAATTTCTAATCCTGATTGCTTACGTGTCATTTCACGTGCGCGCTTAGCGGCATTACGTGCCTTTTGAGCAAGAATCCCTTTATCAACTATTAATTTAGCGACTTTAGGATTTTCCAGCATAAAAGTATTCATTTCCTGACTAAATAAACGGTCAGTAATCGTTCTAACTTCAGAATTTCCTAATTTTGTTTTAGTTTGCCCCTCAAATTGTGGGTCAGGGTGCTTAATTGAGATAATAACTGTTAAACCTTCACGTGTATCGTCTCCAGATAAGTTATCATCACTGTCTTTGACTAAATTATTTTGGCGAGCGTAATCATTAATTACACGAGTTAATGCTGTTCTAAATCCTGTCTCATGCATTCCACCTTCATGAGTATGAATATTATTGGCATAAGACATAATTTGTGTGTGATAATCATCCGTATATTGCATCGCAATTTCTACTTGAATATCATCGATTTCACCTTCTAAGAAAATAACATTTTCATGTAAAGGTGTTTTGTCTTCGTTGATGTAATGAATAAAACTTTCCAATCCACCTTCAAAGTAAAATGTATCTTCAGCTTCTTGGTCCGTTCGTTTATCTTCTAATGATATTTTCAAACCACGATTTAGGAACGCTAATTCACGAATACGATTTTTTAAGATATCATATTGGAAATTAACAGTTTCTAAGAAAATAGTTGGGTCAGGTATAAAGTTAACCTTTGTTCCCGTTTCTTCATGTTCTCCAATAACTTCTAACTCTTGAACAACTTTACCTCGTTCAAAAGTCATTTGATGAATTTTCCCATCTCGGTATACTTCAAGCGTTAATTTCGTCGATAGTGCATTTACTACTGCTGCACCTACACCGTGAAGTCCACCAGAAACTTTATAACTACTTCCATCAAACTTACCACCAGCATGAAGTACAGTATATACCGTTTCAGCAGCAGGTCGGCCAGTCTTCGATTGAATATCTACAGGGATTCCACGTCCATCATCGGTAACGGTGATACTCCCATTCGCTTCGATAATTACTTCAATTTCAGATGCATGTCCGGCTAAAGCCTCATCGATTGAGTTATCTACAATTTCCCATACTAAATGGTGTAAACCAACACTACTAGTTGATCCGATATACATCCCGGGTCTTTTACGAACAGCTTCAAGACCTTCAAGGACTTGAATTTGATCAGCATTATATTGTTGATTTTGTTGATTTTCTGTCAAAATTTGATCTCCTTTACTCTTGTGTCACTTGTCCTGCCTCAATGTAGAAGATACTCGCATTTTCAAGTCTTTCAAGTTGCAATCCTTCAATTGTAGCAGTCGTTAGAAAAGTTTGTATCTTTCCTTCGATTTGGCTCATTAAAATATGTTGTCTCTGGTCATCCAATTCTGATAAGACGTCGTCTAATAATAGAATAGGGTATTCACCAATTAATTCATTTAAAAGTTCAATCTCAGCCAATTTAATACTTAAAACGATCGTTCGCTGCTGACCTTGGGAACCGAAGTGAGATGCTAATTTACCATTGAGATAAAAAGACAAATCATCTCGGTGTGGGCCATAAACAGTGGTAGCTTGATATTTTTCACGGTCGATCGATGATTTAAATAATGCTTGAAATTGTTCAGTTAGTGTATCTGTTTCGTCGTAATTTAATTTTGAACTACTTGCATCATAGCTTAGGGTTAATTTGTCACGTTGATTTGACAATTCATAATGAATTTCCCCAGCATAATCATTTAATTTTTTGATAAAGTCTTGTCGATATTTTATAACCGATACTGCTTTTTCAATTAATTGATCTGTCAGTACTTCAAAATATAATTCATCGAAATTTGACTGATGACCGAAATCTTTTAAAAATTTATTTCTTTGTTTAAGAATTCGATTATAGTCAAGCAGCTCTTGTAAATAAACAGGATGTGATTGTGCTAATTCAGCATCTATAAATTTACGTCTTAAACTTGGACTTCCCTTAACAATTTGTAAATCTTCAGGTGCAAATAGGACCACATTCAATTTCCCTATAAATAAACTTAATTTAGGTTGATCTAGATGGTTTACTCTGGCAACTTTGCCTTTTTTCTGAAATTGTAATTCTAATGGAAATTCATAATTCTTCGTTTCGACTTCACCAATTATTTTTGCGCTTTCACTATCCCACTGAATTAATTCTTTATCGATATTTGTTCGATGACTTTTTGCCATTGATAACAAAAAAATCGCCTCAAGGAGATTGGTTTTTCCTTGGGCATTTTCTCCCGTAAGAATCGTCAAACCATCATTAAAAGATAAGTCCAAATCATCATAATTACGGAAATTTGTTAGCTTTAATCGTTTCAGCTTCATAAACTATCTAATCTTCGGCAACAATGACAATTTCTAATTCTTCAGCTGGAAGTTCGATAATATCTCCAGGATAAAGTTTTTTCCCTCGTCTTTGTTCCTCTTCGTCATTTACATATACATAAAATTCCTGAAGATAGGCTTTTGCCATTCCTCCACTAGAAATAATGTCTGCAACTTTTAACAATTGACCCAAGGTAATAAAGTCATTTGTAATCGCAATTTCTATTTTATTCATAATTATCACCTCAGCCTTTTCTACCTCTGTATTATACCCTTTTTTAGGGATAAACTCAAATTTTTGGGTTTATTTACCGATTACATGCATTTCACCTTATTTTAAGGGGTAAACACTTATTATATATAAATTGCCTAAAAAGCCCTTTAAATTTAAAATTTGGTCCATCAAAAAATCCCAATTCAAATTAATGAATTGGGAAGTGACTATTAAATGTATTAATAAGTATGGTGAGTACGAATGGGTGTAAGTAATTGTAGTAATTCATTATGAGGCACTTCACTCGGTGCTTCACTTGAAATTAACATTGGGTGAACGGCAGATTGGAATTGAATACGTACATCTACACCATTAAATGAACGTAACGCTTCTTTCATATAATCTGGGTTGAATGAAATTTGTAAATCATCCCCAGTCACTTCTTTTGTTTTAATCGCTTCGAATGCTTGACCTCGTTCATTACCGCTAACAGTTAATTCTACTGCATTGTCGACAACATTTAATAAAACAACATTATTCTTACCTTGATGTGACATTAAACTTGCACGGTCTAGCGCTTGATGCAAGATATCAGAATTGAGAATAATTTCTGTAGAAGAACTAGTAGGAATTAATCGATTTGTGTCTGGATAATTTCCTTCAAGTAATCGTGAATAAATAATTGTATTTTCCATTAAGAAAATAACTTGTTTGCTACTAACAACCATAAATAAATCTTGATCATCTTCAGCAATACGAGATAACTCAGTTACTGTTTTCTTTGGTACTGTAAAACTTTCAAAATCAATAACCGATTCGTTTATTTGAACAGGGATAATACGTCTACTTAAACGGTGACTGTCTGTTGCTACCCCAATAATATGTGTTGGGTTAACTGTTAAATTTAAACCTGTTAAATAAGGGCGATTTTCTTGATTGGATGCTGAGAAAATCGTTCTATCTATTAATTCTTTAAATAATTTAGTTGGTAATGGAATTTGATTCGTTTCGTCAAATTCAGGTAGATGCGGATATTGAGATCCGTCTTGACCTTTTAAATCAAATACCGCTGGACCAGAAGTGATTGTTAATACTGAATTATCTTCATTTGATTCAAATTGAATTTTATTATCGGGTAATTTACGGATAATATTATTGAAAAGACTCGCTGTTACAACAATACTTCCTGTTTCTTCAATATTTAAGTCATATAAATCATTGGTTTGATCTAAAAAACTTTCAATAGAAATCTCAGCATCACTACCAGTTAAATAAATACCTGAATTGGTAGCAGTAATTTTAATCCCCGTTAAGATAGCAATAGTTGCTTTAGATTGAATTGCTCTAGAGACATCTGCTGCTTGATTAACAAAGACATCTTTTTGAATAGTAAATTTCATCTTTGAACTCCTTAATAAATAATATTATATAAATAGTCTTAGTAGTAGGGCCTGTGCATAGTGTTTAAAACTAGTATAAAGCCATACTCTGTATGGGAAATGCCATGTTAATTAACATGTTGAAAACTCATGAAGTTATGCGAAAGTTATCAACAAGTGCATAAACTGATTTTTTATAATTGTTTTTTGACTTGGTCGATATCGTATTTTAATTGATCATCATTTTCACGATTCGTCGCGATTTTCTCATAAGCATGGATGACTGTCGTGTGATTTTTATTTCCAAATTGTTCTCCTATTTTAGGAAAAGACAATTCAGTTAACTCACGGCTTAGATACATAGCGATTTGTCTAGGAATTACAATTTCTTTGTGGCGCTTTTTGCCTTTAATATCGTTAATCGAAACATCAAAGTAAAGGCTCACTGTTTCAATAATGCGGTCAACGGTAATTGGTTTATCTTCTTGATCGCCCACAATGGATTGAAGTGCTTCAGCTGCAAGATTTGTATTTATTTCTTTACCTTGAATGGCGGCATAGGCAATAACACGTACTAATGCTCCTTCAAGTTCACGAATGTTAGTATCTACACTATTAGCAATATATGTAAGTGTTTTTGAATCGATATCTAAATTATCGCTACTTGCTTTCTTTCTTAAAATAGCAATACGTGTTTCTAAATCTGGCGGAGTGATATCCGTAGATAAGCCTGATTTGAAACGACTAATTAAACGATCCTCTAAATTATCAATATCATTAGGTAAACGGTCACTCGTTAAAACTATTTGTTTTTCATTATTGAAGAGTGCATTAAATGTATGGAAAAACTCTTCTTGTGTTTTATCTTTATTAGATAAAAATTGAATATCGTCGATTAGTAAGACATCAATCTTACGGTACATATCACGAAATTCTTGTTGTGAGCCATTCTGAATACTCGTTATAAAGTCATTTACGAAAGATTCACTTGTTGCGTATTTAATTTTTTTGCTGGGATCTCTTTTTTGTATCTCATTACCAATCGCTTGCATCAAATGTGTCTTACCTAGACCAACGCCCCCATAAATTAAGAAGGGATTATAGGTTGTACCTGGACCATCAACTACTGCAAGAGCAGCAACACTGGCCATTTTGTTATCTTCCCCTATAACAAATGTATCAAAGGTATAATTTGGATTTAATTGATTGTTACTATTTGTATCGTCATTATGTTCTATCTCAATAACTTCTGGAGTGTTATTTTGAACGGGTTGAGATAGAGATGATGGAGCTGTTTCTTCATTAGGTACAAGAATATAATTGGGAGAATATTCTGTTCCAAATTTCTCTAAGCTAATTTGTAATACATATCCCGATAAATGCTTATCCCAGTAATTTTTAGTTAATGTATTAGGAACAGCAAGAGTAATGGTATCTATTCCAATGCGAGTAGGTTTAACTGGTTCGACCCAATTTTTGTATGTACCATCGGATAAAATATCCATTAACTGTGTTGTTATTTCTTGCCAAAAAAGGTCCTTTTCTTCCATAGAACTGATTCACCTCAATCTGATTAACTGTATAGAAAGTTGTAATATCATTTTATCATAGAATGAGTTTTGCACAAGTTGAAAACTCTCTGGAAAATTATAAACATATCAACAATAAGAGTTATCAACAAGCTATTCGTATCTGTGCATAACTTTGTTCATAAGTAGTTGTCTACAACCTCTTCTGGATAAAATGACGTTAAGAAAATCATTATATCAAGGTATTACGAACTTATCAACAGAAAATTTAAGAATCCTATTTTGTTATTAACAACAGGATAAGTGTCACTTTTTCTGTAAATAAGTTGTGAACAACCCTTTTAACAAAAAAGACTTGTCAACAGTAAAAATTTATTTGTGGATAACTTGTTGATAAATTTAGTGCGACAGGGAAAGATATCGACATTTTTTTATTAAAATACTTCTTGACATGGATAGTGATATTCTATAAAATAGCTTGGTATTGTAATAAACATGTAAAAACTTAGGAGGTGCAAAACATGAAACGTACATACCAACCAAAAAAACGCCAACGTAGTAAAGTACATGGTTTCCGTAAACGTATGAGCACAAAAAATGGTCGTCGTGTTTTAAGTAACCGTCGCCGTAAAGGACGTAAACGTTTATCAGCTTAGTAATGAATTTGGTCAACTAGATTACTAGTTGGCCTTTTTTTTATGCTGTAAATCGAGAGAAGTGTTTTATTTAAGGCAATAGTTCGCTATAATGAGAGAGATAATGATTGATTATCTAGTAAGAAATGAGGCAAAGATGAAGAAAGCATATCGTGTTAAGAAGGAAAATGAATTTCAAAGAGTATTTCATCAAGGTAAGTCTACTGCTAACCGTCAGTTAGTGCTTTATGTGTATCCGAAACCTGAACAAGCACATTTTCGTGTCGGATTCTCGGTTGGTAAAAAAATGGGAAATGCTGTTAAGAGAAATCAAATTAAACGTTATCTTCGTCAGGCGATTCATGAATTAACGCCAGCCATTAAAATGGATATTGATTTTTTAGTTATTGCGAGAAAAGATATCGTAGATAAAGATTTTCACCAAATAAAAAAATCTTTAATTCATGTGATGTCTTTAGCTGGAGTGATAGATAAACAGGCATTAAATAATTTATTACAAGGAGGTACTAATGAAAATTAGTAGAAAATGGTTAAAGCTAGCTTTATTAGCTGGTGTGGTTTTATTTTTAGCAGCCTGTTCATCAGGTGATGTTTCCGCAAATAGTACAAATTTCTGGGATCGTTATGTATTGTATTATATGGGACAATTTATTATTTGGGTTTCAAATATCTTTGGTGGCAATTATGCATTTGGTATTGCGATCTTCACGATTATCGTACGTATCATCTTATTACCTTTAAATAAAAAACAAATGCAGTCACAACGTGAAATGCAAGAATTACAACCAGAAATTGATGCGATTCGTGCTAAATATCCTAATAAAGACCGTGAATCACAATTAAAAATGCAAGAAGAGCAATCAGCATTATTGGAAGCAAATGACGTAAACCAATTTGCTGGATTATTGCCAATGCTAGTTCAATTGCCACTCATGATGGCACTATATCAAGCAATTTTATATACACCTCAATTAAGAGAAGGTAACTTCTTATGGATGAACTTAGGTGAACCAGATCCATACTTTATCTTACCTACGATTGCTGCATTATTAACTTTTTACTCAACATACTTAAATATGAAGAGTAACCCAGCACAAAATGCAACCACTAAATCAATGATGTTTATTATGCCAGCCATGATTTTCTTTATTGGTATTGGACTACCAAGTGCTATTGCTATTTATTGGGTTGTAACGAATGCATTTACTGTAGGACAAACATTAATTTTCAACAATCCATATAAGATTATTGCTGAGCGAGAAGAAAAACGTCAAGCAGAAAAAGACCGTGAACGTGCTTTACGCCGTGAATTGCGCCAAAAAACAGGTCGCAAAAAGAAGAGATAATTAGGGAAGGACGAATTCTATGTTGAATCAAAAAACTGTTAGAGCGAATACAGTCGAAGAAGCGATTGAAAAAGGACTAAAAGAATTAAACATCGAACGCAGTCAAGCTGAAATTCGTGTGATTAACGAAGGTAAAAAAGGTTTCTTAGGTTTTGGTAAACAAGAAGCAATTGTTGAGATTATTCAAAATAATGATATCTCATTTAAAGAGTTAACAAATCAATTGGAGCGTGAATCAACAGAAGAGCCAGTTGTAAACACTGAGACAGTGATTGAACAAGAAGCAGTTAAAGTTGAAAAAACTGAACAAGACAACAAATTAGAAGAAGCTAAAGTAGAGAACAACGAATTAGCGACTGAGTCAAACGAAGCTGAAGTAGAAGCAAAAGAATTTGAAATTGAGTCGCAAGAAGCTGAAGTAGAAGCAACAGAAGCTGAAATTGAATCAGAAGTAATTGCAGTTGAGATGGAAGAATCACAAGTTGAAAAAGAAGAAGCAATCGTTGAAACAGAAACAACGGATGAATCTGATGATGATACGGAAGAGACGCCATTCCAAGGTAAAAACGCATATGAGAGTGCAGCAATTGTTGCAGATTATCTTGTAGCTGTTGTTCGTGAATATGGGGCAGAAGCTGAAGTTGAAATGGATGTTGAAGGACGTAATGTATTCTTCGATATTCATACCGATAAATCTGGTTTGGTTATTGGAAAACATGGTAAAATTATTAATTCATTACAAATTTTAGCTCAAACTTATTTATCAGCGATTCACCAACGTCATTTAAATGTGATTTTAAATGTTGGAGATTACCGTAAACGTCGTGCCAAGGTATTACAAAATATTGCTGAACAAAAGGCAGACGAAGCAATGCAAACGGGTCAACCTGTTATTATTGATGCGTTGCCTGCTTATGAACGTAAACAAATTCATAAACATTTAGCTTATATGAAAAATATCAAGACTTACTCACAAGGCCGTGAGCCTAAACGTCATTTAGTGGTGGAATATCAAGAAAAATCAGATAACTAATTTAACTAAACGTCATTTCGAAATGAAGTGGCGTTTTTTTTTGTAAATTGAAAGTAATTCTGTAATAATTATGATATTTTTGATATGTCATAGAAAAGAAATATGCTATAATAATAATGATTTTGTTAGGAGGTTTTGATGATTAAGTACTATCGAATATATCTTTTAGTGCCAATTTTATTGTTATTGGTCGGCTGTTCAAGTGAACCGATGATTCAATTAAGTGAAGAGAGACAACAAGAAATTGAAGAAAAATTAGCACAACGCGAAGCTGAAGAAAATTCAGCACAAGAAGAAAATACATCAGAAGTAGCATCAGATAATCAAGAACAATCAGTCACAGAATCAACAGAAGAAGTGGCTGCTGCAGTTCCATTAGTAGACGATCCAAGCAGTGAATGGGAACAAGCTGAAACTGGAACGAGTTATAATTTATGGGACTATGCACCTTATATAGCATATCAAATTAAACAATTTTCAAATGGTGCAGAAAATTATACTACCTACATGAATTATAATCAAAATGACAATGCTCAAAGTCAAATTCAATTAAGAAGAGGCGGAACAGTCGCAACCCAAATTTTCTCAATGGGTGATGGACAAATACGCCAAGTAACATCGAGTACAAATTTGAATCCTTATGATAATGTTTTGAGTCAAATTGGTAGTTTACAAACGAATAACCCTCAGGTTTTATTACAGGAACCATTAACAGTAGGGACATCGTGGAGTGATGATTCAAATTATCAAAGTGAAATTACTGCACTTTATAATAGCATTGAAACTGAAGCTGGATCACTCACAAACGTTATTGAGGTAACACGTACATCGAGTGAAGGTGTTGTGAAAGATTTCTATGCTCAAAATCAAGGTCATGTTGCGACCTGGTCAAGTGATAGCTTAGATAATTCTGGAGAATATTGGCAATTAACATCAGATGCTCGTGACGTCATGTTAACTCATCCAATGAATATGTATGAACCAGATGATTCAGCGGAAAATTTAGTTAGAGAAAGCCAAGGTACTTTTGCTTTTCAAACAAATGGATCACTTGCATCTGCTTTCCAACAAATGTTTCGTGAATTAGGCATTATTGATGATACAATCATGGTTAATAGTGTATCTGTTAATAGTAATAACGTTGCTGTTATCGATTTTACACCTGGGGTTGTAGCTGTTTTCAATAATTATAATGCTTCAGAAGAAGCGGTGATTAATTCGATTGTATATACCTTGGGAGAATTTTTCCAAACGAATCAAGTTCGCCTGACAGTAAATGGTAACGGACTCTTACCGAATTCGATTACTTACCCTGAAGGTGGTATTTACACGATTCAGTTGGATAATAATGAAAGTTCAACGGAAGAAACGCCTCAATCAGATGAATCTGTATCACAAACAGAATAAACTTTATTTACCGTCTTAGATTTGATCTAGGGAGGTATTTTTTTTTTTGCATATCTGCGAGGAAAGCCGCATTCATTGTGCTGTGGGACCGTCTTACGCCCTTCGGGCTTCAGACTCGCCTAGCTATTGAATCTGTTGCTGAGAGTGTTGAGCTTTAGCGATTACAGTCTCACATGCGAAATAAAAGCATTTTTCTAATGACAGTATTTTAGAGATAAATATGATTCTTATCCTATAACAAGCCGAGCTGCTCACTACGTTCGCACAGCTTCTAATACGCTAGTTCGTCCTTTTCACGGCACATGAATGCTGTTTTTCTCTTCGATATGCTAAGTTTGTAAAATATTTTAGATTTGTATTAAATCCAAGGTATCAGAGAAAGTACTAATTATGAGGACCAATTTATAAGTAGTGGGGATGCAAAAAAATGCATCCTTCAACTCGAATCGTCATAAAAAGCCATCCACATTGTAATTTCAATGTGGATGGCTTATTGATTTGTTATTGATTTTTTTGAATTTGTTCTTCAATTAATTTTAAACATTGGTCATGGTCATGTTGACGAGCGACGCATTGATATCTACCAAATAGTAAAATAGAATGATGCGCTTGGAACCAAGTTTCGGGAGGTAACTTTGCTGTCATTTCTTGTTCAATTTTTAGAACATCATTGCTCTTAGAAACTAAGTGGAATTTTTGAGTGACTCGTTTTATATGAGTATCTACTGCAAAGGCTGGAATATCAAAGGCATTAGCTAGTACAACACTAGCTGTTTTACGCCCTACTCCAGATAAAGCTTCTAAATCTTTTCGATTACTAGGAACAATGCCACCGTGTTTTTCAACTAATTGAGTGGAAAGATTTTTCAAAAATTTTGCTTTGTTACGGTAAAGTCCGATAGTTTTAATTTTATCAGCTATTTCTTCTACACTTGCTTGCATCATTAATTCTGGTGTTGGGTATGTTTCAAATAAATCAGGTGTTGCTAAATTAACCGAGACATCCGTTGCCTGGGCACTGAGGACGACCGCTACCACTAATTGGAAATGATTATCATACATTAATTCTGTTTCCTTTTGTGGATACAATTGGATCATCGCATCAACAATCTTAATGGTATCTTCTTGATTGAATATAAATGATTCACTATTAATTTTGTCTAGCATATTGGCCTCTTTCTAATCATAATTAAGTGGTTTAATCATATTATACCATGTCATCCCACCATATGTAGATTGAGCAACTCCATGGTTATCAAAACCTAAGTGATCATAATAAGAAATCAGGTGTTCTAGGCAAGTTAAAGAAATCGCACTGCGTTTGTGATGGATTGCTAATTTTTCTAAAGACTCTAATAAGTATGTACCGATTTGATTTCCTCTAGCATCAGGATGAATCGCTAAGCTAAGTATAATTTGAACGCCCCCTGTATTCGGATTGGGACCTATATGTTCAAATAAATCGTCCGTTAAATATAAATCATCAGAGACTGGCCCAACGATATAACCAATGACTTGTTCTTCTTCGTTTCTGACAGTTAAAAAAGTATCATTGATTATTTTAATTCGCTCTTCCATAGATGCTTTTGAGTCAGCGATTTGAGGATCAAAACTGCTTCTTTCGACTTCCATAATCGCATCTAAATCTTGAATTGTTGGGTGGGTCACTTCCATTGTCTAACTTCCTTTTCTACCGCGAGATATAATGATATCTTGTCCATTCATTAACGCGTAAGTTGAGCGTTTCTAGGAAAGAATCACTTGTGGCAGAGTCTTCAGTTAATCCAATTAAGATATAAACTGGTTCATCATTTTCATAATAGATACCACCGTCTGTTACGACATTTTCGAAACGGCCAAATTTATTTGCCATACCGTCTTGTACATAGGCAGTAAATAATTGATTCGGTGTCGCTTGTGACATTAAATCAATTAAATAACTGTAAGAAGGGTCGGTCGCGACAGTAGAGAAAATATCCATTAGAATGGCACTGGTTAAATAATTATCTGAATAAGCCATATCTCCTACACTTGAAATATCCGTAAAATTACTTAATGCTTGAACGTAACCATTCCAGCCACCGAAATGGTGATAAATGAGAGCCCAAGCTGAAACATTATTTGAGTACATAATTGTTTGTTGCATTAAAGAATCGAGCGTAAATTCTCCAGTCTGCCCATCTTCACCAGAAGCTGATAGTGCACGTCCATCTACAGTAATCATTGTGTCATATGAATAGACACCTTCATTAATCAGATCAATATACATGGCGACAAGTCCTACTTTATACATGCTGGCAATAATTTGGGAATAGTTTTCATTTAAATTATAAGTTGAGTCATCTAAAAAATTATAATAAGCGACTGAGATAGTTGATGGATCAGTACCCGTTTCATCAATAACATATTGAACAACGTCATCGATCGTAGCAAGTGACTCGGGATCCTCTAGAAAAGACATATTCATCGCATCCATTAATTCTAAATCATAAATACGTGCTATTTCTGAATCTGTGTTGTCTTCTTCTACTTCTTCCTCTTCCTCACTTTCACTTGTTTGTAAGCTGTCGGTTGTCTCTTCCACTGAACTATTATCAGATGATGCGACTATCTCACTTTCATCTGTTTCATTCGTATCATTTGTTTGAGAACTGATTGATGCCACTTCATTGTTATTCGATTCTAGGTCAGGATCTGATTGTCTATCAGGAAACAGTAGCACTGCTAGAATGAGTGCGATAATTGTTACTACGATAAAAGTAATATGGAGACGATTATTGGGTGCTTTATGAATTTCACGACGTTTTTTTTGTACCATTTTTTCTGTCCTTTATATTATAATTATTAAATTCATTAGATGTATTATATATCTATGTTACAGATTTGCAATACGGATTGCTTTGAATTATTTATGAAGCATTTATGATTGCAATCTAAAATTATTTTCGCTATAATGCTAAACAGAATAATAATGTAGCAGTCAAAGTGCTAACCGTGTATTTTTATGATTAAAGTAATTTATGATTAAAGGGGCGGTTTAGGCACTTTTTTTGTGCCGTTAATTACAGAATAGAAAGGAGTTTATCATGTATATTCAAGATACGATTGCAGCGATTTCGACTGCTTTGGGTGAAGGAGCTATTGGTATTGTTCGTTTAAGTGGGGACGAAGCGATTGAAATGACAAACCAAATGTTCAAAGGAAAAGATTTAACAAAAGTCCCAGCAAATACAATTAATTATGGTCATGTCTATGATCCTAAGACAGGTAAAATCATTGACGAGGTGATGGTGAGTGTCATGCATGCACCAAAATCTTATACATGTGAACCAATTACTGAAATTAACTGTCATGGTGGTGTAATGGCAGTTCAGCGTATTTTAGAATTGGCGCTAGATCAAGGTGCAAGACTAGCTGAGCCGGGTGAATTTACAAAACGTGCCTTCTTAAATGGGCGAATCGATTTAAGCCAGGCTGAAGCGGTAATGGATGTCATTGAAGCGAAGACAAGTCGCGCGATGAGTGCTTCCATGTCTCAATTACAAGGTGGTTTATCTACAAAAATCACAGCACTACGCCAAGAAATGCTTGATACACTTGCACAAGTAGAAGTGACGATTGATTATCCAGAGTACGACGATGTTGAAGAGTTATCGACGAATGAATTGAATAAAACAGCCTATTCTATTAAAGGTCAAATTGATCGTATTCTAGCTCAGGCCCAACAAGGTCGTTTATTTAGAGATGGTATTAACACAGTGATAATTGGACGTCCGAATGTTGGAAAATCAAGTTTATTAAACATTTTAACAGGGACAGATTCAGCGATTGTAACGGATATCGAAGGGACAACGCGTGATTCAATCGAAGAGTATGTTAATGTCCGCGGTGTGCCGTTGAAATTAACCGATACAGCCGGCATTCGCCAAACAGAGGAAGTCGTTGAAAAAATCGGTGTTGAAAAGAGTCGTAAGTTAATGGATAAAGCTGATTTAATTATCCTACTATTGAATCAAGCGGAGTCATTGCGAGAGGTAGATATTGAACTCTTGGAAGCGACTAAGGATCAAAAACGAATTATCTTGATGAATAAACAGGATTTACCTACTCAAATTGAGATGGATAAACTCCTTAGTTTGGCGGATGAATCTGAACTGATTCAAACGTCTATGTTGGAAGAAGCAGGTATTGATGATTTGGAAGAACAAATTGAGCGTTTATTCTTTAGTGGTAATCTTCAAGCGGCAGAATCAAGTTATTTATTAAATACACGTCATACCCAATTATTAAAAGAAGCCATCAAATCACTCGATGAAGTGATTGATTCGACTGAAATGGGGTTACCGGTTGATTTAGTTCAAATTGACTTTGTTCATGCTTGGGATTTACTTGGTGAAATTACGGGTGAGAGTGTTCAAGATGAGTTAATTGATAAATTATTTAGCCAATTCTGTCTCGGAAAATAATCACGAAAGGACGAAAAGATGTTATCTACAATTTGTTATATTGATAATGGTTCACAGTTATTATTACTCCGACGTGATAAGAAGCCAAATGATATTCATGAAGGTAAGTATGTGAGTGTTGGTGGTAAATTTGAACTGGGAGAGACACCTGAAGAATGTGCCATTCGTGAAATTAAAGAGGAAACAGGATTAGATGCCAAGTCACTCGATCTAAGAGGGTTCATAACATTTCCAGATTTTCGTCATGATGGTGAAGATTGGTATAGTTTTGTTTATATTGTAAAAGATTATGAAGGTGAATTGATCGAGGATTGTCCAGAAGGGACACTCGTTTGGGTCGATTACGATGAAGTGTTAAATATGCCGACTTGGGAAGGTGACTATATGTATTTAAAATGGTTACAAGAAGATAAGCCCTTCTTCTCGGCAAAATTTGACTATGATTTAGAAGAAAATTTAATTGATTATTCTGTAGAATTTTATGACAAATAGAAAGGATTTGGATAGATGCAAACATATGAAGCTGGAAATTATGATGTTATCGTTGTAGGTGCTGGTCATGCAGGAAGTGAAGCAGCTCTTGCGAGTGCGAGACTAGGAGCGAAAACATTACTACTAACAATGAACTTAGAAATGGTTGCCTTTATGCCATGTAACCCATCAATTGGTGGGCCGGCAAAAGGTGTGGTTGTTCGTGAAATTGATGCCTTAGGTGGTCAAATGGGTATTAATATTGACGCAACTCAAATTCAAATGCGTTTATTAAACACGAGTAAAGGGCCTGCTGTTCAAGCATTACGTGCTCAAGCAGATAAACAAGCTTATGCTCAAACGATGAAACAAACTTTAGAAAATACTGAAAACTTAGATTTAGAACAAGGGATGGCAGTGAAACTTCACCTAGAAGATGGTGAAGTTAAAGGTGTTATCTCAGAAACTGGAGCACTATACCGTAGTGAGGCAGTTATTTTAACAGCAGGTACAAGTTCACGTGGGAAAATTATTATTGGTGAATTATCTTATTCATCTGGTCCAAATAATACATTACCATCTATTCAATTATCTGAACATTTATTAGAAATGGGCATTGAATTAGCACGCTTTAAAACAGGAACACCGCCACGTGTCCATGGTGATTCAGTTAACTTTGAAGCGACTGAAGAACAACCGGGAGATACAGAGCCGATTCATTTCTCTTACGTTTCTAAAGATGAAGATTTCAAACAAGATAATGTATCTTGCTGGTTAACACATACAAATCAAGGGACGCATGAAATTATTCAAGCGAATTTACATCGTGCACCAATGTTTTCAGGTATGGTTGAAGGTGTCGGAGCGAGATATTGCCCTTCGATTGAAGATAAAATTGTCCGTTTCTCAGATAAACCACGTCACCAAATTTTCATTGAACCAGAAGGTTTAAACACGAAAGAAATGTATGTTCAAGGTTTATCAACATCTCTACCTGAAGATGTTCAATTAGATGCTTTACATAGTATACCTGGATTAGAAAATGCTAAATTAATGCGTCCAGGATATGCGATTGAATATGATGTTGTTATCCCTCATCAATTACAATTAACGCTTGAACTGAAAGATTATCCAGGACTATTTACAGCTGGACAAATGAACGGAACTTCAGGATATGAAGAGGCAGCCGGCCAAGGTTTAATCGCTGGTATCAACGCTGCACTGAAGGTACAAGGTAAAGAACCATTTATCTTACGCCGTGATGAGGCTTATATTGGTGTAATGATCGATGACTTAGTAACTAAAGGGACGACAGAACCGTATCGTTTATTAACGTCACGTGCTGAATATCGTTTATTATTACGTCACGATAATGCGGACTTACGATTAACAGATAAAGGTCGTGAAATTGGATTAGTAGATGATGCGCGTTTTGACCACTACCAAGAAAAAGTAGCAGAAATTGACAAAGAATTGAAACGTTTATCTAAAATTCGTATAACACCAAATACAGAAGGCATTGATGAATACTTCGAAAGAGTTAATTCAACACCTCTTAAAGATGGTATTTTAGCGAGTGACTTATTGAAACGCCCAGAAATTCGTTACCACGACTTAATTAAGTTAGTACCTCGCGAAGTAGGACCTGTGCGCCGCGATGTGGGTGAACAAGTAGAAACTCAAATTAAATACGAAGGTTACATTAACAAAGCGAATCGTAAAGTTGAGAAAATGGCTTCAATGGAGAGTAAACAGATTCCACAAGACATTGATTGGGATAAAGTTGATAATCTAGCAACTGAAGCAAGAGACCGTCTAAAATTAATTAATCCTACAACATTAGGACAAGCAAGTCGTATCAGTGGTGTTAACCCTGCAGACATTGCAATATTATCTGTATTTTTAAGTCAACCTTATAGCCAGATTCCACGTCTTAAACAAGGTGCATAACAAAAAGAACCTCAAGAAAAAATTCTTGAGGTTCTTTTTTAACATTAATTAAATGATTCCAATGCATTATTAGCATCGCGAATAGGTGTAATATCGCGGACGATTTCTAAAACACCTTGATAGTTTAGATTGCCGTCGAATAATGGACGGTAAGCAGTATGAACAAATTCACCGGTGGATGTTTTAGTAAACCAGATAAATTCCTCTTGCTTCTCTTTATTTTCAAAGGATTTCATTAAGTCATCTACCATTGGCCATAATTTTGGCGGGTGACAAAATTCTAAATCACGATTTAATTGAGCAGGATTACGTTTGAAGAACATGTTATCTGTGTCAGTAAAATCATTATAATAGGTAAAGTAACCCTCTTTATTAACAAATGAAAATTCACCTTGCATCGAATTAAAAATGCCATTCAATTCAGGAAGAGTGAGTGCTCCACCTTTAAGTTGGATATGTTGATTATCCGAAATATTTTCTGGAGACACAACTTGTTGATTCCCTTGGTAAGTCAGCGTTACAGTCGCCCCATTAAAAATGACTTGTTGTGTTTCTAACGTGTTAGTTACTTCGTTTGGCTGGCTAATTACCTGACTCTTCGAAATTATTTGAGCATTTGGAACAATTGGTGAAATACTACGGTCTGTTGGGCGATCAATTGCTTGTAGGTCAGAAATATCTTCATCAGACTGAATAAAACCTAAATATTCATTATCGTCACTATAAACAGGAATAAACTGCGTATAAATGGATTTTCCATAGATTTCAGTATAGAAACTGTGGATGGTATCTTCCTGTTGTTTAAATTTGAAGACCATATCCATTATTTTAAGTGCGTATTCATTGATATACACTAATCGTAAATCAAGTTCTAGGCGTTCATCTTGATAAATCGGCAACTTAATATCAGTGTCTTTCGTATTTGTATAGCGGTAAATTCCGTTTGAATCAAAGAAACGGAATTTAAATGGCATATAATCAAACATCCATTGGATTTGATTTAAGCTGAGTTCACCATGAGTAAATGGTTTAACCATCACCGCATCATAGTCAATCGTTGTTGCATGTGCATTTGACTCAATATTGACAATTAATTGACCTGATTGAGTTGGTAAATTATATGCGTCAATTTGTGCAGGATGACTCACATTATTTGAGCGATTAACGGTTTGAACGACTGGTGCTGGTGTTTTTACTTGTTTAGGTGTCGAAATAGCTGGCTTTGTTTTGATTTGATCAAGGGTCAGGTTTTCAACCGTTCTCTCTTCGACTTGTTTTTCTTCGGTCTGCGTTACTTGTGGTTGAACTAACCAATCAGGTACCCATTCGTCTTCTGGTGGAAGGATGGTATAGCCATAGATATTACTTTCTTGTGCAATTTGATACCAATCTTCTGAAGATAATGCTTCTAGGAGTAAATTTAATAAAATTGCTTCTTCCTTGAAAATCATTTCTTTAAATTCAAATTCAAAGGGACGGTAAGCTTCAATCACCGAAGCGACATCCGTGTCATTTGGTAATTTTTCTAGTTCCTTTAAAGCGGTATTGAATAAATCACGTATCTCGTCATCTTTAGCCCACATCACTTTAGGGGGCGCATCATAACCATATTTCTCTAAAAATGGGAAGAAGACATTTTCTTTACGGTTATAATGTTTATCAAATTGACCGATTAATTTATATTGATTAATCAACCCACGTAAAATACCCGGTTCCTCATTTAAATCAATGTCATCTAAGGCTTTGAAAATATTTTCAATACGCATCATTGCGCCTTGAAGAGCCGCATTTTCATTTTTATAAACACGCACTGGGTGTCCTGGTAGATCTGCTTCAGCAGTACCCGAGTCATCTACTTTATCTTTAAATAAATTCGCATGGACATTACATAATTCGAGAACATCTTCATAAGTAATATCATTGTCATCATTGAAGACTAACTTTTGCTCCATTAATGCAATTTCGATTGCACTGACATCACTAAATGTCTCATTGAAACGATCTTGAACAGATTCAGGAGAAGCTCCATCATGCAATTCTAGTAAGATTTCTTTTAACACTTCAACTCTATTATCTGCAGTCATTCTTTGACTCCTTTCACAGTGTAACCATTCCATTCCAATTCTTGGACTAACTGGCTGACGGGAATATTAATCATGTCGCATCCTTTATTGAGTGTTACCAAACGCCCTACAGATTCACGCATTGCAGGGTTCTTTAAAGGTTTAAAGCCAATATCAACGAGTAAATCTAGAATTTCAGGATTTTTCTTTAATGTATCATTCACTGGAATTGATAAATCGATTTCATTTTTCACTGTATTAAGCCTCCTCAAATGTGATTTTTTGATAGGGAATATGATTATTCTCGAGTAATTCGATTGCGTAATCGTCTACACGATAATCATTTTGATAATAAATGGCCGTAATTCCGGCTTGTATTAAAGATTTTGTACAATTTAAACAAGGAAAGTGTGTAACATAAGCAGCGGTATTTTTAGTTGTAATACCTTCTTTAGCACAATAGAGTAAGGCATTCATTTCGGCATGAATCGTCGCAATACAGTGACCGTCACGCATGGTATGACCTATTTGAGAACAATGTGCATTACCTGATACAGATCCATTATACCCTGTTGAAACAATACGATTGTCTTGATTGACCAACACACAACCTACAAAAGCACGATCACAAGTTGAACGACTTGCGACCATTTCAGTAATTTCCATAAAATATTCTTGCCAAGATTTCCGCATTGCCACACTCCTCATCTATTAGATTAGGAGTATTATAGCAGAAAAATGTATGAATATTACAAAACTTCCATAAATATGGCATAAAAACTCAATATTTATGTAAATAATTTATTTATGAGAAATTGTAGTGTATAATAACACTATAAGAATGCGCTTGCAAAAATTAGGAGGGATTTAATATGGGACAATCGATTTTAACAAATTTGGAATATGAGACAAAAATTTCACCCGGAGCTTATTTTCATTTACAAACCGACTGGTTTACGACGGATCAAGAAATTCAATCAATTATTATTGACCAAGATAATGTCTTCTCGAAAATATTATCTCTTTATCCAAAGGGATTTGTTTTATATTTAGAACAAACCCCAGATGGGAGTATTTACCGGACGAATTATCCACTTCATCTCAAGGAAGGGTCGGATGCTTACTTAGTAGATTGGAATTATGAGTATTAATGTGTGGGACTAGTAAAGCTAGTCCTATTTTTTATAAAATGAGAAAATGATTAAACTAACTTGTAATTCCTAAATGGGTTCACTAGAATAAGTATATTATTAGAAAGAGAGGTAATGCTATGAAGGTTGGTTATTTGGGAATTCCCGGATCTTATTCTGAAATGACAGCACTTGATTATGTCGATCGGAGTGCTAAATTAAGAGAGAGTGATAATGAACTTATCGGCTTTAATCAATTTGAAAAGATGATTAACGATTTAGTAGAGGGTGAATTAGACTATGCCGTATTACCTGCTGAAAACTCAACAACGGGATTGATTTCAAGAGCCGTTGATTTATTACGTGGTGCGCCACTGATGATTATTGATGATGCTTATCAACCTGTCTCTCATACATTATGGGGATTACCAGGAGCTAAAATAGAATCATTAAAGCAAGTTTATTCACATCCTGAAGCATTGTCACAGTGTGATGAATTTTTCGAAGCACATCCTTATATAGAGGAACGAGAATACAGTAGTACAGCTCAGGCTGTAAAATTTATTAAGGAGTTAGGTGATCCATCAAATGGTGCTTTAGCTAGCCGCCGTGCTGGAGAATTGATTGGCTTAGAACCTTTAATGGATGATGTACAAACTGAAAATAATAATGCGACACGCTTTTATATCATCCGACATCAAGATAATGCGCCAAAAGAAGGGTCGCGCTTAATTTTACATGTGCAGACTAAACATGAGACAGGCGCTTTATCTAAGGTATTACAAGTATTTGATATTTTGAACTGTAACCTCGAATTACTAACCGCTCGTCCTATTCCAGGACGTGCCTTTGCTTATGGCTTTATCATTGAGATTGATATGGGTCAAATGACAGAGAATGTCGATCTTTTATTAGCCATGATTCGCCAAGTAACAATTGACCATCAAGTGTTCGGTCAATTTACCCCCGATCATTACCCTTTATCACAGAAAGATGATGATATTTATGACTAAAATTGCCATTGTTGGTTTAGGTGTTGTAGGTGGATCTCTTGCAAAAGGACTCAAAGAAAATCCGGTTGCAGATGAGGAAGTATTAGCCATTGATATTAACCCTAAAACCATCGAAACAGCATTAGAACAAGGGGTTATTGACCGCGGAGAAACTGAAAATAAAACCATTTTACAAGAAGCAGATATTGTTTTTATTTGTTTATATCCTAATGCTATGCGAGACTTTTTAGTGAATCATCAAGATGAATTTAAAAAAGGTGCCATATTAACCGATGTTGTAGGGGTAAAACAAGCATTATTAAATCAAATTATTGATGTTATCCCGCCGCAAGTTGATTTTATCTTTGGTCATCCGATGGCTGGGCGTGAGAAAACAGGCTTTGATTTTGCCGATGCTAGAGTTTTAAAGGGTGCGAATTATTTACTCACTATTCGTCCTGAAAATACCCCAGAAAATATTGAGACACTGTCTGCTATTATCCATCGTATCGGATTTAAACGGATTACTAATGTAACGCCTCAAAAGCATGATGATATGATTGCCTTTACGAGTCAATTAACGCATGCGATTGCTGTCGCTTTGGTTAATTCAGATGATGATTATCAAGAAACTGTTAAATATGTGGGAGATTCTTACCGTGATTTAACGCGGATTGCAAAGATAAATGAAAATTTATGGTCTGAGTTATTCATGACGAATAAAGAATCACTACTGCCAGTAATAGATCATTTCCAACAGGAATTAGATGCTATAAGGCAGGCAGTTGCAGATGAAGATAAAGAGGCACTGGAATCTATTTTTATCACTTCGACAAAGCGTCGTGAGTATTATGATGAGATGGATTTTAGAACAAAAGATAAGTTAAATTAAAGAGTACTGCTCCAGTAAATAATCAACTGGAGCAGTACACTTTAATATTTTTATCTATTTTGTAAGGCTAGGATGCCTAAAATATATGATTCCTTACCAAAACCAGAAATTTGGCCAATACATGCTGGCGCGATAACAGATGTATGCCGGAATGTTTCACGTTGGTGGATGGCTGATAAATGAACTTCAACAGTTGGAACAGGAATTCCAGATATAGCATCGTGGATCGCATAAGAGTAATGCGTGAAAGCACCTGCATTAATCACGATACCGTCATAGTTATCAAAATGCGATTCTTGAATTTGATCGATGATATCTCCCTCGTGATTACTCTGGAAGAAAGTGACCTCGATATCTGTTTCCTCGCAATAAGTTTCAATGTAATCATTGATATCAGATAATGTTTCCCCACCGTACACTTCGGGTTCTCTTAAACCGAGTAAATTTAAATTAGGACCGTTAATTATTTTTAATTTCATATTAAGCACCTGCTACCTTTTGTATGATGCGATCAATTTCTTCTAGTAAGTCATCAAATTCGCCATCATTTTTAATTTGATAGTCACTATGTTCTTGATATAAAGCATAACGTTCTTCATACATTTGGTCTAATTTAGCATGGCTGTCGTCTTCACCCTCTAACAATGGACGGCCATCAACGTTGATATTTTCTTTGATTGTTTCTAGTGGACGATCAATAAAAATCAGTACACCATTCTCCTTCAGGAGGGCCACATTTTCTTCGCGTAATATTGTACCGCCACCGGTTGCAATGATTTGACCTGAACGTTTGCTAACCTCTTTGGTAATACCAGTTTCCTGGTCGCGGAAATACTCTTCGCCCTTTTCAAACATTTCAGGAATAGTTTCCCCAGAAAAGCTGACGACCGCTTCGTCTAGGTCAATAAATGGGTAGCGCAAATGATTGGCAATAACACGCCCTGCTGTTGATTTCCCACTACCAGTCATACCAATTAAGACAATATTTTTCATTGATTTAATACCTCTTTCACTCGTGTGCGAATTCGTTTGATCGCATCATCATTAATTATAATTTCTTCCCAAATTTCTACCGATTTAATGGCTTGTCCAATTAACATATCAAGTCCATTGATCGTTTGTTTGTTTTGATCATTTCCATACGATAAAAATTTAGTTATGGCAGGATTATAAGTCATATCAAACAAGTAATCAAAATTTTGAACTACGTCAGGTGATACAGGCGAAGCATCAACATTAGGATGCATCCCGATAGGCGTTCCATTGATTAAAATATCGCCTTTAGTATTAGCTAAGTCGTCGTAATCAATGCGGTTGAATGGATCGTCGTGAGGTTGATTTTTATTACGGGTAACAATCGTTACCGAAGCAGCATGATTATCTTGAATATAGTGTGCCGCTGTTATAGATGCTCCACCTGAACCTAAAATATAAACAGTCTTATCTTTAATATCCCACCCATTCACCTCAAAAGAAAAGCCAACACCATCGTAATCTGTATTATAACCTTTTATCTGACCATCTGATAGTTTTAAAGTATTCACTGCATTTAACCGTGTCGCTAATTCAGATAGTTCATCGATATAAAGGAAGAATTGTTTCTTATAAGGAATCGTCACATTAGCGCCTCCAATATCTAAGACTTTCATTCCTGCAATGGCATCTTTGAGTTGATTCTCCTCTAATTGTCTTGCACGATAACTTGCATTGATATTAGCCTCTTCATAGATAATTTTATGTAATTGTGGAGAGAAACTATGACCAACGGGATGACCGAATAATAAGTAAAAATTCATGACTGGCCTCTTTCTTATGTTTAGTAAATTTTCTCCATTATACTATAAAGCGATTGAAGATTAATAATATTTTAAAATTATGAGATTAAAAAGAGGGTAAATGGAGGGTTTGATAACAAAAAAGATGAGAAAGATTAAAAGTTTTCTAATTTCATATTGACAAAATGGATTAGCTACTCTATGATAGTCGTAACACATTAATTCAGGAGGAAAATAGAATGTTACAAACAATCACAACCCCTCAATTGAATACTTATTTTACTTTTTGGTTTTTTAACAGTTAATCTGTGGAAGCTAAAAAGTATTTAGTGTGTCAAGCTCCTCAGATTGTAAAAAACAATCGAATGGAGCCCATTCTAAGCAATTAGAACTCTATGAGCCTTTAAGGAGCTACATTCGATCAGTAGATTTGAATGTAGCTTTTTTTGTCGAAGTTTTTATAAAAGAAAGGAATTTATAATATGATTATTGTATTTCGCAGACGAGCAACAGCAGAAGACGTTAATGAGGTTATCAAACTTGCTGAATCTTTTGGTGTAGAATCACATATGATTGAAGGACAGGGCCGTAATGTTATTGGTTTAGTTGGAGACACAGCAAAGATCGACCCACTTAGAATTAAAGCGTTAGATAATATTGCGGAGGTAGTACGTGTATCAGCACCTTACAAATTAGCTAACCGTGCTTTCCATCCTGACAATACTCAAATTGAAGTACGTGGACAAATTATTGGTGGTAAAGAATTAGCAATTATGGCAGGACCTTGTTCTGTTGAAGGTGAAGAGCATATGGTTATGATGGCGCAACGTATGAAAGCTGCTGGAGCAAACTTCATTCGTGGTGGAGCATTCAAACCTCGTTCATCACCATACTCATTCCAAGGTTTAGGGGTAAAAGGTTTAGAACATTTAGTTAAAGCGCGTGAAGCAACAGGTTTACCCATTGTTACTGAGTTAATGTCAACAGAACATTTAGACGTTGTGGTTGAGATGGCTGATATGATTCAAATTGGTGCTCGTAATATGCAAAACTTTGATTTACTTAAAGAAATCGGTAAAACAAAAACACCGATTTTACTAAAACGTGGTTTAACAGCAACTTACGAAGAATGGCTTATGTCAGCGGAATACATTATGTCTGAAGGAAATCCAAATGTTATTTTATGTGAGCGTGGTATTCGTACTTACGAACCGGAAACACGTAACACATTAGATATTCAAGCAGTTCCTGTTATTAAGCAAAAGTCTCATTTACCAATTATCGTTGACCCAAGTCACGCGGCAGGTATGGACTGGTTAGTAGCAGCAGGTGCTCGTGCTGGGGTTGCGGCTGGAGCAGATGGACTGATGATTGAAACACATAATGAACCAGAAAAAGCATGGTCAGATGGTCAACAATGTTTAACTCCGGATGAATTTGCTGATGTCATGGCTCAATTAAGTAAAATTGCTGAAGCAGTTGATCGTACGATGCCTGAAGTAAAAGAGGGATAATATGGAACATCTAAATATCCAGTTATCAGGACATGTGACTGATTATGATATTAAGATTGAAGCCGGATTATTAGACCAATTAGGTCAAGAAATCCAAGCAGTTTATCAAGGGAAACGGATTTTTATTTTAACGGATGAGAATGTTGATCGTTATTACGGTGAATCTGTCACAAATCAACTCGCTGCGGCCAATTTTCAAGTACGAAAAATGGTTGTTCCAGCGGGTGAATCATCGAAACATATAGATAATTTAGATGGTATTTACGCTGAAATGATTGATTTTAAACTGTCTCGGGGTGATTTACTCATTGCCTTAGGTGGTGGTGTGATTGGGGATTTGGCAGGTTATGTGGCAGCGAGTTATTTACGCGGCATTCCCTTTGTCCAGATACCTACTACTCTACTTGCTCAAGTCGATTCATCTGTCGGCGGCAAGGTAGCAGTTGATTTAACACAAGGGAAAAACTTGGTTGGTGCCTTTTATCATCCTAAAAAAGTAATTATTGATCCTAATGTCCTAAATACATTAACGGACCGTGCCTTTAGTGATGGAATGGCTGAAGTGATTAAATATGGTGCGATTTTTGACCGTGAGCTATTTGAATTTATTAAAACAAATGCTTCAAGGGAACAAATGATGGCACATATTGATCAGATTATTTACCGTTCATGTGAATTAAAAGCAATCGTCGTTAGGGAAGATGAGTTAGATACCGGTCAACGGATGTTGCTTAATTTTGGTCATACATTAGGGCATGCGATTGAAGCTTATTATCAGTATGAATTGTATACCCATGGTCAAGGTGTTGCGATTGGGATGGTTACGATTACTCAATTAGCAGAAGATAAAGGGGTTACTCCTCGTGGGACTGCAGCAGAAATTGCACAGCTATGCGAGCAGTTTAATTTACCTACTGCAATTAATAAACCAGCTGATTATGTTGAAATTTTAAAGTTATTGAGTACAGATAAAAAGAATTTAAATGGTCAACTCAATATTATTTTACTTGAAACATTGGGGAATGCGGTAGTTTATCCAACAACGACTGAATTTTTCAATACATTATTAGAGGAGGCGTAGCAATGGATGTATTTATTCAACCGACCAAATTATCGGGGACAGTACTTGTGCCTCCTTCAAAATCGATGGCGCACCGTGCGATTATTGCAGCAGCATTGGCTGATGGCGAGAGTATTGTGCATAATATCCAACTATCGGATGACATTAAAGCAACACTCAGTGCAATTGAAGCACTGGGTGCAACGGTTCAAACAAAGGAAGATGGCGACCGTTTAGTCGTCACGATTCAAGGAATTGACCGGACAAAAACAGTTGCCAAACGTGAAATCGATGCAATTGAATCAGGGTCGACATTACGTTTTATGATTCCTATTTCAACCTTGGTAAAGGGAGAAACAGTATTCCGTGGACGTGGGAAATTAGGTATACGACCTTTGGATACGTATAGTGAAATTTATGCTGATCAAGGTTTAACCTTTGATTTAGTCAGCCAAATACCATTGGAATTACAGACAGCTGGTGAATTGACGAGTGGAACTTACCAAATGGTTGGAAATGTATCAAGTCAATTTATTACAGGTATGTTGTATACATTACCTTTACTCGAAGGTGATTCAAAGATTGAAATTACGACACCTCTGGAATCGATTGGTTATATTGATTTGACACTAGATGTGCTCCGTCAATTTGGTATTAAAATTGATTATGATGCGGATGAAAATGTCTTTCATATTCCGGGGAATCAACAATACCTTGCTCGTGAATACACGGTTGAGGGTGATTATTCTCAGGCAGCATTCTTCTTAGCAGCTGGAGCATTGGGTAATGATGTCACTTTAACGGGATTACTCAGTGATTCGGATCAAGGTGACCGTGAAATGGTCGATATTTTAGAACGCATGGGTTGTGTTATTTCGGATGAAAATGGTGAAATCCGTGTAGATGGGTCAAATTTACATGGAGATTTAACGATTGACGGATCACAAATACCGGATATCATTCCGATTTTATCAACGGTTTGTGCATTAGCTCCTGGTAAGACAATTATCGAAAACTTAGAACGTTTGAAAATTAAAGAAAGTGATCGATTGGAAGCAACGCGTAAAGAATTAGCTACAATCGGAGCTGATATTGAGGTGGTAGGTGATTCCCTTCATATTCAAGGTGTCAAAGAATTAAAGGGAGACGCTACAACATGGAGTCATAAAGATCACCGAATTGCGATGATGTTGGGTATTGCTAGCACGGTGTGCTTGGAACCAATTGTTGTCACAGACGGTGAATGTGTGAATAAATCTTACCCAACATTTTGGCAAGATTTTACAAAATTAGGAGGTCGAATCGATGAGCGGAACATGGGGTAATAATTTAGAAATTTCACTATTTGGTGAATCTCACGGACCTGCTATTGGTGTTACAATTAATGGATTACCGGCAGGTTTGGAATTAGATATGGATGCTATATTAGTAGATATGGCACGCCGTGCACCAGGTAGTTCAGAATTAACAACACCACGTAAAGAAAAGGATCAACCTGAAATTATTACAGGATTTCTGGACGGGAAAACAACGGGTGCACCCCTAACAGCAATTATTTGGAATACTAATACACGCTCTAAGGATTATAGCCAAATGAAACGTTTAATGCGTCCTGGTCAAGCCGATTATCCCGGACGTGTTCGTTACAGTGGCTTTAATGATTACCGTGGTTCAGGTCATTTCTCTGGCCGAATTACAGCACCATTGGTTTTTGCGGGCGCTATTTGTAAACAATTACTCGCTCAAGATGATATTCTTATCGGAGCTCATGTCCAAAGCATTGCTGGGATTGAAGATCAGCCTTATGACTTTAAACAACCCGTAGATAAATCAACGTTAGATCAATTCAAAAAAGAAACGATTCCTTTATTTGATGAGAGCAAACGTGAAGCGATGGAACAAGCGGTCCTTGCTGCTAAGGCAGACCAAGACTCTGTAGGTGGAGTAGTTGAAGTCTTTGTTCAAGGAATGCCGGCTGGTTATGGTAATCCTTTCTTTGATAGTGTTGAGTCAACGATCGCGCATTTAGTATTTGCGGTACCAGCAACTAAAGGTTTAGAATTTGGATCTGGCTTTGATATGGCTAAACTACGTGGTTCACAGGCGAATGATCGTTATTACTATGATGAGGACGGAAATGTAAAGACGGAAACTAATCATAATGGTGGAATTCTAGGTGGCATTACATTTGGTATGCCGATTGTTTATCGTGTTGCTGTTAAGGCACCGGCTTCCATTGAAAAGGAACAGACGACAATTAATGTCGAAACACAAGAAAATGATGTGCTATCAACACATGGACGCCATGACCCAATTATTGTGCCAAGAATTATACCGGTTCTTGAAGCAATAACAGCCATTGGCCTTGTCGATTTAATGATGGAGCGCGGTAAATATGTCTAAGCATATCGATGAATTGCGCCAAGAAATTAATCAAATCGATGAACAATTGGTGGCATTAATTGAAGCGCGAATGGAAGTAGCTCAAGATATTGCTGCTTATAAACAAGCAAATGATTTACCAGTGTTTGACGAATTGCGCGAACAAGAAGTCATTGAGAAAAATGTGGCTTTACTAAAAAATGAAACATTATATGAATCAAGCTACCGTGAAATTATTCAAAAAATTATGGATGTCTCGAAAGATATTCAAAGAGATTGGCTATCAAAATAGCATGAGACAGGGGGAAACCCCTGTTTTTTGTATTTTATACTTGCACAAATTATAATTATATGGTTTAATAAGTGATACCGCTTTCTGGTTCTTTAGCTCAGCTGGGAGAGCACTACCTCGACAAGGTAGGGGTCGCAGGTTCGAGCCCTGCAAGGACCATTTTACGTGAAACTAGAGCAGTTTCACGTTTTTTTATCTCATTAATAAAAGGAGGAAGAAAGATGAGAAAGTTATTCGATGAGAAATTAGAGAATCATATGGCACAGTTACAAGAAATGTCAGTGGTAGTAAGTGATCAACTCGCTACTGCGATGCAAGCCTTGAAAACGATGGATGTAGCACTCGCTCAAAAGGTTCTTGATGCAGACGAAAAAACGAATCAATTTACGGTAGATATCGAACGCGAATCATATTTGATTATTGCGACAGAACAACCTGTTGCAACAGATTTACGTTTAATTTTCGCTGTATTATTGGCGAGCGTTGATTTAGAACGTATTGGGGATCATGCTTGTTCGATTGCTGAACAAGTAATTGAGCATCAAGATAAAGCGACTATCGAATCACTCGATAATATTGTGAGTGAAATGGCTGCAATCGGTCAAGAAATGTTAGTCGATGCGATTAAAACATTTGAGACCCATGACGGAGATAAAGCGATGGAAATTGCTGACCGTGATGACGCAATTGATGCTGGTCTACAACAAGTCTTAAAAGAATCAAAAGATATGTTGAAGTCACAACAAGAACCACCAATGACGAGTATTTCATATATTCGTATCGCTAATAATTTAGAACGTATTGGCGACTATATTACGAATTTATGTGAACGTGTTGTATATTTAGAGACACATAGAATCATGGAATTAGGTTAATCATTCAAGAAAAAAGACGTAAAACTCAGATGATGTGAGTTTTACGTCTTTTTGTTTGTTTATAATTATTCAGCAGAAAGAGCTTCTTCCGCTTCTTCTAAAGATTGCGGTGCACCTTCCCAAGCGGGTTTATCACCGCCGGTTAATTCATAAATCGCTTTGGCTGTTTCTGGTGAATTGTAGTATTCAGCGATTTGTAAGTACAATGGATTTTCTGTGTCTTCTGGGCGAGCTGCAATGACATTACGGTATGCTTCATTTAATTGTTCAGGGTGGTCTGCATCAATAAAGATCGCATCTTCTTCTAAACTTAATCCTGCGTCGGTTGCGAAATTATTATTGATAAATGCCGCCGCAACGTCCGGTAAAATGGCAGGTAATTGTGCTGCTTCTGCTTCTTCGAATTGTAAATTCAATGGATTATCTGTAACATCTTCAGGCGTTGGTAATGCACCTGCTTCATCATCGACTTCAATAATCCCTGCAATCTCTAGACCAAGTAGGGCACGGCCACCATTTGTTGGGTCATTTGGGATGGCAATAATATCACCATCTTGTAATTCCTCGAGTGACGCAATATTCTCAGAATAAGCGCCCATCGGTGAAACGAATGTGTAACCAATTCCTTGTAAATCGGCATCATTTTCATCATTCCAATTATTTAAGAATGCCACATGTTGGAAGGCGTTTAAGTCTAGTGAACCATCATTTAATGAGATATTTGGTTGTACATAGTCATTTAATAAAACAATCTCAATGGTAATACCATCTTCTGTTGCTTGATCAACGACTGTTTGCCAAACGTCTTCAGCAGTACCAGGTACTAAACCAACAGTCACTGTTTCACCGTCAAATTCACCTTGTGCAGAAACAGGTGTTTGGAACCCACTTGCTAAAAGACCTGCTGCTAAACTAAATACACCAATTTTTTTCAATAAATTTTTCATTTTAAAATACTCTCCTTTTAATTGTTGATCGTTGAATTATTTCTATCTTCTCGTTTAATCCTAATGAGTGGAATTTATTCAGTCCTTTCTTTAATTTATGCGCGGATGTGCCTTAGAAATTTATAGAAAACAAAAAAACTCCCGTCCCTTAAAAGGACGAGAGCATTGCTTCGTGTTACCACCTTAGTTTTCTAGATTATCGCTAATCTAAACTCATACAGTACGTTCTCTAGGAATTATACTGCGACGATATAACGGTCGTACCCGATGATTACTCACCCAAGCTCATAATCATAGCTCCATGGCCATTTTCAATGTCGTGTCTTTCGCTTATTCTCACCAACCATAAGCTCTCTGAACAAAGTTTCCCATTTACTTTTCCACATCAAAGCATTATTCTTTTCTATGAGACGATTATATTATAGTGAGTTATTTTTTGCAAGTAACATTTAATTTTATTCACATTGAATTTTAATTCATGGTATAATTATATTATTAATCAAAGGGAGTTTTTACAATGGATTATTCAAATTTAAGTAAAGCAGCTCAAGCTGCACCACCAAATTTAATCAGAGCATTTAGCGAAAAAATCAGTCATATTGATGGTTTGCTAAAGTTTAATATTGGAGAACCAGATTTTCCAACACCAGAAGTGGTGAAGCAAGCAACGATTGAATCAATTAATAAAGACCAAAGTTTCTATTCACATTCACGTGGTGTGATGGAATTACGTGAAGCGATTGCTGGTTATATTGACCGTAAATTCAATCTAGAATATGACCCAGCAACTGAAGTCATTGTAACAGTTGGTTCAACAGAATCACTGAAAGCAGCGGTTGATGTAGTAACTAATCCCGGGGACAACATCTTAGTTGTTGATCCTAACTATGTTATCTACAATACACAAGTGACATTAGCGCGTGGTAATATCGTGCCAATTGAGGTAGCGGATACTAAATTTAAATTAACACCACAAGCGGTTCATGACAAAATGGCTGAAATCGGTGAAGCGAAAGCGATTCTCTTTAACTATCCGGTAAATCCTACAGGTGTAAGTTATAACCGTGAAGAATTAAAGGCTTTAGCTGAAGTTTTCACGGAATATAATTTATATATTATTTCAGATGAGGTTTATTCTGAATTTAATTATGGCGAAGAGGATCATGTTTCGATTGCTGAATTTGCCAAAGACCGTACTATTTTAATTAATGGTGCGAGTAAAGCATTTGCGATGACCGGATGGCGTACTGCCTTTGTCGCTGCTCCAAAAGCAATCATCGATTCATTATTTGCTGTTCACCAATCAATGGTCACAGCACCACCAACACAAATTCAATATGGGGCAATTGTTGCTTATAATGATTTAGATGAAGACGTAGCTGAGATGCGTCAGTCTTATTTAGATCGTCGTAATTTAGTGATTGCAGGTTTAGAGAGTTTAGATATTGAATATATCAAACCAGAGGGAGCCTTTTATATTTTATTCAAGGTACCAGATTGGTTTGATGGTGATGATCAAGAGTTTTGTTTACAAATTGCACATGACCAAAAGGTCGCTTTAACACCAGCCAGCGTCTTTGGTAATGGTGGTAAACAATATGTACGTATTAGTTATGCGTCTAGCGCAGAAAACTTAAAAATCTTAATTGAACGATTAGGTAAATTTAAAGACGCGCATCAATAATTTTAATTTAAAACAGGGTCCTTGATTGTTTTCGAGGACCCTGTTTTTTTATTGTACTTTTAAATGTTTGTTGGCTTCACGCCAGCTTAGTGGATGCAATTCTTCGCGGTAAGTTAAGAGGAAATGGATCACCCACTGCGAATCTGTTTTAGCATATTCTCTTAGAGCCCAACCAATTGCTTTATTGATGAAGAATTCATTGGAACCTAAATTGGTTTTAATCACTTCTTCGAGCAATTGAATGTCTGTTTCTGCTTTAAGGCCTAGTTGATGGAGAATTGCTGTTCGAGCTAACCAAATATTTGACTCTCTTGACCATGTTCTCATCGTTTCTTTCACTTCAGGGTATTGGAGAGTGAGATAGCCAATCGTTTTAACTAAGGCATCAATACTATCCCACCACGATTTTGTAGTAATGAGTGTTTCAAATGAAGCTAAGTCATGAGGTCTTAGGTATTTCTGCATCGCTCTCAAGTAGTCACAAGCGATATATTGGTATTCTCGCTGGGGCATTTTCCAGAGTGAATGGACGATATCCCAGTCAATTATTTTGGTCTTTTTCCATTCTTTAATAAAAGGAGTGCTAATTTGTCGACGTTCGACACTCTTGATGCCTAAAAATGGAAATTGGTCTTTCATATAAGCAGCCATCGGTGCTTGATTTTCGGGACGAGCATGTTCTTCCATGCGTTGAATTAATAATTTCATAATGGTTCACCTCTTTACGATAGTCTATCAAATTTTAAGTAGATCTTCTTGCATTTATAAAGAGTGCATGCTAGACTAATGTTAGTTTATAAACTAACAAAGGGGTGATGAGATGTTTTCGGGTAATAGACTTAGAGAAATACGTGAAGCAATGTCTTTAACACAATCAGAATTAGCCAGACAATTAGGCATTAGTCGTACATCCTATCATAATTGGGAACAAGGTAAAACACAGCCTAATCAAGCAAATCTCAAAAAATTAGCGGCTATTTTTGAGGTTGAAGTGAATTATTTTGAACAAGAATATGAATTACTCTCTTTATATAAGCGGTTATATGAAGTAAATCAGCAAAAGCTATTTAATTACGGCGAAACGTTGTTAGTTTCCCAAAGAGTGGAAGCAACTCCGGCAGTATTTGAATACCATGTTTATGAGAAATTATCAGCAGGTACCGGTTATGGCTATTTAGCAGATCATTCTTATGATGTGGTTTATTATGATGAAGAGAAAGAGCATGATTTAGCTTCGTGGGTATATGGAGACTCAATGGAGCCACGTTATCCTAATGGTTCAGTCGTTTTAATTCGTGGAACAGGTTTTGATTATGATGGTGAAGTTTATGCGGTCGATTGGGATGGTCAAACTTATTTAAAACGCGTTTACCGTGAAGAAGAGGGACTGCGTCTTGTTTCATTAAATACGAAATATCAAGATAAGTTGGCACCTTATAATGAGGAACCGCGAATTATCGGAAAGGTGATTGATCACTTTATACCTAAGGAGCGAGTGTGATGGGAATAATAGATTATAGCCTTGAGCCGCATTCTGATATTGCTTTTTTTGATATGAAATCATTTTATGCCAGTGTAGAATGTGTGGAACGTGGTTTGGATCCACTGACGACGTCGCTTTGCGTGGTAAGCCGGTCGGATAATTCTAAGGGGCTTATTTTAGCCAGTTCCCCCACATTTAAGCGTGTTTATGGTAAGAAAAATGTTGGTCGGAGCTATGATTTACCATTTAATATTCACACGAGGCGGTTTAATTACCAAGCAGCCAAGCGGCAACAACTTCCTACTACGCCGGAATATGTTCAATATATTGAACTATGGGCTAGAAAAACATTAATCGTCCCACCACGTATGGGCCATTATATTGATGTTAATATGCAAATTCAGAAAATATTACAAAATTATGCTGCTCCAGAAGATATTTTACCTTATTCAATTGATGAGGGATTTATTGATTTAACGCGGTCATTGAATTACTTTTCCTCGGATAAATCAATGTCAAAACGTGATAAATTAGATTTGGTCAGTGCACGTATTCAGTATGATATTTGGCGTCAAACAGGCGTCTATTCAACGATAGGGATGAGTAATGCAAATCCATTACTTGCTAAATTAGCGCTGGATAATGAGGCTAAAAATACAAAAGGGATGCGTGCAAACTGGTCTTATGAAGATGTCGAGCGTAAAGTGTGGCAAATTAAAGAACTAACCGATTTCTGGGGAATTGGTAACCGTATGGCTAGGCGTTTAAATAAAATGAAGATATACTCTATTTATGATTTAGCAATGAGTAATCCTGATGATTTAAAGCGTGAATTTGGGGTTATTGGTGTTCAAAATTGGTTTCATGCTCATGGCGTGGACGAGAGCAATGTGCACAATAAGTATAAACCAAAGAGTAAAGGACTAGGGAACTCACAAGTTTTACCACATAATTATGTGGACCAGAGAGCAATTGAACTTGTATTGAAAGAAATGGGCGAGCAAGTAGCCATTCGTTTACGGCGAGCAAAGAAGAATACGATGACAGTAGCGATTCATGTAGGCTATTCGAGTGACATGGAGAAGAAATCGATTAATGCTCAGCGAAGCATTGATCCGACGCAAAATACAAAAGAACTGCAAAAAGTTATTGTAGAACTCTTTCGCAAGCATTATACAGGTGGCCCTATTCGGACCATTGGTATCCGCTATGAGAATTTAGTGGATGAGTCGATTGTGTATTATACGTTATTTACAGATATCGATGCATTGGAGAAAGAAAATCGTTTAGACCAAACAATTGATCAAATTCGTCAAAAATACGGCTTCCTCTCGCTACAAAAAGCTACCGCTTTAACAAAGGATTCCCGTAGTATAGCTCGAAGTAAATTAATTGGGGGACATTCTGCGGGTGGACTGGATGGATTAGAGTAATGGTATATAGAGATTACTTACCTTATAAATCAGCGCGCGAATATCAAGACCGTAAAATGGCGAAATGGATGGGCTTCTTTTTATCCGAACATACGACGTCCTTGAATACAGAAGAAGGTCAACTAGTTGAAGAAGTGGACCGTATGCCGATACATCAACTGATTGTCTTATTAAATCAGTGCTTTTTGAATCAATTAAAAATTTCGTTAGAGTTAGATAATGCCGGCTTTGTTGAATTGAAATCAGGCATTGTAGACCATGTGGACCAAAATAAGATTGGTTTACGAACAGATCAGGATTATGTCTTTATTGCACTGGGGCAAATATTAACCTTAACGATAGGCGAGGAGGATTAATGTGCTAACTCCAGATATGTATGAAAATAATTTACAGTTTGATTATTTTAGTGATAATTTTCAGCGTTTTGAAGAGGATTTCTATGAATATTCTGATTTAAATGTCCCTTTAACCTTTATTACGGATGATTTACTCAAAACAATGGCCAAGGCACAAACAAATTATTTTAAATTGATTGCCAAAAAGGCATTGGATCACCAAGATCACTATTTTGTTTTCCGAGTGAGAACGCCGGAAGAAAATCCGCAAATTCGTATTTATGAATATTTAGGGCATCAAAGTCAGCAACTAACATTGCATTGACTCTGATATTAAAATACCCGCCATCAGAGAGTTTTGTCTCATAATGATGGCGGGTATTTGAAATTTAATGTTTTGGTTCGATGATAAGCGGTTCTTTGGTGAAGTGATTAATTACCTCACAACCATCCTCTGTTACAATCACTAAATCTTCGATACGAACGCCTAATTTTCCAGGTAAATAGATACCGGGTTCGATTGAGAAGACTTGGCCAACTTGACACGTAGCGGTATTGAATTGACTAACATCTCCCGCTTCGTGACATTCTTGTCCGATAAAATGTCCTGTTCGGTGGGTAAAGAATTTACCTAAACCAGCCTCTTCGATGACATTACGGGCAGCTAAATCTATTTCTTTAAATGTTACACCTGGTTTAATAATATCAATGGCTGCTTGATTAGCGGCACGAACGGTTTCATACACTTTTAAAGCATGGTCAGAGGGCTGACCGTAAAATACGGTTCGTGTCATATCGCTAGCGTAATTTTGATGTATAGCGCCGATATCAATGACAACAGTATCTCCATAATCCGGTTTATGATTGCTGGTCGTATGATGCGGGTCTGCACCATTAGGTCCATAAGCAATGATTGGTTCAAATGAAAAGCCATTTTGGTTTAATCCCTGATAAATATCAGAAAGATGGTCTTTCATTTCAATTTCGGAGTAGCCAAATTGAACTAAGTCGATAAGTCGTTCCATTGCTTGATCATTAAATGCTGAAGCGTCACGCATAATAGCTTGTTCCTCTTCAGACTTGATACCGCGGATGTCATCGACAATAAAACTATTATTTACGGGTATTAAATCTGAGCTTATAGCGATTAAATCAAGCAAGAAATGTGCAGGCCAAAATTTATCAATCCCTGATTGTCCAGAGTGTAAGTTATTAGCGATTATTTCAAGAATGGGTTCGCCGTCATTATAATAGTGAATACGAATCGATTCCTTAAATGCGGGATCCAATTGAGGACGCGGAAATAGTCGGTTAAGATATAAATCTCCCGTTCCATCCTTGTAGATTACTAATAATAGCAGTCGCTCACCTGGATCAGTATGGTAGTCGGTAAAATAGCGAATACTTGAAGGGTCGCTAATTAATTGATTCGAAATATGTTGTTCATTCATTTGTTGAACGAGCTGTTGAAGTCTCTTGAACAAATTAAAACCTCCTGTTCAATATTTGTTTTTAGTCCTGTATACTAAGAATAGTATAGCAATTTTAAGACTAGAGACCTAATGTTTTTCTTGAACATCGGGGTATAATTAATAGAATATAGGAGGTGACTGATGGACCAAATATCGGTTGAAACAAAAAGACGTTTTATTAGAATCGTAACAATTACGGGGATTATTCTGACGATAATCGGCTCATGGTTTATTGGCCAATCTGATTATTTTCAACCCAATGGGGGATTTAATCAGTTGCTTGTTAATATGGGGATATTTTCACCCATTGTTTTTATTGCCATCCAAGTTACCCAGATAATCATTCCATTAATACCGTTTGGACTCATTTTTTCAATCGGTGGCATTTTGTATGGGACATTCTGGGGATTCATTATCAATTTCATCGGTGTGCTAATTGGGTCAGCGATTAATTTTTATTTAGGGCGTCGTTTTGGTGCTAATATTGTACTTGCCTTCCTATCAGACGAACAATATGTAAAATATATGCGAATTATGAATAAAGGAGACAGTTTTAAAAAATTATTAATCATTGGATTTATCGCCCCTCTATTTCCGGACGATGTCTTCTGTATGATTGCTGGGATGTCTAAATTAACTTTTTGGGAATTTTATAAAATTGTCATTTTATTTAGACCTATCTCGCTATTTATTTTTACGTATGCTTCGTCTAATATTATTCAGTGGGTATTCCAGTTGATTTTTGGTTAATTAAGGAGTTTAAAATTTGAAATTTATTACGATAGGGATTGTACGTTTCTACCAGCGCTTTATATCCCCTTTATTCCCGCCGAGTTGTCGTTACTATCCGAGTTGTTCGCACTATATGATTGAAGCCATTGAAAAGCATGGTTCCTTCAAAGGAAGTGCTATGGGAATTGCTCGAATTAGCCGGTGTCATCCATTAGTGGACGGCGGTGTAGATCCGGTACCGGATCATTTTACTTTAAAACGCCAGTATGTAGAGGACGAATTCGAATACATGCATAAGCATAAACATGAGGCGAATAAATAATATATAAGAATCAGCCAGTTGACGAGATAACACCTTTTCGTTGACTGGCTCGTTGTGATATAATTTAAAAAGATAAGGACTAAGAAGGGGGAATTAATGTGGCTGATTGGTTCGGTAATTTTATGTCAAACCAACCGTTAATACAGTTAATTGACATAGCAATCGTATGGTATATCATTTATAAATTATTGATATATGCACGAGGAACCCAAATGATGAATCTCTTAAAGGGCGTTGGGATTTTTATTTTTGCCAAATTTTTGAGTGCGACGCTCGGTTTACAAACAATTGATTGGTTATTAGGTCAAGTTTTAGGTTGGGGTGTTATTGCAGCAATAGTCCTATTTCAGCCAGAATTACGTCGAGCTTTAGAAATTCTTGGACGTAATCTCTCAGGAAGTCGTCTAAAAGTTCAAAACCCCAGTAAGAAGCTAATTGATGACTTAGAATATGCGGTGAATTATATGTCACGGCGTAAAATCGGCGCTTTAATTGCGATTGAGGGGCAGGATGAACTAGGAGAAATTATTGAAACAGGAGTCACATTAGATTCAGAGATTAGTAATCAACTATTAATTAATGTCTTTATCCCCAATACACCACTCCATGATGGAGCGATGGTTATTCAAGATTTTAGAATTGCAGCAGCATCGTGTTACTTACCATTATCTGAAAATGGCAGTATCCCTAAAGAATTAGGTACTAGACACCGGGCAGCGATTGGGCTGGGTGAAGTAACGGATGCGTTAGTATTGATCGTCTCTGAAGAGACAGGAGATATTAGTTTAGTCAAAGAACAAAAAATGCATCGCGGCGTCAAATCAGACGGATTGCGAGAATTATTAGAAGAGTATCTCATTGTAGAAGAGGAAGCGGGAACCAAAGATCCGATGGAACAGATTAGAGGGTTAATCGCTAACAGCTTTAAATCAAGAGGTGGTCAAGATGAAAAATAATAATCATAATAAATGGACCGATAATATTTGGTTTGTTCGAATTATTGCTCTTTTCTTCGCCATTTTCCTATATGCATTTGTAGCTTCAGAAAACAATCGGTTTGATATACAGCCGAGTAATGCGAGCATCAATGTAACAGAAACAATATCGAATGTACCTGTTCAGTTGGGGCCGGTTGATGATGATGTCTTTGTCAGTAATCTTCAAGAGAATGTTTCCTTGCGGGTTACCGGGCCACAAAACATAATTACCCAAGTATTAGCTCAAGATTTATATGTAGTAACTGAAGATCTGCGAGGTTCTGAAATGGGTCAACAGCAGGTTCGATTAGAGATGCCAGACGAACTAGAGGAGTCGGGAGTTGAATATCAAATCACTCCTTCACGTGTTATCGTCGATTTGGATCGTCTAGCTTCAACAGAAGTTGATATACAATATGAAATTGAAGATGGCCTTGTCGGTGAAGGGTATGAAGTGACGAATGTCACGATGGAACCAGCCACTGTAACATTAACAGGTAGGGAGTCAACGATTGAGGACATCGACCGTGTGAGTGTTAAAATTACTAGCCCAGAGCCGATAACAGAGACTTTTACAAGGGAAGTTCCAATTGAAATTCGTGATAGTGCGAATAATCTCTTGGACGTAAATGCAAATATAACCAATACCACTGTAACGGTTGAAATAGCACCTACTGCTGAACCAGTAGCAAATGTCTCACTGAATATCGTCGGTGAAAACACAGAGGCTTATAATTATAACTATTCACTTGTTGGGTCGGAACAAGTTACTTTAGAAGGCGACGCGTCGATTATAAATAATATTAATCAAGTGACAGCAACTTTAGATGTAAGTAATATTACAAATTCTGGTACATTTCCAGCGACTATTCAAATTCCAGATGGAGTGAACAGTGTAACACCTCAGACAGTAGATGTCAGTGTAACAGTCACACCTATTGAAATTAATAGTCAAGTTGAAGAGGTAGAGGAAGTAGAAGAATCAGCAAACCCTGATGTGAATGAGGAAACTGAAACATCAGTCATGAGTGAAACAGATCAGAGTAGTAGTGATGAAAGTGTCGTTACGGAAGAACAAATAGATTAAAAAATTTAGGAGATTATTATGAGACAATATTTTGGAACTGACGGTGTACGTGGCGTAGCTAACAAGGAATTAACACCAGAGTTAGCTTATCAATTAGGTCGATGTGGTGGATATGTACTTATGCAACATACCCAAAGTGAAGAGCATCCTCGTGTATTGGTTGCCCGTGATACAAGAATATCAGGTGAATTATTAGAATCAGCATTAGTTGCTGGTTTATTATCAGTAGGTATTGATGTGATGAAATTAGGTGTGATTACTACACCTGCTGTATCATACTTAACTCGTACTTTAAATATCACTGCTGGTGTAATGATTAGTGCATCACACAATCCAGTGGATGATAATGGAATCAAGTTCTTTGGTGGCGATGGATTCAAACTATCGGATGAACAAGAACATGAAATTGAAGCATTAATGGGACAACAAGATACTTTACCACGTCCAAGCTCAGAAGGATTAGGACGAGTAGAGGAATTCCCTGAAGGGTTAATTAAATATATTCAATACTTGGAGTCGACGATTAATACTGATTTATCAGGAGTTAAAGTTTGTGTGGATGCTGCAAATGGAGCGGCTTCACCTTTAGTAAATCAATTATTTGCTAATTTAGAAACGGACTTTATTACTATGGGAGACCGTCCAAATGGATTGGATATTAATAAAGGTGTTGGTTCAACACACCCAGAGAAATTACAAGAGCTTGTTAAAGAAAATGAAGGATACTGTGGAGTTGCCTTTGATGGTGATGGAGACCGTATCATTGCTGTAGATGAAAATGGTGAAATCGTTGATGGCGATAAAATTATGTACATCTGTGGTAAAGCGATGAAAGCTAAAGGTCAGTTAAAAAATGATACGATTGTATCAACTGTGATGAGTAATTTAGGTTTCCATAAAGCAGTTGAAGAAGCAGAAATGGTTGCACTTAAAACAGCTGTGGGAGACCGTTATGTTGTTCAAGCAATGCGTGAGGGCGATTATAATTTTGGTGGTGAACAATCAGGTCATATTGTTTTCCTAGATCTAAACACAACTGGAGATGGTCTATTAACGGCGATTCAATTATTAGCAGTTATGAAAGAGTCAGGTAAAACTTTAGCAGAATTAGCTTCTGAAGTGACAATTTATCCTCAAACATTGGTCAATGTTCGTGTAAGTGATAAACATACTGTGATGGATGTGCCTAAAGTTAAAGAAATCGTTGAAGAGGTTGAAGGTGAAATGAACGGCGATGGTCGTATTTTAGTTCGCCCAAGTGGTACAGAACCATTATTACGTGTTATGGCTGAAGCATCTTCACAAGAACGTTGTGATTATTATGTTAATAAAATTGCAGATGTCATCCGTGAAGTGCGTGGAATCGAATAAATAAAAAAACTCTTTGTTTAGCTTAATAAACTAAACAAAGAGTTTTTTATTTGTCATCAGGGAACATTGCTTTAAATCCCTCAGGGTTCACTTTTTTCAAATAATTGAATAGTAAGTATAAACCACCAGTAAGTGCGACTCCTATCAGAATAGCTAAAAGAGCATTAGTGCCTTGAGAAATGAGTAAGAAAATTAAAGTTGCGCCGGGTGCGATTAAATATAAATGTAATTTTTTCATAGATTACCTCTCAAATCAGAATATAACTAGTATAGGAAACATTTGGCTGGATGTAAAGATACAAAGACCTCTACAACAAAGTGCAGAGGTAGTGTATTAATTATTTTTTTGACGGTATTTCTTTCTAAACTGCGAAGGCGTGATGTGATTGCTTTCTTTAAATGTCTTAGAAAAGTGCGATGGTGAATGAAAACCAACTTGGTCAGATATTTCTGTAACGGAAATATCTGTTTCTGTTAGTAATTTTTCAGCTTCAGCTAATCTCACATGAATTAGATAATCAATCGGTGAAAGTCCTGTCTTTTGCTTAAACAGGCGAATGAAATAATATTTATTAATATTTGCTGTTTCAGCTAGTTCGTCTAACGTTAGTTTTTGAGTGTAATTTTGACGAATGAAATCCTGAACAGTTTGAATTTCATCATGTTTAATTTGTTTCTGTGAATCTTTAATTGACAAGCCTTTATTACGCAAAATATGTACAATAATGTTTTCAGTGAGTTTGCGTAAAATCATTTCAGTACCTTTAGTAAAGTGAGCATGTTCAATCGTTAATAATTCTAGGTACTTCTTGATAATTGTATCTTGATCTTGAACGACGAATGTTTGTGCGTCTGCCGCAATGTCATAAGAAGATGTGAAGACAATACCTTCCACTTCAAATTGAACCCATTCTACTTTACGAAGGAGAGTGATATCCAAATTCTGATTAGGATTAACAATGAGCAGATCATGTCTTTTTAGGTTGAATGTTTCTCCTTCAGCTTCGTAAGTCAAAGCACCTTTTAAAATATAGAAAAAGGTGAGATGTTTACTTGTTTGGATTGATAAATGATGATCATCGTGTTCTTCTGTTGAAAGACTCATCAAATGGATCGAAGCAGTGTTGACGTTTGAGATATACATACCAATTCCTCCCTTCTAAGTAAAAGTATAATATATCAGGTTAATTGTGTAATTATGAACAAGTGGATAAAATACTTGATTTTCACTATACATAATAACATAAAATAAAATATAATAATATATAATTTGTATACAAATTTTATCATAGTCTAATAAAAAAGGTTAGGCAAGTTTTGTGAGTGGTACCGTTTTATCTATAATGTATGACACACATCGTATAATTGTTAAAATAGAACGCACCAAGATAGTAAATACAAAAAAATCACCGTTTTAAATCATATTAATTGAATATGATTTAAGGCGGTGATTTTAATTTGAAAATTTATCGATCTATGTGCCGATTAATTGTTAGATAATTTGCTTGCAGATGCTTCGTCAAGCAAGATTGTCACATTAGGGTGGTTTTGTAGTACAGTAGCTGGGATTTCTTCAGTTACAGGACCTTCGACGATATTCTTGATTGCTTCGGCCTTACCTTCTCCAAATGCCATTAATAGGATGTGTTTTGCATCCATAATTGATTTAATCCCCATTGAATAAGCTTCATGTGGTACTTCTTCAGGGTCTGTAAAGAAGCGACTATTGTCTTGGATTGTTGAGTCAGTTAACTGAACTTTTGTTGTTGTTGCATCAAATGAACTACCTGGTTCATTGAAAGCAATGTGTCCATTTGTTCCAATACCTAAAATTTGTAAATCTCTAGGATTTTGTTCTAAAATTGCATCGTAGCGCGCTGTTTCAGCTTCAGCATCTGTGTTTTCACCATTAGGGATGTGCGTTTCTTTAAACGGTTTATGTTGGAATAAATGGTGGTTCATGAAGTATGCATAACTTTGATCATGAGTAGCTGCTACGCCGTAATATTCATCTAAATTAATAGCGATAGCGTTTGAGAAATCTAAATCAGACGCTGCTAATACTTCATAAGTTTTTTCAGGAGTTGATCCTGTAGCAAGTCCAAAAACCTCATTACCAGTTTTTAAAGTATCTTTGAAAATTTCTGCTGCTACTTTACTTGCCTCTTCTGCTGTCTTATATATTTTAATATCCATTTCATGTCCTCCAAATTAATTTATAATGTATTATAACGCTAATTGAATTCAATATCACTAATTTTTTTGCTGAGAAATAAAAAAAGGTTCTGACTAAACATTTGTGAGGGATTATGCTAAGATTAGGTGACTACAATCAGGAGGTATAATCGTGATCAAAGCAATTATTTTCGATAAAGATGGAACGATTTTAGAGTTAGGCGCAACCTGGGATGAACCGACGGTGACCGCTTTTAATCGATTAATGGAACTGACAGATTTAACGAATGCAGAAGCCGAGACCTACGGTGAAAAATTAGGAATTGTAGATGGGAAAATTTTACCAAATTCTTTATTTGCAGCAGGAAGTGTCCTTGAACAAGCGGAGGAACTCTCTTCTGTAGTGCCTCTATCAATTGATGTTATTAATGATTCACTTGAACAAGAATATTTAAATTTTGCTAAGGTAGCTGATGTGAAGTCTCTGATTGTCGAAGGGACACAAGAACTACTCAAGTATTTAAAAGACCAAAACTATATTATTGGATTAGTGACCAATGATCAAAGAAATATTACGCATGTTATGCTGGAGTCGAGTGAATTAATTTCTTATTTTGACTTTATTGGTTGTGCAGATGAATATCATGCTAAACCTAATCCTGCAGCATTACATGAGATTGCGAAACGATTTGATGTAACCTTCGATGAGATGGTTTATGTCGGAGATTCTGCGGTAGATATGGAATATGCGAAAAACACTGCGGCAGGTATTGGAGTGGCTTTTGAAGAGGCACACCGCAGTCATGTTCAAGAAGCAGATTATATTGTGACTGAATTATTGCAGATACCCCAAATTCTCGACGAATTAAATGACAATCAAGAGTAACAGGTAAGGGCGATTCAGTAGAAAGAATCGTCTATTTTTAAATACTATAAATGTGTCTTGATAGTATTTTGGGTGATATTTCGTTAAAATTATTGTAAAACATATAGGAGTTGATCAACGTGAGAAATGAATACCGTGATAAAGAAGAACTTGAAAATGAAAAGAAATTAGTCCGTCAATTGATTACTCAAGAATACATTGAAGAAGATGACCAACTTGAGGTTATATTATCGAATGTATATGAAGAAGATATTGTTGATCAACACTCAGGGCGTGGAAAATTTATTCCGCAATATTTCAGCGAATTACGTGAACGTATAATAACAGTCCCTGAAGAAATTTATGAAGCGTCAGGAATTATGATTTTTGGTTCTCGTATTAAATCAATCTTATTTTCGACAGATGTTGCCATTATACGTAATCATAATGCTCAAGCAGTTTTTGGTGTTTATCCATTCACACCACAGATTAGTATTATGCAAGCTATTGTAGATTCATCCTCTGTACCTGTATTTTTAGGAGTTGGTGGCGGTACAACGACCGGACAACGTAGTGTTAATCTAGCTTTCCAAGCAGAACAAATCGGCGCTTATGGTGTGGTTGTTAATGCTCCAATGGAAAATAGTGTCATCAAAGAAATAGATAAAACAGTAGATGTACCAATTGTTGCGACTATTTCTAGCTTTAAAGATGATTATATAGGTAAGCTGAAAGCTGGCGCAGATATTTATAACGTTTCTGCAGGAGCAAACACAGCTGAATTAGTGCGCAAAATTCGTAAAGATGTAGGTAAGACAGTGCCTATTATTGCTACAGGGGGTCCAACAGGCGAATCTATTTTAGAAACGATCAATGCAGGAGCAAACACAATTACTTACACACCACCAACAAGTGCAGAAATATTTAAAGAGTTAATGGTTAGTTACCGTGGTGAAAATTAAAATGAAGCGTCATTGGAGAGAGGGAGCAAATGAAACCCAATATTAAATGGCCAAAACCAAATACAGAACGTATTATTATTTTAATTATTACTTTATTAGTCCAGTTGGTTCTTGCATTCATCTTATGGACTAATCTTGTTCGATTTTCAGTGTTCTTTGAATTCATTGGTGCGGTGTTTTCATTAGGGATGGTTCTGTTTCTAATCATGAAAGATGTGAACCCAGCTTACCGCCAGAGTTGGATCATACTTATCATGGTTTTTCCGCTCTTTGGGGGCGTGCTTTATTACTTGATTGGAAATAAACGACCCATTAAACATATGCGAGAAAATTTAGAGGAACAGGAAAAGCTACATAGCCATGAGGTTGATTTGGTCCCGGATATTAATTATTTATTGGAAGAAAAAGATGAGGGATTAGCGGGAATTAGTCAATATCTAAGAGATTATGCAAATGCACCAATTTATATGGATGATCCAGTTACGTATTATCCAAGTGGTGAGAGTATGATGAATGATCTAGTGAATGACTTGAAAAAAGCTAAGAAAACAATCTTTGTTGAATTCTTTATTGTAGAGTATGGCGTGATGTTTGACCAAATTTTCAATGTTTTAATTGAAAAAGCAAACGAAGGTGTTGATGTTCGGTTTATTTATGATGGATTTGGAACACTCACAAGGCTCCCAGAAGATTTCGAACAATATTGTAAAGAATTAGGCATCAAAGCAATGAACTTTAATCCAGTGAAGCCTTTTATTTCAATGGTTTATAATACGCGTGACCACCGAAAATTTATTATTATTGATAACGAAATTACTTATACAGGTGGTTTAAATATTGCGGATGAATATATTAATGTCGTCGAACGTTTTGGTTACTGGAAAGATAATATGATTCGTGTTGAAGGTCCGGCAGTCTGGAATTATACTTTAATGTTTTTAAACATGTGGAATGCTTTTAATGAGCCAGATACTTCATATGAATCGTTTAGACCGGATAGTTTGATTGAATTGAACGAAAAGTCGAGTTATGACTTAAGAGAAATTCGTCAGCACTCTGGGTTTGTACAACCATTCGGCGATACACCGATAAATGAAGAGCCGATAGGAGAGAATGTCTATCAATCGATATTACATCAAGCCAAAAACTATGTATATATCTATACACCTTACTTAGTGATATCTCATGAGATGCAAGTGGCTTTGCAGATGGCGGCGAAGCGAGGAGTGACCGTTAAATTGATGACTCCAGGTATTCCTGATAAGAAATTGGTTTACCGAATGACACGGTCTTTCTACCGTCCTTTACTGAATGCTGGGGTTGAAATTTATGAATATACACCCGGATTTCTACATGCGAAGACATTTGTCAGTGATGATAAAATCGCAACAGTAGGGACAAGTAATTTGGATTATCGTTCTTTATACTTACATTTTGAAACGAACACGGTGTTATATTTTCACCCAGTGATTCAAGATATTAAAATGGATATTGAATCGTCCTTAGAAAAATCGAGACGGATTTCAATTAAAGATACGAGTCAAGCATTTCTTGGCCACATTTGGGACGCATTATTAAGATTATTGGCCCCATTTGTATAAGAGCTTTGCTATCAAGCCAAGAAAATTATATAATAATCATATATATAAAAGAGGGAGTTGAGTACATATGCATGATCAAGATAAAACTATCAAATATAGTGATGACCATGACAGTATTAATTTATCTTCCCAAGAATCTGACATGCGGGTATTTTCAGGTTTACAAAATGAATCTATTCAACATGATGAAGACTTATTGGAAATATTAGATTTAAGTGTGGAGCAATTAACACACTATTTAGAAGAGCATATAATGGATAATCCATTTATTGAGCTGGAATATAGTGATCCGGAACAATTATCTTCACTAGAGAAATTGAGAGACCAGGATAATGTGGTGGAACAAATTAAAACACCTCAAAGTTTAGAGTCTTATCTATTCGAGCAAATACTGTTATATCGTCAAACGCCAATTCGTGATGCTATGGTCGCGTTAGTGAGTCATTTAGATGAGCGTGGTTATTTACCTTACACTACCCGCGAATTAGCAGAAAAACTAGAGTACCCTGAAATTATTATCCTTGATGCTGTTACGCTAATTAAACAATTAGAGCCTGCAGGAGTGGGAGCTTACGATTTAAGAGAAACGATGATGCTCCAGACCGAGCGAGATAATTTCGCACCCAATGTGGCTTATTATTTATTGGAATCTTATTTTTCAGAATTGGATAATGAAGATTATACCGAAATAATGAAAGAAACTAATTTAACACAAGATGAAATTATGGAATGTGTTAATTATTACCATATGCTGAGAGCAAATCCAGCAAGTTTATTTGACCAAACAGCGAAAATTAATGTGATTCCTGATATGACTGTTCGTTTTATTAATCAAGAATCATTAACGATGACTTATAATCGTCACTATTACCCGAGAGTAAGATTTAATCAAGATTATTTCGATGAAATGTTACAACGTAAAGATTCAGCGCTTCATGATTATTTAACTGAACAACAAGAGAAATATCAAAAATTAGCTGATAATTTACGCCGCCGTGAGGAATTAATTAAATTAGTCGTGAAATGTTTAGTATTTTGCCAACAGACATTCTTCTCTAATCAGTTAAATTATCCTAAATCACTATCCATTGCGGCATTAAGCGATCATACCCGTTTATCAACGCCAATCGTTTACCGTATTATTACGAATAAAAATCTTGAATTTGATGGACATGTTTATGCCCTCTCTGATTTTATTAATATGTCGACGACTAAAGGACGTACAGGTTTAACAACAGGTGCGGTCAAACAACGAGTTCTAGATATTGATGATAATATGCCAGGTTTAACGGATGCAGAAATTGTAGATAAGTTAGAAGAAGAGATGATATCGATTAGTGAACAAATTGTTGCTAATTATCGTCGACGCGTTTACTAAGTTGAGTAATCTAAAGATTAAATAAAAAACCATCCAAATTCATTTGAATTTGGATGGTTTTAACATTTATATCAATTAGTTATTCGCTAATTGGTCATTATAAAATAATGAATGATTAGCATTTGCTAAATGCATTGGAGTAAGTGTGTCTGTTGTTGGGTCATAATAATTGATTTGAGCTAAACGTAAGCCGCCTACTTGGGCTAAAGCTTCATTCATCAGTAAAATATCATTGTCGTTAACAATTGACACTGATTCTTCATAAGTCATTGGAACAGTAACGCGAGTGACGTAATTATCTTGACCATCAATGGTGATTACAACTTGATCAGCTGTGGCTTGTAAGCCTTGTAAGATACCATTGTTGTCTAAAGAATATTGTAATTGTGCCATTGTGTCGTCATCAACGGGTTGGCTATTCATTTCCTTTGCATCTTCATCAAATTGGTCATTGTAGAAAGTGACCATTTCTTGATTGAGTTCCTGATAAGAGATTGACTCATCGAGGGAAGTATTTGGTAAATCGGTTGTAGACAATTCACTCTCGTTAAAGACACCTGAGAAGTCCTCGTTAGCAATGGATTCAGAAGATGTATTAGCATTTTGGCTTGCGCTTTCTGTTTCTTGGTCATTTGTTTCTTCTATTGTTTCAACGGTAGATTCGACTGAAGTAATAGAATCTTGACTAATCGTTTTGCGCTCATTTTGAAAGAAAGAGCATCCAGATAGTGTAACAACGGATAACAATAAAATAGTAAGTTTTTTCATAATTGATCCTTTCATTTATAGGTGTTTGTTTAATAAGTCTACCATATTTTTGACAAACTTAAACTACAAAATGGTAACAGCTAGATATCATGATACGATTAGTCGTATCATTAAAATACGGTGTAAAGATTAATTGGATTTTAATAAAACTTTACATTTTGTCTTTAAACCCTTATCATAATAGATAATATTTGTAGAGGATGACAAGGGAAGTAGGTATATTATGAGTAAATTAACACCTGAAACAATTGATTGGTCTAACTTAGGATTTAGCTATATTGACACTGGTGCTAGGTTTAGAGCTAAATTTACAAATGGTGCTTGGCAAGAAGGTGAAATTGTCAGTGATAATACAGTCACAATGAGCGAAGGGTCTCCAGTATTACATTATGGACAAGCTTGTTTTGAAGGGCTAAAAGCTTACCGTACGAAAGATGGGGAAATTCAATTATTTAGACCCGATCAAAATGCTAAACGTCTCGTTAAATCAGCAGAACAATTATTAATGGAACCTTATCCAGAGGATAAATTTGTCGAAGCGGTTAAACAAGTTGTTCAAGCAAATGAAGACTGGGTGCCGCCTTATGGAACAGGAGCTACTCTTTATATTCGTCCATTCTTGTATGGTGAAGGGGATATAGTAGGAGTCCAGCCAGCAACGAATTATACTTTTGCAATTTTCGTAACGCCAGTTGGACCTTATTTTAAAGGTGGATTAGCGCCTCAAGACTTCTTAGTTACAGACTATGACCGTGCAGCACCTCAAGGTACTGGAGCGGCTAAAGTTGGTGGTAACTATGCAGCAAGTTACTTGGCAGGTAAAGAAGCTAAGGACGCTGGTTACGCAGATGCGATTTACTTAGATCCAGCTACACATACGAAAATCGAGGAGATTGGTAGTTCGAATTTCTTTGGAATTACTAAGGAAAATCAATTTATTACACCCAAATCACCATCAATTTTACCAAGTATCACTAAATACTCATTGATGCATTTAGCTGAGACTCGTTTAGGTATGGAAACAATTGAAGGTGATGTTTATCTTAATGAAATTGACCAGTTTGTAGAAGCTGGTGCAATGGGGACAGCAGCAGCTATTACACCGATTGCTTCAATTACGTATCATGGTGAAAAACATGTCTTTTATTCTGAAACAGAAGCTGGCCCAATTACTCAAAAATTATACGATGAATTAATTGGTATCCAATTTGGAGACGTTGAGGCGCCTGAAGGCTGGATTCAAACAGTAAAATAATACATAAACAGATAAAAAATACCTAATAGCGAATTGTTATTAGGTATTTTATATTTATGCTTGACAAGAATTGTATGAGCAGGTATAATGCAAAGATGTAGAGATTAATTGAGAAGATTAGATTTAGGCGAAATATTGTCCGGCTAAATCAGACAGATGTCAACAAAAGATAGTGGATTCTAACAAGAAAGACACAGCTTTTGTTATTTTTTTGCCCAAAAATCCGGTAAAACAGCATTTTGTTGTTCAATTGTAACATTTGTTACACGATTGTAATCTTCGGCTGATTCTAAAATTTAAAAGGGGTGAAGAGCTTGAATCATCATATTGTTAAATATGGTAAGAAAGCAGAACGTCGTAGCTACTCACGTATTTCAGAAGTTCTTGAAATGCCAGACTTAATCGAAATCCAAACAAAATCTTATCAATGGTTCTTAGATGAAGGACTTAAGGTTATGTTTGAAGATATTTCGCCTATTGTAGACCACACAGAAACATTGGAATTATACTTTGTTGACTATTCATTTAAAGAACCTAAATACGATGTGAAAGAATCGCGCAGTCATGATGCGAACTATTCTCGTCCGATTTATGTGACATTACGTTTAGTAAATACTGAAACGGGTGAAATGAAAGAGCAAGAAGTCTTCTTTGGAGATTTCCCAATGATGACTGAAATAGGAACGTTCGTAATCAATGGTGCGGAGCGCGTTGTTGTATCGCAATTAGTACGTTCACCAAGTGTGTATTTCCATGATAAAGTCGATAAAAAAGGCCGCCATACATTTACATCAACAGTTATTCCTAACCGTGGTGCATGGTTAGAGTTTGAAACAGATGCTAAAGGTGTTGCTTATACACGTATCGACCGTACACGTAAATTACCATTAACTGGTTTAGTTCGTGCATTAGGTATTGGATCAGATGAAGATATCGTTGAATTATTAACAACGACTGAATTGTTAGAAAAGACTTTAGATAAAGATGTTCACAAAAACATTACTGATTCACGTGTTGAAGAAGCGTTGAAAGATATTTATGAGCGTCTACGTCCAGGAGAGCCGAAAACAGCTGAATCTGCGCGTAATTTATTAACTGCTCGCTTCTTTGATCCACGCCGTTATGATTTAGCGCCAGTTGGTCGTTATAAGATCAACAAAAAATTAGATTTAAAATATCGTTTAAGAGGCTTAACATTAGCTGAAACGATTGCTGACCCAGAAACAGGAGAAATCATCCTATCTGAAGGAACAGAATTAGACTCAAGAAATATGGAAATCTTAGAACCGCATTTAGAAGCTGGTATTAACATGGTAACAATTGAGCCATCACCAGAAGCGGTTGTAGCTGAACCGATTGATTTACAAATCATCAAGGTTTATTCACCAAAAGACGAAGAACAAGTAATCAATATTATCGGTAACGGGAATATTGCTGAAGATTATAAAGCATTAACTCCAGCGGATATTATTGCTTCAATTAACTATTACTTATTCTTAGATTTAGGAATTGGACTAACGGATGATATCGACCATTTAGGTAACCGTCGTATCCGTTCAGTTGGAGAGTTATTACAAAATCAATTCCGTATCGGTTTATCACGTATGGAACGTGTCGTTCGTGAGAGAATGTCGTTACAAGACGTTAGCTCTATGACGCCACAACAATTAATAAATATTCGTCCAGTAGTTGCAGCAATTAAAGAGTTCTTCGGTTCTTCTCAATTGTCACAATTCATGGACCAATCTAACCCATTAGGGGAATTAACACATAAACGTCGTCTATCAGCCTTAGGGCCTGGTGGATTAACGCGTGACCGTGCAGGATATGAAGTTCGAGACGTTCACTATTCTCACTATGGTCGTATGTGTCCGATTGAAACACCTGAGGGACCAAACATCGGTTTAATTAACTCATTGGCTACTTACGCTAAGATAAATGAATTTGGTTTCATTGAAACGCCTTACCGTAAAGTTGATAAAGAAACACATGCTGCGACGGAAGAAATTCGCTATCTAACAGCAGATGAAGAAGATTTATATGTCGTTGCACAAGCTAACTCAGTTTTAACTGAAGATGGTCACTTCGCAAACGAAACAGTAATGGCTCGTTATAAAGACGAAAACTTGGAAGTATCTGCAGAGCAAGTTGACTACATGGACGTATCACCTAAACAAGTAGTATCCGTTGCGACAGCATCAATTCCTTTCTTGGAAAATGATGACTCCAACCGTGCTTTAATGGGTGCGAACATGCAGCGACAAGCAGTTCCATTAATTAAACCTCAAGCACCATTTGTTGGTACAGGTATGGAATATCAAGCAGCGCATGACTCTGGTGCAGCAATGTTAACGAAAATTGCTGGGGAAGTAACATACGTTGACGCTAATAAAATTAGTGTTACTGGAACAGATGGTAGAGTTGAAACATATCCATTAACTAAATTCGAACGTTCAAACGCGGGAACATGTTATAACCAAACACCAATCGTCTCTGTAGGAGATCAAGTTGACAAAGGTGATGTTCTAGCAGATGGACCATCAATGGAAAATGGGGAAATGGCTTTAGGTCAAAACCCACTTGTTGCCTATATGACATGGGATGGATATAACTATGAAGATGCCATTATTATGTCAGAGCGTTTAGTAAAAGACGATGTTTATACTTCAATCCATATTGAAGAATATGAATCAGAAGCACGAGACACTAAGTTAGGTCCCGAAGAAATTACACGTGAAATTCCTAACGTAAGTGATGACGCACTTAAATATTTAGACCGTCAAGGTATTATTAGTATTGGTGCTGAAGTTCGTGACGGAGATATCTTAGTTGGTAAAGTAACACCTAAAGGTGTTACTGAATTATCAGCAGAAGAACGTTTATTGCACGCAATCTTCGGTGAAAAAGCGCGTGAAGTTCGTGATACATCATTACGTGTTCCACATGGTGGAGGCGGTATTGTTCACGATGTTCGTGTCTTTACACGTGAAAATGGTGACGAACTATCACCAGGTGTAAATATGTTAGTACGTGTTTACATTGTACAAAAACGTAAAATTAGTGTTGGGGATAAGATGGCTGGTCGTCATGGAAACAAAGGGGTTGTCTCTTTAGTTGTTCCTGAAGAAGATATGCCTTTCTTACCAGACGGAACGCCAGTTGACATTATGTTAAACCCATTAGGGGTACCTTCTCGTATGAATATTGGTCAAGTATTTGAGCTTCATTTAGGTATGGCAGCACGTACAATGGATATTCGTATGGCAACGCCAGTCTTTGACGGGGCCTCAGAAGATGATGTATGGGAAACAGTTAAAGAAGCAGGTCTATCAGATGATGCCAAGACAGTTCTTTATGATGGCCGTACAGGTGAACCATTTGACCGTCCAATTTCAGTAGGTGTTATGTACATGCTTAAATTAGGACACATGGTTGATGATAAGATTCACGCTCGTTCAACAGGACCTTACTCACTTGTTACGCAACAACCTCTTGGAGGTAAAGCGCAATTTGGTGGACAACGTTTTGGGGAGATGGAAGTTTGGGCATTGGAAGCTTATGGTGCTTCATACACATTACAAGAAATCTTAACTTACAAGTCAGATGACGTTGTAGGACGTGTGAAAACTTACGAAGCAATCGTTAAGGGTGAACCCATTCCAAAACCAGGTGTACCAGAATCATTTAGAGTATTAGTTAAAGAGTTACAATCTTTAGGACTTGATCTAAAAGTATTAGATAAAGATCATCAAGAAATTGATTTACAAGACGATGAAGATGATGATGACGTAATTAACTTTAATGCCCTTGAAAAGTATAAAGAAGACCAAATGAAAAAAGAGCAGGAACAAAAAGAAGTTTCGGCAACAGACAGTAAATCAAAAGAGTAATTTATTGCTATCATCTAGTCGCTACTAAAGTGACTGGATGATGATTATATAAGGAGGTTAGCCCTTTGATCGATGTTAATACATTTGAATCAATGCAAATTGGTTTAGCTTCACCTGAAAAGATCCGCAGTTGGTCTTATGGAGAAGTCAAAAAACCTGAAACAATTAACTACCGTACATTAAAACCAGAAAAAGATGGTTTATTCTGTGAACGTATTTTTGGTCCTTCAAAAGACTGGGAATGTTCATGTGGTAAATATAAACGTATTCGCTATAAAGGCCGTGTTTGTGAGCGTTGTGGTGTTGAAGTTACACGTTCCAAAGTACGTCGTGAGCGTATGGGACATATCGAATTAGCAGCACCAGTAACACACGTTTGGTATTTCAAAGGAATCCCAAGTCGTATGGGTCTGATCCTAGACTTAAGCCCACGTTTATTAGAGGAAGTCATCTATTTTGCGTCATATATCGTAATTGATGCAGGTGATACGCCGTTAGAGCACAAATCATTATTAACGGAAACTGAGTACCGAGAAAAACGTCGTGAATATGGTAATCGTTTTGTTGCTAAAATGGGTGCGGAAGCAATTAAAGAACTTTTAGAGCAAGTTGATCTTGAAGCAGAAGTTTCTGAATTACGTGAAGTATTAAAAACAGCTACAGGTCAAAAACGTACACGTGCAGTGCGTCGTATCGAAATTTTAGACTCATTTGTCGAGTCAGGTAATCGCCCAGAATGGATGATTATGGAAGCTTTACCAGTTATCCCACCTGAATTACGTCCAATGGTTCAATTAGAAGGTGGACGTTTCGCGACTTCTGACTTAAACGACTTATATCGTCGTGTTATTAACCGTAATAATCGTCTAAAACGTTTATTAGACCTTGGTGCACCAAGTATCATTGTTCAAAACGAAAAACGTATGTTACAAGAAGCAGTTGACTCGTTAATTGATAATGGACGTCGTGGACGTGCGGTTGCAGGACCAGGTAACCGTCCATTGAAATCATTATCACACATGCTTAAAGGTAAACAAGGTCGTTTCCGTCAAAACTTGCTGGGTAAACGTGTTGACTATTCAGGACGTTCAGTTATCGTAGTTGGACCGACTCTAAAAATGTATCAATGTGGTTTACCAAAAGAAATGGCTGTTGAATTATTCAAGCCATTTGTAATGCGTGAATTAGTAGAACGCGAATTAGCAGGTAACATCAAAAATGCTAAGCGCATGATCGAGACTTTAGATGACCGTATTTGGTCAGTTGTTGAAGATGTTATTCGTGAGCATCCGGTATTACTAAACCGTGCACCTACACTTCACCGTTTAGGTATCCAAGCATTTGAACCTGTATTAGTTGAAGGTAAAGCGATTCGTTTACACCCATTAGTGTGTGAGGCGTATAATGCCGACTTCGATGGGGACCAAATGGCAGTTCATGTACCTTTATCAGAGGAAGCACAAGCTGAAGCGCGTATTTTAATGTTAGCTGCACAACACATCCTTAACCCTAAAGATGGTAAACCAGTTGTTACTCCTTCTCAGGATATGGTTTTAGGTAACTACTACTTAACTTTAGAAGAAGAAGGAATAATTGGAGAAGGTTCTGTCTTCTCAGGTCCAAGTGAAGCTGAAATTGCATACCAAAACGGTTATGTACATTTACATACTCGTATTGCGATTCCAGCAAAATCGCTTGAAGGTAAACAATTTGCTGAAGACCAAAAAGATAAATTAATGGTAACGACGGTAGGTAAAGTTTTATTTAATGAAATTATGCCGCCAGAGTTCCCTTATATAAATGAACCAACGGATGACAATTTATTTAATCAAACACCCGATATATATTTCTTCGAAAAAGGAACAAATATTCCGGAAACAATTAAGAAAATGGAATTAGTACCGCCATTTAAGAAAAAATATTTAGGTAATATCATTGCTGAGGTATTTAAACGTTATAAAGTAACTCAAACATCTGAAATGTTAGACCGTATGAAAAATTTAGGTTATAAATACTCTACAAAAGCAGGGATTACTGTTGGGGTTGCTGACGTACTCACTTTAGAATCTAAACCAGGTATTATTGAAGACGCTCATAAACGAGTGGAAAATATCTCAAAACAATACCGTCGTGGTTTAATCACTGAAGAAGAACGTTACCAAAACGTCATTACAACATGGGAAAAAGCAAAAGATGCGATCCAAGCTGACTTAGTTGAAGAGTTACCAGCACTTAACCCAATCAACATGATGTCAGACTCTGGTGCTCGTGGTAACATCTCTAACTTCACGCAACTTGCAGGTATGCGTGGTAACATGGCGGCTCCATCGGGACGTATTATTGAACTTCCAATTACATCAAACTTCCGTGAGGGGTTAAATGTACAAGAGATGTTCATCTCTACCCACGGTGCGCGTAAAGGGATGACCGATACGGCACTTAAGACAGCCGACTCAGGTTACTTAACACGTCGTTTAGTTGACGTTGCTCAAGATGTTATTGTTCGTGAAGATGACTGTGGAACGGATAAAGGTGTCGTTGTGAGTGCGATTATGGACGGAAACTCTGTAACCGAATCTCTAGAAGAACGATTAACAGGACGTTACACTCAAAAAACAGTTGTTCATCCAGAAACTGGTGAAGTTATTTTAGAACCAGGTAAATTAATTACGGAAGAATTATCTAGCCAAATCGTTGGAGCAGGTATTGAAGAAGTAACAATCCGTTCAGTATTTACATGTGATACAAACCATGGAGTTTGTCGTCACTGTTACGGTGTTAACTTAGCTACTGGTGCTGAAGTTGAAGTGGGTGAAGCAGTTGGTACAATTGCTGCTCAATCAATCGGAGAGCCTGGTACTCAATTAACAATGCGTACATTCCATACGGGTGGGGTTGCCGGTGGTGGAGATATCACTCAAGGTCTTCCTCGTATCCAAGAGATTTTCGAAGCGCGTAATCCTAAAGGTCAAGCAACAATTACCGAAGTTGAAGGTAGCGTAGAATCTATCGAAGAAAAATCTGACCGTACGAAAGATGTTACAATCGTTGGTGTAACAGATACAAGAACATATAATGTGCCTTTCCAAGCACGTATGAAAGTAAATGTTGGTGACCAAGTGAAACGTGGACAAGCTTTAACTGAAGGGTCAATTGATCCGAAAGAATTGCTTGCTGTTTCTGATGTATTATCAGTAGAACAATACTTACTTGAAGAGGTTCAAGGTGTATACCGTGGACAAGGGGTAGAAATCGGAGATAAACACGTTGAGGTAATGGTTCGTCAAATGTTACGTAAAGTTCGTGTAATGGACCCAGCGTCAACACCAATTTTACCAGGCGCGTTAATGGATATTTCTGACTTTGCGCGAGCAAATGAGGAAGCGATTAAAGCTGGTGAAGTTCCAGCAACTGCACGTCCAGTGTTACTAGGTATTACAAAAGCCGCATTAGAGACAAAATCATTTATCTCTGCTGCGTCATTCCAAGAAACAACACGTGTACTTACTGATGCAGCCATTCGCGGAGACCGTGATGATCTAATCGGTCTTAAAGAGAATGTTATTATCGGTAAACTAATTCCAGCTGGTACTGGTATGAAACGTTACCGTAATATTGAAACAAACACAGAAGTTCCAGAAGAAACTGAATTTAATGATGAAACTTTTGCTGAAGAAGTAACTGAATAATCATAGACTAACTCCGTTCGCTTTGAACGGAGTTTTTTAATGCAAAAAAATGTAATGTTATAAGCTGTTAAGCTCAAAATTTAATTGAGTTTGATGGCTTTTTTTGTTCTAAAAATGTAGATTTTATGCCAGAAAAAGTTGTTTGTTTTGGTTGAATTCACAAGAAGATCTGGAAGGAAAGAGGTAATAGGTACATGAAACGCTGCTTATTAACTGTTATAAAATATTTATACAAAACAAAGTAACATCAAATCTGTTATCAATAGTTTGTGGATCTTAACTGTATCAAAAATATTTTTCACAAGAACTCTTTAATACATCAGACTTCTTGCTTATGAAAACAAGATTATGACTCAAAAGTGTTGGCGATTGTTCGAAATCGAGGTAAAGTATGGGTGTAAGTTAATTCGAATTCGAAACGAAATATTACATTGGAGGAATCAAAAATGGAAAAAATAATAATTTAGTCAAACGTTATACGATGTTTATGTTTAGTTTACTGTTAGCTGGTATGGGGATTAGCTTAATTGCTCTGTCTGATTAAGGAGCGTCAGCTGTATCAAGTCTAGCTTATGTGTTGAGTTTAATTTTCCCGGCCTTATCATTCGGTACATTCACATTTATCTTTAATCTATCATATGTAATCCTACAAGTTTTAATTTTACGTAAACAATTTCCTAAGAGTCAATATTTACAATTAATCGTAGTACCATTGGCTGGTGTCTTCATCGACTTAGGGACACGGTTATTTGGTGGCATTAATCCATCTACTTACTTTGGCCAATTCCTAATGTTATTAATCGGGATTGCAATTCTATCGTTTGGTATTACAATTCAAATTCGTGCCAATGCAATTACTAACCCAGCTGAAGGGATCGTAAAAGCATTATCTATTAAAACAGGAAAAGAATTTGGAACTCTTAAATCTAGATTTGATATTTTCTTAGTTGTTTCTGCTATTGCAATGTCATTAATTGCTTTTGGAATATCCAAGGTGTTCGTGAAGGGACAGTATTAGCAGCAATTCTAGTAGGTCCAATGATCAATCTATTCAATAAATTCATCGACAACGGTTTAAACTTTTTCCACCGTGTCGCATCAGATGAAGCATAAGAGAAGTTAAAAGGAAGTGGAATTATGAAAAAAGCACGTATCGTAATGCAAAAACAACTCGTCAACCAAGTATACCCTCCATTTATTATAGATGAGATTAATCAATTGGTAGATATTGTCGGTGAACCTGTTTCCGGTGAAGATGTTACAGCGGATCCTAGTTTATTGGAAGATGTAGAAATTGTACTATCTTCTTGGGGGGGCCGCAATTAACTCAGGAGGTCCTTGATCAAGCACCGAATTTAGAGGTACTATTGTATGCAGCAGGAACCGTGAAAGATATTGTTACACCTGCTTCATGGGCAAGAGGTATCCAAATTTCAACAGCCAATGTTGCGAATGCAGTTCCTGTTGCAGAATATGCAATGTCAACTATTTTATTTTCGTTAAAATCCGGTTGGGAAATGATTCGTCAAACACGTGAAACGCGCGTTTATCCAGAATGGCCGTACCCAACGATTCGTGGCGCATACAAGAGTAAGGTAGTTTTAATTTCCCTAAGTTCGGTAGGGCGTAAAACAAATGAATTTTTACAAAACTTTGACCTCGAAGTGATTGCTTATGATCCATTTGTAAGTCTTGAGGAAGCAAAAGAATTAAACGTTCGCATGGTGAGTTTAGAAGAATTATTTAAAGAATCGGATGTTGTATCTCTACATTCACCGTTATTAGAAGAAACGACAGGAATGATCACGGGAGAACACTTAAATTCGATGAAAGAACGCGCGACATTCATTAACACTGCTCGTGGTGCAATTGTTAATGAAGAGGAAATGATTGAAGTATTAAGAGACCGTAAAGATTTAACTGCAGTCTTAGATGTAACTAATCCAGAACCTCCGGCACAAGATTCGCCACTTTATGAACTAGACAATGTTTTCTTAACGCCTCATATTGCGGGTAGTTTAGGAAATGAAACAGGGCGTTTAGGAGAATATATGTTAGGTGAATTACGTAGATGTTTAAATAATGATTCGTTACAATATGAAGTAACGGAAGAAAAATTTAAACGTATGGCGTAAATCTTATAGCCAGCTATAAAGATGTCAAGAAATAATTGATATATTTAGATGAATTGGCTTGAGAACTTTTGGAGGGGGATGTTAATTTAGGGCATCACAAATAAGCTTATAATAAAGCGTAAAAAAATTATT
>JACBXN010000013.1 GCA_015863215.1 Aerococcaceae bacterium DSM 111176
CCCGATTCAGTAGTTGTACGATATGGAATCGATCAATAATCACAATCGCATTTGGGAATAAACGGGGCAAAAATTCACGGTAAGGTGAATACATATCCATGGTGATGGTTTTTACTTTGAGTCGTTCATTCATTGGAAAGCGTAAGAAATAGGTTCTCAAATACTCTTGTGTTCTGTCCTCAAGGATATCTACCACTTTATGTGTCGAATTGTCCATGATAATGGCAGACATCGCATTCTTGACGGCTTTAACAGACTTAAATTCATCGATTGATAAATGAGATGGTAAAGCAGTTGGACGGGGATTCAGATTATCTCCCCACGATTTTAATTGTCGAATAACGGTATGTATAGACACGTTCATATGTTTAGCGATTAACGTCATCGATTGAATTTCTGATAATTCCTTAACGATAAGGAACTTTACTGGGTTTGAGATAAAGCAGTGACGGTTGATTAACTTTGATTCCGCAACTGTTGTTTTCAGACAATGCTTACACAAATAGCGTTGTTTTTTGAGTTTCAAATACACCGCTTGATAGTTGTATTGTCCGATTAAAATCGCTGTTTTCATTGATCCGTTACGAATGATATCTTGACTACCATTATTCTTAACACCACAGTGCACACAAGCCTTCGGCAGCTTATCTAAGTGCCCTTCGAGGGATAAAACAGCTTTATTGGCTTGTTTTTCAGATAGATTATCCTTTGAAGATGGGCGAAATTGTTTGACAGTGCGATATGATTCTTTTTGAAGCGCACCTGTTAAAGTAATGTTTGGGTCTTTTATTCCGAGTAAGATTTCGTTAAAATGTAAGTAAGTCATGAATTTTCCTCTTTCATTTGGTTTGGTCACTTATATGATACAGGAAATTCATGGCTATTTGTGTATACAAAAATAGTGCTGGTGATTTCTCACCAACACTATAAATTATAGAACCGAAATAAGAGGAATCAGTAATAAATGACAAATTAAAAAGACACCTACATTATAAATGTAAGTGCCTTTATTTATTAAAGGGTATATTAGAATAAATTGAGTAAGATTAAACTTAAGATAGTGATAGCAGCTGCTGGTGGGTCGATATGTGATTTAGCATTTGCATTAAATGTAACACCAATTGCATCACACAAGATCATTGCAATTACTCCGAACACACCTGCTAACCAGATATTACCAGTTACTTGCATTGCCATCCCAGAAATTAAAGCGATATGGTGAATCATTGGTACATTTACACCAGCTATAATGAAGATTAAGAAAAACGCCCCTAGAACGAAACCGAATAAAGGTATTTGAATGACATCGATAATGCTTGCCATTACTATTGAAAGACCGAATCCCCAGATGATATTAAATAATAAATTGTTTGTTATCAGGTCCATTTTATTAACTTCTTTTGGAAGTCCATTGAGTAAATCACCATCACCAAAGGCCAAACGAGCAATAATGTTTGTTACAACAACAACAATAGCGATATTATCGGCTTGTAAACCAATCACATTATCTAAAACATTTAATAGAGCGACTCCAATTACTCCGAATACTCCTCCGATTATGATTGAAGGGATGTTACCAAAAGGATGAAGTGCAGCAAAGATATCCCCACCAGCAAATTCGATTACTTCACCAGTTTCAGACTTTAGTTTACCTTCACGTGACAATTTCCCCATGTAAGCAGCCGCAGCTACCCCGCCAGCAAAAGCAGCTTGAGGACCGAAGATTGGACTTAATGCGACACTGTTTAAGAATACATCAGATCCAGTTGCGATGATTAATCCTATACCAATAATTGCGAATAGACCGAAAATAATAAACGCCGTTGCCCCACCGATTACTGCACCAAAAACGCCTCCAAAAAATGCTAATAAATATGGTAAAATTTGTTCCATAGTTTTCTCCTTAAAATAAATTTATTTACAACGTGATAGTATACTGACTACTGGCTCCTTTCTATTAATTTTATTAATTATATTAATTATATTATACATAAAAGCGCTTACATTAATATGGACGGGCACGCTAGAGGTTCTTGTATAAGGAACTGAACAAAGGAATATTGTACTGTCGGTATTTTGTGTTTCGTATTATGTTCCGTTATAAGAAACATCATAGAGGTATAGTTTATACTAATAGACTTTTAAATTTAGAATGCCATCAAAAAGGATTGTCGAAAATGACTCAAATGATCGAACATGATTTATTTTACGCAGAATATCACTACCTGATTGTGAATTTTTATATCTATAGAGATTCTAAAATTAAAATGCTAGGTCAAAATAGAATTAATATTTACTCATAACATAGATCTATATATTTACATCAAAATGAAATCATTATCACTAAGCAATTCTGCTGCCATACTAGCTATGAAATAGGTTGTGAGTTATAATAGATGGAAAGAATAAATAAAGGGGGCACTCATTCGTGACCAAAGAACAAGAAACTTTTTATATTACAACACCTATTTATTACCCTTCAGGTAAATTACATATCGGTAATACTTACTCAACATTAGTAGCTGATGCTAGTGCAAGATATCAACGTTTAATGGGGAAAGATGTCTATTTCCTAACAGGAACTGATGAGCATGGGCAAAAAATTGAACAAAAAGCGGAAGAATTAAACATGGATCCTCAGGCTTATGTTGATGAGATGGCTGAAATTATTAAGTCCTTATGGAAGACATTAGAAATTTCAAACGATGGATTTATTCGTACAACGGATGATTACCATAAGAAAGCTGTACAAGTAACCTTTGAAAAATTATTAGAACAAGGGGATATTTATCTCGGTGAATATGAAGGTTGGTATTCTGTCAGCGATGAAGAATATTTTACTGAAACTCAATTAACGGAAGTTTATAAAGACGCAGATGGGAACGTCATTGGTGGTATTGCACCAACTGGTAACGAAGTTGAATTAGTGAAAGAGGAATCTTACTTCTTCAAACTAAGTAATTATTCAGACCGTTTACTTGATTACTACAATTCACATGATTTTATCGTTCCTGAATTCCGTAAAACAGAGATGATTAATAACTTCATTAAACCTGGCCTAGAAGACTTAGCTGTTTCTCGTACATCATTCTCATGGGGGATTCAAGTGCCTTCGAACCCTAAACATGTGGTTTACGTATGGTTAGATGCATTAATGAACTATGTAACCCATTTAGGTTATGGAACAGACGATACAACAATGTTGGAAAAATATTGGCCGGCAAATGTACAAGTTATTGGTAAAGATATTTCACGTTTCCATACTATTTATTGGCCAATTTTCCTAATGGCATTAGGCTTACCAATTCCTAAAACAATTTACGCTCATGGTTGGATTGTCATGAAAGACGGTAAAATGTCTAAATCTAAAGGGAATGTTATTTATCCTGAAACATTAATCGATCGTTACGGATTAGACGCGACACGTTTTTATTTACTACGCGAAATGTCTAAAGGAAACGATACAGTATTCACACCAGAAGATTTTGTAAACCGAGTGAATTTTGAATTAGCAAATGATTTAGGTAACTTATTAAACCGTACGATTGCGATGATGAATAAGTATTTTGATGGCAATGTGCCAACAGACAAGGCAGCTTTTGTAGCTAACGCTGTTGATGCAGAATATGAAGCAACAATCAGTGAAGAGTTAGCTGCGTATTTCCAAGCAATGGAAGACATTAGCTTTGATATTTCTTTAGATCATGCAATGAAAATCGTATCTCGTACAAATAAATATATCGATGAGACAGAACCTTGGGTACTAGCAAAAGACGAGGCAGATAAACCAAAATTAGCTTCTGTTATGTATCATTTAGCAGAATCATTACGTGTCGTTGCGCATATTTTACGTCCATTCTTAACGAATGCACCAAAAGAAATTTTTGACCAATTAGGAATTAGTCAAGAAATCGACCATGGATTAGATAGTCTAGTTTATGGCGAGTTCCCAGTGAATGCAACGGTTATTAAAAAAGGTGTACCTATCTTCCCTCGTTTAGACGTTGAGGAAGAGATTGCATATATTAAAGAACAAATGACAGGCGGAGCAAATAGTTCAGAGAATCTAACGGTTGATGATGAGAATTGGGACCCGTCTGAAACAGAGTTAACATTTGACGAAACTGAGGCCATTGAATTTGATCAGTTTATTCAAACAGAATTAAAGGTAGCCGAAGTAATCGATGTGGCTCCAGTCAAAGGAAGTAATAAATTATTACGCTTTAGACTAGATGCTGGAGACAAAGGTCATCGTCAAATTTTATCTGGTATTGCTAAATCATACCCTGATTATGAAACTTTAATTGGAAAGAAAATTACGATTGCGTCAAACTTAAAACCACGTAAAATGATGGGGTATTTATCACAAGGAATGATCTTATCTACTGAAACACCTGATGGATTGAGATTACTTTTTGTAGATGAAGCGTCAGAAAATGGAACATTTATCGGTTAGTTGAACAGTTTAAGGAGCCTAGAATTAGGCTCCTATTTACATTGAAGGAGAAAAAATGAAGTTATTTGACACACATACTCATCTAAATGCCGAACAATTTGATGGAATTGAAGATACAATTATTAAGAATGCTTTAGAAAACCATGTGCACTATATGGCTGTAGTTGGGTTTGATAAACCAACGATTGAAAAATCACTGGCACTTAGCGAGAAATATTCAAATATCATCAGTGTAATTGGTCTTCATCCAACTGAATCACATCGTTACAATAATGACTTTGAAAAATATTTAGTGGAACGGCTCACTTTACCCAATGTTTATATGTTGGGGGAAATTGGTTTGGATTATTATTGGGATTCTGCTACTCTCAAAGAACAGGACGCTGCATTCAGACGTCAAATTGATATCGCAAAACAATTTGATTTACCAATTACTATCCACAACCGTGATGCAACTGAAGATGTATACCGTGTATTAAAGGAAGAAGGCATCCCATCTAAAGGATGTATTATGCATAGCTTTGGCGAAAATAGAGTATGGGCAGAGAAATTCTTGGAATTAGGTTGTCATATTAGTTTTAGTGGTGTAGTAACCTTTAAGAAAACAGATGAAGTGAGGGAAGCAGCAAAAATTGTTCCTCAAGACAAATTGCTAATTGAAACAGATGCCCCTTATTTAGCGCCTGTACCATACCGTGGCAAGCGAAATGAACCAGGGTATGTCTACCATGTTGCTGATACAATAGCGACAGTGCGAGGAACTACAATTGAAGAAATCGCAGCATTAACAACTCAAAATGCATTCGATTTGTTTAGGTATGCACCTGATGGAAAATAATTGGACCCCGAAAGAAGTCATTGTCGTTGAGGGCCGTGATGATACGAAACGATTGATTGAAACGTTTGGACCTACGATTAAAACAATTGAGACAAATGGGTCTGCCGTTAGTCGTTCATTGATACCACAAATTCAAAGAGCAGCGGAACAGTTTGGTATCATTATTTTCACTGATCCAGATTTTCAAGGTGAACGAATTCGGCGTATCGTAACAGACATGGTACCAGATGCTAAACAAGCTTATCTTCTCCCCGAAGAGGCAAAAAATCAACACAAACAAGCGAGTTTAGGCGTGGAACATGCCAGTGGGGAATCAATTATAAAGGCGCTGAAAAATGTAGCAACACCAAATCCTAATGACACATTTGAAGAAATTCCACAGGCTACACTGATTAAATTAAAATTAATCGGACATCCTGACTCTAAGGAACGCCGTGCTTTTTTAGCGTCCAAATTTCAATTGGGCCATGTTAACGGGAAACAATTACAAAAGAAATTAAGCTTGTATCAGATTAGCGAAGCTGATATTATTGAACAATTAAAGAAGTGGAAAGGAGCATCTAATGAATCATAAACTAATCTCTACACCGACTAGAACGGCTGCAATCATGAAAAAATATGATATTAAAATGAAAAAATCTTTAGGGCAAAACTTTTTAGTTGAACCACAAATTCTAGATAAAATGATTCATGCCGCAGAGATTGATGATACGACAACGGTTATTGAAATTGGACCTGGTATCGGAGCTTTAACAGAGGTATTAGCCTTAAATGCTAAACGAGTATTGGGGTTCGAAATTGATCAGCGATTTATCGAAATATTGAAAGACACATTATCACCTTACGACAATGTTCAAGTCATTCATCAAGATATTTTAGACGTTGATTTTGGAGGAGACGAACTAGCGTGGTTGCATCAGGAAGAACGGTTAGTAGTAGTAGCAAACTTACCTTATTATATAACGACACCCATTATTATGAACTTAATGAAGAGTCGTTTGCCTTTTGAGCGATTAACAATGATGATGCAAAAAGAGGTTGCAGAGCGTATGACCGCCGAAGTTGGAACTAAACAATATAGCTCATTGACTATCGCCATTCAAAATTATATGGAGTCTAACATTGCCATGATCGTTCCTAAAACGGTATTTATACCAAGACCCAATGTCGATTCAGCGGTATTGAACCTGACAAAGCGCGAGCAACCATTGGTTGAAGTAGATTCGCCTGATGCTTTTGAAGAGTTAGTTCAGACAGCCTTTACACAAAGAAGGAAGACACTATGGAATAATCTCCGTAATGCTAAGAATTCCTGGGTGGAAGAGTATACTGATGAACAATTACAATTGGCACTTGAAACAGCTGAAATCGAAGGAAGTCGTCGCGGTGAAACGCTAACCATTGACGAGTATGCGAAACTATATCGTTCATTAAAAAATGATTAGTTTTATACAAAGTTCTTGTCAATAAATAGCACCTGTGCTAAAATTGACGATTTGAAATAATTATGGTATAATGTTCGGTGTGAGGTGAATTGCATGCCAGATAATATTTCAGATATCAGAAGTTTACTTGATGAACGTGTTGGAACAGAAATTAAAGTAACAGTTCAGATGGGACGTAAGAAAAAGAAAGAACGTCGTGGTATTTTACAAGAAACTTATCGTTCAGTCTTTGTGGTTAATTTAGATCAAGACGAGAATAACTTTGAACGTGCGTCATTTTCTTACCGTGATATTTTAACAGATACAGTTGCCATTGAATTTGAATAAAAGAACTGGAGCCTAGCTCCAGTATTTTTTTGCGTTCAATTGAGTTCGAAAGATTGGAAGAACCATGAGAGATTTATGTTGCAACTCAAAAGTGCGCAAATGAAGGGGTTGTTGACTGTAACATTTCGCTTACAGCCAATCCTAATAGGTTAACCTTCAGCAAGATTAATGCTATAATGTTTGAATGAAGCAACACATTTAAAATTTTAAATAAAGGTGATAATGAAAAAATGAAAATGATTGTTGGTCTGGGGAATCCGGGCAATAAATATGATGGCACAAAGCATAATATTGGCTTTGATGTCATTGATGAAATATTAAGACAAGAAAATTTAACAATGGATGAAGAGAAATTCCGTGCGGATTATACCATTTGGCGTCACCAAGGCGAGCGCATATTGCTTGTTAAGCCTTATACTTACATGAACCTTTCAGGTGAAGCCGTTTTACCGTTAATGTCATATTATGGTGTAGGTCAAGATGATATTTGTGTCGTTTATGATGATTTAGATTTAAAACCAGGTCAAATTCGCCTGCGCCAAAAAGGTTCTGCAGGTGGTCATAACGGTATGAAGAGTATCATTCAAATGCTAGGTAGTCAGGAATTTAATCGTATTCGCGTAGGAATTGGACGTCCAGCCGGTGGTTGGAAAGTCGTAGACCATGTACTTGCGCCTTTTAGTAAGGAAGATCGTGACTTAGTAGATGTAACGGTTAAAGAAGCAACGGACGCAATCCGTCATTGGATTGACACAGATGATTTTATTAAATCGATGAATGAATATAACTAATCAACAGGGGGTCAATACACTGACTCCCCTAATTTTATTTAGTCAAATGGAGGTGATGCAGTGACTAACCCAACATATACAAAACCATTTAGTAGTGCCATTCAAACAATGAATCAACAATATAGTGAAATAGATACGCATTTAGTAACCGGATTAGATAGTTCAGCAAAAGCGATAATGATCGCTCAAATGTATTTGGATCAACCGCGTTTGATGCTTATTGTTGAACCTGATGCTAAAGCTCAAGCTGAATTACAACAAGATTTAGATAAAATACTCTCAGAAATACCAGTCATGGCATTTCCAGCAGAGGAATCATTAGCCATTCGTTATTCGGTCAGTTCTTTTGACCAAATGGCTGACAGAATTCAAGTGCTTGATTTCCTAGCATCAGGGCAGCCAGGGATAGTCTTAACTTCTGTAGCAGGTATTACACAACGTTTGACGCCTTTTGACCAATGGATGAAAGCAAAATTAACATTAAATTTAGGCGATGACTTTGAAAGAGATGAACTGCAACAATTTCTAATTGATTTAGGATATCGTTATGAATCAACGGTTATGACTCCAGGAGAATTTAGTTTACGGGGGAGTATCTTTGATATTTATCCATTGACGAGTGATCATCCAGTCCGTTTAGATTTCTTTGATACAGAACTGGATTCCATTCGTTATTTCAATCCTGAAACGCAAGATTCAATCGAAAATATCCAAGAGGTCACTATCACTTCGGCTCAAGATATTATCTTCCCAATTAAAGAACAGCAAACAATCCACGATGAATTACAAAAACGTATGAAATCAGCGGTCAATTCAATGAAAGATGAGGCAACGGCCTTACAAATTGAGCGAGGTTTTACGGACCAGCTAGAATTACTTGAATCAGGGGAACCGTTAAAATACGCTTCTGCATTTTTAGAGATTTACGATGAAGCAGACACGACATTATATAATTACTTACCAGAGTCTGGTACGGTTATCATTAGTGAATTTGCAACCATCATTCAAAGACAACTTCAACTTGCTGAGGAAAACCAATTTTGGATAGAACAAGAAATTAGTAAGGGGCTGCTCTTACCTAAGATTCAGACTTACCGTTCGATTGAGGACATTGTTGGAGATATAGTGCATAAGCTTATTTACTTTTCAGTGATTCAAAGAGGTTTACAAGGTAAGCAATTTACCAGTCTTCATAATTTCCAGTATCGTAGTATGACTAAGTTCTTTAATCAAATGCCTCTAGTTGCTGAGGAATTAAGACAATATCTCAGTCGTCAAGTGATGACTCAAGTTTTTGTCTCAACCGATAAGGAAATTGATTTGCTCTTAGAAACAATGAAAGAGCATGATGTCAATCCTATTGTTATTCAAGATAAAGGTGAACCCGTTGAAGGTGCTATAAATATTGTTAAGGGCAATTTGACGCAAGGATTTGAATTGCCTCAAGACAAGTGGGCGGTACTAACCGATCATGAAATCTTCGATAAAATGCGTCGAGTGTCACCACGTAGACGTCAAACTAATTTATCAAATGCTGAACGGATTAAGAGTTATAGTGAACTGAAGAGTGGTGACTATGTTGTTCATACCGATCATGGTATTGGGCAATATACCGGTATTGAAACGGTCGAAGTTGGTGGAGTTCATAAAGACTTCCTGACGGTTATTTACCGAGATCAGGCACGTGTTTTAATCCCAGTAGAAAAGATTAACCTCATTCAAAAGTATGTCGCATCCGAAGGTAAAACCCCAACCCTAAATAAAATGGGCGGGACTGAGTGGGCGAAAACCAAGCAAAAAGTTCAATCGACGGTTGAAGATATTGCGGATGAATTAATTGAACTATATGCCAAACGAGAGCAGGAAAAAGGTTACGCCTTTGCTCCAGATACCCCAGAGCAAAAAGAGTTTGAAGATGCCTTTCCTTATGTTGAAACACCAGACCAATTACGTGCGAGTACTGAAATAAAAGAGGATATGGAACTCATTCGACCAATGGATCGTTTATTAGTCGGAGATGTGGGGTACGGTAAGACAGAGGTAGCGATGCGTGCTATATTTAAAGCAGTAATGGATGGCAAACAAGTTGCCTTCTTAGTTCCAACAACCATTTTAGCTCAACAACATTACAATTCCTTGCGGGAACGATTTGAAAATTGGCCGTTTGAAATCCGTATGCTCAGTCGTTTTGTCACACCAACCGCTCAGAAAAAAACGATTGAACAGTTAGGTACAGGTGCGGTCAATATTGTAATTGGAACACACCGGGTATTATCTAAAGATATTGAATTTCAAGATTTAGGCCTTTTAATTGTCGATGAGGAGCAACGTTTTGGTGTAAAACATAAAGAACGTCTAAAGGCTTTAAAATCTGAGGTAGACGTTTTAACTCTAACTGCAACACCAATTCCTCGTACATTGCATATGTCAATGATAGGGATACGGGACTTGTCTGTACTAGAAACACCACCAAATAATCGATTCCCTGTCCAAACATACGTAATTGAACGAAATGAAGGGGCCGTTAAAACAGGAATTGAACGCGAGCTATTAAGAGGTGGACAAGTTTTCTACCTTTATAACCGAGTAGACACGATATATCAAAAAGCAGACGAGCTATCAGAGCTAGTACCTGAGGCACGAATTGCGGTGGCGCATGGACGCCTATCAGAACGTGAATTGGAACAAGTCTTGATTGACTTTATTCAAGGTGAATATGATGTTTTAGTAACGACAACAATCATTGAAACAGGGGTTGATATACCAAATGCCAATACCCTCTTTATCGATAATGCAGATAAAATGGGCTTATCAACCTTATATCAATTAAGAGGTCGTGTAGGACGAACTCACCGAGTCGCTTATGCTTATCTCATGTACGACCCGATGAAACAATTATCTGAGGTAAGTGAAAAGCGTTTAAATGCTATTCGAGAATTTACTGAATTAGGATCAGGTTTTAAAATTGCTATGCGTGACTTATCAATACGTGGTGCAGGAAATCTGTTAGGACAACAACAATCCGGCTTCATCGATTCAGTTGGTTACGACATGTATACTCAGATGTTACAAGAAGCAGTGGATGAAGGACGAAATAAAAAGTCATCTAAGAAACCTCGAGTGACACCACTATCTTGGAATGTAAATATTAATGCTTATCTACCAGAAAGCTATATTGGGGACTCTAAACAGAAGATTAATATTTATAAACGGATTCAACAAATTGATTCTAAAGAGAGCTATCAAGCTCTACAAGATACATTGATTGATCGTTTCGGTGAATTCCCAGATGAAGTTTCAGATTTACTAGATGTTGGTTTAATCCGTTACTACGGAAGTCAATCGGGGATTGAAACAATTACTCAGAGTAGGAATCAGCTGATTGTGAAATTCAGTGAACAAGTAACGCCTAAATTATCAGGGCCTAGAATATTTGAAGTTCTACAAAATGTCCCGCTCAAAGCAGAAATTCAATTAGATAAAGGGCAACTAACGGTTAGTTTAAATATCACTCGTAAAGAAACCTATGAGTGGCTTGGAGCATTAATCCATTTAACCGAAGATGCTCATCAATTATTACATAAGGAGGATTAAGATGCGTTTAGACAAATTTTTAAAGGTATCCAGACTAATAAAACGTCGTAGTGTTGCTAAAGAAGTGGCAGACCAAGGTCGTATCGATATTAATGATAAACAAGCGAAATCAAGTAGTAAAGTAGCTGTTGGAGATACAGTAACGATCCATTATGGAAATCGTACTGTCGTCACTCGTGTAGAAAAATTACAAGATTCGACGAAAAAAGAAGATGCTGCTGAAATGTATTCAATATTGGACACAATTTATAAAGAATCAGATCAAGCAGAACTATTCTAAAAAACCGAATAAAAGATAGCATTTTGAGGTATAAATTGTTATACTCAAATAGGAAATGGAGGGACTATAGTGGCAAAAAACAGAAAAATTAATTCAAAAAATGATTTGAACTATAGTTCAAACATCGAAGGTCAACATTCGGCCCATTTCGAAGAAACGTCTGCGAACTGGAAATTTAGAGGCATTATGCTAATCATTGTTATAGCATTAGGCTTTGCAACATACAGTTTCATATCGACGATTCAACGCTATCAAGAAAATCAAGCGCATTTAGAAGTCGCTCAATTAGATTATCAAAAAGCTCAGGAATCATTGGCTGAATTAAATGAACGGAAACAAATATTGGAAGATCCGGACTATTTAGCGCAAGTGGCTCGCCGAGACTATTATTATTCTAAACCAGGCGAAATTATATTTAATATAGAAAGTGATTCACAGTAATCACTAAGGAGGAATAAGCAATACATGTCTATCGAAGTTGGACAAAAAATTGAAGGAACAGTTTCAAGTGTTAAAAACTTTGGAGCTTTTGTTAATTTAGAAAATAATCAATCAGGAATGATCCATATTAGTGAAGTTTCTGATGGGTTCATAAAAGATATCAATGATTTCCTTACAGCTGGTGATACAGTTACTGTTAAAGTAATCAAAATTACAGATGATGGTAAAATTAATTTATCATTACGTCAAGCAAGTGAAAATGCCGCTCCAAAAGAGGAACGTAATCAAAAGCCCGTACAGGAAAAACCTGCTTACCAAAAGAAACCGGCATTTAAACAACAAGCTAAACCGGCTTTTAAACCTGCAGCACAAGAATCAAACGACACAGATGATTTTGACAAAATGATGTCTCGTTTCTTAAAAGATAGCGAAGATAATTTATCATCATTACGTCGTAATACTGAAGGTAAACGTGGTGGCCGTGGCGGACGCCGCAAGTAATAACAACACATTTTAATCTCGATGATATTCTTCATAGAATTTCGTCGAGATTTTCTAAATTTATGGAATATTAGGTGTATATAATGAATGTAAATAAACATATTGAAGATCAAATAAGACAGGAACTTTCTGAAACAGATAAACCGATCGTGATCGCTGTTTCTGGCGGTGTAGATTCGATTTGTTTATTAAATATGGTGATTGAAATTGCGAAAGAAAAGGATTTTCTACTTGAAAACTTAGTTATCGCGCATTTTAATCACCAATTACGTTCAACGAGTGATCAGGAAGCGGACTATATAGAACAGTATGCTAAACAAATGGGGTTGACCTATTTTATCAGTCATTGGGAAAATAACCATAATCATTCAGAGAATGCAGCACGCACAGCGCGTTATGAATTTTTTGCGGATGTATTAAAAATGACTCGAGCAGATTGTTTACTGACAGCACATCATAAAGATGACAATGCTGAGACAATGTTAATGCGAATTATTCGTGGAACTTCGATTAAAGGCATGCAGGGCATCACTTCAAGAAGTGAACGCTATTTAAAGACAAGCCAAGGAGATAATGTTCGGGCTACTATATTACGACCATTAATTGAAGCAACCAAGGAAGAGTTATACGACTACGCTGATAAACATTCTTTAACTTATTTTGAAGATGTAACGAATAGTCAGATGACCTACTTTAGAAATCGCGTACGTCATCAAATATTACCGCAAATGCAAACGGAAAACCCTAAAATTACGGACAGTTTGCATCAATTAAGCAAAAATTTAACTATTAGCTACCAGGCTCACTTAGAACATTATCAACAATATGAGCCGCAAATAGTAACACTGATTGGTACCAATGAATGGGTTTTATCCATTGATGACTATCAACAGTTAACAGAGAATATGAAGTGGGTATTCTTGACATTATTCTTTGAAGAGCGATTGGTTGACGTGATACCTAATTACCGAAAAGATATCATTGAGCAATTAGCGCACATTATAGAACAAACGCATGCACCGCATGCTAGCTTGGATTTAGGGAATAATTTTTCGGCAAAGCGTGAGTATGACTTTGTTTATATCACTCGAAATAAATTGAATGAAGATTCAAATGGTAAAAATCGAGAGTCTGTTGAAATTCACGAATTAAATAAATGGTATAAAATTTCACAGTTTGAACGTGTCGGTATCTTCCACTCTCATCAAGTAACGTCTAATCTGATGCTTGAAGCAACAAGTTCAATAGGACTTTCAATTGAACCAACAGTCATGTTACCATTAGTACTTAGACATCGTCAGCCGGGTGACCGAATTCAACTAGGTGGTAGAGGTGCTAAGACTTTTCATAAAAAGATATCTCGCATTATGATTGATGAAAAAATCCCGCAAAGACAAAGGGAAGCATGTTGGCTCTTGCTGAATCAAGAGCAGGAAATCCTTGCATTACTCCCTGATACAGTTGCTAACAATGCGATGATAGATCGTTCAAATTTTCCTCAGTTTGTATTCCTATATCAGAAAATTTAACGAATAGACTAAGATAAATGTAAAATTGATGCATAAATAACTAACAGAAAGTGAGCCGAAGATGACACATAAAGATATTGAAAAGGTACTCGTTACAAGAGAAGAGATTGCAGCAGCTGTTAAAAAATTAGGACAAGAAATTACTGCAGACTATGGTGATAAAGAGATTGTCGTAATTGGGATTTTACGTGGTGCAGCTGTATTTATGACAGATATTATTCGTGAAATTGATTTATATATGGACATCGACTTCATGTCAGTATCTAGCTATGGTGACGGAACTGAATCAACAGGGCAAGTTAAAATTATTAAAGACTTAGATACTAACGTTCGTGGTAAACATATCTTAATTGTAGAAGACATTATTGATACAGGACGTACATTGAAACATTTAGTTGAACTATTTGAATATCGTCAAGCAGCAAGTATTAAAATTGCGACATTATTAGATAAACCAGAGCGACGTATTATGAAGGACATTATGCCTAATTATGTAGGTATTGAAATTCCAAATGAATTTGTTGTTGGATACGGTCTTGATTTCCAACAAAAATACCGTAATTTACCATATATCGGAGTTCTAAAACCAGAGATTTATCAGTAGCCAAATGATTAGCATAAACATTAAGGCTATGCTATACTTTATGAATACACATTAACTAGTAGGAGGCAATAAGTGGATGAATAACCGCAATCAAAGTCCTAATTTCTTTCGCGGATCAATAGTATATATCTTTATTTTTCTAGCGATTATTGGGTTGCTTCAGCTCTTCACAGGGAACATGGCACAAGATAGTCAAGTTAGTGAGATATCGTCAACTCAATTCCTAGATGAATTAGAAGCTGGAAACATAGAAGAATTAGAAATTCAAATCGGAGCGGGTGCATATAATGTCCGTGGTACATTTGAAGGAGAAGAGGAAGTAGAAGAAACAAATGACTTTTTAACAGTCTTTGATACTTCAGGTTCTACAAACCAATTTGAAACTAAAGTGTTGGGGAATGACTCAACATTAAGCATGATTACTGATTTAGCAGTTGAACAAGGTACTGAAATTACAACGATACCTGAATCAAGCGCAGGCGCTTGGTTAAGTATGATACCATTCTTGTTATTATTAATACCAACATTCTACCTCATTTTCGCCATGGTAAGACAAGGCGGCGGTGGTGGTGGAGGCAACATGATGAATTTTGGTAAATCAAAATCCAAAGATGTCTCTAAAGAAAAGGTAAAGGTACGTTTTAGTGACGTAGCCGGAGCAGAAGAAGAAAAACAAGAATTAGTAGAAGTTGTTGAATTCTTGAAAGATCCTAAGAAATTTACAGCTCTAGGTGCACGTATCCCTGCAGGTGTCCTATTAGAGGGACCTCCGGGGACTGGTAAAACTTTGCTTGCCAAGGCAGTAGCCGGTGAAGCGGGTGTGCCATTCTACAGTATCTCAGGTTCTGAGTTCGTAGAAATGTTTGTCGGGGTCGGTGCAAGCCGTGTCCGTGATTTATTTGAAAATGCTAAGAAAAATGCGCCTGCGATTATCTTCATCGATGAAATCGATGCAGTTGGTCGCCAACGTGGTGCTGGTATGGGTGGAGGACACGATGAACGTGAACAAACACTTAACCAATTATTAGTAGAGATGGATGGTTTCGAAGGTAATGAAGGGATTATTGTTATCGCAGCAACTAACCGTGCTGACGTACTAGACCCTGCTTTACTTCGTCCAGGACGTTTTGACCGCCGAATCTTAGTAGGTAATCCAGATGTTAAAGGCCGTGAGGCAATTCTTAAAGTTCACTCTCGTAACAAGAAATTAGCAGCAGATGTTGATTTACAAGTGGTTGCTCAACAGACACCTGGTTTCTCTGGTGCCGACTTAGAGAACTTATTAAATGAAGCAGCATTAGTGGCGGCTCGTTTTGACCGTACTGAAATCACATCAGCAGATGTTGATGAAGCGCATGACCGTGTGATTGCGGGACCTGCTAAAACAGACTCACAAATGTCTGAGAAACAACGTCGAACAGTTGCATATCACGAAGCAGGACATACAGTTATTGGTATGGTTCTTAGCGAAGCGCGTACAGTTCATAAAGTTACAATCGTACCTCGTGGACGTGCAGGTGGTTATGCAATTATGTTACCTAAAGAAGATCAATTTATTGTGACAGAGAAAGAGTTATTCGAACAAGTAATTGGTTTATTAGGTGGACGTGCAGCTGAAGAGATTGTCTTCGATCATCAATCTACTGGAGCATCAAATGACTTTGAACAAGCAACAAAGATTATCCGTGCAATGATTACACAATACGGTATGTCCGAGACGCTTGGTACAATTCAATACGGTGAAGGTGGACAACCATTTGCTGGTCGTCAATATGGCTACGGCAATGGTGGAGGTTACTCTGAATCAACAGCAGCAGGTATTGATGAAGAAATTCGTCGCATGATGAATTTAGCAATGGAAGAGGCACACCGTATTCTTAATGAACACCGTGAGCAATTAAATATCATTGCTGAAAAATTATTAGAGGTAGAGACTTTAGACGCTCGTGAAATCAAATCATTATTTGAAACTGGGGAAATGCCACAAGAGGTATTATCTGGTTATGGTGCAGAAGAGGCACGGGAAGATGAAGTTGAAGCAGATAGCTTTGAAGATGCTAAACACAAAGCAGAAATCGAAGATCAAAAACGTCATGGAGAATATGAAGAAGAGTCAACATACTCTGAAGATTCGATTGATGAGGAACCAGAGCGTAATGCTCACATCAATCAAGACCGTGACTAATTTATCACTATTATGGCCCGTAGGCGTTTGAGCTACGGGCTTTTATTATGAAGTAAAAATGTTAGTTTATTTATACATATTATGTTAGTTTATTTATACATATTAAGGATGTGAAATCATGTCAGATACATTAATGAAAGCATTAGCCTTTGACAATCAAGTGCGTATTTATGTTGTTACAGCAACAGATACTGTCGAGGAAGCGCGTCGTCGCCATGAAACATGGCATACAGCAACGGCCGCATTTGGACGCACACTAATAGCAACAACTCTACTATCAGCGAACTTAAAAGGTGAAGATACTCTCTCAGTAGAAATTAAGGGTACTGGACCTATTGGGAGTATTCATGCTGATGGAAGTCCAAATGGCTATATTCGTGGCTTTGTTAAAAATCCACATGTCGCATTGGAGTTAAATGAAGCGGGTAAATTAGATGTCAGTGGTGCAGTAGGATTACCAGGTAGTCTAACCGTTCGTAAATTTATCCAAGGTGGCGAACCATTCTCAGGACAAGTTGCATTAATCAGTGGAGAATTAGGTGAAGACTTCACTTATTACATGGCTGTATCGGAGCAAACGCCGTCAGCTATTGGTTTAAGTGTGTTAATTAATCCAGATGAAAGTGTCAAGGCTGCAGGAGGATTTATGATTCAAATGTTGCCGGATGCGACCGAAGAGACCATTGTAGCAGTTGAAAAACAATTAGCTAGTTTGGGACGTTTCTCTGATTTAATTGATTTAGGATTATCACCGGAGGAATTACTAGCAAAATTAGTAGGCGAAGATAATTATAAAATTTTAGCTCAAAATGGTGTCCAATTTCATTGCCACTGTAGTCATGATTACTATGCAGCTCAGTTAATTCGAGTTCAAGATGAGGATTTAACTGCAATGATTGAAGAGGATCATGGCGCAGAAATTGTATGTCACTATTGTAATGAAAAGTATCATTATTCAGAGGAAGAGCTAATAGCAATTCGCGAAAGCAAAGCATAAATTATATAAAACAATAAAACTTAGTTGAGTTAATGCTCAAAATATGATTAAATCATATAGATAGAATGAACAGGAGGAAAAACATGACTGACAATCAACAACCAACTTTTGAAGAACTAAATGACCAATTACAGGTTCGTCGTGAGAAGATGGCTTCAATGTTTGAAGATAATACTGTTCAACCATTTGATGCAGGATTTGAGAGAACTCATGAATCCCTTGATATTATTGAAGAATTTGACCACTTAGATAAAGAGGCTTTAGCTGAAGGTGAACATATTAATGTTGCTGTCGCTGGACGATTAGTGTCTAAGCGTGGAAAAGGTAAAGCAGGATTTGCACATATCCAAGATGTAAAAGGGCGTATCCAAATTTATGTTCGTCAAGATATGATCGGCGAAGAATTATATGCTTGGTATACTCAAGCGGACTTAGGGGATATCGTCGGTGTTAAAGGTTATTTATTCAAAACAAATACAGGGGAATTATCTGTAAGAGCAGAATCATTCCAACCATTAACAAAGGCACTTCGCCCATTACCAGATAAATTCCATGGCTTAACAAATGTCGAACAGAAGTATCGTCAACGTTACTTAGATTTAATTTCAAATGACGAAAGCCGTGATCGTTTCAAGAAACGTTCAGCAATTATTTCAGAAATCCGTCGTTACTTAGATGGCCATGACTATATGGAAGTTGAAACCCCCGTATTACATAACTTAGCAGGTGGAGCGAACGCTCGCCCGTTCATCACGCATCATAATGCATTGGATATGGAATTATACTTACGTATCGCATTAGAATTGCACTTGAAACGTTTAGTCGTTGGTGGATTCGAGCGTGTATATGAAATCGGACGTGTTTTCCGTAATGAAGGGATTGATACAACACATAATCCTGAATTTACCATGCTTGAAGTGTATACAGCTTACTCAATTTTTACGGATGTAATGGATTTAACTGAAGATTTAATTAAGACAGTAGCGAATAAAGTCTTGGGAACAGGCGTTATTAACTATGATGGTCAAGAAATTGATTTAGATTCTCAGTGGCGCCGTGTTCATATGGTGGACATTATCAAAGAGGAAACAGGTGTTGATTTCTGGAATGAAATGACATTTGAAGAGGCTAAAGCTCTAGCTAAAGAACATCATGTATCTGTTGAAGATCATGACAATTCAGTTGGCCACATTATTAATAATTTCTTTGAAGATAAATGTGAAGATTCAATTGTTCAACCAACATTTGTTTACGGTCACCCAGTTGAAATTTCACCATTAGCTCGTAAAAATGAGGAAGACTCACGCTTTACTGACCGTTTTGAATTATTTATTTGCGGTCATGAATACGGAAATGCCTTTACAGAGTTAACAGATCCAATTGATCAACGTGAACGTTTTGAATCTCAAATGGAAGAAAAAGATGCTGGAAATGACGAAGCACATCCAGTTGACGATGATTTCTTAGAGTCATTAGAATATGGTATGCCACCAACGGGTGGTTTAGGAATTGGTATCGACCGTTTAGTTATGTTATTAACTGACGCACAATCAATCCGTGATGTACTATTATTTCCAACAATGCGTAATATCTAAATAGATTAAAGCCCAAACAATTTTGTTTGGGTTTTTATTTATGTAAATTAATAGTTCTCCTCTACCTGATAAAATAGCTTCAATTAGTAAATCTCACTATGGTACAATAAATAAGGTAGAAACAACATTCAAGTTGAATTTGAAGGGGCGATATAATGACAAGTGAAGTAATAGAAACTTATACTAAAGACAGTATTTTAGCAGAAATCAATGACCAAACACTGTTAGGTGAATTAAGAAAAATTGCAAAAGAAATAAAGAAAGATCATGACCTAGCGATGGAGTTGTGGGATTCACAAAATTTTAAAGCCCGATTATTAGCCATTCTGATTATGGATAAAAATCAATTAACGGCAGAAACGTTAGACGAAATGGTTGAGAGCATAGCCATCCATAGTTATGATGAGAAGAATAACTTAATGGATTGGCTGATGTCGAATCAGCTAACTAAAAATAAGAAGGGTACTATGATTATTGAGAGTTGGCAGAATAGTCCCATGTCATTGCAACGAAGAACGTTTTGGAACTATCAAGGTAGATTGCGTTGGAGAGGAAAAAACTTCTCTGAGAATACTGGAGAATTATTAAGTGTTATTGAAGAATCAATAATGGATGAAGAACCAGAAGTTCAGTGGGCGATGAATTTTACGGCAGGTTGGATCGGGATATACGATGAACAATACCGAGAACGATGCAGTCAATTAGGAGAAAAAACTGGCCTGTATAAGGGAGAAATGGTATCCAAAGGATGTACGCCAAATTATCTACCAGAATTTATTGAGATGGAAGTAGGGAAATTGGAAGCTAAAAATAAATAAAATGAAGCACTCACTTTTTGACATAAATTTTAGCTGAAAGAAAAGACCAAGCGAATTCGTTTTCGCTTGGTCTTTTGATGTCAATAGATTATTTATTGTCCAAATTTAAAGTTAGTGCATTGAATGCTACTATAACAGTTGAAGCAGACATCAAAATGGCACCTACAGCAGGACTGAGTGAAAAGCCAATTGGAGCCAACACACCAGCAGCTAAAGGAATTGCAAAGAAGTTATATCCTGCTCCCCATGCTAAGTTTTGATTCATTTTACGGTGTGTCTTAATTGATAATTCGATAAAATCTTCAATATCTCCTGGGTCAGACTGTGTTAACACGACATCTGCAGAATCTATGGCTACTTGAGTACCAGCACCAATCGCAACACCGACATCGGCCAGTGCAAGTGAAGGTGCATCGTTAACCCCGTCACCAACCATGATAACTGTATTGCCTTTGTTTTTGAATGATTCAACTAAGTCATATTTAGCTTGCGGAGTCATATTTGCATGGTATTCAATGCCTAATTCACCAGCAACCTCTTTAGCAGCTGATTCATTATCACCCGTTGCCATAATTGGGGTAATATTATTGTCTTTAAGAATTTGCATTAATTCTTTACTTGCTGGTTTCAACTCATCTCCTAAAGCAACGCTACCTAAAGCTTTGCCATCTAAAGTTAATATTGAAACGGTTGCTCCAGCAGGAGAATTGATATCTAGATTTTCTTTAAATGCTTTTTGGCTGATCAATTGGTATTCTTTACCTTGATAATTCCCTTTAACGCCCTCACCAGAAATGACACTTGTATCATCAAAGTTAAATGGTTCAATATCTTGCGAATCAACATAATTTACAATTGATTGTGCAATTGGATGGCTTGATCCTGATTCGATCCCAGCAAGCAAACCAAGGAACTCTTCGTTTGAAAGAGAATCATCTAAAATTTGAGTATCCAGGACATTAAATTCTCCGGTTGTTAACGTACCTGTTTTATCTAATACCATATAATCTGCTTTGCTTGTTAATTCATACACTTCGCGGTCTTTAACTAATAAACCTCTATTAGCACCTAAACTCGTTGAACGAGCGACTACTAAAGGAATTGCTAAACCTAACGCATGTGGACAGGCGATAACTAATGTCGTTACAGTATAAGTAATCGCTGTTTGTAAATCAGCAATATACAACCAAGCAAAGAAAGCGATAATTGCAGCCGCTAAAGCAATATAAAAGAGGTATGACGCAATTTTATTTGCCATATTCTCTGCTCTGGAAGGTTGTCCTTGAGCCTGTGTAACTAAATGTTGGACTTGTTGGATAAATGAAGATTCTCCAACTTCAGTAACTTTAACCAATAATTGATTGCTCCCATTGGTAGAACCACCAATCACTTCATCCCCCTCAGAGCGAAGGACAGGTTTCGATTCACCGGTTAAGAGTGCTTCGTTAATTCGTGATTCTCCACGTTGAATTATTCCGTCGGCAGGTATATTTTCACCTGCTTGAACACGAATAATATCGCCAATTTCTAATTCATTGATGGGCTTAGTAACTGCTTGATTATTTTCATTCATTACGGTTGCTTCTTTAGGAAGTAGTTCTGCCAGTGATTGTCTAGCGTCGCTAGCGTTTCCTAAAGCTTTCATCTCTAACCAGTGACCAAGTAACATAATTAAAATAAGTGACGCAAATTCCATGAAAAAGTCCATGAGATGATTTCCAGTTGCATACCTAGAAATTACAGCATATACACTATATAGATAGGATACACCAACCCCCATTGAGACGAGCGCCATCATTCCAGGTTCTTTTTGTTTAAACTCATGTACAGCCCCTTCAAAGAAAGGTTTGCCACCATAAACTAATAATATCGTTGATAAAATGACAACAACGATGTCTGAATATGGAAATTCAATTAAACCTCTGTCAGTCAATCCCATTAATGGTGACATCAACATGATGATGAGACCAATAGGTAATGATTTAAAGAAAATTTCTTTAAAGTTACCATGATGATGGTGATGGTGTCCACCGCCGTGATCATGGTGTTCATGCCCATGATGGTCGTGGTGTTCGTGATTAGAGTGGTCATGGTGTTCATGCCCATGATGGTCGTGGTGTTCGTGATTAGAGTGGTCATGGTGTTCATGCCCATGATGGTCGTGGTGTTCGTGATTAGAGTGATCGTGGTGCTCATGCCCGGTATGGCCATGGTGCTCATGATCATCGTGGCCATGTTTATGCTGATCTTTATTCATTAGAAATCCTCCTCTTTTTATTAAGTTTACAAATGTAAACTAACTGAATTCATTATACATCCTCATTTTTAATAAATCAAGCAGAATATAGATTATATAATTTTATAAGTGTGTGGATTATGATATAGTTGAAAGTAATCTAATCTATTTGTTAATATGGTAGAATAAACAAAACAAGACAAAGTAGGGGATCGTTATGAAGAAAATTGCTGTCATTTTTGCATCGGGTTTTGAGGAAATTGAAGCATTAACACCCGTGGATGTCTTTCGCAGAGCAGAATTGGATGTAGATATGGTTGGTTTTGCTTCTGAAGTTACTGGAGCACACGATATTACCGTTAAAATGAACATAATAATTGAAGAGGCAGATTTCTCTCAGTATGATTTAATCATCATTCCTGGTGGGATGCCTGGGGCAACTAATTTAAGAGATAATCCTCTGGTAATTGAAGGTTTGAGAGCGGCTGCAAGTGCAGGTAAGAAAACGGCAGCAATTTGTGCAGGGCCGATTGTTCTTGAGGAAGCTGGATTATTAGAGGACAAACATTTTACTAATTTTCCTGGTTTTGAACAAGAAATATCAGGAGGAACACATCATCAAGATGGGATTGTAGTAGTTGATGGTAATGTTGTAACGAGTCGAGGTGCGGCTACAGCATTAGAGTTTTCTTATCAATTATTGGATGAAATGGGCATCGATTCGACGGAATTCCGTGAGGGTATGCAATATAATAAATTGATTGAACAAGTAAAAAGCAATACAATATAACAGCATTGGATGGGGAATTATGAAATTACAAACGATTAAAGATTGGCGACGTATTGTCATTAAAATTGGTACGAACTCTATAATGAAAGATGTTGCTCAAGTAGACTTCAAGAAACTAGACCGTTTGGCTTTTGTATGTAGTACATTAGTTTCTGAAGGTTATGAAGTGAGTATTGTTAGTTCTGGTTCTGTTGGGGTTGGAGCAAGTATCATGGGAATAAATGTATATCCGACAGACATTAATGAGCAACAGGCTTTATCTGCTATTGGTCAGAGTGCCTTGATGGGACATTATAGTCGTTTCTTTAATTATTATAACCGTAATGTTGCCCAGATTTTATTAACGAAAGATGTTTTTGAATTTGAAAAATCTTATGGTAATTTTAAGAATACAATTTTTAATTTAATCGCACGTGGTGTCGTTCCGATTATGAACGAAAATGACTCGGTTTCATTAGAGGAATTAGAGCATGTAACAAAATTTGGTGAGAATGATACGTTAGCTGCAATTGTTGCAGAGAGTATTGATGCGGATTTATTAATTATATTATCGGATGTTGATGGATTCTATGATAGTAATCCTAAGAATAATCCGGATGCAAAACGCCTATCTCAAGTGACTGAAATTAATGATGATGTACGTGCGATGGCAACAGGTGTAGGATCTGAGTTTGCTAAAGGTGGTATGGCAACAAAGATTAATGCTGCGGAACGAATGATTAACAACGACGCAAGCATGGTTATTGCTGATAGTGAAGATCCGATTGTTATTTTCCAGATTTTAAATGGTTACGATCAAGGGACGTTATTCAGCCGGGTCGTAGATAGAGAGGAGCATTTACCAAATGACACAAATTGATGCAGATTTATTAAAGTTAGGTAAACAAGCAAAGTTAGCCTCTAAAGAGATGGCACATTTATCAGCAAACAAGAAAAATGAAGCTTTAAATGTGATTGCCGATGCCATTGAGTCGAATGAAAAGTCGATTTTAGAAGCAAATCAAAAAGACTTACAAAAAGCAAAAGAAGTCGATATGGAATTACCGTTACAAGAGCGACTAACACTGAACACTGGTCGCATAAAGGGAATGGCGAATGGACTTAGAAAAATGGCGCGTTTAGAGGATCCTTTAGCTGCTGTTGACCGTGAATGGACTTCAGACGATGGATTACGTATAACACAACGACGTGTTCCATTAGGTGTGATTGGAATTATTTATGAGTCTCGTCCTAATGTCACGATTGATGCAAGTGGTCTCTGTCTTAAAGCAGGGAATGCTGTAATTTTACGTGGAAGTCGTAGTGCAATGAATAGTAATATCGCATTAGTAGGTATTGTTCAAGAGGCTTTAACTTCTCTTGGCTTAAATCCACATAGTGTACAATTGCTAACAAACCCTTCTTATGAAGTGGCTGGACAATTCATGCGTTTAAATGATTATGTCGACTGTCTGATTCCTCGTGGAGGACAAGGGTTAATTAACCGTGTGGTTACTCAAGCGACTGTTCCAGTTATAGAAACAGGTGCAGGTAATACACATCTTTACATCGAAAAAGACGCCGATTTAGAAAAGGCAACAGCAATTCTACACAACGGGAAAACGCAACGAAACTCAGTATGTAATGCATTAGAAAATTTACTAGTGGATCAAGAGTTAGTTTCAGAATTGCCTCAAATTTTAAAACCATTGATTGATTTTGGTGTAGAAATTCGTGGAGATGAGCGTGTAGTTGAACAAATTGATGGCGCAGTATTAGCGACAGAGGAAGACTTTGAAACGGAATACTTGGCTGATATTATTTCAGTTAAATTAGTGGATAGCTACCAAGAAGCTGTGGATCATATTAGTCATCATTCTACACAGCATTCGGATGCCATTGTGACAGAGAATTATTCAGTTGCTCAAAACTTCTTAAATGATATTGATTCGGCAGTGGTATATGTTAATGCCTCAACACGTTTTACTGATGGGGAAATGTTTGGTTTTGGTGGAGAGATGGGAATTAGTACGCAGAAACTCCACGCCCGTGGTCCAATGGGATTAGAAGCTTTAACAAGTTATAAATATACTGTACAAGGTGATGGCCAAATTAGAGGCTAACATTCGCAGGATAGTGTAAACTCTGAAATGAATAAAACCGCTATAGATTAACGATTTTAAATTGCTGATCTATAGCGGTTTCTTTATAACTGCAGAAGTGACATGTTAATTAAAGATAAAATACACAAAACCGCATCAAACCATTTTCTTAAGAAATGGGTTTGATGCGGTTTTTTAATTGTTCTATTTATCTGTGTTTAGTGCTCGTCATATATAGTATTCATGATTTGTTGGATATATGTATAAGTATCTGCATCTGGGAAAGGATCAGCATTAACCACATATTTACCTTCGATTGGTGCGATGTCGAACGACGTAACGATTATTTCATACGGAGAATCCTCGGAAATAACTGCATTATATGATCCATTTTCAATTGTATCGACGACTAGATCATTTTCAAAATACCCCTTCAAGTTTTCGGCAATTAATTGGGCATGCTCATAACTAATATCGCTAATGACAACGGCATTGATCGGTGTTTTTTCTACATGGAGTTGATTAATCAAATTAGTCCAATGTGTCACAGAATAGAAAATCAGCTGGTTTAAAGTTGCGGTGGAAATATTAACATTCTTAGATACAGCAAATTGATAAAATATTTCTTTCAAACCGTTAAATAAAACAGGGTAAGTTTTTTCGATTTTATCCACGAAACTGTTTGCACGAATGGCTTTAGTTGATTGGTAAACGAGAGCGACTGTCTCGTTATTAAAGATATTAATTAAACCATGAATAAATCGATTCATTTCTGAAATTTCAATATTTAATGATGTGCTTAACCCTTTGAATAATTCAGCCAGATCTTGATGGTCCTGTGAAATATTGACAGATTCAGCGTCAATTGATGTAACTAGCACCGGATAAAAAATATCATATATTGTTCCTTGGTCAATATTTTGGTGAACAATACGGCTGAAATAATCGGCATATTGACTTGCCTCTAAGTATGGATGAATACGAGAAATAGTCGTTGAGACTTCCTTTGTTAAGTATTGAGGGGAAAGATACTGCCGTTTCTGGTATCTTACAATACTAATCGCTACCATATATTTTAATTGATGTAATTGTGCAGGAGGGATAGATAATTGTAATACATCGCAAATCAATTGGATTGCATTATGAATGGTTGATTCATCCAAATCAGAAAATGGCCATGATAATGGATGGTAACGCGTATTAAAGAATAGCGTGAAGAAATTACGAATTTGGCGTTCTTCACCAACGAATTTCAATGGCTTTGTTGTTAATTCTAAACCAAAGTTTGTTTGTAATGTATCATTCAAATCTGGAATAAAACGATACACCGTGGAACGGCTCGTCAAAATTTGATCCGCTAAATCTTCAAGTTCCAAGAATGGGTTAAAGAAGAGTGCCTCGATAAATTGGAGTGGCACCGTCTCTTTTAAAAAGTAGCGTCTAAAAGTTTCTAAATTTGCATCTTGGCGAAATTCCGCTCGCACTGTTTGTTTATTTTCTGAAATCGTAATAAATTCGTTGAAAGTTGTTGCGATCGTTGTAATGTCCTCACGGATACTATAAACAGATGCATTAACCGCTTTAGCGATATCATTGAAATGATGCCATTTAGAATCATGGTATAGAATTTGAATTATGTCTAATTGTCTCTGATGAGCTTTCTTCATAGTGAACAAGGTTGTCACCTCTTTGTCATTGTTTCTACTAGTATAACAAATTTTAGCACGAATAAGAAATAATGAAATAAGATATTCTTAAATGAAAGCGAATAATACAAAATATGAATTTGTTATTGGAGATGGTTAATCGAAATGAATGAAAGGATACCTAGTGAAAAGAATGTCACAAAACATGACAATTAATTGAATTGAACTCATATTCGTGTATAATTTCTTCCTTGAAAACATCACAAATATGGATTTGATACCAGAAAACGCTATGAATTTTGAAATGGAAATATGAGGTATGCGAGAAAAGTAAATGAATTCAATAATATAGAAATGTCATGTTTCATCACGATAGAAGTAAAAATGGAACGAATATGAAAATATTCATCTTGATTTTGTGTCCACTCAACAGTATAATGTTGATATTGTAAATTGATAATACAAATAACTATACTTTTGTAATATTATATAACAACTAATTGTAAATGGGGTGTGAGGAAATGAGTTCAGTATTAGTAAAAGATTTAAAGAAAAGCTTTGGCGATAATGAAGTTTTGAAGGGCATTGACTTAACAGTAGAGTCTGGAGAGGTTGTCTGCATCATTGGTCCATCAGGATCAGGGAAATCAACATTATTACGCTGTTTAAATCAATTGGAAGAAATTGATGGTGGTAAAGTGTCGGTTAATAACAATGATCTTACAAGTCGAGACGTTGATATTAACCAAGTACGCGAAAATATCGGGATGGTATTTCAACATTTTAACTTATTCCCGCATCTTAGTGTTATAGAAAACATCACATTAGCACCAACCCAATTGAATAAATACTCCAATGATGAAGCTAAAACAAAGGCACTTGAGTTATTATCTCAAGTGGGATTGTCTGATAAGGCAGATGCTTTTCCAAACTCATTATCAGGTGGGCAAAAGCAGCGTGTAGCAATTGCTCGAGCATTGGCAATGAATCCAAATATTATGTTATTCGATGAACCAACGAGTGCTCTAGACCCTGAAATGGTAGGGGATGTGCTGAATGTTATGAAAGACTTAGCTTCTCAAGGGATGACAATGGTTGTTGTGACACATGAAATGGGATTTGCTCGTGAAATGGGTGACCGCGTGATTTTTATGGATGGTGGCTATATTGTGGAGGAAGGCGATCCACAGCAAATCTTCACTAATCCACAAAATGAGCGAACTAAAAACTTCTTAGACAAAGTATTATAATCGAATATAGACGGAGAAAAACAATGAAGAATAAATTTAAAAATAGTTTAGTTGTTATGACTTTAACGTTGATTTTCAGTGTGTTGTTACCATTGTTTCAGGTAACAGCAACTGCACAATCGGATAAAACTTATGTTTTTGCAACAGATACAACTTTTGCGCCTTTTGAATTCCAAGATGCCAATGGTGATTTTGTTGGGATTGATATGGATTTACTAGAGGCGATCGCGAGTGATCAAGGTTTCGAATATGAAATGCGCCCCTTAGGTTTTAATGCTGCCGTACAAGCATTAGAGAGTGGTCAAGTTGATGCTGTTATAGCAGGAGTGTCTATTACTGATGAACGTAAACAAGTATTTGATTTCTCTGATCCTTATTTTAGTGCTGGTGTTCAGTTTGCTGTATTAGGTTCTTCAGATATTACTGATTTAGAGGGGTTATCTGGAGAGACTGTAGCAGTAAAAACGGGTACAAGTGGAGCGGATACTGCGAATGGATTGAGAGATGAGTATGGTTACAATGTGACTCAATTTGAAGATTCAGTTAATATGTATGAAGACCTTCAGGTAGGGAATGCTCAAGCAGTAATTGAGGATTACCCAGTTATGGCTTATGCAGCCCAAACGGGTGGTATTGATTTACGTTTTATTGGCGAACAAATGGCAGTTTCAGACTTTGGTATTGCTGTTCAAAAAGGACAAAATCCAGAATTGATTACGATGATTAATGAAGGATTAAATAATATTCGACTTTCAGGAGAGTATGATGAAATTGTGAGTAACTACCTTGGTGAGGACACACAAGCGGGTACTACAACAGGTATCATTCCACTAATTCAGGAAAATGGTTCAACATTGTTAAATGGATTGTGGACGACTGTGTGGATTTCAATCGTATCAATTGTTATTGCAATGATTCTAGGAATTGCTTTAGGATTACTAAGAACGAGTGATCAAAGAATACTTGAAGGAATTGCACAATTTTATATTGATATCATGCGTGGAGTTCCGATGATTGTATTAGCGTTCTTTGTCTATTTTGGGATTCCTCAAATAACAGGATTACAATTTTCTGCAGTTATAGCTGGGATAATTACGCTCAGTTTAAATGCTGCTGCTTATATAGCAGAGATAGTACGTGGAGGGATTCAAGCAATTGATAAAGGGCAATCTGAAGCATCACGTAGTTTAGGGTTATCAAGAAGCCAAACAATGCGTCATATTATTTTACCCCAAGCTTTTAAAATTATGATACCGTCATTTATTAACCAGTTTGTAATTACAATGAAAGATACATCGATTCTATCGGTTATTGGTTTAGTTGAATTAACACAAACAGGCCGTATTATCATTGCGCGTACCTACCAGTCAGGAGCGATGTGGTTAATTGTAGGTGTTATGTACATCATTATTATCACCTTGTTGACTCGTTTATCAGGAAAGCTAGAGAAAAGATATATTTATTAAGATTCTTAATTAAGTTAATATCCAAAGATTAAACAACCAGAAACCGCCATTGGTTTCTGGTTGTTTGTTTTTAAATTGAATGAACAATAAATAACAAGAATCAAAGATAACACTTTAAGAAAACGCATACATTTGATATAATGGTTTTACCAAGTATAAGGAAGGTGTAAGTATGAAAAAATTAAATCATTTCCCAAGCCCAGAATTAGAACAGGATTTTTCAGTTATACTTAGTTTGACAGTGCCTTTAGACGCTGAAGATTTATCACCTGACAAAGGGACTCTCAAAATAAAGAATGCAGTAGAGGATGCCCGTAAGAAAGTTCAGGAACTAGATGATTCGGCAGTAAGACAGGCATTGGAAGGCCAGTTAGACAGAATATACCAACATGGACGTGAATTAGTCACGCACCGTGGAGGCTTAGCTTTATATGTTACGACGGATGAAGTATATTATTATCATTTAGGTTTGAAACCTGCATCAACAGTTGTACTAGGAGAGTATCCTTATGTTCATCCTCTGATTGAAGCATTTCAATTTACGAGTGAATTTCATGTTTTAGTCTTAAATGGCGAAGATTTTGAGATTTATTTAGGGAATACTTCAGGTATTCAAAAAATTGAGATTGAAGATGAAGATGCCCCTACAACGCTTGAAAAAGCATTGGGTGATGAAATAGATGGTGGGTCATTTGGAGGAACAAGAGGGTCTAGCGGGACTCAGACATTCCACAGTCACAATGATACAAGCAATGAAAAGGAAATTGACCGCCGAAACTATTTCCGCCACGTTAGTCGTTATGTGAATGATCACTTTTCTAAAGAGGAACAATTACCGCTAATTGTTTATGCTTTAACGGAAAATGCTGCGTTATTTAGAGAAATTAGCGATAACAACCATTTAAGTAGCTACCAAATCGAAAAAAGTGGTTCAGGTGTAAGTAATCAAGTGATTGAAACAGAAGTAAAGAAAATGTTAGCTGCCATTAGGGAAGACGAGCAAGCTGCGTTAGTTAAAAGATTTAGAGAAACATCGCCTGAATTTAGAATCGAAAATATAAAGGAAGATTTAGCAGTATCTGCGATTCAAGGTCGGATCGAAGAGCTAGCAATTAAAAAAGGATATCAAACGAAGGGGCAAATTAGCGATACAGGACAAGTAGATGAAAGTGCTGATGTTGATTTCGTTGAAGAGTTAATCCGTAAAACCATTCAAGCTAAGGGTCAAGTTGAAATTATATCAGATGAATTAATGCCAGAGGAATTTAATATCGTCGCGAGATTAAGATATTAATAAAATGGTGTTAACTGGATGAAATAATTTTCAATTCGTTACCATGCGTCAAACATAAATTCAATATACGCACAATAGTATGTTGAATTTATGTTTTTTTCTTTTCTATTTTTCATCGTAATGACTCATTCTTTCTCTTTTGGCTTAAATTTGATACAATAAATTTTAATTATGAGACCGTTTTTATATGGAGGGAGGAATTAGATGACACAAAAGTATCATATGATTGGTCTACGAAACGATAAACAATTGAACAGGATACAAAGAAGATTCAGTGACATACTCGGGGATTCTAAGGATATTGTTGTAGACTTTGATCATTCAACCATTCAATTACCAAAATCAATCAAGCCTTATACTTTGTCATTAATTAGCTCTTTTGAACAAGTGACGATTCTACCTGAGGAATTAGTCCATGAAATGGAGCAACATCATCATGAAGATGATAAACATGAACATGGTCACCATCATCATCATGAACATGCTGTTGGAGATGGGGCGCAAGCACAAAGAAATATGTTGATTGTATTTTTCTTAAATCTATTCTTTTCATTAGGAGAAATTATCTTTGGACTACTCTTTAATAGCCAAGCACTTATTTCAGATGCGGTTCACGACTTTGGGGATGCATTATCTATCGGTTTGGCCTACCTTTTTGAGAGAGTTTCAAGTCGTGGTTCAGATGAGCAATTCTCGTTTGGTTACCGTCGTTTTTCTCTCCTTGGAGCATTTGTTACGAGCATTGTATTAATTGTCGGTGGGGCTGTCATTATATTGACTTCCATACCCGTCTTATTAGATCCGCAACCGATTAATCATCAAGGGGTATTTTGGGTAGCAATTGTAGCAATTGCGATTAATGGTGTTTCGGTTTGGTTAATGAGTCGAGGATCGTCAGCCAATGAAAAGATTTTAAATATCCATCTCCTGGAAGATTTAGTTGGTTGGGTTGCTGTACTAGCAATGAGTATCGTCCTAAATTTCACAGACTGGTATATATTAGATCCGATACTGTCGATCATAATTGCAGCGTGGATTTTACGAATGACACTTCCAGAGTTCATCCGAATTAGTAAGTTGTTCTTACAAGCTGTGCCAGATAATATTGATGTCCAAACATTGCGTGAGAGAATTCAACAGTTAGATCATGTCCAAGAGATTTCACATTTTCATATTTGGTCTACAGATGGCGAGCAGCACATGATGTCTATGACGGTAACTTCAGACTTAGAAACAAGTGCTGCACAAGAAGAGATAAAGCAAAATATTCGCCGTGTGGTATTGGCATATGATATTTCACATATTACCATCGAAGTTTTATACGACCCTGAACAAATTATTAATGAATCCATTCAATGTGGCGGATAAAACTATACGAATTAAAAGAGCGACGCACTTTCTAAAACTAGAGAGTGTGTCGCTCTTTAATGTTGTAACTTGAAATGGTTATTTATTTGCCATTCTTTCTGATTTAAGTAATGTATATGATTGACGAATACGTCCCATGATACCTTTGTCAGAATAAGTTAAGACATTACTCTTATAGAATATTGTGGCGAATCTGAAGCAAAGGAGCGCAAAAACGAATGCAGCAATGAGTGAAATAATGAGTTGCGTTTGTGTCACACTATCTGCAGCAATCCTAAAGGGCATAATAAACGGTGTCCAGAAAGGGATATAAGATGTGATCCGAACGACAATATTGTAAGGGCTACTCAATGCAAACATACCAACATATAACCCAATGACCATCGTGAGTGTCATTGGCGTGTTTAGCTTTTGTGCATCCTCGCTCTTAGTAGCTAATGAGGCAAAGAATCCAGTTAAAGCTAGATAGATTAATAATCCTGCAGCAGCAAATGCGAGTGACCAAGCAATGACAGGAAGTTGTTCTCTAATTAATGAACCTAAGTTTAGACCGAATTGGTCAAGTATACTTAAGTCGATCCAATTAAAATAACTATTTAATGAGATAACAATCAAAATTAGGAAGGCATAGATAGAAACATGTGTTAATAACATCATGAGAATACCTAAAATCTTACCATAAAAATGACTACTTGCTGACATACTCGATAGAATAATCTCCATTACGCGGGTACCTTTTTCTTTGGCCAACTCTTCCGCAATAATTTGGATGTAAAAAATCATGACCATGAATAACATAAAGACGATGGCGTATGCTATCGCTGTTTTGATGATGCGACTTGTTCCATCGGTCGATTCTGAGGAAATTTCGCCACTATCCGTAATTGTGAGGTTATTGCGTTGGAAAGTGACATTATTTAATAACAATGACTGAATGGCGCTTGCATCAATTCCCATTTCCTCTGCTGATTTTGACTGACGTAGACGGTTTAACGCACTCTCCTCGGCGGATAGATCAAGATCATCATTGGATGTAGGTACATGGACCTGAGCTTCAATATTAGCGCCATTTAATTCAATGGTTGCATATCCATCGATTTCTTCATTGCGTAAAGATTCTTGTGCTTGGTCGAGATGCGTAGTGAAATCGAGCGTGTTATTCGTATCAGAATCTCTGAGTGTTTCAACCACCTCACTCGATTCTGTTACAATCATTATATTATTATTTGAGCTTCCCTGACTTGTCGAGGCGAAATAACCAATAACAAAGATAACGCCGATAAATAAGATTGGCGCCAATACAAGAGTAATGAACCCGGCGGATTTAACTTGTTTTTTGTAAATATGCTTAGCAATGATCCACATTTTATTCAAGGGACTCACCTGCTTTCAATTTGAAAATTTCTTCGAGCGTTGGGGGAGTTTGATTAAAATTAGAAATATACTGACCTTGTGTAATGGTGTCAAACAGAGGAGAGCCGTATGACTCATCTTCTAATACCAATTTGAATTCGTTACGGTCTAACTCATCCACTTGTTGAATCCCTTCTAATTCACTGAGTGATTCCTTTGTCCATTTGTCCGTTTTAATGTATAAATGAATGCGACCAAAGGTATTACGTACCTCTTGAACTTGACCAGCTAATACAGGTTCGCCGTTATGGATCATTAGCATTGTGTCACAAATTTCCTCAACATTTGCCATATTATGACTCGAGAAAATGATGCAAGAACCATTTTGTTTTAACTGAAGAATTGCTTGTTTTAATAGATCTGCATTGACAGGGTCAAGACCACTAAAGGGTTCATCAAGGATGATGAGTTGCGGTTCATGAATCAGTGTCGCAATTACTTGAACTTTTTGTTGATTTCCTTTTGAAAGTGTATTAACTTTATCTTTCCTAGAACCTTTGACGCTAAAACGGTCCATCCATTCATCAATTTTTCCAGCAGTCACTTTGGGATCTAGGCCACGCAACTCGCTAAATAATAAAATCTGGTTTTCTACCGTCATATCTTCATAAAGACCACGTTCTTCAGGCAAATAGCCAATTGAATTTTCTAACTCTTTGCCTATTTTTTGATTGTCCCAGAGTACTTTTCCATTGCCTTCTGGGGTAAGAAAATCTAAAATAAGCCGAAAGAGGGTCGTTTTACCTGAACCGTTTTGGCCAATGATACCTAGAATAGACCCTTTTTCGACTTTAAAGGATATATCATTGACGGCAACATTCTTGCCAAATGTCTTTCTTAAATTTTGTACTTCTAACATTATGTAACCTCCTTTAGCTTTATTATAACAAAAGGCTTATGATGTAACGAAATCATAAGGGTGCAAAAAATGATACAAGAAGGTTACAAATTTAGTAAGTCTTCAAATAAACTGCGTAAAAAAGTGTGAATATTCCTTGATATATAGACAAAACATCTTGTTATCCAAACGTAATTAACATACAATACATTGAAGGAGTGAACCAATTGAAGAGTAAATTAAACCAAACAATCGATTATAAATCGATGGAATTAAATAACGAATTATTTGTCATTGAAGTACCATCTTGGGGAGCTGTTACACAGCCTTTGAAAGAGTATGCTTTAGCACAATACCAGAAACAAACGGGTCAAGTTGTTAAGGAACTGACCGATGATATTTTACAAGAAGTGGAAGATATTCCAGTTGACACAATTGCTGACTTTGAACTGATGGGTATTGAGGTTTACAAAAACAGCCAAGCCCAGCATCACTTTTATAATCAAATTTTACCAGTGATTTTAAGTGAATATAGCTCAAAATCAGATGTTATCATTGATGATGAAGAGTTAGAGGAATATATCGAAGATTATATGGAAAAGGTAGAAGGGTATGCCACTTCATATGAAATGAATTTATCAGACTACGGTGAAAAAGTGATGGGTATCGAAGGCGACGCTGAAGCTGAGTTCCATAAAAGAGCAAAGGAAGATTTCGTCTTCAAAATTATTGCGGTGGACCATTTTAAAGAATTAGGTGGTTCAACGGATAAATTAGCGTATGAAGAATTTATCCAACAAAATGTATTGCAAAATCAAGCAGACCCGATTGAATTGAAATCGAGATTGCCTTATGATGTATTTGAAGTAATGATGCCAGAAATGCATTTATCTCAAGAAATATATGATTATTATTTCCCACAAATTAAATTTGAGATCAATCCCGACGCGCCATTACAATTTAACCAATAATAAACAAGGAGGGATAATTTGAAGAAGTTTAATTCTAAGATTTGGCTAACCGTCTTAGGTTTAGCGATTGCTGCTGTTTTACTCGTCTTTGGAATCAATTATTTCTCAAATAACCCATTATCATTTGCATCTGTGACGGAAGAGTCGCAAGTATTATCAGTAGAACCACGTAATATTAATTTATTACCAGAGGAAACAATTTTAGTAGACTCGATGGTGAATGATTATGTTGAAATAGGTGTATCAAATAGGTCAGAAGAACCTATGTTAACTCAAATTTCTGCAAATGATTATGAAGTGAATGAAGATAGTCCGGTATTAGATATGGAGATTATGCCATGGTTTTATGGCAGCCCCAATGTTGAACCTGTCTCTCAATTCTCTAGAGCGAGACAAGCCACACTAGTCCGTGATGAATCAATTAATGGTTTTTCTTGGCGGGAAGTATCTGGAGAGATATTGTTATACCAATACGATGAACCATACACAGGTTTTCATACAACATTATTTGATGGATGGCATTATTTTGTAGATGGAGTTATCCAAGAATATTATGTACCGAATATAGAGATTGAAGAAATGCTCTTAAATCGTAAAATTATTAATGATCTAGTCCCTGTAATACGACCTAATTTAGTATTTCTTGAACCGCTAGGGAATTATTCGCAATTATTAGATGTTCAACCAGTTTCGTACCCTATCTTATATAAGAATACAGAGAATCTTATTTTAACTTCGCCTCCTGGAACAAGAGGATCAAGGTTACTAACAACAACAGAAGAATTTGAGGACATCCCAATGGATGTTGTTGAAGAAGTGACTACTTTTGATGGTGAGTGGATCCATGTATATATTGGCTACGATGAATTAGGATGGATTAGAAAAGACGACACAGGTACTGATTATGTGCCGACTTATTATAGTGAACGTGAACTGTTAGATACTATTGAAGCAGTTTTAGCAGAGGAATTAAGTTATGTTGATGCCCGTATAGGTGCTTCATTTGTTAATAATGAAACAATGAGTCAAATTTCGGTAAATAATCAAGTCTTTTTCCCTGCAAGTACACAAAAGATTTATGTCTTGGGAGAACTATATCATCAGTATTCAACTGGAGAATTAGATCCTTACGAATCAACGATGACGCTATACAATTCGGATAAAGTCGGGGGAGCTGGGATTATTGCTGGCTACCCAGAGGGATCAGTATTTACCTTAGATGAATTAGTAAATTTAGTCGTTATTTATAGTGATAATACAGCGGCTAACTTACTGATTGATGCTGTTGGAGGTAGTGAAAGAATTAACCCACATGTCCACCAACTGGGATTATATGATACTTATGTAACTGGGAAATACTATCACGATGCATTCTTTACGACAACACCTGAAGATGCTGCACGTTACTTTGCCCTATTATATAATAATCAATTAAATGGTGAACCATATGACGAGATGCTAATCGAAAAATTCTACATGAATTCACATACATTCTTGAGAAGTTATTTATGGAATGCGGATGGTTGGAACAAGTCTGGTTTAGGTGGAACAGAGCAAAATGATGTTGCAACTTTTGTGACACCATATGGATCGTATTCGATCGCGATTTATACAGCAGAACCATGGAATTATGATGCGATTGGAAATCAGGTTGGAAGCATTTCGGCGAGGGTTTATGATGTCTTTAATGAAATTCGTTCAGATCTTTGGATTACTGTGGAAGAAACTGAAGAAGTGGATGAAACTGAATTTAGTAGCACGGATGAATCGTATATTGAAGAGTCAGTTAGTTACGATGAATGGTAATATAAAAGCCTTGAACTATTTGTAGTTCAAGGCTTTTTGCTTGTTTACTCACTTAAGTCGATACCATCTTCGGTTAATGTTTCTGGTAATTCGATACCTAGTGTTTCTGCAGTATTTCCATTATAAACAAATAAATAGTTGTCCATAAATTTAATTGGTAAAGTAGCTGGATCAGCTCCCTCTAAAATTTCAATACCATATTCGGCATTTTGAATCCCAATATCTTTTTGTGACAATACTAAACCGGCAAGTGCACCTTGACCAACCATTTCCTCAACAGTCGTTATAATGGGTACTCCAGCACCATCTGCTACTTCAGCTAAAGTATCAAATGCTGAAGCAATTGTGTTGTCGTTACCAGCAAAGATAACATCTACTTCACTAGCGATTGATTGCGCGACCATCTGCATATCGTTTGTGCTAGAAATGCCTTGGCTGACGAAGTCAAATCCCATTTCATTTGCAACAGCTTCTGCCTGTTCAACTTCAGCTACCGAATTATCTTCAGAGGTGGTATAAATCATTCCAATTGTTTTTGCTTCAGGATTAAATTGTTGGATTAATTCAAATTGGACATTATGTGGTGTCATATGAGAAACGCCTGTCATATTGCCGCCTGGATTTTCATAGCTTTCAACGAGACCGGCATCTTCAGGGTCACGAACACCTGTTAGTATAACTGGAATGTCATCGGTAGCATTTTGAAACGCTTGTGCAACAGGAGTTGAGATAGCGAAAATAATATCTGGGTCTTGACTAATTACTTCGTCCGTTACCATGCCTAGCATATTTATATCGCCTTCGACGTTGTGATATAACACTTCCATATTTTCGCCTTCAATATATCCGCCATTTTCTAACCCTTCATATACCCCATCTCGAATTAAATCAAGAGAGGGATGACTCATCATAGTTACAATACCTACGGTGATGTTTTCTTGAGCTTGAGCAGATTTAATAGTTAATAGAGGGAATAGGGCTACAAGTAAGCTGATTACTTTAATTAATTTTTTCATTGTTTTTTCCTTTCGAATAAAAAAACGGACCAAGCATACATTTTATGCATTGGTCCATAAAAAATACCGCATAAAATGTTTTCACATCTATACGGTAAACTTGTAAGCCACATAGATACAGTTCAGTTAAAGCAAACTGGGCTGTATCCGTGGAAATAATCCAAGTCTACAACCTATCCATGCCAGCTTTGCCAGCTATTCATTTGTAAGTGATTGAATTGAATCATTTCAGCGGCTCCTTTCATTTGATAAGGTTATTATATTAGAAAAAGATGAGTAAATCAACAGATAACCTATAAAATATTAATAAATTATAATGATTCAATGTATTTTTTAACATCAGGACCAACTAGAACTTGATTATCTAAGAGTATTATTGGCCGTTTGACTAACATACCATCTGTTGAGAGCAGTTGGTACTGTTCTTCATTAGAAAGATTATCGATTTTATCTTTTAAATTCATGTCGCGGTAAACAAGCCCACTTGTATTAAAGAAACGTTTTAAGGGAAGTCCAGATTGAAGGTGCCATTCTTTAATTTCCTCTTTTTGAGGATTATCTTCTTTAATATCACGTTTGTCGAATGCTATTCCTTTAGCCTTTAAAGTCTTTTCGTAACCCTTGCAAGTTGAACATTTACTGTAACAGATAAATATCATTTATATCACCACCTCCCAGTTTACTGATATCTATTATACAAAAGATAAGTGGAGTGAGTGCAAATAATTACTTGAAATCGATTCCTGTGTTAGAATAGACTAATAGAATTATTAGAGGAGTGTATTTATGAGTCAAACTGAATTACAACAACGTGATCAAATGAACCCAGATTATCAATGGGATTTAACAACATTTTTTGCATCTGATGAAGCGCATGAGAAGGCATTTCAAGAAGCTGCTGAAGAAATAAAAGCATTAGCTAATTATCAAGGAACACTTGCGAATAGTTCAAAACAATTATTAGACGCGATTGAAAATATCCTAGCCGTAGCTCGAAAAGTAAGCAATGTTTATGGTTATGCACATCTTAAAAATGATCAAGATCAATCAAATGACACGTATCAAACAATGGAAGCACGAAGCATCCAACTATATTCACAGTTTGGACAAGCGATTGCTTTCTTCGAACCAGAATTAATGGCCATCGAACCTGCCAAATTAGAGCAATATATTAATGAAAATGAAGACTTAAAGTTCTATCAACAATATATCGAGGATATGGTTCGTGGACGTGACCATGTTTTAACTGCAGAAGAAGAAGGATTAATCGCTCAAGCAGCTGAAATTTTCGGTAATCCACAAAAGACATTTAGCTTATTAACGAATGCTGACTTCACATTCCCGACGACGAAGAATGAAGAAGGAGAGCAAGTTGCATTAACGGATGGGTCTTATATTCGTTTCTTAGAATCGACTGACCGTAGTGTACGTAAGGAAGCTTTCGAGAAATATTACAGTGTTTATAAACAATATGCCAATACTATTGCTTCAACTTTAGGTGGTCAAATGAAAGTCGCGAATTATAATGCGAAAGTGCATAAATATGACTCAGCAAGACAAGCAGCACTAGCAAATAATAATATCCCAGAATCAGTGTATGATACATTAGTTGAAGCAATTAATGATAATGCTAACTTGTTACATGAATACACTGCGATGCGCCGTGACCTCTTAGAAGTGGATCAATTAGAATTTTACGATATCTATACACCTCTATTAGGAGAAGCGCCATTATCATTTACTTACGATGACTCAAAAGAAATTGTCTTAAAGGCGCTAGCACCACTTGGTGAAGAGTATTTAGAAATCATTGAAAAAGCATTCGATGAACGTTGGATCGATGTTTATGAAAATAAAGGTAAACGTGGGGGAGCATATTCTTCAGGCACTTACGACAGTAAACCTTATATTTTAATGAACTGGCAAGATACTTTAAACACACTGTATACATTAGTTCACGAATTAGGACATAGTGTTCATAGTTACTTATCTCGTCAAAATCAAGAATATGTATATAGTGGCTATTCAATCTTTGTTGCAGAAATTGCGTCAACAACGAATGAAAATTTATTAACGAGTTATTTACTCGATACTTATTCAGATAAGAATATCCAATTATATATTATTAATCACTTCTTAGATTCAATCAAATCGACTGTATACCGTCAAACTCAATTTGCGGAATTTGAGCATTTCATGCATGTTAAAGATCAAGAAGGTCAGCCATTGACAGCAGAATTCTTAACCAATGCATACCGTGAATTAAATGAACGTTACTACGGTGAGGCAATTAATTCAGATTCTGAAATTGCATATGAGTGGGCGCGTATCCCTCATTTCTATATGGGTTACTATGTTTACCAATATGCAACAGGATTTGCGGCAGCAACATATTTTGCTTCGAAAATATATCAAGGTGATAGTGATGCAACAGAAGCGTACCTTACTTTCCTTAAGTCAGGGTCAAGTGATTATCCAATTGATACTATGAAAAAAGCAGGACTAGATATGACACAACGCGATTATATTGATGCAACACTTGAATTATTCAAAAATCGCTTAGCAGAGTTTAAGTCATTGATTTAATTGAAGTCTGACTGAACTTTTAATTTAAAAGTAAACGAAAAAGCAACCATCATCGAAATGATGGTTGTTTTTGTGTGGTTTCATGGAAGAGGTACAAATTGTGCTTCGGTGCGTAAAAAGTTAAGGCGTATTTGAGGCGAAGTTTTTACGTAGAAGGTGTAGCGTAAAAAGTAAGGGTGTATTTGGTGTTAAGTTTTTACGGAGAAGGTTTAGCGTAAAAAGTTGGGGTGTATTTGGTGTTAAGTTTTTACGGAGAAGGTTTAGCGTAAAAAGTTGGGGTGTATTTAGCATAAAGTTTGTACGCTAATAGTTTTAACTAATGCTAAGTCAAGCTAACTAAAGAGCTACTTTTCATAAATTATCGTAATCTATGTAAATTATATTTAAAGTGTAGACCGTAAGAACGTTATCATAAGTGCTCTTAGAGGTGATTTTGACGACAAATATTACGCGTTTGTTACAAAGGGGGCATTTGAGTTACAAACACCTATATGATTATTAAGCATTATTAACAAGAGACCTACAAGGGTTCACACCGAAAAAAAATCTGCTATTATTAATGTCATACAAAACAGAGGCGGTATCTCTGTGAATCAAAAAGGAGAACTATCTTACTTATGAAGAAGACATTAAAATTAACAGCAGCAGCAATTATGTCGGCAGCCGCTATGAATTTTATGAATATAACAACACACGCTCAAACGGCTGGAGAGGGAATTTCTAACTGGGCACGTCGCTCACAAGATGAAGTGAATGCGCATGTTTCGTCTGTATTAGCAGATGGTACAATTCGTTACGAAATCCAACCAGGAGATACTTTATCAGCAATTGCTGAAGCATTAGAAATGTCTACTGAATTATTAGCAGCATTAAACAATATTGAAAACCCTGACTTAATTCTTGCTGGAACAACTTTAGTATTTAATGAAGCAGAACAAACTGTTGTCATTGAAAATGAAGGTGAAGAAGCAGTTGAAATTACAGCAGAAGCAGCACCAGCTCCTGTAACTGAAGTTGCAGTTGTTGAAGAAGTTGCTGAATGGGTAACACCAGAAGTTGAAGAAACTGTTGTAGCTACTGAAGAAGTAACACCAGTTGAAGAAACAGTAGTTGAAACACCAGAAGTAACTCCGGTTGCAGAAGAAGCAACAGTAGAAGTTGTTGAAGAAGTTGGCGAGTGGGTTTCATTTGAAGAAACACCAGAAGCGACTGAACCAGTAACGGAAGAAGTAGCTTACGAAGAAACTGTTGTTGAAGAAGCGCCTGTTGTTGAGGAAACACCAGTTGCAGAAGAAACTCCAGTTGTTGAAGATGTACTCGAAGAAACACCTGCAGTTGAAGAGCCAGTATACGAAGAACCAGTTGTAGAGGAACCAGTATATGAAGAGCCTGTGGCTGAAGAGCCAGTATACGAAGAGCCAGTATACGAAGAGCCAGTATACGAAGAACCAGTTGTAGAGGAACCAGTATACGAAGAGCCTGTAGTTGAAGAACCTGTTTATGAAGAGCCTGTGGTTGATTCATCAATCCCAGCTCATTTACAAGAATTAGCTTCATATCCACAAAATGCTGGATTATCTGTTTCAGAATTAGAAGCTAAATACGAAATTCGTCGTCGTGAGTCAACTCACAACTATGACGTATATTCAGTTTCAGGTAACCACTATGGTGCTTATCAAATGTTAGATACATACTTCTCAATGTATGGTGACGGAACTACTTCAGTAAGTAGCCAAGAAGCAGCATCAAATGGTTATGTTGCAGAACGTTACGGATCTTGGAGTGCAGCTTTAGCAGCACATAATAGCCAAGGTTGGTACTAAGATAAAATTTATAAACAACCACTCTCAAGCAAATGCTTAAGAGTGGTTGTTTTTTTGTCAAAAAAGTGTGAAGAAATATATGGTTCGTGCGTTAGTACGGACTGTATATTTTTTTGATGAGAATATTTAATAACGAAATTTTAATACATTGCTATTAGAGAGTTTGATTTCAAGAGTAAAGAATGTTTGACAACCAATTAGAATCATTTCAGAACATTAAATCAAGAAAATTGATTAATTGAGCGCAGTATTTGAAATTTATAATAGGTAAACTATAAATATTAACAAGTTGAAATTTAATGTAAGCATAAAATGATAGCGCTTAAATATATTGGAATGAAAGGACAATGGTAAATGGAAAAATATAACTTAAATATTGCTTGGAAATTTATCAAAGAAAATATTGAATCTGCATACCAGACAGATTATAACGATGCAAGTTGGGAGGACGTTAGTTTGCCTCATACATATAACGACATTGATACCTTCGATAATTTTATGGAAGGCGGACACAATGGTGAACGCAGTATGTATACAGGGAAAACGTGGTATCGAAAAACTTTTAAAATAGATAAGGCACAACAAGATAAAATTGTGCTAATTGAATTTGAGGGTGTGCGCCAGGCCGCAGAAGTCTATATAAATGGAAAAAAATTGGAGGGGAAAAGCGAAAATGGATTTATTCCCTTCGGTTATGATTTAACCTCTTACCTTCATTATGGAGAAAAAGAAAACATACTTGCAGTTATGGTGGATAATAGTTTTCCGTACTATGCTGATGGAACTGATGCAATTTTGAGTTGGCATGATTCACATTGGCACCCAACTCATGGAGGGATTTATCGAAATGTTAATTTATACATTAAAGATAAACTCCATGTAACTCTCCCGCTTTATAGTTTCCTCAATACACATGGGGTATATGTTTACTCACAAAACTTGAGTAAAGAGAATGTGGATATTGGGATTGAAATTGAAGTGAAGAATGCGTATAAGGAAGAGAAAGAATTTCGTATTGAATTTGACATTGTAGACGATAATAATGTTGTTATTGCTACAATGGACCAAGATCAGGTTATTGATTCTGAGAGCCTTAAAGTAATAAAATTAAATAATCAGATTCAGGACCCTAAGCTTTGGTCACCAGAATATCCATATTTGTATTCAGTAATAGTTAAAGTGATTCTGGGCTCGTCGATAGTTGATATGTCTAAATTCCCACTAGGAATTAAAGAAACAGAGTTCACTTTCGATCAAGGATTTTTTATAAATGGGAATAATTTAAAGTTAAAAGGTTGGGGGCAAAGGCCAACTAATGAATGGGCAGGATTAGGAACAGCTTTTCCAGATTGGATGCATACTTATATTCAAGACTTAATGAAGGAAGCCGGGGCAAATTTTATTCGTTGGGGTCATTCCGCTGGAGCTCCTGCAGATATTCGTGCTTCAGATAGATTAGGTCTACTAACAATTCAACCAGGTGTTGATGGTGAGGGAAGTACTGTGGGGGGAGTTTACAGTCAAGACTCTTACGAAGTGCGAATCGCAGCCTTTCGAGATTTGGTTATATACTTCCGTAATAACCCGTCTATATTTGTTTGGGAAGGTGGTAATCAGAGTGTGCCTGATTCTGAGGCACAAGCTTTATTAGATATAACAAAAAGATACGATCCATTTGGAGGAAGAGCATTTGCCCATAGAAGGTCTGATCTAAGTATGGCCAAGTATGTTGATGTATCCATTGGAACTGAAGGCAGTTGGGAACTGAAGAGTAAAGGGAAGCCGATTGTTGAAGGAGAATATAATCGAGAAGAAGCGTCTCGTCGAGTTTGGGATAGGTATACTAAAGGATTTGAAAATTATCATACCGCTTCAAATTCAGCCTATGATTTAACATCTGAAGATTTAGCTAAAAATCAAGCGAAACATTTTAAAAAAATAAGTGATCCTGCTCATAGTGGAGGAGCGAATTGGATATTCTCAGATTCAACTAGTCATGGCCGAGTCTATTCTGAAGTAGCTCGAACGAGTGGGGTAGTTGATGCAGTTATGTTACCAAAAGAAGCGTTCCATGCAATAAAATCAATTTATCGCAATGATCCACAAATTCACATCCTAGGACATTGGAACTATCCAGTAGACACTACTAAGGATATTTATGTTATGTCAAATGCATCAAGTGTTGAGCTACAAGTTAATGGAGTTTCTTTGGGCTACGGGCATCGAACGGATGACTTCTTGTTTACTTTTAAAAATGTAGAATGGGAAGAAGGAAAAATAACTGCATTAGGCTTTGATGACGCTAATAATATTATGTGTCAACAAACAAAACAAACAGTTGGTACCCCCACAAGTGTTAAAATGACACCAATACTATCCAATTCAGGATTATTAGCAGACGGTGCTGATGTTTTCCATATTGATGTAGAAGTCGTTGATGAAAAAGGCGTACGTGTTCCAACATATGAAGGGAAAGTTCATTTTGAGTTTAGTGGCCCGGTAAAATGGCGTGGAGGATATAATAGTAGTAAAGAAAGTTCGACTAATAATACATATTTATATCTGGAGGCAGGTATCAATCGAGTGGCACTTCGTAGTACAACAGACGCAGGGGATATTGAAGTGATTGCAAAAATCGATGGATTGCAAAGCGCAAGTATTCTAGTAAAAAGTGAACCTGTTCCAGTTGATAATGGCCTGGCTGAGTTCAAAGAGGAGCAGTTAGTTAACGAATTAGGCATTTCGCCTGAATTGGGCGAAGGACCATTGGAAAACGTAAATCTAGGAGTGCAATCAAATGAAGAAACAATAATAGTAGATTATTCATACTCTGGTATCAATGATGTGAAAGGTATTAGAACAAATGTGAGTACTGGTGATCAGATGTATGCAGATGAAGAAGAAGAATTTAAGTTTATGCCAGATTATTTAATAGGAAGTGAATACTTACTATTACCAAATTCCGATTCAAATTATAAAGCATTGGACTTAATTCATTTATCCGTTGTAAAAGACTCTTCGTTGTTTATTGCACATGATGATTCGCTCATCCGTCCACTTTGGTTAACTGAAAATTTTGATGAAACAGACGGTAAATTATTTGTAAAAGGGAAAGAGCATACTATATTTAAACAAGATTTGTCTGCTGATTCAACGATTACTCTTGGAGGTAATGCAGATTCGGAAGATGTAAAATCAGGAAATATGTACTTGGTTTTTGTTAAAGAATATGATTCTAATTTAGTTGTAAAGGCACCGATGTATTAAGATCGATGAACACTTTTGATCTATAAGAGTTTTGCAAAATAGATCAAAAGTGTTATTAAATAGTTATCTCAGTCAAGAAAAACAAAATTATTGATCATTCAGTGAATGTAAACGGTAACAACAAAAACTATAATAGATTTAGAAACAATAAGAATGTATGGAAACAAATGAAAGCGTTTGTTTCTCCGTTGAATTAAGGAGTGGAAAAATGGAAGTGTCAGAAGCAAAAAATATAAATGTAGAGACAGTTAAAGAGACAAGACCCTTTGGTAAAAGAGATGTTATAGGCTACTTTTTTGGAGATTTAGCTTGTAACTTTAGTTTTGATTTAATTACAATGTATATGTTTTTATTCTTTACTCAGCATATTGGTATTAGATTAGAACATTATTCAATCATTATTTTAATTGCAAAAATACTGGACGGAATTAATGACCCAATAATAGGATCAATTATCGACCGTTCAAAACCAACAAAAGATGGTAAATTTAAGCCATGGATTAAAAGATTTGCTCCTTTCTTAGCATTTATTGCAGCAATTATGTTTTTTGATACAACGAATATGAGTTATACGGTGAAACTTCTTTTTGCTGGAGGTGGGTACTTACTATGGGACTTCTTCTATTCATTTGTTAATGTACCTTATGGTTCATTGGGATCTGTTATGACCTCTAAACAATCGGAAAGAACAAAACTATCAACAGCAAGAAGTATTGGTGGGTTTGTACCAAATATTATTTATGGTATTTTTATTCCACAAATTATTTATGCTACGAGAATAGTGGATGGTGAATCTAGAGAAATTTTCCGAGGAGAATTACTGTTTCCGATAGCAATTATTACTGGATTCTTGGCTCTAATATCTTTCTACCTAATGTATAAGAATACTGAAGAACGGATAACAGCGAGTACAGATGAAAAAGAAGATAAAACTGAAAAGTATAGCTTCTTTGAAACATTAGGAAAGACATTGAAGAATCGTGCGATGATTGGTTTGGTGTTAACAGCTTTTGCTCAAATTATTTTTATGAATGGTGCAATGCAGCTCACCTCTCTTACTTACCAACTATACTTTAACGATGGTGGCTTGAACTCGCTTTCTATCTTTATTACAATGATACCAATGGTCATAGGAGCTACAGTTGGAAGTAAACTAGTCAGCAAATTTGGTACTGCTGAAATTAGTAGTAAACCATTAGTAGTTTCAATTGCTGTAAATATGTTTATGTTATTTGCACCTATTACTAACCCTTATGTGTGGTGGGGATTATCGGCAATTAGTTCTACTTTCTCTTTTGGTTTAGCAATATATACATGGGCAATGGTTTCTGATGTAATTGATTACCAAGAGTATCTAACAGGAGATAGAAATGAAGGGACAGTTTATTCGATTTTCTCAATGATTCGTAAAATCGGTCAAGGGCTAGGTCAGGCTATTGTACCAATGATGATTGCTTTAGCAATACCAGGATTAGAATTAAATAATGCATCAACTTGGACAGCAGACAGAGTAGTTAGTATAAAGAATTTATCAGTGATTTTCCCAACAATTGGTATGGTTTTAATCATTATTGCAATGGTTTTTGTTTATCCATTAAATAAAAAACGTTTGAGCGAGGTACAAGAAACATTAGGTCACGAAACTGAAAGTGAATAAGTATTAAGGAGGGATCGCTGGAAATGAATCAAGGTGGTGCAAATTATAACGTCTTTGGAATATCACATCAAAAAGGAATTCAGAATGAGGTGAAATTTCACACACATTTCCAGTATGAAATCTTTATATTTTATAAAGGTGATGTAAAATATGCAATTGGAAATAATATGTATGAATTACATCCAGGAGATATTGTGGTCCTTGATGGAAGTTTAATGCATCGTCCATTCATTTTCTCAGACGACAGATTTTATGAAAGAAGTATTGTGCAATTTTCTAGCGAATGGGTTTATCCAGTATTAAAATCATTGAAAATGATTAATGTTTTAAAAGTGTTTGAAACCGATCATTTTGCGATACTAAGATCTGAAAATGCTGGAGAAATATCAGATCTTGAAGTGCATATACAAGCAATTGAAGCTTATATACGAGATGAAAAATTATCCGAAACTGAAGCAGAGTTACAAATAGAGTTGGTTTATCTATTGCTAAAACTTAATAAGCAGTTCAGAGCTGTTGAAACTAGAAGGTCAGATCAGCTTGGTGAGAAATATGATTATATACAAGGTGCAGTCCAGTATGTACAAAATAATTTTCAGGAAAGCTTTACTCTGGATGAAATTGCGGAATACCTGAGTATCAGCAAGTCTTACTTAGTACATTTATTTAAAGAATTAACAGGAAACTCAGTGATGGATTATGCGATGCAATATCGCCCTAAACAAGCAATGCACATGCTTGCAGCGTACCCTAATTTGAAGAACAAAGAGATTTGCTATCAATGCGGATTTCAAAATGAGTCTCATTTCAGTCGTTATTTTAAAAAAAATACAGGTTATACCCCAAGTGAATTTAAGAAAAAATCACTATAAATTTTGAGAGAAACTACTTTAATGATAAAGTGAATTTATATTAATTGAACCTAAAAGGGGCTGGGCAAAAAGTCCCAAATAAACAACCAGCGAACTCAAAACCAATAGAGTTCGCTGGTTGTTTTTATGCATTGAATTTTTTGACGTGTTTTCCCTCATTTTAACGGCACCCCTTCGGATCA
>JACBXN010000014.1 GCA_015863215.1 Aerococcaceae bacterium DSM 111176
ACGATGAAAGTTATCGAATGAAACATCGGCAACGAGTTTTTGATTAGAAATAAGTGCCGAATCTTATCGAGCAGAATCTGCAGAAAACTAATTGGCAAAAAGTGCCGATTTCTACTTGACGTTAACAAATGTCATTATCCAAGGTGCCACCGGCACCGGAAAGTCCTACATAACGAATGCATTATGTCGATATGTAATAGAAGAAGGATATACCGCAAGGTATATGAGAATGTATGATTTACTCACTGAAATGGTTCAGGCTGATTTAGAGGATAAACTTACCAACTATCTAAAGAAAATAGCGAAACTGGATGTATTAGTCATTGATGATTTTCTTTTGACCCCTACAACCCAAGACGAACAGAAATATTTAATGGAAATATTTGAATTAAGAAGTCGAGATCGTTCCCTCATTATTTCTTCTCAAATGGAAACAGGAGAATGGCATAAGAAATTAGGCGGCGGTGCGATTGCTGATGCCATACTTGACAGAGCCGTCTCTAATTCTTATCATCTTTATATTTCGGGTGATTCTTTAAGAATGAAAACTGGTTCAGCCACCACTGACTAGACTGGTTCAAGAAAACGCGATTTGCCTGGCTCAGGAAATCGCGTTTTTGTGGTCTTATTGGAACGCTATATGCAGTATTTGAGTGGACTCAAGTTTAACAGGAGGATTTTTGTACCGATAGGTACCCAGCTATTCATCGCTTACCTTACTTCCTTTCTAACAAAAAAGATTCAAACAACGATTCCACTGAAAACATCTTCAAACTCAAGACTATAATAGAAAGACACCTTTGGAAACACGTTCACCAAAGGTGTCAACCATCATTAAACCATTTTTGTTTATACAATTTATTTTACGTTAAAAAATATAGTGACTAGTTCCTCTTAAATACACTTCTTACAGCTGAAATCATAGTTTCCTTATAAAACAGCAAATTAATCACCGACAATAAGATTAAACTAATTACTCCTAATATTACCGCAACTATCACCCAATCAATAATTATAGTGATAGTATAGATGTTAGATATTAATATACCAATAATCAATATTGAACTAAAAGAAATAAAGTCTACAACAATATGTTTTATGAACTTCTTGACCGGTCGAAAAATAATATTCCTTGATAGGTAAAGTACTAAATATAAGGTTCTATAAGCCATTGAAACAAATGTACCAATTGCTATTCCAACTAATCCGAGTTGATTTACTAACATAACTGAGATGATTATGTTTAAACCTGCTTCAATAAAAGAGCTCGCTTGAGTTTCTCTAAAATGACCGGCAGAAAGCACCAATGAATTATATGGAGTCCTCATAGAATATACACTACTGGCTAAAACTAAGAGCAATGAAAACAAGGGTGCTTCATATGAAATGTTTTCTACACCAGTAGTATAAAATTGGACAAATGAATTTATTAATACCGCGGTCATTCCATATAGATAGACAACTGCTGTATGGACAATCCATTCTATTCGATCAAAATAATTATTCAATAAATCTATTTCATCACTTGCATATAAATTTCCAAAAAATGATTGTATACCAGTAGTTAATGAGGCTATAAGCATTTTTATTGCAGAAACAATCATATTATACACAGAGTAAACAGAAATGTTTCCCAATGTTGAAAATAATGTCAGCACGATTACATCTGCGCTACTGTTAATAGAGTAAGCTACATGCTGCCCTACTCCGTTCCATTTTTGAGGAAGAGGATCATCTTCAACTTCTATATCATAATCAATATTAAAGTTCTTCTTTACATAGTAGCTAAGGAATAAAGGTCTAAGTAGATAGATTAAACCTGATCCTAATTTGACAACTTCAATTGTCGCTCCTTGATGAATTAAGAATATACTTACAAGTAAATTCAGAATAATGACGACTATTTCCGAACTTAATTGAACATAATCCTGTTGATTTGCGCTTAAGAGCATTTCATTGACTATTCCAAAATAATATTGTCCAAAATAACTTATCGACATAGCTATAATTAAAAGAGCTGTTGATAAATAGTCTTTATTTGAATCAATCACCAATGGATAAAATATAATTAGTATTAAGATGTAAATAATTAGTATGTATGCTATCTTTCGGAAATAGGTTTTAGCAGCACTCAAGACTGCACTAACCTTTTTATCATCTTTTTTTGCAAGAGGACGATATAAGGCTGATCTAACAACTACTCCTACACCCATGTCTAAAAAAGTTATTATACTAAGAAATTGACCGATTGAACTTGTCAATCCATGAGTTTCTGCACCATAGTTTGAAAGAATTAACCTCGGAAGAATTAATCCACTAATTATAGTAACTATTCTAGCAAGTAATGACACACTAGAATTTAATTTTAATTTTTGTGTACGATTCACTTTATAAAACACCTTTTCACCAGTTTTTTTACTCCTAAACTTACTCTCATTAAATAATTAGTAATTAAAAAAGTTATTATTTTCCCTTATTTATATGCCTTAGTTCAAAGGGCTAGGAGTATATTTGAGTTCCGCTCTCACTACCATAACGTATTTCCCTTGAAAATATTGTTACATCAGCTTTTATTAAAATCATACATTTATTTTTTATAGAAACTTTGGAGTTACACATAATTTCCAGTGAATAAATATATTAATTTTCCTAATACATTGCATTTTATTTCCACTATTATTTATTATAGATTATCGATTTTCTATATACTCTTAAGCACTACTTTCAAAAAATCTGTATTCAACATACTCTATATTAAATTTCTCTCTAAATCAATGTAATAATAATATGTTCTTGTTTCAGTTTATTAAAAATATTTAGTTTTGAAATCTATTTTATGAAGTAAGCTCTTTGAATATTTATTTGCTTATATATTTTCACTGTAGACTTCAATTATTGTACCTACATTTCGTTCCCAAGTATATTTCATAGCTGTATTGAAGCTATTTTCAACTAATCCTGATTTCTTTATAGAAGGATAATTCAATACAATTTCAGAAATTTCTCTAGCATCAGAAACTAGAAATCCATTTTCTCCATTTTTAATGATGTCTTCAGGGCCTTGTCCTTTAGTACCTATACATATATTTCCCGTAATCATGCCCTCTAAATAAACAATGCCAAAAGCCTCTCTCCTACTCGGTAAAATAAAGAAATGAGATTTCTCTAATATATTATAAACATCCTCATTTGGAACATTACCAGTAAACTCCACACTATCTTCTAATCCTAATCTATAAACTGTTTGTATTAATGATTTTTTATAATTCCCATCACCTACCATATAGTACTTATACGGAACCGATATTTCTTTAAGCGCATCTAATACAATATCGAACCCTTTATTATATTGTAAATTACCGACTGAAGCGATAGTCAGTATATCATTTTTTTCAAAAGAAAATTCAGAATACTTTTTAATAAGACTTTGATTAAGCCCATTAGGATTTATGGTTATTTTTCCATTGTAACCTACAACATTATTTAGATATTTTTTTATTATAGTACTAACTGCAAATACACAGTCCGTTTTCTCTAGTTCTACACTGGTATTTCTTTTTATATGAGTTGAAGTACCTGTCGTTATAGTTTCTCCATGTATTATTGTAAAGTGTTTACTTTTATAGGTATTACTTAAAATATTTCCGAATTTTAATGTCACTCCATGACCATTGGATACTACTAATTTAACATTTTTATTTTCTAAAATGCTATTAATTTCTTTTTCAAAATATTTAAACGCAATTTTTGTTGTCTGAAAAATCGTGTGCGCTCTAAACAGATTGGGGAAATAGAATGAATAAACGAGTGTGTTATTAACAACTTCATAAGCTATCTTAGGTCGTATGTATCTAATACTGAAGATCGGTTTAAAAACAATCAATTCTTCATTAGTTTTTTGAGATAATAATTTTGCTTGTTTTTCTACATAATGCCCTCTAAACTTTTCTTTGTTTGAAGGATAGAATGAAGATATGTATACTATCATTTAAAACCTACTTTCTAAATATGACTACTTAATTCAGTTATTTGGATAATGATTATAAAATGCATAAATCCCAATAAACATATAAAGCCATGGTCCAATATTGTTACTACTAAAAAAAACCATTTCCCCCATGCTTATCATTACTGTTGCAAGTGGAAGAAAAATTAAATAACGGAAATTTCTCTTATTAGACAATATAATATTAAACATGTAAACATTAAATAATATAAAACCTATTAGTCCTCCATAAACCAGCACAGAAAAAAATAAATTTCCAGGCTCAACGATAAAGTCTGTACTAATTACATATGATCTATAAGAAATAACTGGCACTGCAAAGCCTGCACCAAATAGTGGGTTCGCTTCAATGCTTTCCGTTAAAGTACTTACTTGCCCAGCTCTTGAATATAATAAATCATCTGCTCCTTTAAATAGAAAACGTTGAAATTCCGAAAAGATATTCGTATTTATTTATATGAATAGACTGAAGAGAGAGATAGCAATTAATCCTAGACCTTTTTTTAGAAGGTCCACATTTGACAATAACAGAAATACAATAATTAACACTAATGCTGAAATTAAACTCGTTCTTGAATTAGTCTGCCAGATTAAGAAAAATGACAATATATTTAAAAGATGTCCAATAAAAGCTAATTTATGTCTGTTGAGTTGAAGCATCACTATATTTACTGCCATAAAGAGAACAATTATAACACCAAAAAGGTTGGGATGATTAATAATACCTTGAAATGATATGTTATTTCTTAAATACCCTACTTCAAATGGAATGAGTGGGATTGAAAAGAAAACAATCACTAAAAACTATTTATAAATCCAATCAATCCATTTATAATAATTAATCAATGGATATTTTTTAAGAAAATTAAATATTTAACATTTCCTTAACAGAATAAATCATTAGCACTATCCAACTATGCTCTTCAAAATTTCCATCCCCAGTTAATAGTCTTATCCGATTCTTCCCACCTAAGTTGACGTCTCAAATTCAGTCGATTCTGTTCCTTTACCATAAAAAGCATAGATTGCTAAAAACATATATAAAATTGGCCCCATATTGTTAGTACTAAAGAAAATCATTTCTCCCATACTAACCAAGATAGTCGCCAATGGAAGAAAAATTAATTCTTTAAAATTTCTTCGATTAGACCATATAATATTTAATATATAATAACTAAATAAAACAAAGCCCATTATTCCACCATATGATAAAACAGCAAAAAATAAATTTCCAGGCTCTACTATATATTGAGTGCTGATTGTATAAGATCTATGAGGAAGCATGGGGACAGCAAACCCAGTGCCAAGCATTGGACTAGAGTAAAAATTATCTAACAAATCTCCAATTTGGTTACCTCTAGATGCAGTAGCAGATTCTAAAATATTCTCATTTCCTTTAGCTAAAAAATCATAAAAAACATTTAAGATATCTGGGACAAACAAGAAAATACAAACACTTATTACTAAGATTATATCTATTAACAATGCTTTTCGTAATAAATCTTTATTTAATAAGATTAAATATACAAGTAGCATTACTATTGCTGCAATAAAACTCGTTCTCGCTTTCGACCACCATATGATGATCAACGAAATAATGATTAATAAATGGTATATAAAATGATTCTTATTTTTTTTAAGTTGTAGTATGGTAATATTAAGTGCTATAAAAAGAACTGTAGTAGTTCCGAGAATATTAGGGTGATTTATTGCTCCTCTAAATAGGCTTAAATTCGTTGGATGGAACCCTAGCCCTAATCCGTATAAAACCAATGATATTATAATAGTTGGTAGGAGTAATTTGTGAATCCAACCTATCCAGTCAAACTCATTAATTGTGATGTACACTCCAATTAAGATACCTATAAAAACAAACCCATACGAAAAAATTTTCATTAATGCTACTATAGGTAATGTACTAGATATAAATGAAGAAATCGAACTATAAATTAAATATAATATCACTGGAAATAAGATATTATTAATTTTTTTTCGTTCTCTTATATTAAAATACTCTTTAATTAAAATACCTGCGCATGAAAATAAAACTATCCATTTTAAATATTCAAAGTTTGACATTGACGGAGCTAGTTCCGGATTTAAAGCACTCCGTATGGTGACTAAACATATTGATTTAATAGCTTGAATTGAATTTTGAAGCCCAAAAATAATAATAAAAATTAAAAATAGAAACAACCCTATATTATTAAAGAAACTTAATAATATGATGAATGGCATCATACTATTATTGAATGTATTAATATCTAATTTAAGTCTATAAGTCATTATGAACTTTTCCCTATTTTTTTTAATATGCTAACAGTAGTTTCAGCCATGTTTTCAATCGTATAGCTTTGCACTGTTTCCAAACTTCTTAAGGACATACTATGCTGTAAGTACTCACTACTTAAAATTTCATTCGTTTTCTCTACTAACTGTTCTACATCATCTTTTGATACAAGATAACCATTAATGCCTTCATCAATCATTTCTAACCCAGCTACACAACTGGTCGTAGTTATCACCGGCAATCCATTTGCCATCGCTTCATTAATAACTAACCCCCAAACATCTTCACGTGTGGGGAATACAAATACATCCGCTGCTAAATAGTATTTTTTTAATTCTTCATACTCTAAAAAACTTAAAAAATATACATTATTTATATCGTACTGCTTGATTAATTCATTATATTCTTTAGTTGGTTCTCCACCGATTATATATACTCCAGTATCTTCTTTAAATTTCTTAGCTGCTTTAATTAAAACATCAAATCCTTTGCTAGGAATAAAACGACCAACACTAATAACCATATGGTTATATGGAATCCCCAGTTCAGTACGGAGTTTTATCTTTTCAATCTTTGTTAAAGGATCATTAATAATATTTTCTTCTTTCATGGTTGTGAAAGGATAGATGTAAATCTCATCTTCATCTGCACCATAATAAGTTAAATATTGATTTGTAACTTCTCCTGTACTTAACCAAGCTGTTGCACTAGAAATAAGTTTTGTTTTTAAATTTTTCTTAAAATTACCTTCTTCATAATCGATTAAACCACCATCGACACTGATAGTAAATGAGGTTTTTTTAATGTTTAAATATAACATGGCTAAGATGCCAATTTGTGTACTATAATTCGCTATAACTATTTCGTCATAATCATGCTTCTTTAGATGGCTTAACAATTCATTCTTATTCTCATCCAAAATCACTCCTTCAAATTCTGTAAAATTATAGTCATGCCAGTCAGCTTCTCTATTACTTGAATGACTAATATCAAAAAGGACCGTTAATTTACAAAGTTTACCTAATTCATTAAAAAAAGAAACTTTGTATGGTGATGGAATTACAGTTAAATATAATACTGAAAGCAACTTATCCCTCCTTATTAAAACAACTAATTTTAAAGTTTATTCCATAATTTCCCTAGTTTTATATTATATTCTTCTGGATGTATTAATTCATAACCAGAACTATTTGTGAAAGTCATCTCTCCAAAATAGATACGTCCATCCACATTATATAAGTCCACTCTTACATGTGAAAAACCCTCACAGAGTTGGGTAGCAATATTAATCATTTTTTCAAAGTTTTTCGGTTTTTTCACTTCGTTTGGTGAGTTATTATAATTATGTTGATTCCAAGGTTGAAGATTCCAATCTAAATCATACACATTTCTATAATGATCTGAATATCTCCCTACATCTACCCAGCAATAATAAACTTTTCCATTAAAACATAAAAATTTAAAATCATTTAATTCTTGGTTTTCATCTTCCATGAACTGTTCAGCAATTATTCTTGGTTTTATATTTAAATATTGAGTTTCTAAACCACCCCCATAAAAAAAATTTAGTTTCATCCATTTATCGAAGTTCTTTCTAATTTTAGAGTAATCAGTGTTTTCTTTATCTTCAACTACTGCATTCCAGCCCGATCCATGAGTAGCTTTCAAAACAAAACGGTTTGGCAGAGAGTCAAATTCAATTTCAATAAACTGATCCCAAACACCTAATAATGGGATGAGATACTCTTCCCCTATTTTATTTGCCACCCATTCTCTAACAGCATATTTATCTGTTAGTTTAGTTTCTAGCTTCTTACCAGGTTTCAGCTTAGCTACTTGCATTTTTTGAGTATAATTTATTGGATTATCAAAATCTAAATTTTGCCCAGTACTAGCCTTATACTTCTTTTTAACATAATTTTTATATAGACTAGGACTTAATCTTTTTAAGGTAAAGTATCTAATATTATAATTTATATCGCTTAATTTTTTATATAATCTTGGGAAGTTATCTTGTATTAATAATTTCATTTTCTCATCCTTATTAAAAACTAGTTCTATAAATAACAGATTGCCTAAATACTAAACAAGTCTCTTATTACATTGAACAAGCTATATTTTTTATCTATATTGCTATTAGAAGTTTCTAAGTACCTACTCAATTATTTGGTAGAAGATTAATTGATAAAGTTCTATATTTTTAGCTAACTTGCCCTCCGTACGAAACTCTTCATAAATTCTTTTCTTAAGATTATTGTAATCTTGTTTATTATATGTCGACAATTCATCAATTTTTTTTGTGTATTTTTGGTAATATTTAAGTGGATAATCCCAGCCTAATTTTTTTGTCTCTAAATCTTTCCAAGGTGTTTGATCACTTATTAAAACTGGAATTGAGGCTTGTAATGCTTCCGAAATAACATGACCGTAATTTTCTGATTTTGTCGGGAAATAGAACAAATCATATTTTGAAAGTGTTGCAATAACATTTTCATTAGGCAATTCACCTTTATGATTCACAGTTACATTGTTTGGTAAAGTTGAGATAATTTTTTGGCACTTTTCCCAATATTTTTTCTCTTCAATAGTCCCATATATATCGAAATATATATTCCCTTTACAATGTTTTAAAGTTTCTAAAGCATAATCTAGATTCTTTTTCTGAGTAATCCTAGATAAGAAAACAACTTTTAACTTTCCTTCTTCTTTTGTATCTAAAGCTATTTTTTTCTCAGTATTAGGTATATTTGAAACTTTATATACTTTATCTGTTTTTAATAGTTTTTGAATTTGGTCATGCTCATCTTCCGCCGTACTTAAATAATGAATTCTATCGAGCAAGCCAGAAAATTTAGCAAATCTTATATAAGGCACCTTTTTAGGCTTTTTTATATTTAAAGCCCCTTTAGATAGTTCTCCTCTTGGCATTAGTACAATTGGTGTATCAAATTTCAACTGTTTTCTTAAAATTAATATTTGTATGGTGTCTGTACTAAAAAAACTATTTAAGAAAATGAGTGAAAAATTTTGCTGTTTAAAAATTTGCTTAAGATTTCTACTTTTATTCTGATCTGAAGAGTAAAAAATATTTACCCCACCGTATTTATTCCAGCTATTAGTATCTACATTTTCGTACGGTTCATTAACTCCTAAATCATGATTTGCAGTAAAAATATAAAATTCAAATTCATCTGAAAGTGCTTCAACTAAATTTTTAACACTCTGTGTTGGTCCTCCACCGCGGTATCCTGGTAAATAAGTACCCACATTTAAGAAAATTTTTGGTTTATTCATAAATTATTTACTCCAAACCACTCTATTTACATAATCCGTATAACTAATAATAATTCGCAATACCTTTTCTGATACATTCGGCATACTATAATCTTGGACTAATCTCAATGTATCTTTTTCTTGTGTTTCAAGTACTTCTAATCCTTGCATGATTCGTTCTTCATTTAAACCAACCATCATCACACTTGCTTCTTCCATCGCTTCTGGCCGTTCATGCGCTTCACGAATATTTAATGCTCTGAACCCTAAAATAGAAGATTCTTCACTGATTGTGCCACTATCGCTTAATACAGCTTTAGAATGCAATTGCAAATGATTGTAATCATTGAATCCTAAAGGTTTCATTAGCTGGATTTTCTCATTAAATGTAATACCTTTTTCCTCAATCATTTTACGCGTACGTGGATGCGTGCTGACAATAATCGGCAAGCCATATTTCTCAGCGATGGCATTCAAGCTATTTACTAAACCATCAAAGTTCTTCTCTGAACTGATATTCTCTTCTCGATGGGCAGAAACCACAAAGTACTGTCCTTCTTCAAGGTTCAAACGTTCTAATACATCAGAATTATTAATATCTTCTCTACGAGTTTCTAACACTTCGTACATAGGACTTCCAGTTTTAATGACTCGATCTGCTGGCAGTCCTTCTGCTAAAAGATACTCGCGCGCAATATCACTATAAGTTAAGTTAATATCCGCTATATGGTCTACAATCTTCCGGTTCGTTTCTTCTGGTACTCGTTGATCAAAACAACGATTACCAGCTTCCATGTGAAAGATTGGAATGTGCTTTCTTTTTGCTGCAATTGCACATAGGCAACTATTTGTATCGCCTAACACTAAAAAAGCATCCGGTTGAACCTCATCTAAGATTGGATCAATATTTACTAGAATATTCCCAATTGTTTCGACTGGAGTACCAGTTGCTGCATTTAAAAAGTAGTCCGGTTTTTTTAATTTGAAATCTTCAAAGAATACTTCATTTAATTCGTAATCATAGTTTTGTCCAGTATGTACCAAAATGTGCTCAATCGCATCTGATTCTTCTAACTTATTAATTACTGCTGAAAGACGGATAATCTCTGGACGTGTGCCTACAACAGTCATTACTTTTAATTTTTTCAATGTTAAACCTCCAAATAATAAGTATCTGTATTATCTGGGTCAAACGGTTCATTTACCCACATTACAGTTACCATTTCTTCTTCACCAGTATTCACGATAGAGTGTGTATAGCCTGTTGGAATATCAACTACTTCTAATTCTTCTCCACTTACTGGATATTCAATCACTTTGTCTTCACCGACTTTACGGAATCGAATCATACCGTTCCCTTTAACAACTAAAAACTTCTCGTTTTTCGAGTGGTGCCAGTGCTGCCCCTTAGTAATCCCTGGCTTTGAAACATTGATTGACACTTGTCCTCGATCAGGACTTCTTAAAAACTCTGTAAACGAACCTCGATCATCTTCATTCATTTTCAATTTATAGGAAAAGTTATCTTCTGGTATAAAGCTTAAATAAGTACTATATAAATTTTTTGTAAATGAATCACTCATATTAGGTACTTCTAAATTTTGACGGCTTTCCTTAAAACTTTGAATTAATTCTGCAACTTCACCTAGGGTACGAGTATCTTTCTCTGGCACATCATAAAATTGACCTGATTTAGTTGGATTGCCCTCTAGACAATTAATAAGTTCATTTACTACATCATCAATATACTGGAAAGTAATTTCTACACTCGGATCATTGACTTGTATAGGAATGTCGCGAGCCATATTATGACAAAAAGTTGCGACGACTGTATTGTAATTTGGTTGACTCCATTTTCCATAAAGGTTTGAAAATCGATAGATATACACTGGGACATTATTTCTTTGACTATATTCTAATAGTAAGTCTTCACCAGCTTTTTTACTTTTACCATAAGGGTTGTCTTTCTCAGCTTGGATAGATGAAGAAATCATGATCGGAGCTTGATTACCATTCTTCTCTAGTAATTCGATTAACTCAGAAGTTAAATCTGCATTGCCTTCCATAAATTCTTCTTCTTTTTCAGGACGGTTTACACCCGCTAAATGAAAAACAAATTCACAGTCGTTCGTCCATTCTTCTAAATCAGCCTTAGTATTTTCTCTATCATAAAGGTATAAATTTTTGTATCCTCTATTTTCTAACTCAGCCACTAAGTTCTTACCAACGAACCCGTTTGCACCTGTAATTAAAATCTGCATTATCTTCCTGCCTTCCAAGCCTCAAGCTCTTCTTGAATTAATGGAACTGTTAATAATTTTTCTTTTACTTCTTCAACAGTCATTAATTCTGTATTATCCGAGTTGAATTCTTCTAATAAATCTCGTTCTTCATCACCATCTGAGAAATATTTATCATAGTTCAAATCTCTTGTATCTGCCGGGACTCTATAAAAGTCACCCATATCTATCGCATGAGCACACTCCTCATTGGTTAGCAGGGTTTCATACATCTTTTCACCATGGCGAATTCCAATCTGTTTACTTTCAGCTTTAGGATTGAAGATTTGTTTCGTTGCTTCCATTAAGTCACCAATTGTAGAGGCAGGAGCTTTTTGAACCATAATATCCCCTGTTTTAGCATGCTCAAAAGCATAAACTACTAAATCCACAGCTTCTTCAAGCGTCATAATAAAACGAGTCATATTTGGATCTGTAACTGTCAATTCTTTTCCTTCACGCATTTGATTAATAAATAATGGAACAACTGAACCTCGTGATGCTAAAACATTTCCGTAGCGAGTCACACAAATCTCTGTGTGATCGGATGGAATAGTTCTTGCTTTAGCAACAGCTACTTTTTCCATCATAGCTTTAGATGTTCCCATTGCGTTGACCGGATACGCAGCTTTGTCTGTAGATAAACAGATGACCTTTTTTACGCCTTCTTTAACAGCAGCATTTAATACATTCTCTGTACCAATTACATTTGTCCTAACGGCCTCCATAGGGAAAAATTCACATGAAGGGACTTGTTTCAATGCGGCTGCATGAAAGACAAAATCTACTCCATACATCGCATCTCGAATACTCTGTGGATTACGCACATCACCTATGTAGAATTTAATTTTATTACTGTATTCAGGAGCAACCTGTTGGTACTTATGACGCATTTCGTCTTGTTTTAATTCATCTCGAGAAAAAATTCTTATCTCTTTTAAGTCTGACTTTAAATATTTATCTAGAACAGCATTCCCAAAAGAACCTGTTCCTCCTATAATTAATAGTATTTTGTCTGTGAACAATCAAACTTCCTCCTCGAATATTTGAACTAAGGTACTCATTAATTTATTTTTATCAAAACGACGTTTGTTATAATCTAATGAATTTTGACTCATGGAATTCATCTCTTCATCACTAAGTCTAGCAAACTTTTCAATATTAAAAATAAATTGTTTAATATTTCCTGCATCTCCTATTAACCCATTCTCAGCTTCTTTAATTATCTCTTGTACTTCTCCATTAGCTGATAGTAAGATTGGCATGCCAGATGCCATTAAGGATTGAAGTTTTGCAGGTATAGTTCTAGAAAATATCTCATTATCATTTAAAATGACTAAACCTACATCAAACTTTGCTAGATAATATGGAATAGCTTCGGCAGGTTGCCTATCTATAAAAATAAAATAATCTTTTACTGACATACTGTCTACCGTATTGATTAAATCTTGCTTAGCTCTTCCATCTCCTATTAAAACAAACTTTACTTTAACATTATTTTTTTGCAACTCTCTTGCAACTTTTGGTAAAATTTCTAGGCCTTGTCCTTCACCAATATTTCCTGCAAAAACAAAACTTAGCTCTTCAATATGATTAATACTTACTTGTTCATTATCTTTATTATATTTTTGATATAACTCTTCCGCATATTGTGGCCAATACTCTATCTTCTCAGAATTAATTCCTCTATCTATAATCGATTCTTTAAAGCTTTTTGAAGATGTTAAAATCTTATCTGAATTATTATAGATATAATCCACCATTTTATTGATCGGATTGATAATAACTTGATTTTTAATACCGGTAACTCCAACAACATTCTCTGGCCATAGATCCATGACATATAGGATGTGAGGAACGTTGTACTTCTTTGCAATCCATATTGCAGGTAATGCTTGAGTCATTGGACTCACTTCATAAGTAAAAACTAGATTAATGTCTTTTGGTAATTTATTCTCATTGTATTTGGCACCCGCAACAAATGATAAATAGTTAGAAGCTAATTGGATTGAGTTATCTCCTCTAGGAATAATAGGCATTCTATAAATATCTATCTCATTCCAAGTCTCATATCGTTGTTTATTCCAACTATACCCTTCATAAAATCGCCCATCTGGATAATTGGGTATACCTGTAACCACCGATACTTTGTATCCTCTTTTAACTAAATCTATACAAATGTCATTAATTCTAAATTGCTCAGGATAAAAATATTGCGAATAGACTAAGATATGTTTTTTCAACGTTCTCGCTCCTATAGTGACTCTGTATAATAAATTGTTTCTTTAAAATTTCTGATTTGATAATTGTCTTTATATCTGCTCATTTTTGAATCGTAAGATAAATTACCAAACACTTTATTCACTAAATTAACTCTAGTTAATTTCCTAATAATTGGATTAAATAACTTCTTTTGGTATATCTTCTTCTCGTGGATATCAGAAATTACTTTTACCATATCGCTAGTCTTAACATAGTCTTTATTTTGAGGACAAAAAACACCTGCGTCTTCGTTATCAATAATAAGACGGACAAATTCGGTCAGGTTGTCAATATGTAACATGCTTCTTTGATTGTCATAATCTGGAAAGATTGGAGTTATTTGAGCAAGCCTAGATAATAAAGGATAATTTCCTTTAGAATCTTTTCCATAAATCATAGGTGGTCGGATAATTGCTATATTAAAATTCTCATCTCGTAATGGAAGAATACCTTCTTCAGCTTGTAATTTACTCTCGCCGTAAAAATTATCTGGATTTGGCTTAGTGCCAGCATCAATACATTCATTTTTTGTACCGTATACAATGATACTACTCATAAATATGAATTGAGGAACACCATCTTTTTTTACTTTCTTGGCGACTTCAATAGTTAAATCCCGATTCACTTCATAATACAAATCTTCAAGCTTAGGATCAGATGAGTTGTGTGCAATTCCAGCTACATGGTATACCGAATCATAAGAACTAAAGTCGGTTTGTTTCCATTTGTCATCACGAACACTGATTTCATCCACATGATATTTATCTGGCCACTGCGCCACCCATTCAGTAAATTTCCCACCGATATAACTATTTTCACCAGTGATTAATATTCTCTTCATTTAAAGTTCTCTCCTATTAATCAATCGACGATTTATTATTCTCTAGAGTCCCTGTTCCACCTTCAACAACCCCATCACTTTTTAGAATACTTATAAATGTTCCAAAGAAACATTTAATATCAAACCAAAAACTCATATTTTGAATGTATTCGCCGTCTAATTGAGCTTTAGCTTTGATAGGTAATTCGTCTCGTCCATTAATTTGTGCCCACCCTGTTAAACCAGGTAGCACATCATTAGCATCATATTTATCTCTTTCATTTGCTAAATCTTCTTGATTCCATAAAGCAGGGCGTGGCCCAATAAAAGCCATTTCTCCTTTTAGGATATTGATGAGTTGAGGCAATTCATCGAGGCTTGTTTTACGTAAGAATCTTCCTGATTTTGTTATAAAAGCATCTGGATTATCAAGTAAATGGGTTGGCATATCACTTGGTGTTTCTGAAAGCATTGTTCTGAATTTATAAATTTGAAAGAAAGTACGATTTATTCCAATGCGTTTTTGTTTAAAAAAGACTGGACCTTTTGAATCAAATTTAATCCATAAAGCTAAGACTAAGAATAAAGGAGATAAGAGTACTAGTGCTATGAATGCTAAGATAAAATCGATGATTCTTTTTAAATGAATATACATTACGCAAACTCTCCTTGTGTTTCTAATTCTTCAATCACTTCTTGATTCTCTTCATACGTATTATTCGCAAATTGAACTAAGGCTTCTTTGAGTTCATCCGTTGATAAACTTTCTAAAGAGTGAATAAATGCGTTTACTTGATGTATCGGTAAGTTATGTACTTTTCCGACAAAGATTTTCTCAAAAATTTGTTCTTCGGTATTCTCATCATCCGCAAGCAACTCTTCATACAGCTTCTCACCTGGGCGAATACCTGTTTCAACAATTTCAATTTCATCTTCAGTGTGGCCACTTAACCAAATCATTTGTCGTGCGAGTTCGGCAATTTATACTGGTTCACCCATATCTAGAACGAAGATCTCTCCACCTTTGTCAAGAGCTCCAGCTTGCGCGGCGAGGTTGACCACGATCTCTGGACGGTTTTGTTCGAATAGCTCGTCTACCGCTTCTTTGTCGGCGAGATCGAGTTTGATGAACGTGAAGTTTTCTTCTGGTTCGAGGGCTTTGAGGCGCTCGTGTTTGAGGTTCACGTCGTAGTAATCGTTCAAGTTGTCGATGCCGATGACTGTGTGCCCTTCTTCTAAGAGAGCCTTACTTAGGAAAGCGCCGATGAAGCCGGCTGCTCCTGTGACTAGGATTGTTTTAGACATTTTGTTGGTATCCACCTATCTGTATGTATTCATTTGGGTTGTTTCGTTAGTTACAGTAGAGTATATCATAGTATTTGGTACTTTGGGGAGTGAAATTTACGTTTGGCCGTCAAAGTTGGTCGGTGGTGACGGCTAAAATTTGTTTGGCCGTCAAAGTTGGCCGGTAATGACGGGTAAAATTTGTTTGCCCGTCAAAATTGGCCGGTAGTGACGAGTAAATTTAAATTGCCCGTCATTGTGAGCGACTAGTGACGGGCAAGCCGCTAATTTGAGTTAATTCAGTCGCATATATTTTGGCTCGGTTAGTTTAAAGGCTTGCTTATTGTTTTCTAGTGCTCCTCTTGGATTTCTATACTCTGAGTTTTTATACTTACCGATTCGTTTAAAGTGTTTCGTCAGGTGACGAAACACGGTGCTTTCAGATACATTCCCATCGAAAAATTCTGTAAGTGCTTTTGTTGTTAATTCTCTGTCTGGATAAATTAAGCCGTACTCACACAAGTGACTGCCGCAAGTTACATTGGCAAGTTTGGGAAAGAGATTGAGAAAATAAGTGATCAACTCATTGAGCACAATCTCGCACACTTTATCGCATCTGACGCACATAATAATACAAACCGGCTCTTTCATATGAAAGAAGCGATGGAAAAACTTGAAAAGGACTTTGGACCTGAAAAAGTCCAACAAAAATTGAGAGCGAGCCTAATCTGGCGGATATCTGGGAAGAAGCCATTCATCGGTTGGAAGCTGAAATAGAGGACTTCAAAGAGGAAATTATGCGTATTGATCAACGACTCAAGAAGGACTATTCAGACTACGACATTCGACAGATCACTCACCTTGTTAATTCTCTCGTTCAGACAGCTCAAAGTACTACTGACAAGTCGCGATTAAAAGATATCTACCTCGCTTTGATCAAAGAAATTCAGTGGGATAAAGGCACTAAAGAGTTTGATATCCTCTTGTACTTCGATGAAGGCAATATTGCAGAGTATCTCGGTATCAAACCCCACCCTGACCCAGACTACCGCACTCAAGACATTGGCCACGAGACAAACAGTTCCAAACAAGAGAACCTTCCAGTCGGAGGGTTCTTTTTGCGTCGTCCGATTGAGATATGGGTATAACCATTCCCCGAAACCCCGACGGTTTCAGAGAGGAGACACATAAGACGACAGAGGAGACTTCCCGATTTCCCGACGATTTTAGAAGGATAGGAGTTTGAGTGAGGACCTTATTTCCTCTTCGGCAAACACACCAAAGCAGAGCTCACAGGTTTTCCTGTAAACTCTGCTTTATTTTTTTGATTAGATTGATGATAAATTTGATTTTCCTATCCTCTAGCTAGCAGCTACTTCAACTAAGGGCTATATAGTAATCCCCCGAACCCCCATCAGTTTGATAGGCTATTAAGACATGATAGAGAGCTATTGTTTTAACTGTATGATGTAATTTTTATCATCATTTATGATACGCATGTCCGTATCATCGATAGGTAATAAATTTTATAAGCGATTTGGTACAATACTCATAATAATAATAAATAACGACTAACCCCATCACTTTACTGATATAAAAGCGATGGAGTCTCTCTTGCTTTGTATTTAATTTTCTTCCCTAGGAGGTAGTGCATCTAGCTGTAACTCGCCATATTCAATTTCAAACAAATCGAATAATTGACGTAGACAATTCATTTTACCAAAATTTGAGATTGAAGTTTTAAGATAAATTCCTGGTATAATCTCTGTTCTCCAAACGCCCTTGGTAATACCAAAACGTTCGCCTTTGCAATGCAAAAGGACTATTCGCCCATGACTCGATTAAGGCAATTTTCTGCTTGTCTTTAGTGAGTTGATTCGCAAACAGCCAGTCCATTAAGTTGTTTCGCTCATTAAAATCATGAGTCTGCATATCCGCCGTGAACGCGTTTAAGTCCTCTTCTGAAAGACGTTTTTTATCCAAAATTAAGACCGCTAACAGTCTTGGTAAAAACTCAGCGGTTGACCAAAGTTCCAACGCGAGTTCATGATCCTTTTTAATGTCTTTTGCAATTTTACGTAAATTACCTAACAGACGATTGTGTTTGATTTTTAGAAGAATAATTTCTGCTTTTGAGGAGAGTTTTGCTTCGGTCGTCTTGATATCAGTCATTTTATACAGCTCCCTTATATTGTCATTTCAACCAAATAGATTAGATTAATCATGGAACATTCAAGAAATCCAACTTCGTATGCATTCGAATCCTCTTGTAATCTGATATCAGTTGGGAGAAAATTCAGGTGTTTCTGACCTTGTTTAAATTGAAGCAACTTCCTGAACCCCTAGGTAAACAGCCAATTTATATTACATTTCCTCTTCTTCTGCTGCTGCCTGATTCAATAACTGGAATATTCTCATATACTGTTCGCGGAAAAAGCTGTCTTTTAATGTTACGAAATTAAACTCTCTTTGCTCAGAAAAGTCGACAATGTTAATTTTTGAAAGTTCACCGGACGCTATTTCCTTTTTAGCAGCCACTTCAAATAAGAAGGTGATTCCTAAATCCTTTGAAACCATCTGTTTGATTGTTGCCATATTTCCAACCTCAATAATTCTATCAAACATATTGAGTGAGTAATTTCTATCTAGCAGAATATGTTCAAAAATTTCGCGTGTTCCTGAACCAGATTCTCTCAGAATTAAGCGATTATTTCTCAGAGATTCAAATCGAACAGCTTGAGTTGCAAATTCTGCTTGCGGCGAACAAACAGGAATGAAATTTTCGAGTCTAAAGAGCATTGTATCGTATTGCATCTTATCAAATAACCCTTCTACTAAAATAAAATCCAACTCACCTTGATTCAACTGTTCAAGCAGCGTTTTCGTATTTGCGACCGTCATCTGGAAAGTTATTGCAGGAAAGGCTGCCAGCAAACGGGAAAGAATAGTCGGCATGACATATTCTCCAATCGACAGTGTTGCGCCAAAGGAAAAATGGATTTCCTCTGATTTAAATGTACGTATGTTCCCCTTAAAATGTTGGGAATCTGAATAGATTGTGGTTGCAAATTCCTTTAACCGTAATCCTTGCTGAGTTATTCTAATCTTTCGGTTAGATGTATCAATCAATTTACAACCATAGTATTCTTCAAGATATTTAATATGTTGAGATACAGCCGGTTGCGTAACATGTAGTTGCTCTGCTGCTTTTGTAAAACTACCACAAGAACAAAGCATAAGAAAAGTTTCGTGTCTAAAGTCTAACATCTTAATCATCTCCACCTATAATATTAACTAATGCTACCATTATAATCCATAATTTTATTTTATCCAATTGCACTGTTAAAATGATTCTAGTCATCATTTATATATTTGAAAGGAATGATTGTAAAATGATTCAGAAAAAATCTTATCTCTCGGGTGTCGTCCTGTCCGCTATGATTGCATCTGCGGCCTACCTGATCAACGATTTGCTTCCGATAGATTTTCTAGGAGCAGCTCTTTTATCGCTACTTTTAGGTATGTTGCTGAACCCAATAATTGCGAACTATGAAAGCTTTGAACCAGGAATTAGCTGGAGTGGCAAAAAAATCCTCCGTTATGGAATTATTCTGGGCGGAATCTCGCTTAGTTTCTCCCAAGTAGCCCAAACAGGTAAATATGCACTTGTTCTTCTTTTTGTTACGCTTATAACAGCGTTCGGCATTGGTTATGTCTGCCACAAAGTATTTAAAATTAATTGGAAACTCGCTAGTCTACTTTCTATAAGTACGGCAATTTGTGGTGGAACAGCTGTCGCAACTCTTGGACCAACCATTCAAGCGAAAAATCGAGATATCGCCTATGCCATTTCCGCTACATTTATCTTTGATATTATCACCGTTATTGCTTTCCCTTGGATTGGTCACATGTTAGGCCTTAGTGATACAGGTTATGGACTCTGGGTTGGGACATCAGTTAACGATACTTCATCCGTTGTTGCAGCAGGATACGCCTTTTCAGATGTAGCCGGCGTATTGGCGACCATTGTGAAGCTCACTCGGACCCTTTTTATCGTACCACTTGTACTGATTTTCTCTTGGATTTATGCTAAAAAAGAATCCACTGAAAAAAATAAACCAAAAGTAAATATTGTCCAAATATTCCCTTGGTTCATTCTTGGTTTTCTCGCTGTTGTTGCCATTAGAAGTACAGGCCTAGTTCCAGATTTGATGGTTGAACAGCTGACTTCTTTATCTAAATTCTTCTTAGCCGTGGCATTAGCAGCTATTGGTATGCAAACTAGCTTGAAAGAGGTAGCAGGGGTGGGCTTCAAACCGATGGTTGCTGGAGTCATTATTGATACTTCGGTTGTTATCGTGGCTTTAATTTCTCAAGGTTTAATTCTGAGATATCTCTAAATGATTACCGCTTCACAAGACGGCCATTGAATACGGACAATAAGTCCACTTGGATGACAAACCTCTGTATACTTAATTCTTATCCCTTCATTATATAGATTAACTCTATAGGCATTGTCAGTAAGTTAAGTGAAAGCAACTCTATTAGATCATAAAACTCTCCTCCTTATCACTTGAAATAGTGTGATAAGGAGGAGTTTTTGAATGCAATTCAACATTTGTTTGTTTAGTTTTTAATTGCAGATACACTAAACAAACTGATTCATTTCTCAAAAACTAATGATAATGAAACCCAATAAATTCTCTTCGTTTCTTCGTTTCTTTATGTTCTTTAACGCATGAGTTCGGGGCAATTGTCTTTTAAATATTGCTGATAAAGCTCGCAGACTAACTTCGTGTTCACCTGATGCGTCTAGCGATTTTTGTTCTGAATTGAATAGATAATGCATATATCATGTCAATCCCTCCTAAAATTTCTCTTATGATATGAGATTTTTTCAGGAGGTTTTCCTTTTATCAAGCAGTTTCATATAGATTTCAAAAAAACCTACATACAGTTCGATGGACTAGTTTTCTTAATTTGATTTGTCAATTTAAACTAGAAAAAATCTAACTCTGGCACATTCTCAATAAAGACCTCCAACGGCGTCTTATAGTTTAAAGATTTTCTCGGTATTTTATTTCGGTGCAAGGCGACAGAAGAAATAAATTCTTGGCTCACTTCATTGAAATCCATCTGTTTCGGTAATCCATCTTTACGCAACAGACCATTCGAATGTTCGTTTAGACCGCGTTGAGAGGGGCAGCCTGGATCTGCAAAGAAGATTGAAATGTCTTGTTGATTACTCAAGCTTTTCCAATTGGAAAATTCCTTACCACAATCAAACGTAATCGATTTGAAGAGATTTTTAGGCAAATGGTTCAACCAATTGTTTAATGTCCATTCGATATCTTTAGCTTTACGGCCCGGGGTTTCTAAAGCAATAATCAATTTAGAGACTCTTTCGGCAAACGTAACGACGGCACTCTTGTGGTTTTTACCAATGATGGTATCGCCCTCTAAATGGCCGAACTCACTTTCGTATGCGGGATACGCTTTCTTACGGTCGTCAAGCGTTCTTTTATCCGCTTGCCTTCCGCGTGTTTCTTTATGCCCATTGGGTTTTCGTTTCCCTTGCATGGGTAAAGTCGTCACTTCGAAGAGTGGGCTATCTTTAAAACGACGATAGAGGGTGCTCGTCGAACAACCAAGATCTTTTTCTCCTCGACCAATCATCACATCAGGTGTCCAGCCTTTAGCCACACACTCCTTAATGTATTGCGTCTGTTCGCTCGTAAAGTTTTTTTCTTTGCACCACATTTCGATTTATTCTGCTTGTAGTGTTCAAAGTATTCATGAATCGTACCGCCTTGCTTAAGGAAGTTGACAACGTTATAGATAGGTTGATTAGAACGTCCAAGTTTTTTCGCAATTTCATAGGCTTTATAGCCAATGTCATTATAAGTTTCTATCCAGCCGAGTTCTTTCATTGTAAGATGTGTGTAGGCCATTTGTGTTCACTCCTCTAATTTTCGTGGTTGGAAATTTGATTTGAGTGTAACACAAATGGTTTGTTTTTTTTCTAGCTTAATTTTACAATTCAAGTTATACATAAATTGTAATCTATAAGACACTTTCTCTTTGAAATTTCATTAAGTAGATTATTTAGTAAGTACATTACTCACTTATGATATGGCTCCCCGTATCATTTATTTCTGCGGTTAGTCATACCTTTAAAATCATTACGGATACTCAATCAGCTCCACATCAGACTATCGTATTTTTAACTGTTCGAGTACAGGAATTCATTAATAATGGACATTTCTTTCACTCATTAAAAGAGTATATTTGCCAACTATGTAGATAGTTTCACAAGTATAGGTTATAATGACTTCATCAAAAGATGAAAGAAGGAAAGATAAATGTTGTTAGAAAATAAAGTAGCGATTATTACTGGAGCTGGCAGTGGTTTTGGCCGTGCAACTGCAGAATTATATGCTAAAGAAGGCGCAAAAGTCGTCGTAGTGGATTATAATGAAGAAACAGCTCAACAAACGGCTGCTGGTATTCGAGAAAATGGTGGTGAGGCAGTCGCTGTAAAAGCGGATGTCAGCAACGAGTCAGATGTGAAACACTTTATTCAAACGGCGATTGATACGTATGGACAAATCGATATCTTGTTTAATAATGCTGGAATTTATGCGCCAGGAACAGTGGAAGACACATCCATGGATGATTGGAACCGATCATTAAATGTTAATATCACGGCTTTATTTTTGGCAAGTAAGTACGCTATGCCTTATTTAAAAGAAACAAAGGGAAATATTATTAATACGGCTTCCGCAGGGGGTATTATTGGATTCCCTGACGCCATTTCGTATGCGACGACTAAAGGGGCTGTCATTTCATTCACTCGTGCGATGGCTGTTGATTATGCAGAAGCCAGCGTTCGTATCAATGCCATCTGTCCTGGTACAGGCATAACCGGTATGACAAAAGACTTGTTAGAGATTGAAGAGGTCTACCAAGGATTTGTGGCACCTATCCCAATGAAACGATTAGGTGAAGCCAGTGATGTCGCAAACGCTGCATTGTTCTTAGGAAGTGATCTTTCTTCATACATTACAGGTCATGCCTTACCTGTTGATGGCGGTTGGACCATGTCTTAATTCCATTTGAATAAAAGAACACGACGAGTAAAAGAGTTTTCTCCTTTGCTCGTCGTGTTCTTTTGTCATTTCATAGGCAATATCTTTTAAAATTGCTAATAGTGAATCTTTCAAATCAATAGCTGATTATCAAAAAGTTCGCTGAACATTCTAGTGCGACTTTATCCTATTTTAACGTATAATTATAAATCAATGATAATAAGTATGTATAAAGAATAAAATAGAAGAACCATAGATTTAACGGTTCACAAAGGAGAACGGTATGGTTAAAACCCATCCAATGTGGGACAACTTCCCTGATATCCAAAGCCTTTTATTGGAATGCCTTGAATTGATTATTGAAAAAACGACGATTGATAATACTGAAATTGAAAAGACAGTCACTGAGTTGATCACAAGACAAGGAAAACTACTTCGACCTGCTTATTTTTTTCTTTTTTCACGATTAGGCAATGCTCCTCAAGATGCGCATGAGAATATGATTGCGGCCGCTGCATCTACCGAGGTCCTTCATCTCGCTACGCTCATTCATGACGACATTATTGACGACTCGAATATGCGTCGCGGTGTTGAAACGGTCCATTCCAAACATGGTAAAGATGTGGCTGTTTATACAGGTGATTTATTGCTTGCAGTGTATTTTGACTTATTGGCAGACGCAACGGACGCCATGGAAATCATTCAATTAAATACGCGTTCGATGAAACGTGTATTGATGGGTGAAATCAATCAAATGACAAATGTCTACAATACCGATATTACATATGAAGACTATTAAAAAAGTATTAAAGGAAAAACCGCCCAGCTGTTTGAATTAAGTTGTATTGAAGGTGCATACTTTAGGCAATGTGACAGCGAAACGATTGAGAAAAGTCGTTCGATTGGCCAAAATATTGGGATCGCCTTTCAGATGATGGATGATATTTTAGATTACACCCAAACTTCTGAAATGCTCGCAAAGCCCGTCTTAAATGATGTCAAACAGGGTATTTACACGCTTCCCCTCATCTTAGGCCTAGAGACAAACGAAAAAGCCTTTCTGCCACTTTTGAATAAGGGTGAAAACTTATCAGATAGTGACCTCGCTGCTTTAGTTTCTTTACTGCATGATTATGGCTGTATCGAACGCGCACACGTTATCACTAAGGAATACATCGATAAAGCTTTAGCAGCCATTGAGACGCTGCCAAGTCACCCAGAAAAAGATGTGTTGTACGCATTGACTAAACAATTACTCACCAGAGAATTTTAAAAAGGAGTTTGTTATGACACTTAAACAATATATCTTACTTTCGCAAATGGAATACGCCACGACCAGTTTTTTTCCTGGTTTTATGGGGATCTTGTATGCCTGGTATAATTATGGAACTTTCCGTCTGGGTTTTTCCATTTTAGGCTTACTCACAGTCGTCATCTTTTATCTGGCTATCGGCATCCGCGATACTTACTTGGATTATGACATCACAGATCATAAAAATACAGATTCTCCCCAAGAAGTAATGGTGGGTAAAGAAAGTATACCTCTTAAAAATATTCGGTTAGCCTATTATCTTACTGGTGGTGTTGCTTTAGCTATTGGTTTATTCTTAGTTCTTCAGACATCTCTTATCTTATTTTATATCGGCTTTGGCGGGATGTTGATTGGCATTCTCTATACCTTCGGCCCTCTCCCCATCTCGAGCACGCCATTCGGTGATTTCTTCATCGGGTTGGCCATGGGCTTTGGAATTTTTACAGCCATGCTTTATGTTAATGCATTTGACGTTATTCAATTTGACTGGCTATCAATCACGCTGCTCATCGTTGCGTCCATCCCGACAGCGATTACGGTGATGTCCGTCTCACTCGCTAATAACATTTGTGATTTAGAAGAAGATATAGAAGATGGCCGCTTTACGCTGCCTTATCATATCGGCATAGATAAAGAGCTCGTTATTTTCAAATCCTTTTATTATGCCGGCTACATCGCCATTATTTTTTCGGTCATTTTTGGGACCTTCCCAAGACTTGTAACGTTGTCTTTGTTAACATTCCCATACGTCTTAAAGAACATTCGCATTTTTATGAACGAACAAGATAAAAAGACAACTTTTCTGACGACAATTTACAATTCAATTGTCATTCCTATTCCACTCATATTGACTTTTTTCATAGGGGCTTGGCTGGACCTTTGACTATACTTCTTAATCCTTAAACGGGAAAAAAATAACCAGTGATGATTTGATGGTTCCCTCCTTCAATACACATTACTGATTATTTTTTATTTATTCGAGTACTCCTCATTCAGCTGAAGCTCTCTATTAATGAATTAGCTCACTCTTTTCTAAATCAATCCTACAAGCCTCATAAATCTCTTTTAAAACATCTTGGAGAGGCTTGTCTGTTGAAATGACATAATCACTACTTTTAAAGATTTGTTCTTCAAAGGTCACTTTATCACTTACAATTTTTGACCATTCATCTTCTGTTTTTCCAAATGGATTGTTCTCTCTATTTTGGATTCTTTCTTTCATAACCTCTAGAGGGGCAGTTAAAGAAATGACAAAATCTAGATAAGGATAAATATGTATTTGATTGATTGTAGTTCCTGCTAAAAAAACGACTTCTTTCTCGTGAAGAGTTATAAAATCTATTATTTTTGTTGTATCCATCAGATAGTCTTCTTCTTTAACATCATAATTAATCCAGCCACTGTTGTCTAAGTCAACCGTTAAAAACCCCTCTACTTTTAATTGATTTAAGATGGTGGATTTACCAACCCCTGACATACCAGTCAGCAACACTTTTTGCATTCATCCTCATTCCTTCCTACTATTTTAAGTTTGTCCTTCACGGATGACGGACTCACGAATGATTTTTATCATTACTTGTGATACGTCTCATTCTTTACCATTGAATACAAATGTGACAAGCTTTTAAAATCATAGAGCGAACCCGTATCAGATTGTGCTGTGGTTTTACGAAAAAACCTCATCTATTTGTGGTACGCATGTCCGTATCATCGATAGGTAATAAATTCTATTAGCTATTTGATACGGTACAAAAGAACCTCATTATTACTCTTCTTAGAGCTTTAACAAGAACTCCTTTTACACTATCCTATTTTTTTATATTTCCCACGCACTCAAAACATTTTTCATTCATAAAAAAAGACTCTTTAAATCCGTTTGTTATGACAGATTTAGAGAGTCTTTAGTTGTTTTAGTTATATATTCTGTAGTAACTTATTCTGCATCCAGGTCAGCGTTAATTTCTTCTAACAGTTTTTCTGCTAGGTCTAAGTAAGTATCCCAGGATGGGTTGCGAGTAGTGAATCCACTGCTTGCATAGTCTCCTGTCTCACCTGTCGCTGGTAGTCCTTCGATATCCAGTAAATCTTGTGTTTCTACAACTTTTTCATTTAATGCATCCATTTGAATGTTGAAGCCGATGCGTGATGGCTCATCATATTCTATACTATGATATTTTAATTGTCTGAATAATGATTTTAAAGCTTCACTTTCAATCTCATCAGGTGAGCTGGCGAAGATTTCATCATAACTTACTTTAGTGATTTCCCCATCTTCCATTACTACTTTTAGGTAGGCAGTCACACCTTCTACGATTTCCTCGGCAATGCTGTAGTACTTAGCAGTAGATGGTTGATCCAATTCTTCTTCTAATTGCTCTGCAAGCGGTAGGAACGATTGGTTAAATGAATTCGACGCTCCTGCTACCACTTCAAAGTCTCCTGTTAATGACTGATTCTCAATCATTTGATCTTCTACAATTAGCACACTTTGAATCCACCCAGCACCTTTAGTAAGATACATATCAGCATTGTACTCTGACATACGTTTCGGTACATCTTGGAAGTAACGACTATAGTAATTAAGTAGAGTAAACTGGACCCTTATAAAGCAACGATTGAAGAGAAACTGAAAGACCAATGTAGTGCGTATAGTATTTTTAAATTTATTGAGAAGAAAGGTTTTGATGGGAGTTACAGTTTAGTCAAACAATATTGCCGGTCGTTTAAGCAAGAGAAAATCAAGAAGGCAACGGTGCGAATTGAACATACTCCTGGCCTGTCGGCTCAAGTCGACTGGAAAGAAGAGATGAAAATGATCAGTAATCAAGGTGAAATCTTTACGTTTAATATTTTCCTTTACATACTGCCTTATTCAAAGAAGAGGTATATCACGCTGACCTTTGATCGTAAACAAGATACCTTATTTTCTTGCCCAAATGATGCTTTTTATTACACCAGTGGTGTTCCACTTCAGAAATCAATGCTTCCCCGTCGCCGTCTTGCGGTCCGTAACTGCCAAACTGGGCATGATTACCGCCTTCAATGACTACTTCCACCGCATCAGCCGGCAGCATCGGCTGGTATTCTTGAACCTGTTCCCAATCCAACACTTGATCCTCACTGCCCAAAAGCGACAAGACCGCTAAATCTGACTGCGATAAATCCGCCGTCGAATACGCCGCCAACATAAGCAAACCATCTAGCAGTTCGCTGTTCCTCTCAGCATAAATCGCTGCCATCGACCCGCCTAAAGAATGCCCCATCACATACCAATTGGTTATCTCGGAATGCTCAGCGATAATGTCATCCCCTGCGTTAATATCAAACACCGCCAAACCAAACGGCATGTCTGCTAAGAACACCGCAAAGCCTTCCTCAGCCAACGCTTGCATTAAAGGCGCATAAGCCTCTTCCTCAACCTTCCCGCCCGGATAGAAGATAATGCCAGTTTCAGCAACTTCTCCCTGCGGCAGAAATTGGATCGGCTCGCCCTCAATAACTTCCACCTGTTCGGTGCTGACCAGCGACGCTAACGCCAGCTCGGTCGCATCATAATCGTCATTAACGTACCAGACGAAAAAGCCGGCAAACACAGCTAGAATAACGAGTACGGATATTAATATTTTTGTTTTTAGATTCTTCATTTGGGTGGCTGCTTTCTCACTGTTTATTTAATACATTAAAAATCGAAATTGCTCTGACTATTTGTTAAATCTCTTTTCTGCTTGATAGGCTATTGCCTCTTCAACTGGGGCAGGTACTATACCTAAAAAATAGTTTTCTACTGTTTCCCAGAAAAAATCTGTATAGTTCTGTACTTTTTCTGACTGGGAGCTTCCTTCCGCTTGATATTTAAAGAGGTAGGTCAGCATCTCAACGCTGATATGGTGCTTCATATGGACATCATTCAATAAACGATTGGTATAAAATTGATTCTTCTTAATGGCACTTTCGAGCGGCGAAATCGCGTTTATCCGAATATAAATTTGAGGATTATTGCCATTCTCAACATTAAAGTTCATTAAACCAATGGCTTCAGCCAGACCCAATGGAATTATATCTAAATCAAAAGCATTAGCCTTTTTGGTTCTGTGATAATACTTTATAAATTCATCTTTATTCTCAAAGTATGTCACTTTATTACGGAAGAAATTATTAAACGTGTCCTTAATAAAGCTGATAAAGATATCATAATTATTATTCAAAACATAAGTTGATTCATTCAGCGTAGGTCGCTCTTTGATAAACTTATAATTCTTTACTTTCTGATATTCAAAGCAGGTATTAACAAATGCCTGTGCAACTGCTCTTGCCTTGAATATATCAGAAAGATGCATCTTATCCTGCAAATAATAACCTAATTCACTGATTGAGAAATACGATGCTGTTCTTTTCTTATCAGCAACAAATTCTTCGAAAAAGCGCACATACAAGTTAAATTGACTCAGCACATCATTAATCTTTTGGTCTTCAAACTTCGTAATTGAAATTCCGGTCGCATAGACGAAGTCATCAAAATAAGCAGCGTGTTTCAAATTAAGTCGTTCCTCTGGTGTAAACAGCATGTATTTAAATTGTGGAAACGATAAGTGTTTATAGTGGTCTTCCCATAAGTCTGATAAATTAACCGTATAAATTGCTTTATAATGACTGTTCTGTAAATAATGAGTCAATTTCAAATACTTCTTAATCGGTGATTTCTTTAACTTCTGCTCTATTTCTTCATTCACTAATATATTATCAATGCCGAACACGGAACGCGGCCGGGCAGCAAATGGTGGGAAACCGATATTATTAGGTGATTCGAAGTCTTTTTCAATTAATAATAAAGCCGTCTTTAGTTTATTATCTAAGTTGCTGTCGTCACTATTGTAGCTGTCATCTCTAAATATATGTTTAAAGTCCACTGCACTGATGACTAGATTTCTATTATTGCCTTTTTCATGGTACAAATTGATAATTTTGTTCATTACAGCAAGCAGCTGGTCTTTAGTAATCTTGCCCATTCCATGGAGTCGCTTCACCTCTGTAAAGTCTCGATGCAAGAAATCTAACCAAGCAAATCCATACAGTACTAACTTCTCATCCCTGGCAACCCGTCCGATTTCTTGAATATAATCGGTCACAGATCCCGAAGGTGCATAATGATATACATTAGTAATATCCGGTATATCTATCCCCATCCCAAAGGCTTTTGTTGCTAAGACAAACCTTAACTCGCCATTCTTGAAACTAGTTAATACTTCATCTTTTTCTTCTTTTTGCAGCTGACCGTTATAAATACCTGTCACAGCTGCAATTTCTGAATCATTTAGCTTCAAGAAACTGTTAAATTGATTCAACAACTTTACTGTCGGGAAATAAACAAGGGATTTTTGCTTTTTCTTAAAGGCTCTTTCTAAGTGTGCTAAAGTTAATTGCTGCTTAGTCCTTAAATACTCCCTGCTGTAATCTTCAGTCTTCTCATCCGAAGAAGAGACACACATATAAATATCATCCCGCTTTACATTCCCAAAATAAGAAATTGGATTAATCAAATTCAAGCTATCCCGTGTCTCCAAGTACATATCTTCTTTACCGCCATAAATTGCGGTTGCTGTAAACGTCACAATCGGGAAACGATATTTCTTGCGCAGTTTCTGCAAATAAATACCTAAATACCAATAATCTGCTCTAAAGGATTTACCCCATGTAGTGACAATATGGGCTTCGTCAATAATAACCAAACCAATTCTTCGATCACCGATTAACATCTTAATATCTGAGCGGATCTGTAATGTTTCCGGAGACAAATAAAGCATGTTTACTTGACCATTAGCTATTTCATTAATGATTTTATCTCTTTCAAACGGAGCCACATTGGAGTGGATTGTTCTAGCCGTGTCTACTCCCCTAGCCCTCAGTGAATCAACTTGATCATTCATTAACCCAATCAGAGGAGAAATAATCAAAGTCAGCGGATTTTCTGCTGAGAATTCACGGCTCAAATATAATGACGGCACCTGGAACATAACAGACTTACCTGAACCAGTCGCAGAGGTTATGTAAATATCTCGGTATGCTTTATTATCAAGCGCAAGGACGGTCTGCTCCACAATGTCATTAATAATTTGAGCTTGAGAAATTTCAATTAACTGTTTCTTGGGATCACGAACATCTTTATACATTAATAAATTTCTAAATGACGGATAACCCCAATATTCTTCTAAGATAGCCAGATACTTTGGCAGATTTGTGATAACGGCCGCTTCAATCGTCTTCTTAGTATAGTAAATCTTAGTTGTATCTTTCAGCAGCATCTGTAGAATTTCTACCCGCTCTAGATAATTATTAGGGAGCTCTGACAGTTTTGTCATTGTTACTATCCGTAATTCTTTCGGATTGCTTTCATTGGTAAGCAGTTGATGGACTATATCCAAGAAAACTGTTTCGTCATCTGATAACTCGATAACAACCGTTTCATCACTCGTGTCAGAAGGTTCAACCATTTCAACATGATAGCCGTCCGCATCATAATAATTGATGCTTGTGACATTTTCTATCTCAGTATTGTTGTAAGAAATGTAATATTGATCTGTCGTCTCTGAATAATGAATTCCACCATAAAAGGTAGATATTAAGTCTAATTCTGCTTTCTTATTATCATCAATTTCTTGTTCAACATTTAAGTAAAAATCTCTATAAACCCGTTCAATACCTCGGATTGTATAATCAAAAGGATACTTAGTATTATATAAATTGTTATTGATGACGACTATATTGAAGTTTAATTTGACAATATCATAGGAAAGTAATAACTCTTCATATGTCATCCAATATACTTTGCCGATATTAGTCGCTTTCGTGAATATTTGCGGCAAAATTCCTTGGCGCACCTCATTGATATCAGTATCGTTAATAATTATTTTAGAAAATTCATCAAAAAATTTGTTATCAAGCTTCTTTAATTTACTATACGAAAAACCTTTAAACGCTGTGATTGTTATCTTATCATTCTTTTGTTTCTCTAAACTTTTCATTAATTGTTCTAAATGCATTAGTATACCTCATAATATTCTTTTAATTGCTCTCTCCTAGTCGGATGTCTTAGTCGTTTCAAAGCCTTGGCTTCGATTTGCCTAATACGTTCCCGAGTAACCTTCTGATCTTGTCCAATTGTCTCTAACGTTCGTATATCTTTCCCATCCAGGCCAAATCGTTTTATGATGATATCTCTTTCTCGCGGCTTCAAATCATCTAATAATGAAAAAATTATTGCCTGTAAAGATTTATCAATCACATAAGAACTTGGGTCAATAACATCCGGATCTCTAATAAACTCCCCTAAAGTGCTGTCTTCATCAGTTCCCACCGGCACATCTAGACTAACATTCGTCATAAATGTATTTTGAACACGTACAGCCTCTATTATCTTCTCTAGTGGTTGTTCTAGTTCTTCAGCAATCCATTCATAGTCCACCATACCAAAATTTCTAGAGCACTCTCTTTCCTTCCGCCTTATTTTATTAATAAATTCTCCCATATGAACAGGAATTCTAACAGTGTTCGATTGATCCATTATCCCTCTAGTAATTTCTTGTCTGATCCAGTGCATTGCATAGGTTGAAAACTCAAATCCTTTATTCAAATCAAATTTCTTGGCTGCTTTCATTAAACCTATCATTCCATGCTGAAACATGTCGTCTTCAGTGAATGAGACACTTTGCATACCTTTGTATCGCTGAACTACTTTATAAACCAGACGCTTATTAGCATAGACCAGCATTTCTAAAGCTTCCTCACTCATCTCATCATCTGATTGATAATCGCTGATATAATCTTTATTATCCTTAAAATCTGGAACCTCAACCAGTTTACTCGCTCGTTCAACAAAATCTTTCGAATTTATTATTTTATCTAAATCCGATTCAAACTCTTCATCAAGGAAACCTAAAGGATTATCTTTTTTTGGCGCACTAGTGGATTGGACAGTTTCGGTTTCCTGCTGCTTTGCAGTATCAATGACTGGTGTGGACTTGCTTTCATTTTCTTCTACTCTAACTTTTTCTTTGGATGGGGGAGTGAGATTTGTCATGGTTAGCATATGCTTTCTGCCATTCTTATAGTAATGAGCCACAAAGCCTTCTTTAGCAGTTTCCTTGTCCTTAGGTTCAGCCCGGTTGAAACTTGCTGCTTGAATACGACCATCTGCTTGAGAAATGTACTGTACACTCTCAACTGCAGCTTCAGTTAACTGATTCGGCATTTCATCGGGAAGAATCACTTCAATTTGGATATCACTTGCATCTTCATCTTCTACAATAGCTGTCACTTCTTCAGAAACAGTTGTTTCAATATCAGTTTCATTAGAAATTACAGCAGTCTGTTCAATTGATAACTCTTCCGCAACAGGAATCGAACTGCCTTCAACATGAACAGCAATTTCTGGTTCTAACATTGACTCAACTTCTATATTGTCTGGTTCAGTAATATCAACTTCTGGGATAACATCCACTTGAATATCCGGCTGACTCTCTGTTTCAATCATAGTTACTGTATCATTGCTGCTATCAATATTCTCTTCTTGTATGTCAGCAGCCGCCTCATGATTAAGAGACTCTGGTTCTACAACAGTTACTGACTTAAAGAGTTTCTCTTTAATAAAATCTTTTATTTTATTAAAATAATTCATCTTAATCATTCCTTATTAAAATATTACATTATAAATCCAATTGTAATATGAAAGCGCTAAAAAAGATAGGTGATTTATTAAAATGTTCACAGAATACAAGCCAGTTAATATTTACGCTGTATTTCTATATATTACTTTAATAAAAACTACTTTAAAATTATTATTAAATTTTATGCACTCTAGCGATTTTCATCAAAGATTGGTAATATAAAAATAATGGACTAAATTTACACTGGGTTACTGTGTAAGTTTAGCTAAGCATAATTTAATGAAAAGGGCTGAAATGATGTCAAATTTAAATTCAAAATTATTTAGTGCAGCTGATAATTTACGGAGTAAGATGGATGCCTCTGAATACAAAAATTATCTTCTAGGTCTTATTTTTTATAAGTTTTTATCTGATAAACTTCTTGAAAAAGTAGTTGAACTAGCAGATGAGTCTCAGGTAGAATATGCTACTTTAGACAAACAAGCAGAGCTTTATATAGAATTGTTAGAAGATGAAGATACTCGCAGTGATTTAAAAGAATCCTTAATAGATACATTAGGTTACGAAATTGAACCAGACTATTTGTTCAATGTTCTCACCAATCAAGCTAAACAAAATATCTTCCAGCTTAATGATTTAAATAAAGCATTTATTGATTTATCTACAAAGTATATCCAGTTTAGCGGGTTATTTGATGACGTTGATTTACAATCAAATAAATTAGGGGCAAATGATCAACAAAGAAATATTACAATTTCAGAAGTTATCAAAAAATTAAATGACATTGATTTAATCGGGCATAAAGGTGATGTAATTGGCGATGCTTATGAATTCTTAATATCTCAATTCGCTTCTGAAGCCGGCAAAAAAGCCGGAGAATTCTATACTCCAAGTGAAGTATCTGACATGATGGCCCGCATTGTAACAATCGGGCAAGAGCATCATCGTATGTTTAGTGTTTATGACCCGACTATGGGTTCAGGTTCGTTGATGCTAAATGTGCGTAAGTACTTGGATTATCCAGATTCAGTTAAATACCAGCGGACATCACATATCAATTTGCCAGCATAGCACCAGAGACTGTTAGGGATATAATCACAAAAGGATTGGAGAACGATAAGAAAGGATTGGAGAGTCTATACTCTGCTACCGAACCAGAATCAACATTACGAGAGATATTACTTGAACAATTAGTTGTTGCGGATTCCAACATCCGTAGGGTTCGAAATGTTACAGATAGTATTCAGACTAAGCTGGACACACACCAAGAAAATATACAGCATGATGAATTATTGGAGTTAAGGAGTGATATACTACTTTTGAAATTCATATTCGCTGATGTGTTTGGTGGTACTGGTAAAGATAAAGATTATATATACCAGGAGCTAAAATTCGAATACGAGCTTTTTAAATAAAGTATAGAAAAACAAACCGTAAAAAATAACCCCTATCCATTGAAGGACTGGGGTTTGTGTGTGCAATCACTTTATTATATTTCACTCTCTCCTCATAAACATCTTCTCTAAATCAATTAATTGAATATCTGGCTGTTCTTCCGCTTCTTTCAAAAGCTCTCGAGAAAATCCTGATTTGGAGAACAACATATAAGACTTCTTCTCCTGCGGAAATAGTTTGGCTTTAGCCGTTAATTCTTTTAACACGCTCATATCTAACAGCTGATTGCGCCACTTACATTCTCCTAAAATCAGCTCCGCATCTCCCACTGCAAGTAAATCAATTTCTTCTTGCCGCTGCTCGTAAGGATTATTCCCCCACCAAGAACCATATTCTTGAACATAGAACGGGATTTGATTCGTCTGAATGATGCTTTCTAAATACTCTTTAGCCATCTGTTCGAAAGCAAAACCCATAAAGTCAGACAAACCTGGCTTCACTCTTTCCTCGTAGACTCTTTCAGCTTGTCTTAATTCAATCGCTTGAATATTCGGCCGGACTAATTGATGCCAGAAGCGGTACATGCCGTCTACAATGACATAAATTGATTTGCGTCCTTCTTTCTGGCCGACAGAAGTCCACTTCTCAACGATACCTAATTCAATTAAGGATTTTAAATAGTGGCTTAATGCTCCGGTAGACTGCCCAATCTTTGTCGCAATTTCATTGTTTCTTGAAGCACCATTCGCAATGGCTGACAAAATATCGTTGTAGATTTTGGGTTCTCTAAGTTCTTGCTGCAGCAAATTAGCTGGTTCCTCATACAATCTGCCTCTTGGATTCAAATATAAATTGATAATATTTTCTTTCAAAGTTAATTGAGCGTCTACAAAAGACAAGTATTCAGCCACCCCGCCCGTCACCGCAAAAAGTACCGCTGCCTGTTCATAATCAAAACTCTTTAAGCCAGCCCAACTCTCTATATAAGTAAATGGCTTAATCTTATACTGAGCCGTTCTTCTCCCGTACAAAGGACTTTTGTAACCAAGAACTTGATTCTCCATAAAAGACATTGAGGATCCGCAAAGAATTAACATCAGCTGAGAACTATGCCGATGTTTGTCAATCATCGCCTGCAATTCTGAAGACACTGAGCTTTCCGATTCAGCAAGATAAGGATATTCATCTATCACTAGAACTATCCTACGATTTACTGCCTCTTCAAAGAGAAAATCAAACGCTTCAGTCATTGTTTGGAAGCTGGGTAAACGTTCCGACAAACCAATCGCCCGGTAAATTGCTTGAGAAAGCATTTCTAAATTATATGATAAAGAGGATTGTAATCCGATATAATAACCCTTATTATCTTTACCTTCTAGAAATTTATGAATCAATGTTGTTTTGCCGACACGGCGCCGACCGTAGATAACAGCCAATTCAAAACGATTTGATTGATATTGTTGCTCTAAATCATTCAATTCTGACTCTCTGCCGATAAATTCCATGCTTATCCCTCCTTATTAAATATATTATAACAGCAAAAACACGATTTACATAATCGCAATCATGTAAATCGTGTTTTTGTTATTCCACTAAATTAATCTCTTCCGTTCTTGGTTTAGGACCCGGTGTTTCTGCCGGAACGCCCAGCGCCATGACACTGAGACAAATGTGATGCTTTGGCAAACCTAATTTATCCAAGACTTTACGAACCGGTTTGCGGTCGCACAGACCGTTAATTTGATGCATCCAAGCCATGCCTAAATCCAATGCTGCCGCAGCCAGCCACATACTTTGGACCGCCAAACCAACTTCAACCGCGCTAATCTGCCCCGCTCCCGGTACACTGACTAGAATAATTGCGGCTGGGTCATAGAAATCATACTCATAATCATGTATTTCCCGTCCGATTGCCTGCGCCAGTTCCGTAATTAATTCTTTGTTCTTAACTACGGTGAACTTGCGTGACTGTTGATTAACTGATGTTGGCGATGAGCGTCCAGCTTCCGCAATCTTCATTAAATCTTCGTTACTGACTTCATCATTGGTATAAGCTCGAATTGAACGACGTTTACCTACTACCTCAAAGAAATCTCGGCTTGTCATGTATCCTTCTCCTTCACTCGTACTTTATTAATCATAGTCAAATGGTGATGGAAGTTCAAATGATTGGTTTAATGTTTACTATATCTCAATAACCTTCCCCAGCAGCTGTCTCAACTTAGCCGGTGAAACTTGTCCGCGCACCACTTCAACGACCTCTCCGTTGCTGTCGAGCAGTACCGTTAATGGCAGCATGTTTGCAACAAACTCAATTTGGTTGTTATGTTCAATATCAAAGTACACTGGGAAAGTAAGTCCCATCGACTCGACAAAATCTAACGCCGCTTCTTCTGTTTCAGTCGGACGGCTGTTAAGTGCATTCAGCATGACGAAGTTCACTTCGTCACCGTACTGCACATAATTCTCTTCAAACAATGGCATTTCATCGCGGCAAGGCGGACACCAAGTCGCCCAAATATTAACTAAAGTCGGCTTGCCTTCATTATCATCCAGAGAATGTTCGATACCGTCTTGATCCAAGAAAGTCGTTACCGGACCAATTTCCACCGTCGCTTTTTACAAAGCACGCATAGGGAATGTTTGCCATTGTTATAGCACTCCGCTTGCGTGACAGTCAGCTAGATTTTATCTAGTTGTCCAACCCTGATACCCGGCGGTAACAAGAATTTGCAGGTGAAGCCTTTGATTGCTTTCATAGCTTCCACTCCAGTAGAGACTCATCTTCCATCCCACCTCTATAATTTGGCTCAAGTCTATACAACAGTCACGTTAGGAAAGTAATGTTAGATTTTTTCAACTAGCATAGGCGTATCACTTTCTGAAAACTTTAAAAATTATGGGTCGACTTTAAACTTCAGAGCAACTCTTAGCATTTTAAGATTGAATTCATCAAGTCAAACATTTTAAGAAGTTTAACCGGTGCCCCACTCTTTCTAGCTTGTCACCAACGAACATGGTCCAAGGCTTCCTGAGTCCAGGGTAGAGGATACAGGCAATATTGCGTTCCACTTGTTGGATCAGTCACCTCTATTTGCAACTTTGGACTGATATATACTTCTTCTGGACCATAAGGATAAAATTCGATGTAGAAATAACCCTTGCTATCCGCCATCCCTTCAAAGTAAGTCGGTCCAGAAAAGCCGTGATTATGAAGATTTAACACTATGGGAGCATTGGGATAAGTATGTCCTTCAATATATCCTTGCTGATCAAAATAACGCTCCAATGTAAAATTAGCATTTTCGGATTCCAGAGCCGTCGGTTTAAATAGATTCAGCCGCTGAAGATTGACTTCACTGCCATCCACATCTGAAATTATTTTAAATACAGAGTTTCTCAAATGAGGCTGAAAGTTAGCTTGAAAGTATCCATTTTGATCCGTTGGCACTGTTACTCTTAAAAGTTCATCAAATGCATCTGTATAAAAACTGTAGTTACCTCGAATAATGGTAATTGATGAATTTGGCAGTGCATAGCCGGAAACTCTGCTATCTTGAAAAAAAATCGGTTCGACTAACAGTTGTCCTTGTGTTGATTGAAGGGACAGCAGTTGCCAAGCGATGGGTGGAATACTGGCTTCCCTTGAGGGAGAGAGATGATGCCAGTTATCTTCTAACCAATCCACCGCACCCGTATATGGAGAGGTCACCTGGTAGCCCATGACTTGATTAAATGGCAAGAAGTCATCATAGACATAAATCGAGTTAGGAAGAGTTTTTGCAAGGTTTTCTTGCCGCATTTCATTCCAATAAGGTACGGAAGTTTGAGCATCACCTGTACTTGGCACTAATAAAGATAAAGTATTTTCTTCATTGCGAATAAGGTAGGCACGATAGGGTAAGTCATGCAACCCGGTAAATGCATATTCAATGGACGCTTCCACCAATCTCATTTGTCCTTCTTCAGTTAATGTTAAGATGTGTTTAGGCTGCTCAAGCTGGGTAGGAATTAAGTAGTGGGAAGGACTGGACTGATTATTGATAAATAAACCAGTGACTCTGTTTTCCTCTGTCTCAATTTGCACTTGCCTAAAATAATGGTGGGGATGTGAGAAATACATGGTCCCATAGGCCAGTTCATTGATATCAACATAAGTTTCTAATCCAGGGTACAAATCTTGTGGAATCGGATAGCGTTCCCCTTCAAAGATATAGGATTCGTCATCTGCGTACAGCCGGTTTAAATGGAGATAGTAATCATACATGTACACAGTAAACCAATCCTCTTGCACAAAGGTACCGAGGTCAGGATAGAACGGACTGATTAGATTGTTAAATACCATCTCAGAATATTGTTTCAAATAGATTGAATCGATAAAATACAGTGCTTCTGAAATAAAGGTATAGGCCTCTTCGTAGTCAAAATAGTATTCCGTATTGTAACCCAATTCGATACTATTCAATTTATCGACAAAAGCTTGAATATCAAAGTTGCCAACAAAGGGGTTCTCCTCAGACATTGACGAATGGTCCGATCCATCGAGCTCTCTATGATTATCCTCATAGGGAAAATGATTTTCCACATTGACCCCATAAGAACTTATCCAATCAAAAGTTTGTGGAATGGGTTGACCATCGCCGCTCATTCCAAGTGATATCACTTGATAAAGGTCATCCACTCGATACCAAAAGTCGGCTGAGCCCCACTGAATAGCATAATAAGGGCGCAAATTATATTCATAGGGGTTTGTTTCCTGATGGTCTTCAAATATTTGAAGGGCATGACCTGTCGCAATGGCAACTGCTTGCCCCAACTTCCAATGCTTATAATTGTCAGCTTTTAAATTTTCTAATTGATCGATTCTTTCAGAAATGATTTCTAACTGGGATCGATAGTTATCTGTCATACCTAGGTCCGCCATCTCCTGATAACGAACATCCTCCGCCAAGAGGATATAGTAAGCTATACGAATCTGAAGTTCATCCAGCAAGGCTCGATCCCAATCCGACCTGTCAGGTTGCATCTCTTCGATAATGAAGGTGTGTCCAAACATTGTCATGACTTCTCTCATGAGTCCCATATAATGTTGGTCGGGATCGTATGCATGGACATATTCTAAGAAAGAGTTATACATGACTTCGATAATGGGTAATTCATTTTGTGAAAAATCGAGTGCCGGTAAATTGCGGATAACTTCAATCGTTAAATTTATTTCCGCATCAATTTGATTAAACGGATTCTTGTCAGTATTCTTTTCATGTACGTCAATCAAAGGGTCAATCATTTCCTGAGCTTGTACATGGGATTCGACCATCCATCCTCGCTTAACTAAAGTTAAGGTAAGCGGATTAACGATTAAGCTAAGCAGCAAAGCCACTAGCCATTTTTTTTGCTTATAAAAGTCTATAAAGTAAGTTTTCCTCATAATAACTGCCTCCTATTAATGATATAAACTTAAAAAGGCTTAAGTTTATTCTATTAACATATCTAATACACATCAAAATTAATAAACAACCATCACTTTCAAAACTATTATATATAAATTTTTCAATGGGTACATCCATGCTTTCTTAAACTAGCTTATAAAATGCTTATGAATGTGTCATTAAAAAGATGATTAATGAAAATATAATGCTATAATCTAAGTAATAAAATAAGGGAGTGTTACGATGATAGCCAAGCCTTTTTGGAAATTACTACTGACTGTTTTAGCTTTAGCTGGGCCCGGTCAAGACCTGATACTATTTGTTTCCTCTTTCTCAAACTCAATTTATGCTCAAGATCTTAACAGTTTTATGGGTTATAATATGCAGCAACCTTGGAAAGATTTACTTTCAAACTTTGACGCCCAACCAAACTACAATACCGAAATCATGCTTCAAGAAGCTCGGCAATTAGATTTTTCACACTTAGCTGCTGAATTTCAAATCATTCTTGATGGTCTTTTGATTGCAGTGCCATCGGGCAGCCGCACTAAGGCATATAACGATAGCTTTATTCTTAGTCGTCAAATTGATAGCGTTTCTTCTGAGGAACAAGTGGCTTTGAACATTATACGTACCATAGACTATCATATGACATCATCCCGATTAGGACCGCATATTAAAAACCAATGGCTATCTAACATTGAACGTTTTTACAATGTTAATGGAAGTCAATACGAGCAGGATATTATTTTCAAACTGGCAAAACGAACAGGTCTGGCGCCTGAAGCTTATAGCTATACTCTCATTGAAGCAACTAGCCCATCAGCCGCTCATTATCTCATCGAGACTACTTTCCAAGACTTCGTCTGGTGGACCAGTAACTATCGTTATGATTATCGCTCAGATGAACTTGACGTCTTGGGTGAGGGGATGATTGACTTTGAGCGCTCGAACCGATGGTATCGCATTAGCTCTGAGCCTGATGAGGTACAGCCATTGAACCCTGGTTCATAAAGCCATCTACCTTCTAACTTTAACAGCTATGCCCCCTCCTCACCCATTGATACTTGAGAAATCACTGCTATAGCTACCTCGTTCGAAGCATTGTCTGTCGAAGAAATTCAAAGCTTACTAACTAGAGAACTCACGCCTCCCCTTTTTTAGAAATGGTATGTCCGCACTCTTAGCCACCTAATTCACTCCTTATTTATGTTTGACTTAATAGACTTTGTAATAATAATTTTAGAAAAGCTGACTAAGAGAGTCCATAAGACTTGGCTATTTCTGTCAAATTGTCTCTCTAGTTCTGTTAATCTCATAAACATAGTTATTTTTATATCTTTGCTTGCTATAAGTTTTCTTATCGACAGTGTTCTTCCAATGATAACAATTTTTGTTTTAATTTCATTCCACCCCATATTCACTAGTATGACTTCTACTAGGTATATTAATATCAAATTCTATTAAATCATTTAGCAATTACACTTCCCATTGGAAAATCATTATCAATTCTATTTAAAGATCATAGTAATTATAGCATATCCTCCTAAGACAGCGCTTACTGTTTTTATAAAACACTCTATCCTGTGTTACTTAACGCACCTATTATGAAGATAAGTATATATTATATTCTTGAATGTTTAGGATGAGTTAAAAATAAACATTCAATGGACGTTAAACACCCCACATCGATGGCAGTCGATGTGGGGTCCTTTGTGCTTATTTTATATTTAGGAGGAAAATGTTATGGATACTATTTCAGTTGTAGAATTAAAGCAAATTGTGGTTGGTGAAACTCTTTTTGAAGACAAAAAGATGAGCTCGACAGGAACAGTCGCGAATTTTTCCCGTGAGTATATTGGAAACAATGATCGAGAAACATTAATTGTGATTGGGGTCAATACCAAGTCAGGTATTAACTTTATATCCACCGTCTCAGTAGGTTCACTCAATTCAACCATTGCAACACCCAGAGAGATATTCAAAAATGCGATTTTATCAAATTGTGCTCGAATATTTTTGGCTCACAATCATCCATCCTATGATTTAACCCCATCAGAGACGGACATCCATTTCACCATGCGAATTCAAAAAGCAGGAGCTCTACTGGGGATTGAACTGGTCGATCACTTGATTGTGACACCCACTGATTATTTTTCTTTCTTGGGTGAAGGTTACTTAGACAATGGAGGGGTTATCTATGAGTAAGGATACCTTAGCACTAGAATGGCTCAGCAAACACTTAGGCCAGCCGCTAACACTGGATGATGTCGGTTATGAGTCCTATGTATTTGAAGGAGAAGAGTTAGATACTTCTCTCATACCTAATGAATGTAGTTCCTATTTTAAACCCGACCAGTCAGTTTTGACCTATCTCTACGCTTATGGTGATACTATGGTTTATTTTTTCCAACCCTTAGCCCTAGAGGTATCTGATGTAATACTGGTAGGATTATTAGATAATTTTCAACTCATTGATTATACAATTATGAAAGGAGACGTTTAACATGTTTAAAACTATACTTATTTTAGAAACCATCGCCCTTATTGCATCAGCCATTGCCAAGGAACTTAGACGACGAAATAGAGGAGGAAGAGTCAATGGTTAAAGAATTAAGTAAAGAGATTGTAACCAAAGTGATAGAAGAGGATTCTGGAAGCCATCGGTATGTATTAGAAAGAGTGTGGGATGACAAACAGCCCCTAGTGGCAGTGATTACCCTTTACCCTTCCAGCTCAGAACTGATTATCACTGATACTACGACCATGTTGATTACCAACAACGTATACAAATTGGGATTTGGGGGCTTTTTTTCTGTGAACCTGTATTCAAAGGTGGAATTCCCCGATTCCCCGACGAAAAAAGAGAGAGGACGCAATTACAAGACTGCGACCAACAAGACCAACGACCAATACATTTTGGAGTATTGTAAACAGGCAGACGAGATCATTATTGCGGTAGGGTCTCTCCCCTCCAAGAACAAATCGGTGAAGCAACGACTCCAAGCCATCTTATCCACTTTAGAGAAGGAGGACTTGATGGTAAAAACTAAAAGTTTGATTGATCCTGTAAAAAAAGTGTTGTGCCATCCTCTCGCACCTAAAGTAAGAAACAGTTGGACATTAGAAGCAGATTCACCCTCCAAATTATAGTATATTAGAATAAGCATATGGAAAAGGAGAGGGAACAAAATGACTAATATTCCAAAGGACGTTACACTTAAAAATATTCGAAGAGAGCTTCTCTATTTCGGTATAGATAAAGTTAATCAGGAAGATAAAACCATTCTAGCCTATACCTTTAATGGAATAATGGACTCTATCACTCTTGAAGATTATGAACGTGACGAGGGTGTAGGTAAGGGAGATCGTAACGCTAAACAAATTGTGTTTCTACTAATGAGATATCTTATGGCCATTTTCATGTTTAGTATTCATAGACTACAACTCAACGAGGATATAAAAAACAAGTATCAACGGGAGATAGAAGATTATCAAGCTATCTTCAAAAAATTTAATATTACGTTCACAGGCTCCCAAGAAGATCTTTGGATAATGAGAGATCTTATGACTAGTAGTTCCAATAGTTTTTATAGTACTGAATCTCAAAAACTATTAAATAGATCCACAACCCCAAAGGATTTTTATAAAATCATGCTAAAATCCAAACCGCTAATCTATCTTTTGTTTTATTTTACAGGTTATGGTGGATCTCCGTATCTCATTAAAGACTTCAAAACTATTGCCCAACAAGTTGAAGAAAAATCCTATCAAAAACAACAATTCATCAAGCAATCTTCTGTTGCACTTTATAAAGAAGATTTCTTACTAACAATGATGTTGGAACCTCTTTCAGCTAAGGTAACCCCGGAATCTCTTGTTCACATCTATAACAAGCACTTAAATTATTACAATGGTTTACTAAAAAAGGATAAAGAAAAAGGATTAAGTTTAAAAATTACAAAATATAACCCTAATAAAGCTTATGCAGATATTAAAACAGAAGTTGCCCCTGAGGCTACACTATTCCCACCAAATTATTATAGTGAAAAACTTTTTCCTGACTTTGTTACTAAATTAACTAAAAACGAAAAAGAAAAAGTCATTAATATTATTAGCCTCCTATACAATTTAGATTTCGATAAAAATTCTCTGCAGGAGTCTATAAAACGTTTAGGTATTGATTCTAATATAACTCGTGTACAAAGAGAATATGAACGTTTTCAGAATGCTCAAGTAGAAGAGAATAGCATTCGATCATGGGAATATTTTGTGACAGACGACAAAGACTTCTTAGCCTTACAAGCTTTTTGGTCTACAAACAAAGATTTACATCTAGTTTTTAATAAACGTATTATTGATATCCTAAATCAATTTAATGTTCCCCATCCATTCATCTATGTCGATATCTATTAAATAGCTCTAGACATGCGCACTAATAATTAGTGCGTCAGGCTGTAGACAAACCCCTTGAAAACACTGATATATAGTGATTTCAAGGGGTTTTTCCTGTATAATAAAAATAAAATGGGTGATTAACATGATGTCCCGAGATGCTGATAGTAAGACATTTGAAG
>JACBXN010000015.1 GCA_015863215.1 Aerococcaceae bacterium DSM 111176
TGTTGTGCATACTCTAGCTTTATATCAGAAGATATTTTCCTTACTTTTCTTCCCATAATAAATACTCCCTTCATGATGGACAGTGATTTATATATTTCACTGTCTGTCATAAAGGGAGCATATCATTGCGTGACTCTTTCGCGGATTTTTTATGTTGTTTAATTTCTGACACAATATAAACGGTCAGCTTCACTGCCATATTGATAGAATTATCTAACCAAAAGTGATACGGTTATTAAAAATGCTGCGTATTAAAAAGGAGGACAACATGAAGAAGAAAATAATGTATGATGGTATATTTTTAATCGTGTTGCTGATTGTGAGCTTTGTTATGGATACACTTTTCCTCTTACTGTTTGATCGAACTTTATCAGAAATCGTTCGGGATTTTGTTACAACTTTAATATCACGCTGACTTTTCCAAAAAGAATCAGTGTGATATTTTTAATTTTATAAAATTATTTAAAAACTAGTTTATGATATTGATATAGTATTCCAATCGGTCGTTAATATAGTTAGCAAAGAGTTGCTCCATTTCTGATGAATCTTTGTCATCAAACGCTTCATAATATCGTATTCGGTCTTTAAATTTAATATCAATAGGAGGATAACCTAATTTCATCAATTCTAAATTAATCAGTAACCTACCAGTGCGTCCATTTCCATCAATAAAAGGATGTATGCGTTCGAAGCGAATATGAAACTGGGCAAGTCGTTTTACAAAGTTAACTTCCGTATTTTGATACCATTCTAGTAACTCTTCCATTTCTTTCTCAATTAAATAAGGTTGAGAAGGTGTATGGTCTGCTCCCATAATACGTACTGGGACTTGCCGGTATCTACCGCGGTCCTCTTTTTTATCTGTGAGAACCAAATAATGAATTTGTTTGATGATAGATTCAGTTAGGGGTGTCTGTTCTTCGACCAATTGATGAACATAGTCAAATGCTTCTTTGTGACTAATCGCTTCAATGTGGTCTTTGAGAGGCTTTTGATCAATTGTTAGACCTTGTAGCACATAATCAGTTTCTCGAAGCGTTAGCGTATTCCCCTCAATCGCATTTGAATTATAGGTGAATTCAACAGTAAACTCTTCATTTAATCGCTCAACTTCTCCTGGTGTTAAAGGACGTTTTGAATCTAGGATTTTTTTATTTTCTTTGATTTTGTCCAAAATACTTTCTTTGGAAGTATATCTTCCATCCTTGGGTTTAGGAATATTATTTGGAATTTTCCAAAATTTACCATCACGAAATGCACCCTCGATTTTCCCTTCAGTAGCCAGAGTCCTTACTCTGCGTTCAGAAATACCCCAGTTCTCTGCAACTTCCTTGACGCTTAAATACATACTATCACCACCTTGTAATTGAATTATATCATTTTACGGAACAATAGAGAACGGTTCGGAATGATACAACGGTAATTTGCGGAATGATGCGAGAAGTCTGTAATCTATAAAACATTTATAACTTTTATTTCGATTCCGATTACAACATAATTTTGAATTGACAAGTAAAACCCAGATGAGAATTTGGTCCTGGCTTTGACGCCTCTTATTAATGCGGAATTTACTATATATCCGTACAAAGTGAGCAACGTTTTCGAATACTACCTCTAACTTTCTATAAATTTGCTAAAAGTGAGCATCGTTTCTAAATTTCTACTCCAACTTTCCACATATCAGCCCAAAGTGAGCAACTTTATCAAACTACCACGCCAACGTTCCGTAGCTACAAACAATCTGCCCCTTATACCCACAAACACATCTATGCCATACTTTCCCAAAAATAAAAAAGAGCCCTCATAAGAGAGCTCTGCGGAATTAAATAATTGCCATAATAATGTAGTTAAGGATAAAGAGGAAAATTGAAACCCAGATGATCGGGTGAACTTCTTTGGCTTCGCCTTTAGCTGTTTTGATTAATCCGTAGAAGATGAATGCAGCGGCGATACCGTTAGAAATTGAGTAAGCAAGTCCCATGAAAATGCTGGCGAAGAATGCTGGCACAGCGTCTGAGAAGTCGTCCCAATCAATTTCACGTAGCGAACTTACCATCATAATACCAACTGCGATTAATGCTGGTGCTGTCGCATTTGCTGGTACGATACTAATTAATGGTGATAAGAATGCGGCTAAGACGAAACAGATTGCTGTTACAACGGAAGTCATCCCTGTACGTCCACCTGCACCGATTCCGGCAGCAGATTCAACGAATGTTGTTGTGTTTGATGTCCCCATGATTGCTCCGATAATTGTCCCAACTGAGTCACCGAATAAAGCGCGCTCCATTTTTGAATTACCTGAGCGGTTCATGATTGAATCTTCGTCTTCTTGTGAGAAGATGCCTGTTTTACGTCCTGTTCCGATGAATGTTCCTACTGTGTCGAAAATATCCGCTAAACTGAATGCAAAGACAGTCATTAACATTAGTGGAATACGTTCTGGTTGGCTAAATAATGATGGTAAACCTTCAGAAGTAAAGATTACGCCAAATGTAGTCCCTAATTCTTTAAAAGCATTGACGATTGAATTGTCAACGAATGAAATTTGTGAGAAATCAAAATCAATAATGAATAGCGTTAGAATCGTAGTAACTGCAATACCGACTAACATTGAAACACGTGAACCACGCATGATTAATAATACAGTAATCATTAAACCAATAACTGTCGCGATTGTTGTGAAGTCTGTAAAGTTAACTAAGGCTGGTAACACACCACCATTAGCAACTAAAGTTCCAATCTCACCACTTGCAGCAGTTGTAGCTTCCCCGTTAATTGATAAAATATTTTCGTTACTTACTGTGAATTCAAAAAGGTTCGCATTTTTAAAACCAATATATGCAATGAAAATACCAATACCTGCTGAAATACCGTGTTGTAAAGCTTCTGGAATGGCTGTGATTAAAACTTTACGAATGTTTGTAATTGTAATAATAACATTTAGCACACCACAGATGAAAACCATTGATAAAGCTTCTTGCCAAGTAAAGCCAAGCGCGAATACAACCGTATATGCAAAGAATGCATTTAATCCCATACCAGGTGCCAGTGCGTAAGGGACATTTGCGTATAATCCAATAAATAATGTCGAGATAGCTGATGCAAATAATGTCGCTAAGAATACGGCTTGTTGTGGCATTCCAGTTTGAGACAGGATAGCAGGGTTGACGAAAATGATGTATGACATCGCTAGGAATGTAGTAATCCCGGCAGAAACTTCAGTACCAAATGTCGTACCATGCCCTTTAAAATCAAAAAATTGTTCCAAAGATTTCATAATTTCCTCCTAAATTTTGATGCCCTAATTATAGCCCAGCCGATTTTGAATTGAGAAAAATGATAAACATTTAATCAAATGAGAAGGTGATTGTTCGTGTTTTTTCTGAAAATAACGGATAATTCCCGATAATGGCGCGTATATGCTATAATATGACTAGAAAGTAGGTGCTCTAAATGGTTAGACAAGCATTGGTTATCGGAGATGTTCATGGAATGATTCATCATTTGGAGCAACTCTTACAACAATGGTCACGGGGAAATGAACAACTCATCTTTGTGGGCGATTATATTGATCGTGGAATTGATAGTCGTCAAACATTATTATTGGTTCATGAACTGACTATACTTAAAGGCGCGATTGCCTTAAGAGGGAATCATGAAGAAATGTTGATTGATTTCTTACACAATCCGCGTGACTATTGGACGCAGTATTATTTAAATAGTGGCAACACGACAGTGGCCGATTTATTGGATATGAAGGTTGAAGAGGTGTCGTCTGAATCTGGCGAGTTATATCAAAGAGAAATTTTATCCACTTATCCATGGCTACTTCCTTGGTTAGAACAATTACCTTATTACACTGAATTTGGTGAATTTATCATTGTTCATGCAGGGGTTGATTTAGAAATTGAGGATTGGCGCGATTCTGGCAGTGATATATTCACCTGGACGCGCGACGAATTTCTAACCGCTCAAAATAATACTGGTAAACAAATAATATTTGGCCATACGCCAACGATTACGATGCAACCCGAAGGTGGTTTGTATCAGAGTGCTGATGGGAAATTGGGAATTGATGGTGGAGCGGTATATAATTTAGCCTTAATTGGTTTGAGAATTACCCCCGATGCCATTTCCGAAGTGATTTCCATCACGATTTAAGAAGGAGAGAATTAATTGACAGAACAGTTAACACCCGTATCATTTACACAAGCAGTCAGTAAGCAATTGTCGATCCCTGTGAGTAAAGTCCAAGCAACATTGGATTTACTAGCAGAAGGCAATACCATTCCATTTATCGCTCGTTACCGTAAAGAGGCAACGGGTTCATTGGATGAGGTACAAATTAACGACATTCAACAAACGAATCATCAATTTACCCAGTTACATGAGCGTAAAGAGGATGTTATTCGTTTAATTGACGAGCAGGAACAATTAACACCTGAATTAAAAGCCGACATTGAAAAGGCAACAACACTCCAACAAGTTGAAGACTTATACCGCCCTTACAAGCAAACACGCCGTACTAAAGCGATGATTGCTAAAGAACAGGGGTTAGAACCTTTAGCTCTTTGGCTGTTATCAGCAGAAGGCGACGCTGCGCCACTTGAATTTGCGGCTACTTTTGTCAGTGAAGAGGTGGAATCAGCCGAAGAGGCACTTGCTGGAGCGCATGAAATTATTGCCGAAATGGCTGGTAATGACGCAGCTTTCCGTGAATTCATCCGTAAATACACCCGCTATAATGGAATGTTAACGAGCGCGGTCAAGCCTAAGGCTGAAGACGAGAAGCAAGTCTATCAAATGTATTATGACTACAATGAAAAGTACAACGGCGTTTTACCGCACCGCGTTTTAGCACTGAATCGCGGGGAAAAGGAAGGCGTCCTCAATGTCAAAATTGAGGTAGCGGACGAACCAGCGGTTAATTACATGGTCAAAAACATGGTTGATGAAAAGGTACCTGCCGAAAAGCGCGAATTAGTAATCACTGCGATCGAAGATGGGTATAAACGATTTATTCAACCGTCAATTGAACGTGAATTGCGTAATGACTTAACGGTTGTCGCTGATGAACAAGCAATTAATGTATTCGGGGAAAATTTACGTAACCTTCTTCTGCAACCACCATTAAAGGGACAAACGATTTTAGGTTTTGACCCGGCTTTCCGTACGGGTTGTAAATTAGCGGTCATTAATGAAACAGGACACGTGTTGGATAAAGGGGTAATTTATCCCCATAAACCGGCTAGTGCTGGCCAACGTGCGGCAGCAGAACCAGCGTTAGTAGCGATGATTAAAGAACATAATATTGATATTATTGCGATTGGTAACGGAACTGCCAGCCGTGAATCGGAACAATTCGTCAGTGAAGTCATTCAAAATAATGACTTAGACACGAAATTTATCGTTGTCAATGAAGCCGGAGCGTCGGTTTATTCAGCGAGTAAGATTGCCCGTGACGAATTCCCGGATTATGAAGTCGAAGAACGTTCGGCAGTTTCAATCGCGCGTCGTCTACAAGATCCGCTTGCTGAATTAATTAAGATTGATCCTAAAGCGATTGGTGTGGGGCAATACCAACATGACGTTTCGCAAAAGGATTTAAACGAACAACTAGATTTCGTCGTTGATATTACCGTTAACCAGGTTGGGGTTGATATTAACACGGCGAGCGTGCAATTATTGCAGCATGTATCTGGCTTAACGAAAACGACGGCGAAGAATATCATTACTTTACGTGATGAAATCGGAAACTTCAGTAACCGCGGTGAAATTAAATCGGTGAAGCGTCTAGGGCCAAAAACTTATGAACAAGCCGTTGGTTTCTTACGCGTTCTAGGTGGGGAAAACCCGCTGGATCAAACGTCGATTCACCCGGAATCATATAAAATAGCCGAGGCCATCTTAGCGGATAATGGGATTGACGTCCGTGAATTGGGAAGTGATGATGCGACAGGAAAGTTAGCAGAATTAAAAGCAACTACGATCGCAGCTCAATATGACATCGGAGAAGAAACAGCAGAGGATATTCTCAAAGGTTTAATGAATCCAAGTGAAGATATTCGTGACGGATACCAAGCACCACAATTACGAAGTGATGTACTTTCAATGGATGACTTAGAAGTAGGCATGCAATTAGAAGGTGTTGTCCGAAATGTAGTCGACTTCGGTGCCTTCGTTGATATTGGTGTTAAAGAAGATGGCTTAGTCCACATTTCTAAACTATCTAAAAAGTTTATCAAACACCCATCCGAAGCCGTCGCAGTCGGAGACATCCTAGATGTAGAAGTAATTAGCATCGACAAAGACAAAGGCCGCATCGGACTAAAACGCATCTTTAATAAAAAGGATTAATTAAAATAATAAAATAAGGTACTTTTAGGCTGCTGCCTAAAAGTGATTTATGAAGAGGAAGGAGTCGCTGAGGCGACTCCTCTTTATTTTGGCCTGAGTTTGTAGGGGGCTTTGATAGAAAGGCGGAATGGAGTTGCGGGGATGCAAAAAAGTGCATCCTAACGGGATTGAAAATGCGGGGATGCGTGGATAGTGCATCCTTTTTAAATTTTGGTGGGGAGCAAAAAAGTGCATCCTCTACCCTGAAATCAAGTTATAATGCCGATTACATAGGCTAACAACTCAAGTTAAAAGCCTAATTAATAATATCTATAAGTAAAGGTTATGGAAATTCATCCCTCCGTTATTGAAAGCGTTGTCAGAGAAGGTTAGTATTAAATCAATGAGAGATTACAAGAAATAGGAAAGTAATCATGAGAGATCAGGAGGAGATATATTGAAAGAAGTAGTAATTGTATCAGCAAAAAGAACGCCAGTTGGAGCCTTTGGTGGCGCACTTAAGGGACTAGGCCCAGTTGAATTAGGTGTGATCGCAGTGAAAGGCGCAATGGCTGAAATCGGCCTCGACGGAAAAGAAGTCGATGAGGTTATCTTAGGAAACGTTTTAAGCGCTGGTCACGGTCAAAATGTGGCACGTCAAGTGGCAGTAAATGCAGGTCTACCAATCGAAACACCTGCTTATACAGTAAATAAAGTATGTGGTTCTGGTCTTAAAACAGTTGCACTCGCTGCGCAGAGTATTTTAGCGGGAGACAACGATGTTGTTATTGCTGGTGGTACAGAAAGCATGTCCCAAGCAGGTTACGTTTTACCAGGTGCTCGTTGGGGTGAACGCATGGGCGATGGCAAAATGATCGATACCATGTTAAGTGACGGTCTAACAGATGCTTTCAACGATTACCATATGGGAATCACAGCTGAAAATATCGCGGAGAAATTTGACATCAGCCGCGAGGACCAAGATCAATTAGCAACTGAAAGCCAAAATAAAGCAGAAGCGGCAATTAATGCAGGACGCTTCAAAAACGAAATTGTACCTGTTGAAGTACCACAACGCAAAGGTGATCCAGTTGTGGTCGACACAGACGAATACCCACGTGCGGGTGTAACTGCTGAAGGATTAGGCAAATTACGTCCTGCATTCAAACGTGAAGATGGAACAGTAACAGCTGCAAATTCATCAGGAATCAATGATGGCTCAGCGATCTTAATCGTGATGAGCAAAGATAAAGCAGACGAGCTCGGACTAAAACCACTCGCAAGCATCAAATCATACGCCAGTGCAGGTGTTGACCCAGCAATCATGGGGACAGGGCCAATTCCAGCCACTCAAAAAGCATTAGAAAAAGCGAACTTAACAGTGGATGATTTAGATTTAATCGAAGCCAATGAAGCATTCGCTGCACAAGCATTATGCGTCACACGTGGTTTAGAAATGAATATGGATATCGTTAACGTTAATGGTGGTGCGATTTCAATCGGACACCCTATCGGCGCGTCAGGTGCACGTATTTTAGTGACATTATTACACGAAATGGATAAACGTGAAGTTCAACATGGGTTAGCTACACTATGTATCGGAGGCGGTCAAGGTATTTCAATGATCGTAGAACGTTCTTAATTATTTTAACCATACTAGTCAAAAAAGGAGTGAGTGAAAATAGAAACAAAAAATATTAAAGTCATGGTCATCGGTTCGGGGCAAATGGGGAGCGGGATTGCGCAAAACTTTGCTCAGAGCGGATATACCGTTAATTTAAATGATATTAAGCAAGAATTTGTCGACGGAGCGCTAGCGAAAATTCAAAAAGGGCTGGAGCGCTCGGTTGAAAAAGGTCGCATGACAGAAGAAGAAAAAGAGGCGACACTGGGCCGTATTTCAACGTCTGTGGACTATTCACCGGCCAAAGAAATGGATTTAATTGTGGAAGCAGCGACGGAAAATCCAACAATCAAACTCGATATTTTCCGCCAATTAGATGAATTAGCACCGGAAAATGCGATTTTAGCATCAAATACCTCATCTTTATCAATCACGCAAATTGCGGCATCCACGAATCGTCCGGATAAAGTGGTGGGATTACACTTCTTTAACCCGGTGCATGCGATGAAATTAATTGAATTGATTAAAGGATTGACGACGTCAGACGAGACGGCTCAAAAAGTCAAAGCGATTGGTGAAAGCCTTGGTAAGACAGTCGTTGAAGCCAAAGACTCGGCAGGATTTGTGGTTAACCGTATCTTAATTCCGTTAATTAATGAAGGGGCTTTTGTATTAAGCGAAGGCGTGGCATCTGCAGAAGAGATTGACCAAGCAATGAAATTGGGTGCCAACCATCCGATGGGGCCACTTGAATTAGGGGATTTAGTTGGTTTAGATGTTGTATTAGCCGTGATGGAGGTGTTGTTCAACGAGTTTGGCGATTCTAAATACCGCCCAGCGCCATTACTTCGTAAAATGGTTGAGGCTGGTAAGTTAGGACGCAAAACGGGTGAAGGATTCTTCAAATACTAGGAGGTCGACATGACAGAATTTACGCAAATTTCTGTTTCAATCGAGGCAGTTGCGGAAGTGACGATTAATCGTCCGAAGCAATTAAATGCATTAAACTCACAAACACTTACCGAATTAGACCAAGCACTGGATTTAATTGAAAACAGCAACGAGGTCCGTGTGGTCATTATTCGTGGGAGTGGCGAGAAAGCATTTGTCGCGGGAGCAGATATTAAAGAAATGAAAGACAAAGGCGCCATTGAAGCCACGGAATTTTCAAGGCTAGGCAACGCCGTTTTCCAACGTATTGCGACATTACGTCAACCTGTCATCGCAGCCGTGAATGGCTTTGCATTAGGTGGCGGTTGTGAATTGGCGCTGGCATGTGATATCCGTTATGCCAGTGAAAATGCGGTCTTTGGTCAACCGGAAGTAGGTCTAGGGATTCCCCCAGGATTTGGTGGGACACAGCGCTTAGCGCGTTTAGTTGGTCCCGGATATGCCAAAGAACTCATTTTAACAGCACGAAATATTAAGTCGGATGAAGCCCTTCGCATTGGCTTAGTCAATAAAGTTGTCGCTTTAGAAGATTTAGACAAAGAAGTGAAAAGTGTAGCCGACCGGATCGCCAAACAAGCTCCGATCGCAGTTGAAAGTTCGAAAGCATTGATTAATCAAGGCTTGGATTTACCACTTGAACATGCATTAGAATTAGAAGCACTTTCTTTTGGCAGCCATTTCGCCACAGAAGACCAGAAAAATGGGATGGAGGCTTTTGTAAATAAAGAAAAGCCGACTTTTAACAGAAAATAAAAATAAAAAATAGAAAGAGGAAATAAAATGACAGTAGCAGAGTTAGCAAAGGAATTATACCCTGAGGATTTATTTGGATATGCGACGAAATTAACAGAAGGCGAGTTAAACGTCCTTAAAAAGTTACGTGAAGAATTAGAAGAGCACGTGCGTCCAGTATTAAACGACAGCTGGGAAAATGCGTTATTACCACGTGAAGAAATTTTAACAGCTTTCAGAAACGCTGAAATTATGAGCCATCCGGCATTATTTGAAGGCCGCGAAGGTGAATTACGTGTACGTGAAACGTATAATGCATTCTTATACCTAGAATTAACACGTTTTGACCCATCAGTTGCGACATTCTACACAGTGCACGGTGGATTAGGCTATAACACCATCTTAATCGGTGGTACAGACGAACAAATCGAGAAATACGGATCATTAGTTCGTAGTTTCGAAGGGCAAACATGTTTCGCATTAACTGAACCTGATCATGGTTCAGATATCGCGGGTGGATTAGCAACAACAGCTGAGCGAAAAGGCGATACTTGGGTATTAAACGGCGAAAAACGCTGGATCGGTGGAGCGAAAACAGCGGACTTCATTCCAGTATTCGCACGTGACGTTGAAGATAAGAAAATCAAATGTTTCTTAGTTCAAAAAGGTTCTGAAGGATTAACAGTTGAAGACGTTCAACAAAAAGTATCATTACGTATCGTGAATAACGGTCACATTACGTTAGACAACGTAGAAGTAGCGGAAGCAGACCGTTTACCAAATATCCATGGTTACGGTAAAGTAGCAGAAATCTTCACACATACACGTACAGACGTTGCACATATCGCAATGGGTACAGCAGCAGGTGCATTTAATGCCGCACTTAAATTAACAACAGAACGTGAGCAATTCAACCGTAAATTAGCTGGATTCCAATTAGTTCAAGAGAAATTAGCAAGAATGCAAGCAAACGTGGTTGCATCAATTGGTTACTCAGTACGCGTTGCTGAAATTCAAGAAACTGGTACACAAGATATGTTAAACTCATCGCTTGCTAAAATGCATAACTCATTACGCATGCGTGAAACAGTCGCATTAGCGCGTGAAGTATGTGGTGGTAACGGTATTACATTAGCAACAGACGTTGCGCGTTTCTTCGCCGATGCAGAAGCAATTTATACATATGAAGGAACACACGAAATCAACTCACTACTTGTTGGACGCGAAATCACAGGGATCGGTGCTTTCGTTTAATCTGACACAATACACAAAACTCAAAACACAATACGTTAATCTTCTGGGTAAATAGGGTGGCTATTTGGTCACCCTGTTTTTTTAACAAAAAAGTAGACAAAACTATAACGCGTGGTTATAGGAGCAATTATAAACACATATTTGTAAACGGTTGCAAATGAATTTAAACTGAATTTATACTAAAAAATTGTGAGGTTACGATATGAAAAAATCAGTAAATCGTTGGATAATATTACTCGCCGCCGTAGTCACAAACCTAAGTTTAGGGGCTGGCTATGCTTGGTCAGTGTTCCAAGCAGCATTACTCGAAGCAAACCCTGAATGGGTTCAAACACAAACGAATATCGCTTATTCCATTTCATTTGCGATGGTGCCAATTGGCATGATTATTTTCGGACCGAAAGTTGACGAACAAGGTCCAAAACGTTATGTATTCTTAGGTGGTATTTTATTCGGTGTCGGGATGTTCCTAACTGGATTTGTGAGTTCAATTCCAATGTTATATATCACTTATGGACTCATTTTAGGACTAGGTATTGGAGCAGCGTATGGTGCGGCAACTTCAGTTGCGGCTAAATGGTTCCCGGATAAAAAAGGATTAGCGGGTGGTTTAACTGCAGCTGGATTTGGTTTAGGACCAATCATCTTCGCACCCGTTGTAACAGCGATGTTAGAGTCGATGAGCATTTACACAGTCTTCAAAATTCTAGGTGTCATTTTAATCTTTGTTATCGGTGGAGCATCATACTTTATGGAAAAAGCACCTGAAGCAGAAACGAACCCTGGAGTATCAACTGCAGAAGCTGACGGTAAGAACTTTAAAGAAATGCTAAAAGAAACTAAGTTTTGGATTCTGTGGGCTGTTTACACATTAGGAGCAACTGGTGGTATGATGATCATTTCATCCGGAGCATCGATTGCGACGACTTATAATTTAGGAAATCCTGTTACTGTCGTTATGTTAGTATCCATTGCCAACACGCTCGGCCGAATTATTTGGGGTTCAGTTTCAGATAGAATTGGACGCTACCCAACAGTCATCGCCATGTTCGTGGTTGTGGCCGTAGGATTATTCCTTGCCATGAGTAGTGGAACAATGGGCGCGGTTGCTGGTACAGCTGGATTAATGATGGTTGGTTTATCATTTGGTGGATTCCTCGGGTCATTTCCAGGTATCACCGCTGAAAACTGGGGCATCAAAAACGCAGGTACCAACTATGGTTGGATGTTTACAGCATACGGCGTTGCCGCAGTATTCGGTCCAACAATCGGATCAATGATCCTAGACGCAACCGGTTCATACAATACCGCATTCGTAATTGTTATCGTTATGGCAATCATCGGTATTGCGTTACAATTACTCTATTTGAGAATGTACAAGAAAGCTTAATCCGTTTCGTATATTGAATTAACCGGTGGGTCCGTTGGTACGACAGTACTCACGGACTCTCGTTTTTTAAAAAATAAGGTGCGGATCGAATGTGTTTGTGGTGTGTTCCATAGAACAATGTGAGTAGGTAACAACTATTTGAATTTTATAAGTTGTTACTCAAAAGCATATGAATCGGGTAACAACTCTCTGATTTCTATAAGTTGTTACTCAAACTTCACAGAGCATTTCCGTGGAATGCTTTTGTAAGAATGTGACAACTTGATTGCTACTGATTTAGTTTCTATAAAATTTGAAAGGATACTGTTGATGAAAGAGATTTTGCCTAATATTTATAGATTTGGAATTACGTTGCCGAATAGTCCCCTGCGTGAAATAAATTTATACGCATTTAGGACGAAGCAACGATTTGTGTTATTTGATACGGCCTACAACATGACGGAATGCCGTGACGAGTTGTTGAGCGTATTGGATGATTTTGGTGTGAAGATTTCTGATGTGGAATTAGTATTGACGCATCTGCATTCGGATCACACTGGATTGGCTCCCATTTTTGATGAAGCGGGTTGTAATATTTACGCCGGTGAGGTGGATGGGAATTTAACCAATGCGATGGCTGAAGGCACTTACTGGGATATGATGATGCAGATGAAGGACCATTTTGGTATGGAGCCCGGTGAAATCACATTAGAAGATAACCCAGGTTATCAATTCCGTTTGTGTAAACCGATTAAATTTATCACGCTCCAACCCGGAGATACCTTTGAAGTGGGGCAGTATTCCTTTGAAGTAATGGATTTAATTGGTCATACACCAGGACATATCGGATTTTACGAGCCGAATCACAAGGTGTTATTAGGCGGCGACACAGTATTGGATCCGATGACTCCGAATATTACTTATTGGGGTGCGAATTATCCTAATATTTTAAGGTCTTATATAACGACGCTGTACAAAATAAAACAGTTAGATTTATCGACGATTCTGCCAACGCACCGCCGTGTTATTGAACGCCCCAATGACCGAATCGATGAAATTATAACTCACCATCAAGAACGACTTCAAGAAATTGTTGATATGATGCAAGCAGGGCGTCCGTATACTACGCGAGAAGTGTCAGCTGGAATATCATGGCGCATTAAAGCAGACAATTGGAACGAATTTCCAAAGGGACAAAAATGGTTTGCTGCCGGTGAAACACTCGCCCATTTGGATTATTTATATCACCAAGGATTCATTGATTGGTATGAAGAAGACGACGTATTTTATTATACGAAACAACAGGAGAATGTGGAAATACCATTGCCCGAAGAACTTTAAAAAGACAGCACACCATAATCGGTGTGCTTTTTCACATCCATAAGTTTATGTTATACTTTAATCATGAAAAGAAATGGAGGGGTAAAATGGAATTAGCCCAAATGTACTATCTTTTAAACATCGTTGAAAACGATTACAACTTATCTTTGACATCACGCCGTTTACATATTTCACAACCGGCATTGAGTCAATTTATTAACCAATATGAAGAACAAAACGGGATCGAATTATTCGTCCGTGAAAAAGGACGCTTTGTCGGATTAACTGATGCCGGGCGGAAAATACATAACTATGCATCCGATATTATTAGCCAATATGAAGACATGGAAATAGCCGTAGAACAAGAATCCCTCAAACAAAAAGGGGTCATCCGATTAGGATTACCATCGCTTATTTTGAGCGTCTACTTCTCAGAATTATTTCCAGAGATGGTGATAAACAACCCAAACTTAAATTTAAAGTTGGTGGAAGCAGGATCGAGAGATTTAAAAGACCAATTGGCTGCCGACCATTTAGACTTGGCCATATTAATTGAACCAACCGAATTGGACCCAAATGAATATGAACAACATATCATCCAGCTCGACGAATACGTCGCATATATAGCCAAGGACCATCCCTTAGCAAACTATGAAAAATTGGAATGGACCGATTTAATCGGCTACACACTTGCCACTTTTAACGAAAATTACTACACACATGAATTGGTCAACGCCAAATTAAAGCAAGTCGGACTTCAAAATCACATCCGCATCACCGCGTCCGCTTGGGATTACCTCATCGAAATGCTCGAGGGGACTGATATCATAACGATTCTCCCGCGCCCAATTGAAGAACGCATTGACAAAACCAAGGTGACAACCAAGCAATTTTACGACGAAATTCCATTCAACTTTGACCTCTGCCGCCCAATTAAAAAGAAATATTCACCCATCGAAACAGAAATTCACAAGAACATCCTAGAAAATTTCTACAAGCCCAACGATTAAACTTGAAAAGTATAGCACTATAGAAATAAAACTAACTACGATCATAACAGGCAATCCCAAACAAAAAACAAACTATGGGAATTAATAAAAGCTTTAGGCCCAGCCTAAAGCAACCATATCTAAGAAAGAAGTCGCCCAACGACTTCTTCCTTTTTTAGTTACTAACAAGAATACTATTAGTTCACTAACCCATTACCCACTCACGCCAACAGACATCTACTAACTTTTAATATTAAGTTAAGGATCTAATAACAAGCCAATAATTTTGAACGGAACAAAGCATTTTTGAGTGAAAGTCTACTTACTTGGTAATTTGCGAAATACAGCCATAATTTTCCCGTGGGAAAATGGGATTTTGGCGCAGCTTAGTATTTCTTGTGCGAAGCACTTAGAAATACTCTAGCCAAAATAGTCCGGAATAGCAAAGCTAAATCTGCAATAAATCAAGATCTAAATTAATCTGAATTATTGCTAATTAATTAAACTGCAGATATTTCCGCATGTAAGCTTGTAAAGTTGCTAAAGCAACAACAAGCTCAGCAGCTATGAAGGCGCCCCCCACGGAGATAAATTAAGGCTGTATGCAGCAAATTTCTATACTAATATTGAATATGCACTTCCTCGAAGATATGCGAGTCACACTACTATACCCCAAAAAAATAAACTTTAGACGCATTGATAGCCAATCACCCACAACCTATAATTAGAAGTTATAGGTGCACTAATTATCAATTATTAGAAACCGAACCATCGCTCTTGTTGCCGGCGGTGGTTAATTATATACTTAAATTACCTTGAAAGCGCTGCCAGACTTGGTTTTAAAAAGGGAATTAAAGGACAAAGCACTACTGATATCCACTGGTGCAAGACAAATTTGAAAGTAAAGGCGATAAATTTTTAACGATAGAAGTGATTTAGAAATGATGAATAAAACATATGACGCATATATCAATGATATATTGGACCAATCCGATCTCATAAAATGGATTGAAGGACAACCGCATAATGTATTTAGCGAAGCGGCTAAATTATATGATGAAGAAAGCATTTATCCCAAAGAATTAATGGATGAAATTGGGAAAAGCCGGTTATATTCACTATACATCGGCGGTAAATATAATATCAATGACCGCATTGAATATTATGGCGCGTTGAATCGTATTGCTAGAGAATTCCCTTCTCTCGCTGCACTCGTCGCTGTACAAACGGCGTTTGTTATCTTTCCATTGCTTGAATTTGCGAACGAAGATATCCAAAAGAGATATTTGGAACCATTATTAAATGGTGAAATAACGGGAGCATTTGCTTCGTTTGAAAACCAAACGGCTTATAGTTTAAGTCGTATGTCGACAACGGCCAAAGAATTGGGCGGGAAATACCGTATTACTGGGACGAAAAATATGGTCTCAAATGCGGATAATGCAGATTTCTTTATTGTCGTTTCAAAAATGGAGAATCAACAATTAGGATTCTTTATCGTTGACCGAGATACACCAGGATTGATTGTGAAAGAACGACTGGATATGGATGGTCGCAAAGCATTCCCTGTATTCCCGGTAGAATTCCAAAATATTGTGGTTCCACTGGATAATTATCTAAGTGGTGACCTACCTGGATTAGAGATGTTGAAGCTGACACGTAAGAAACTGAAAAAAGCTGTTTCTTTTATCGCATTAGGTATGTCTAAAGGTTTGATGGATTTAGGCGTTTCTTATTTGAAAAAGGATCGTAATTTAGGAAAACCACTAATTGCCAATTTTGGCGTTCAAGAGGAATTATCTAAATTACATATTGATTTGACAGCGCTGAATACAACGCTACAAAGAGTCGCGATTGAAAATCTCGATGATGAAGTGAATGTGGCGCATATTAAATATAAATCAAATGAACTAGCTTTGATGATGGCGGAAACGTTCCTTCGATTATCAACAGGGTCAGGTGCTCAAAATCAAGCAGACTTTTCAAGATATTACCGCGATGCTCAAATGTTATTGAACTTCGCAGGTTCATCAAAATCACAAATTAAAATTATTTCTCAAATGTGGCAATAAATACTTTTAAAGAAAAAAATAAGTAGATAAATATGGAGGACTAAAATGTCAGTAGATTATAAAGAATTATATCAACAAAAGTTAGTACAAACGGCGGAGGAAGCAGTTTCGATTATTGAACCAGGTGAAGGTTTAGTGTATCCATTAGGAGCGGGTGAGCCGTCGACATTACATAAAGCGTTAATGGAATATGATAAATTTGACAATAACCGTTTATACACAATGTTAACGATGAATCCGGTGATTGATATTGAGCCTGAAAAGTTACAACAATTATCATTCTTCTTATCAGGGGTTGACCGTAAACCATTTAACAGTGGTAAAACAGAATTAATCCCATGTAACTTCTCGCAAATTCCAAATATTTTACATGACCGTGAACCAGAGCCAGTTATTATTGCGATGGTGTCACCAATGGATGAAGAAGGTAATTTCTCTCTTGGTGTAGGTACTTCATATGTGGGACCACAAATTCAACATGCTAAGAAAATTATCTTAGAAGTTTCGGATAAAATGCCACGTACATTTGGTATTATGAACGAAATTCATATTAGCCAAGTTGATGCGATTTTCGAATCAAATGCTGATTTACCAGAATTACCTGAAACTGAATTAACAGAAGAAGATATCAAAATCGGTAAATATATCGCTGAATATGTTAACGATAACGATACCATTCAAGTGGGTATTGGTGGAATGCCAAATGCGGTGATGAATGAGTTAGTTAATAACAAAGGTTTAGGCTTACATTCTGAAATGTATACCTCTAAAGCACAGTATTTAACTGAAGAAGGTACATTAACTAATGAAAATAAACAAAACTTTGTAGGAAAATCGATTGCAACATTTGCATATGGACCACGCAAAATGTATGATTTCATGAATAATAACACTGACATTATGATGGTTCCGTCTGATATTTCAAATGGTATTAAGTATATCGCTGAAAACGACAATTTTGTTTCAATTAATTCAGCTGTCCAAGTAGACTTAATTGGTCAAGCTAACTCTGAAAAAGTAGGGTCAAGATACTTCTCGTCTACTGGTGGGCAAGCAGATTTCGCTAAAGGTGTGACGTTATCTGAAGGTGGGCGCGGATTTATCGCGTTGAAATCGACAGCTAAGAAAGGGACGATTTCGACAATTGTGCCGGTTTTAGATGAAGGTGCGGTTGTTACAACAAACAAAAATGATATTGATATGGTTGTAACTGAGTATGGTGTGGCTGAGTTGAAAAATAAAACAATTCGCGAGCGTGTTAAGGCGTTGATTGCGATTGCGCATCCGGATTTCCGTGATGAGTTGACTGAGAAAGCCAAAGAAATGAACTATATTTAAGGGTTTGTTTGTTAATTTATAATACCAACGGGGGTTGTAACGTTTGTTCCAGCCTCTTTTTTAATGATAGAATGTGGGTAAAGAGGTATTTCGGTCGGCAAAGGAATTTGCTGCATACAGCTCATCATTTTCTCCGTGGGGGACGCCTTCATAGCTGCTGAGCTTGTTGTTGCTTTAGCAACTTTACAAGCTTACATGCGGGAATAACTGCAATTAAACAATTTTATGATAATTCAGATAAATTTAGATCTTGATTTATTGCAGATTTAGCTTCGCTATTCCGGACTATTTTGGCTAGAGAGTACATAAGCGTTTCACGCTAACGTACTCTACGTTGCGCTACGCCAAAATCCCTTTTTCCCACGGGAAAATAATAGCTGTATTACGCAAATTCTCATGTTAGAAGTATATCTATTCGATATATCTGGTTACATTCAATATTATAGGATTGCTTACATATCCATAATTTAAAATTTAAAGTGAATATTTATATATTATTGTTTCAACAGAAAATTGAATTTAAGGAGTGATTTTGTGGAAGAGTTTAAGAGTTATGTTGTTCGTGAAACTGATGGTGAGGTGACGCATCAGCTGGAGACGAATACGGTTGAAAATCTGGGTGACGGCGATACCCTGATCAAAATTGAATATTCATCAATTAACTATAAAGATATGCTTGCTTTACAAAAAAAGGGTGGCGTGGTGCGCCATTATCCTATGATCCCAGGGATCGACCTGGCGGGGGAAATCGTCCGTTCAGAGTCGGATAAATTTGAAGCGGGCGATAAAGTGCTAATTACAGGCTACGGCTTGGGCACGGTTCACGAGGGTGGACTATCGCAGTACGCGAAGGTCCCGCATGAGTGGGTTGTGAAATTGCCCGAGGGGCTGTCGACGAAAGATGCGATGGTCTACGGTACAGCTGGTTTCACGGCAGCTTTGTCAATTGATGCTTTGGAAAAAAATGGCATGAAAGTTGAAGGTCAACCTGCGATTTTAGTTACAGGAGCAACGGGCGGTGTTGGTAGTGTGGCAATTCAAATTTTACGACACTTAGGCTACAAAAATATCACCGCAACAATTCGTAAAGACTATCAAGAAGAGAAAGCGCGCGAGTTTGGTGCATCTGACGTTTGGGATGTGAGTGATTTAGAATTAGGCAAGCGTCCACTGAATAAACGTGAATATAAATTCGTTGTGGATACCGTTGGTGGTGACTTAACGGCTGATATCTTAACGAAAGTGGACGAGTACGGAAGTGTCGCAATCAGTGGTAATGCAGGTGGGATGAAACTTCAGACAACGGTGTTACCTTTCATTTTACGTGGTGTTAATTTATTGGGGATTAATTCGGTTGAAATTCCAATGGCAGACCGTGAAATTTTATGGGATAAAATTGCGAATGAGTGGAATGTACTGGATAAATTGCACTTTGATGAAAGAGGATTGTCTGAATTCGGCGAAGTAGCTGAAGAGGTTAAAGCTGGTAAACATATCGGTCGAACTGTGATCAATACGCAAAATTAGTAGGTGTTATATGGAAGACAAACTGTTCTTAGATGATATTGACGTTGGTTTTAAATATTATGCCAACGATAAGTATGAAATGAAAAAAGATGAGATGATTGAGTTTGCGGAAAAATATGATCCACAACATTTTCATATTAATGAAGAAATAGCTGGGGATTCTTTCTTTAAAGGATTAGCGGCGAGCGGTTGGTTTACGAATATGGTGATGTTTCGTCGTGCAATCACGGACCATCCTTTTGGATTTGATTTTGTGGGTGCGGATGCGAGTGTAACGTGGCCTGCGATTGTTTATCCTGGGGATGTGTTGAGCTTTGATTATGAAGTGACGGAGATTATTATGTCAAAATATCGTCCTGGACAGGGACGGTTTAGGGTGTTGTCGTCGGCGTATAATCAGGATGGTAAAGTTGTGTGCCAGATGACAGCGACGGTGTTGGGTCAGACGAGGGCTTACTTTGAAAGTCAGTTAGATAAATAAAATTTGTGCTCCTGCCGGGATGGTGGGAGTATTTTTGTGTACGCATATCTACGAGGCAAGGGCATTCTGGTTGGTAGATATTTGCTACAGAAAGACGTCATTTTTCCTGTAGGGACCGGTCTTCATAGCTGCTGAGCTTGTTGTTGCTTTAGCGACTTTACAAGCTTACATGCGGGAATATCTGCAGTTTAATTAATTAGCAAAAATTCTAATTAATTTGGATTGTTATTCCCTGCAGATCTAGCTTCGCTATTGCGACCTGTTTTGGCTAGAGCATACCTAATTGCTTCGCAAAAGGTCTGCTAAGCTCGTCTGGTTATTGGTTTATAATCTATAGTTATATTAATTTGTTGTTAATTATGGATGTAAATTTATTACGCATACAAGTCTGTAAGGCACTAAAGTGCCAACAGCCTTAGTAGCTGTGGCAAAACTCCTTTTCCTACGGGAAAAATGTCGTCTTTCTTTCGCAAATATTAAAACCAAAGGGTTCCAATGTTCGTAGAAATGCTGGTTACATTAAATATCTTGGTGAGTGAATGTTAATTCATCTAATCTTGGAAATGTGAGTTGTGGATTGGAGTTGGTGGGGAGCTTTTGGTTTGTAGTGTTATTTGTGGGGGAGATGAGGGGGCAATTTCTGAGGAAATTGACTGCTTTATTAATGTGGTGGAGTCGCTTTGGCGACTCTTTCTGTTTTATTCCATAGAGACTGCAGGGGATGCAAAAAAATGCATCTTTTTAAATTTGATTGACCAAGTAGTCTCATTGAGTTCTAAACCTAGTCTCCAATTAGACTAGTTCATGGTAGGAAATCTGCAATGGTGTGTTGATCAGATTGGTTCATGGTATGAAATCTGCAATGGTGTGTTGAGTAGGCTGGTTCATGGTAGAAAATTTGCAATGGTGTGTTGATCAGATTGGTTCATGGTAGGAAATCTGCAATGGTGTGTTTAGCATGTTGGTTCATGGTAGGAAATCTGCAATGGGGTACTGACCATTTGTCTCATCGTGATCTAAAACCTATACTTGACCTTTATCCCAACTAAAATCGGAGCTTTACCCACGGCGAATGCCATACTTTACGCAAAAGAAAAAGCACCTCAGAGAAATTCTGAGATGCTTGGAGTTGATGCGGACAATGGGATTTGAACCCACACACCCGTTCGGGCACCACCCCCTCAAGATGGCGCGTCTGCCGTTCCGCCATGTCCGCGTGAATGAATGCAAGAATCATTATACCATAGTTTTGTGGGGGATTGAAAGCCTTTTTTGGGAAAAGTATTTTATTAAAATTGTGCGTTGAATTGATGTATCTCATGTTATGCTTTGCGCAATTCTGATATAATATGCGTGTTAAGCGAAAATAAAGGAGGGGGCTATTGATGAGAATCGCAATTGTTGGTGCGGGGATCAGTGGTTCGTCGGTATTACAAACAATTTTAAATGCTCCTGAGATGGAGTCAGTTGATTTCCAGATAGATATTTATGATAGTAAAGGAAATTTTGCAACGGGGATTCCTTATATTGAAGATGATATTGCGTTGCTTATGAATTCGGCTTCGAAAGATTTGAGTTTAGATCCGGATAATCCGCGGGAATTTGATGAGTGGGTTGAGGAATATAATAATCGTGCTAAAAGTGATGAGAATTTAGTTTACCGTCAGGTTTATGGTAAATATTTGGAGGATCATTTTGCGCCGAGTTATGAACATTCAGCGGTTTCTAAAGTGACGGCTGAGGTGACGGATGTGCGTGTTAATGCGGATAATAGCGTGAATGTGGCGACTTTTTCGGATGGTTGGCTGGACACGGATTATGATTTCCTGTTTTTAGCGATTGGTCAGACGCCTTACCGTAATAGTTATAATTTAAAAGGGCTGGGCAATTATATTCACAATCCGTATCCGATGAGTGAGAAGATGCCTGAGTTTGCGCCTTGGGACCGTGTTGGAATTATTGGTAGTGGTGCATCAGGGCTTGATGCGATGCGCTATTTAATGGAACATGTTGAATTAGATTCGCCGGTGACTTTCTATGTGCGTGATACGTTATTTACTGCAACGGGTGTGCCTTGTGAGACGGATGTTGAAACGAGTTTGACCTTTGAATGGTTGGAAGAGAATTGCCATGCTGATTCAGGGCGAGTGAAACTTGAAACCGTTTTAGAAACAGTTCGAGCTGATTTTGCTGAATACGGTGTTAACTGGCAGGATGTTGTGTCACAGTGGGGGCATAGTCGTTTAACGGATAATATGCGTGCTTACTATAATAAACCGCAAGATTTAGCGATTGTACAGCGTTATTTTGTTCGGGCGATTTTGATTCTGCCACATATTTTCCAAGCGATGAATTTAACAGATCAGCAGCGTTTCTTGAAGGATTATTATCCCTATTTAACGCATATGCGTGCGAGTGTACCGCATTTGACGATGGGACGTATTTTGAATTTAATCGAAGAAAATAAATTACGCATTGTGGATGGTTTGTCTGAAATTAAAGTAAATCAAGATGGTCAGTTTGATATTTATGGCGAAGAAAGTTATTTAGAGTCTGCAGATATTTTAATCAATGCGACAGGATTTGAAGAAGATATCGTTGAAGCAGCGAAACAGTCGCATTTATTAAAGAGTTTAATTAAACGAGACATGATCCTACCACATGATTCGGGGCGTGGTCCGCTTGTTTCATGGCCGGCGGCAGAATTAATTTCAAGACAAGGGAAAATACAGCCAATTGTTATGCTTGGAAATATCATTTCATCGACTCAATTAGGTAATAATAATGCGCGTTTAATTGCGCAACAAGGTGGCATTTCGGCAAGACAGTTTATAGAGAAGTACGTGTTAAAGGGTGATTTCAATGCGTAAGTTAGTTGTTAGCATACTGTTGATTTTGACTGCAGTGATGCCTGTTCAAATATCCAGTCAAGAAGTGGTGGAGGAGCAATCTTATCATCAAGCGATGACTTTGGGATTTGATAAAATTACAGAATTAGAAAATTTTCAATTGGATTTTGAAATGGTCTATACCGATACAGGTATACCTGTTTATTCAGGGATTGTTTATGGGAATCAGGAGACGGGTGATATCGAATTACAAGTCGATTTCTATGATAATTTGGGTAGTGATGAAGAACCTGTCATTGAAACCTATCCCTTCCATTTGTATGCATATGAACATTTCTATTTAGTGTATACGAATCAGATTGAATGGTTGAATCATTTAGGCTTATCAGATATCCCATTAGTTACACCTGAGACAATTGAATTTTTAGAGTCGAATGAAGAAACGGTGACACCAATAGAGTCTGCTCAGTTAGCGCAGCACAATGAGCCGGTGAATACATTGAAGTCATTTTTGATGTTACCTGATCCAAACCAAATTGATGAAATTGCGACTGAATTCATTTCGTATGAAGATGGCGTTTATGAGGCTTCGATGGAACGGCTGGAAATTCCGGTTGGTTTATTCCAAGAAGCAGGTAGTTTTGAGTTAGACTATTTAATTGATTTGAAATTGAGAGAATTGATTGAGGAACAAACCTTTGCGGTTGATATTGGTCATAATTTCTCGTATAACCGTCCGAGTCGAGGTGTGTTGATTGATGTTGGGACAATTTCAAATATTCAACAAATCATTGCGGGGTTGCGAGAACCCGATTTACCAATGGAAGGTGAGGCACCAAGCGAAAATGAGCCGGCTGATTTGAATCATCAATTTACGATTCGTTCGCGTGATGTGACGGAGAAGTTAACCAAAGCGCAGTGGGAATTAAAGCCGAGCGAGGATTATTATCACGTTGAATTAACAGGGATCGCCGAGCGCATTAATATTAATGTCTTTGGCGCTCGGACATCGAAGTTGAATGCGGCGAATGTGACGCTTGAGATGACTTTAACGCCGACTGATTATGATATTCCGGCGGTAGAAACGCTAGAGACAATGAACCAACGTGAGTTGGTCTATATGTTACAGCGATTGATGGCAGAATAGAGATTCTGACTGCTGTACAATGGGAACCGCTTTGGCGGTTCTTTTTTGAATACTGTTAAAAAAAGGGGTTGACCTTGACGTTGCGTGAAGGTTTATGATGATATCAGGAGGTGAGGAAATGGAGTATTCCGTGAGTAAATTGGCGCGGTTGTCGGGCGTGAGTGCGCGGACGTTGCGGTATTATGATGAGATTGGGTTGTTGAAGCCGAAGCGAGTGAATTCGAGTGGCTACCGGATTTATGGGGCTCGGGAGGTTGATTTGTTGCAGCAGATTCTGTTTTACCGTGAGATGGATTTGAGTTTGGATGAGATTAAGCAGATTATCTACGCGGCAGATTTTGATGTGGCGTCGGCTTTGGAGGAGCATTTACTTCAGCTTTCGAGGAAAAAAGCGCGTTTGGAGGCGTTGATAGATACGGTCAGCGACTCGCTTCAGGCGCTAAAAGGAGAGAAAATGATGACGGATCAAGAAAAATTTGAGGCGTTTAAAAAAGAGATGATTGACGAGAATGAGGCGAAATACGGCGCGGAAATTCGGGAAAAGTATGGTGAAAAGACAATTAACCAGTCGAATGAAAAGTTCGGCAATATGACTGAAAGCCAGTTCCAGGAATTTCAAGCGTTAGGAGAAACGTTGAATGGGAAACTAGCGGTTGCGACGGCTGAGGGGAATCCCAAGGGCGCATTGGCGCAAGAGGTTTGTGCGCTGCATCAGGAGTGGTTAACTATTGCTTGGCCCAAAGGACATTATAGTTCCGAAAAGCATTTCAATTTGAGTTTGATGTATGTGCATGACGAGCGCTTTAAGGATTATTATGAGAAGGTTGCGCCAGGTGCTGCGGAGTTCTTGCATGAGGCTTTGAAAATCTATACGGGAATGGGCGAGTAGTTTAGATAGGTATCCAATCAAATAACTGAACCCACATTGATGCATTTTCTCTGGGAGGATGATTTAGGAGTCGCGGACGCGACTCCTTCCTCATTGATGAAATGGGCTTTTAGCGCAAGCTAAAAGCGTCTTTTAAAGAGGGGTGGTCAATTTCTGGGAAAATTGACTTCTGCATTGAAATTTGAGGATGGTTATGAGATTTAGGATGTTTTTTTAGTGTCTCTGTGGCAAGACTTCATGTTGGCAGTTCCTTTTTGCCACGGCGACGTCATTCTGTGGCAAGACTTCGTGTTGACAGTTCCTTTTTGCCACGGCGACGTCATTCTGTGGCAAGACTTCGTGTTGGCAGGTTATTTTTGCCACGGCGACGTCATTCTGTGGCAAGATATTGAGTCGGCAAGTTAGTTTTGCCATAGAAGTACTATCCATTGGCAGGAATCTGGATAACGTTCACTATTTATTTAGTTAGAGTGAAGGTTGGTAGTGGAATCGGGGTAAAGTTCACTATCTATTATGATTGAAATCGTGTCACTTCGGTTTTAGAGATCGGAGTTGGTTTTTTATTTATGTTTATGCCATATCTTCAAAAAAATAATCATTTGGTTGACAAGTTTTGGAAGAGGTGTATACTTGGTGATTGTAAAACTGAATATTGATTTGTTAGGCGAGGCTCCGCTACAAACACAGGCTACTGCCCAAAAACGTCGAGAGACACCAATGGGTATAACAGGAATTGTCGATATAAGGCTCTTCTTAACGTAGCTAAAGGTAGATGTTAGTTTATCTTTTACGTTGTAACGTGCCAAAGCTCCACGAAGAAATCACACAAGTCTTTTTTTGTGCACTTTTTTTGAGCCCTCACTAACGTTTAGTGGGGGATTTTTTGTTTTACAAATATATTTAATGGTTGAAAGGGGTGAGAAAATGGTAAAGAGGTAGTTAGATTAATGTTGGTGTTATGCTGTTTTAATTATTTAGGAGCGGTTGCTCGGTCATTGAAAGGAGGTTAAAAACAAATGGATGATAGTTGGCAGAAGTTGTGCTTTAGGCGGGAATTGAATCTAAGGGATGCGAATGAATTATTGTCTATTTGTTTGTAACCACCAAAATAGGACTGCCTAAGGCCCGAAAATTGAACCGGGAAGAAGGTAATAAAATTGAAAAACATGAAAATGAATCGCACTGTGGACTATGTTCGGATTGCGAATTTGAAAATAAAAGAAGTGTTGGATGAGTTTAATGTGACGTTTGAAGGATTAAATAAAGAGCGCGTGGCAGAAATTAGACAGGAGTTTGGTAGTAATAAAATTGATTATGCAGAAAAAACGCCATTTTGGTTAACGGTGGTAAAAGCTTATTTTACGCCATTTACTTTGATTTTACTGGCGCTTGCTGGTATTTCATTTGTGACGGAATATTTAATCGCGAATTCGGAAGATCAAAGTTTGGTGACGGTCTTTTTAATTGTAGTGTTAGTTTTGATCAGTGGCACGATGAGTTTAATTCAATCGGTTAATGCCGATAATGCGGCTGAGGAATTGCAGGCGATGGTTAAAGTTGAAGCGGCAGTTAAGCGTGATGGGCGCTATCAAGAAATTCCATTGGAAGAGATTGTGCGTGGTGACTTGATTAAATTAGCGGCGGGCGATATGATCCCGGCTGATTTACGGATTATCCAAGCCAAAGATTTATTTTTATCACAGGCGTCATTAACCGGTGAAAGTTATCCGGTTGAGAAAATGTCCAATCGAGTAAATCAAGCAGCGGATACGCCGACGAATTTAGAAACACTGGCTTTTATGGGAAGTAATGTGGTGAGCGGTAGTGCTGAAGGGATTGTCATCGCAACGGGTAATGATACGATGTTTGGCCAAGTGGCGCAGGAAGTGACGGTTGAAGCACCTAAGACGAGTTTTGAAGAGGGAATTGAAAAGACGTCTCATTTATTAATTAAATTTATGTTGATTATGGCGCCTTTAGTGGTTTTGATCAATGGGGTGACTAAGGGTGATTGGCTTCAAGCATTACTCTTTGGACTTTCAGTGGCGGTTGGTTTGACGCCGGAAATGTTGCCGATGATTGTGACAACGAATTTGGTTAAGGGCTCGAATGCGATGGCCAAAGAAGGTACGATTATTAAAAATATCAATGCGATTCAAAACTTTGGTGCGATGGATGTTTTATGTACGGATAAGACGGGAACTTTAACGCAAGATAAAATTGTATTGGAGTATCATTTGAATTTAGATGGTCAGGAAGATGACCGCGTTTTACGTCATGCTTATTTGAACAGTTTCTATCAAACGGGTCTCAAAAATTTAATGGACCGAGCGATTATCGAAGCGTCTCAGCAAAGATTAGAGCCCCATACTTTCCAATATGAAAAGGTGGATGAAATTCCTTTTGACTTCGCGCGTCGCCGGATGAGTGTGGTGGTGGAGGATGCGTTTGGGAAGGCGCAGATGATCACGAAGGGCGCGGTTGAGGAGATGCTTGCTGTGTCGGATTTTGTCGATTTCGGGGGCGTTGTGTCACCGCTGACGGAGGCGGCGAAGAATCGTGTGTTGGAAAATGTGCGTCGATTGAATAATGAGGGCTTCCGCGTGATTGGTGTGGCGCAGAAGACGAATCCGAGTTTGGTGGGCGAGTTTTCGGTTGAGGATGAGGCGGAAATGGTGCTGATTGGTTACTTGGCATTTTTAGATCCGCCGAAAGAGACGACAAAAGCTGCTTTAGAGGCGCTGAAAGAGCATCAGGTTGCTGTGAAAGTATTGACTGGGGATAATGCGCTGGTGACGCAAGCGATTTGTGAACAGATAGGGCTCGATGCGTCCCGTTACCTTACTGGTGATGATGTGGCAGCTTTGAGTGAAGCGGAATTGGCTGGTGTGATTGAGGAGTATTCAATTTTTGTGAAGCTGAATCCAAGCCAAAAGGCGACGATCACGCGGTTACTGCGTGAAAATGGTCATGTGGTTGGTTTTTTAGGGGACGGAATTAATGATGCGCCTGCGATGCGGGCGGCGGATGTGGGGATTTCAGTGGATACGGCGGTGGATATCGCAAAAGAATCGGCGGATGTTATTTTGTTAGAAAAAGATTTGATGGTGTTGGAACAGGGGATCGTTTCAGGGCGCAAAATTTTTGGCAATATTATGAAATATATTAAAGCGACGACGAGCTCAAATTTTGGTAATATGTTCTCCGTTTTAATTGCTAGTATTTTCCTGCCATTTCTACCGATGCTCCCGATTCATCTGCTATTTCTCGGTTTGATTTATGACATTTCATGTATCGCGATTCCTTGGGACAAAATGGACGAGGACTACTTGGAAAAACCAAAACAATGGCGTGCCGACAGCATCGGGAAATTTATGTTCTGGTTTGGCCCAACCAGTTCAATTTTCGATATAACAACTTTCGCGTTACTATTTTTTGTCTTACTGCCCCGCGAATTAGGCGGCAACTATGCGGGCTTAAACGCCGACGGCCAAGAATTATTCACAGCCCTCTTCCACGCCGGCTGGTTCGTCATGTCCCTCTGGTCGCAAACGCTCGTCTTATACGCTTTGCGCACTGAAAAACTGCCCTTTGTGGAAAGTATTCCTTCAAAGGCATTCTTAACTGTGACCTTGTTGGGTATTATTGTTGGGACAGTGATTCCATTTACAAGTCTAGGCGCTTCGATCGGTTTAATGAACCTACCATCGTTGTATTGGCTTGGACTGGCAATCACAGTGGTCGCTTATATTGTGTTAGTAACAGTGGTTAAGCATTGGTATGTGAAGGCTTATGGAGAGTTGTTGTGAGTGTGAATTTTTGACCAGTCAAAATAGATAGCAATCCAATCAAATAACTGAACCCGCATTGATGCAGATTCTTTGGGAGGATGATGTAGGAGTCGCCGCTGCGACTCCATCCTCATTAATAGGATGTGGCTTTTAGCGTGGGCTAAAAGCGTCTTTTTAAGGAGGAAGTCAATTTCTAGGGAAATTGACTTCTATACTGGGGCTTGTTGTTGTGTGTAGGCGAGTTGTGATGGAGTAGTTGGTGTCTCTGTGGCAAGACTTTGGGTTGGCAGTTCAATTTTGCCACGGCGCCGGCATTCTGTGGCAAGACTTCGTGTCGGCAGTTCAATTTTGCCACGACGACAGCATTCTGTGGCAAGACTTTGGGTTGGCAGTTCAATTTTGCCACGGCGCCGGCATTCTGAGGCAAGACTTCGTGTTTGCAGGTTAGTTTTGCCACGGCGTCGGCATTCTGTGGCAAGAATTTGGGTTGCAGTTCAATTTTGCCACGGCGCCGCATTCTGTGGCAAGACTTTGGGTTTGCAGGTTATTTTTGCCACGGCGCCGGCATTCTGAGGCAAGACTTCGTGTTTGCAGGTTAGTTTTGCCACAGCGACAGCATTCTATGGCAAGACTTTGGGTTGGGAGTTCAATTTTGCCACGGCGCCGGCATTCTGTGGCAAGACTTTGGGTTGGGAGTTCAATTTTGCCACGGCGTCGGCATTCTGTGGCAAGACTTTGGGTCAGTAGGTTAGTTTTGTCATAGAAGTACTATACATTGGCAGGAATCGGGGTAGCGTTCACTATTTATTTTGTTTGAGTGAAGGTTTGTAGTGTAATCGGGGTAACGTTCACTATTTAGTCTGATAGAGTGAAGGTTGGTAGTGTAATCATGGTAACGTTCACTATTTATTCTGATAGAGTGAAGGTTTGTAGTGTAATCGGGGTAACGTTCACTATTTAGTCTGATAGAGTGAAGGTTGGTATTGGAATCGGGGCAACGTTCACTATTTATTTAGTTAGAGTGAAAGTTGGTAATGCAATCAACGAAACCTTCACTATTTATTATGATTGAGACCTTGGTAGTGACACGAATCGTGCTAGTTCGCCATAAAAAAATCGGAGTTGGTTTTTCATTTTTGTCTATGCCATGTTTTAAAAAAATAATTCATAAAGCTGAGGGGGTTACTCTGCAAAAATTCATAATTTTGGTTATGATATTCATGAGAGATTCATATATTATTGTTAAACTATGTTTAGAAAAAAGCGAAAGGAAGTTGTTCATGAAAGAGAGATTATCAACAAATATGAAATATTGGCGTGGTGTTGTGGCTGGGTTACTGGTAGGGATTGCTTTAGTGTTAGGCTTTGTGTATATCGGGCAAGACGCGCTGAGACCAGCAAAGTCGCAAGAGCCGTCGGCACAGAGTTATGAGGAAGCAATTACCAGCGTGGTCGAAAACACGCAGGACGCTGTCGTGTCTGTTGGTAATTATCAAGTCCCAACTTCGGGTCAAGAACTGCCTCCAATTTTAGAATTCTACGGCTACTCGGCCGAAGGCCAAGAAGGTGGCATTAACCTTGGCGAAATCGAACAAGAGCCGCAATTAGCCGGAACAGGTTCAGGGGTTGTCTATAAAATCGATGGCGACACAGCCTTTATCGTAACGAATAATCACGTTATCGACGGTGCGGACCAAGTTGAAGTGAAACTGCGCACGGAAGAAGTCCTGGAAGCTGAAGTTGTCGGCGCGGACGAATTAAGTGACTTAGCGGTTCTATCGGTACCTGCTGAAAATATTTCTGCTGTTGCAGAATTTGCCAACTCTGACGAGTTGAAAGTAGGGCAAATGGCGATCGCGATAGGTTCTCCGATCGGTGAAGAGTTTGCGACTTCTGTTACTCAAGGGATTGTGTCGGGATTAAATCGTTCCGTCGCTGTTTCTGATAGCTGGAATATGACACTTCTACAAACAGACGCTGCGATCAACCCGGGTAACTCTGGTGGGGCGTTATTAAATAGTTCAGGTCAATTAATCGGTATTAATTCAAGTAAATTTGCGTCTGCATCAATTGAAGGGATGGGCTTTGCGATTCCGGCCAATGATGTGGTTGAAATTACGCAACAATTAGAAGAGTCTGGTGAAGTGACGCGTCCTTCATTAGGTGTTTCATTAATGCCTCTATCAAGCATTAGCCAATCTTCTCGTGTGGCTGATTTAGGTTTAGACCCTGAATTTACTGATGGTGTAGTTGTAATGGAAGTGGTTCGTGGATCGGCTGCTGCTGAAGCGGGTGTGGAGCCATTTGATGTAATTACTGGTATCAATGATGCGCAAATTTCTGACTTTGCGACTTTACGTCAAGAATTATTCAATCACCAAGTTGGCGACACAATTCAGTTACACGTGATTCGTGGTGGCGAGGAAGTGACGCTGGACGTTGTGCTATCTAACGCGGTTGAATCAGAGACAACTGAGGAATCACAAGAATCTCAGTTAGTACCGGGGAATGAGTAATTTTTAAAAGTATTGAGTATCAACTCCAGCCAAATTCGGCTGGAGTTTTTTGATACGCAGATTGGAGTGGATTCCTATGAAACCACTAATGCCTAACCTGGCAATCTGCTTAGTTTCCAACTTCGATTTTTATTGGTTTTAATTTTATTCCGCAGCTGTTTTTTGGGTGGAGGCTTTTAGGCGTCGGCCTAAAAGCGACATCATGAGTTGGAATCATTTAGGCGGCCGCCTAAATGTACCGCTATAAATGAGGAGAGGAGTCGCTGGGGCGACTCCTTCAATTTGAATTCCCGAAGTTTGTTATAGGATTTTAGTCGGATATTAGTCGATTTTTGAACTTTTTTGCTGAAATTTTTCAACTTTTCAAATATTTTGTTTATTTATATATGGGGGTGTAAAAAATGAGCAAAAAAATGAGACAAAAACCGAACGCATTAAAAATTTACGACGCATTATATGGCCGCCTATATTTCAACAAACAACAATGGCTGAAATATGGCAACTTAAAAGATGGTTACAAAGGTGAAGTCTGGGCTGATCAGAACTTTGAAAAGTATGGTTGGTTAATAATCAAAGGCTTGTCCTTTCACTTAGAAGGCGACTATGTTTGTCAAATTGATACGATTATCATAACCAGGGACAAGATTATATTATATGAAGTAAAATGGTTTTCAAACCCAGCAGTCGACCGAGGTAACAAAATTCAATTTTTTAGCGGTGACAAAGAGAATCCAAATGGCGAAATATATGAACATCCAAGAGAACAACTTGAAAAGGCAACAAAGAAATTTAAACGACTCATGTGGAAATTAGGTATCGAAAAAGAACTCGAAACCTACGTCATGTTCACCAATCCAGATTTCGTTTTATATGGCATGGAAGATTGGTCCTTTGATCTGCTTTTTCACAGTGAAATAGACGCGCATTTATCAAAATTGGCCGCATCGACCATCGAACCCGACGCCGAAAGCCACCGCATCTATAATCTACTCATGAAACAAGACCATGACACTAGCGAAGACATGCCATTCATTCCTAAATACAACTACGATTCTTTACGCAAAGTAGTGAAGTGTCCTGAATGTAATGAGGTGATAACGGGGATACTTAAATCTTGCCATTCCGTTTTTTGCATACATTGTCATAAAAAAGTGACAGTTAACGATATTTTACAGAAATCATTAGATGATTATAAAATATTATTTAAACAAACACCTAATTTACCGCAATTACACGATTGGACTGGAGAGATGTTTGATAGGATGAGAATTTATAGAGTTCTAAAAAAGAATCAAAAAGAAAATTGATTTTATTCTAGTTTACTTATGCTTTGTAACAAGTCATCGTGAAAATCAGTATCAAATGTTACTGCAACTAGGTCTTAGTAACAAATTTGTGTAAAAATCAGTATCAAATGTTACTGCAACCAGGTTTTAGTAACAAATTTATGTAAAAACCAGTATCAAATGTTACTGCAACCAAGTCTTAGTAACAAATTTGTGTAAAAATCAGTATCAAATGTTACTGCAACCAGGTTTTAGTAACAAATTTATGTAAAAACCAGTATCAAATGTTACTGCAACTAGGTCTTAGTAACAAATTTACGTGAAAATCAGCATCAAATGTTACTGCCAGCTAGATCTAGTAACAAATTTACGTGAAAATCAGTATCAAATGTTACTGCCAGCTAGATCTAGTAACAAATCCACGTGAAAATCAGTATCAAATGTTACTGCCAGCTAGATCTAGTAACAAATCCACGTGAAAATCAGTATCAAATGTTACTGCAACCAAGTCTTAGTAACAAATTTATGTAAAAACCAGTATCAAATGTTACTGCTACTAGGTCTTAGTAACAAATTTGTGTAAAAACCAGTATCAAATGTTACTGCCAACCAGGTTTTATTAACAAATTAAAAGGTAAGGAGTCGCTCCAGCGACTCCTCAACACAACACCCCCAGAACCGCGAGGCGGCCTGGGGGTGTGTGGTGTTATTTATCTAATAAACTGAGATAGTCGTGCTTTTCGAAGACATGGGAGGTGGCGATGCCGACTAGAATGATGTCGGCGGGTAGTGGTTCGTTGATATCTAAAGAAACCATGTTCTCGCCGCGTTCTTCGCGGTAGCCGATGAGGTTGATTTCGAATTTGCGGCGCAAATCGAGTTCGATAACGTCATGGCCAACCCATGATTCGGGGATGTCAAATTCAATCACAGATGTATCGTCGTCTAAACGCAATACCTCGTCGATATGATTACGCAAAATTTTTGATGCCAAGCGGAATCCACTATCACGCTCTGGCGCGATAATTGCGGACATACCAAGTTCGAATAAGACATCTTCAAAAGTTTGGCTTTTAGCTTTCCCGATGATATTTGGAATATTCATTTTTTTGCAGTGCATCGTTGCCAGAACCGAACTCTCCAAGTTAGCGCCGGTTGCGATGACGACGATGTCGCAGTTTTGCAAGCCGATTTCATATAAAATATCGATATCGGTAAAATCGCCGACAACCGCATTCGTTACTTTGTCTGCAATTTCTTGGACATTGGCGGCGTTTGAGTCGATGGCGATAACTTCGGTTCCGTAACGAGCAAGTTCAACGGCGACCGTTTGGCCAAAGATGCCGAGGCCGAGCACGCCTACAATTTTGTTTTTCATATATAAACTCCTAACCTAAGTGAATCTGCGCATCGGCATATTTCACTTTACGTTCTTTTTTCTGCAATAGGCCGATTACCAATGTGATTGGGCCGACACGGCCCGCAAGCATTAAGATAACGAGGATAATCTTCCCAAAAGGATTTAATAAATCGGTTGTATTCAGTGAAATTCCGGATGTACCCAGCGCGTTGACAGTCTCGAACATGAGGTCGAGGGCGGGGATGGTCGGGTGCGTCAGCAACAAGAGGCCGAAGCCCGTCGCGAGCATGATCACAAAGAAAAGCGAAATCAGAATCGCCTTCCGGACAATGGCCTGAGGAATCGTGCGCTTATATACAACGACATCCGTCCAACCATTCAGCTCCGAGCGAATAACGAGATATAAAATCGCCACAGATGTAACCTTAATCCCACCCGCAGTTCCACCCGGGGCACCACCGATAATCGTTAAAGTCATCAAAATAAACTTCGTAATGGGCTGCAAATCTTGATAGAAAATCGACGTATAACCCGCCGTCCGACTATTCACCGACAGGAAAAAACTATTGAGAAACTGGTCGCCAGCACTCATATCAATCATCGATTCCGGATTATTCACCTCGATTAAAAACATCATCATCGTCCCAGAAACAAGAAGAATCGCCGTCGTCTTCAACACAATCTTCGTGTGAACACTCAAATGTTGCGTCGCCAGCTTCAGACTACGCGGTTTACTGGTAAGGTATTCCATCACGCGTTCTTTCACCTCGAACCAGACGATAAACCCAATCCCGCCAAGGATGACGAGTGCGCTAGTGGTCAAAAGAACGAGGGGATTGCTGTTGAAAGGCTCTAAACTTCCGGGGCCGAGATTATTGAAACCAGAGTTATTAAAGGCCGAGACGGCCAGGAAGAAGGAGTTGAATATACCTTCAAAAAAACCATAGCGCGGAATAAAGTCAATCATTAAAATGGCACTACCTATCAATTCCGAAACAATCGAGAACTGGTAAATGGACAGCAAGAAAGAAGAGAAATTCTCATTGGTATCCCTTGAGAAAACCTCCTGCAACATATATTGATTTTTTAGAGAAATGCGTTGATTCATTGTATAAAGACCAAAGTTAATAAAAGTCACCACCCCAAGTCCTCCGACTTGAATGAGGATGAGACAAATGATTTGACCGAAAATATTATAAGTCGGTCCAATAGGCAAAGCACCCATTCCCGATACACTAACCAGCGAAACACTCGTTAGAAAATGGTCAAAGTAGGAATGTGCTCCCGGATCCCGTTGAAAGAAGGGCATCCAAAGCAGTAAGCTTCCAATTAAAGCGAGTATGACGAAACTCATCGAAAATTGAAAAGCGGTTGATATTTTTGGGGACTTGACTCTTGTCGTCAAAAAGTTTCGCATGTCATCCCTTCCTTTCATTTTATCTATTTTATCATACAAAATTTTTAATAATAGTGCTAACATATAAGATGAAAAGAGGGGATAAAATGAATATTGAAATCATTAGTGTCGGCAAGTTAAAAGAAAAATATTTAAAACAAGGTATCCAAGAATACCTCAAACGCCTGCAATCTTATGCGAAAGTGAAAGTCATCGAAGTTTCGGACGAACCAACTTCAGAAAATATGTCGGACCATGAAATTGCCCTCCATTTAGAAAAAGAAGGCGAACGCATCAAGAATCATTTAACGCCTGACCGTAAAGTCATCGTTATGGCCATTGAAGGAAAAATTGTCTCAAGTGAAGAGTTAGCAGCAAAGTTAAATCAATATGCGACTTATGGAGATAGTAAAGTCACTTTTATTATTGGAGGGTCACTTGGTGTGAGTGATGAGATTAAAAAGAATGCCGATATGTTAATGAGCTTTGGACGCATTACATTACCACACCAGTTGATGCGCTTAGTGTTGACGGAGCAAGTTTATCGGGCGTTTAGGATTAATGCGGGGCATAGTTATCATAAATAGATAATTACATCTACATTCCTCGATAAAAGTGTTTCTCGAATGCCGTCCTTCCTGCTGAAAACATCGGGGAATCGGAAACCTGCTAGATATTCTTGTATCTTCCCCTTCTAAAACTGTCGGGGTTTCGCGAGGTTTAGCTGATAGGTATTGTTTTCCTCATAACATCAATAGATTGTCTTACTGCCCAATATAAAACTCAATTTCCCATGATAGTTATCAAAAAAAATAAAGCAGAGTGTTACAGGAGAATCTGTTAGCTCTGCTTTAGTATGTCCATGACAGAAGGTAATTAGTCTATAACTGAATGTCGTAATTCCTTCTAAAACCGTTGGATAATTTGGAAACTGCTAGATGTTCTTGTGTCTTATTCCTCTTAAAACATCGGGGGTTCAGTGAAGCAATTTAATAGTTATTATTTGGCTCATAATATATACACACCTTCTGACTGTGGGGTGAAAAGCTCAACATCCCCATAATACCTATCAAAAAATAAAGCAGAGTGTACAGGGTTAACCTGTATACTCTGCTTTAATATGTAACAAAAAAACCAATTGGTCCCCAAGGAGTGCAGTTGCGCCACTATAAAGATGTAAACGTTTTGTTTTATTGTTAATTAATTAAACGGATTTTACTTTTGGCATACTTAAATTTGCTTTAGGGTTCATTGAGCGGTTTTTACGCGGACATATCACTCCTTTACAAAGAGAGCGCTATCGCTATTTTCATGCCATAAATCAGACTTTGTATCTTTTATTACCCGCAGAACGACTAGGACATCATGAATAACAGTTCGGTTGCATCGCAATTTTACTTTAATATAAATGGAATGGGAGTATTTGACTCGTCGTTTACAACTGCGTTATGAGAAACGAAAAACTGTGTATGACTTACCTGATATTGGTTGGATGAAAGTAAATAGAACTGAGGAATAATTATGTAAAGAGACCTGTAAAGTACCAAAAAAAGTACTTTACATCTTTTTTGTTTGTAATAATCATTATGCTAATCCGTTATTTGACATAAAATTCGTCATATTGTGCATTTATGCAACGAAAAGTGATATATTGGTAAAATAGTGCTATAATAAAACAATGTAATATCCTGTAGATGGCGATTAAAGACTATTCGTGACAAAACAAATAAATTTAATTGGGCAATAAAACAGACGACAGTTGTAATACGGAGAAGGAGAAGATGGTATGAATTTTTGTCCACAATGTGGGATTTCATTAAAAGATGTTCAAGATAATTGTCCTAATTGTAACCAAGTGATTAAGGAAATTCAGCTAGAACCGCTGCAAACTGCTGAAAATATCACAAAATCACCAGTTTTCGACTATACGAAAATTATAAAACTAATAAATTTCATGCAACATAATTTTTATTTAAACTTTATATTCGGCATGCTTTTATTTACTTTTTTTTTCATTTTCACCCCAACTAGGGTGGTTACTGCTAATTTTAAGCCTGATACTAACTTATTGGTTTGCCAACTATAGAACAGACCAATCACTCGACTTGAATCAAAAGATAGAATCTTGGTTTGTCCATCAAGTCATGTTAGTACCAGAAAAGTTAGATGAATTAGATGGCTACACCCAACAGTTCAGCGAAGAGACGCGACAGTTTTATCATTCGGTCAAAAATGAAGCTCAAACTCAAGTAGAAAACCTTAAAGAAACTTATCAGCAAAGTCCTTTTGGCGTTAATCAAACAAAAGAATCTTTAACAATGACTAATCAAGTAGTAGATGAACAAGACAAACTATTGACTATTCAAATGGCCAACGATACGGGCTCACTTCGTCGTAGACGTCGATTGCAATCTCAAGCTAGAGCGACTCAACGACTCAAAAATAAGGAAGTTGAATCGAGTGAAGTAAGCCATCGTTCTTTAACTAGCACAACCGAAAAGGCTTCACCTCTTTATTTCGTCATTTACCTCATTCTGATCGCATTCTCATTGTTTATCTATTACCGAGGAATCAATGAGTATTCATTATTTGATTTCAATGCCTCGGTTTTGTGGAAATCCTACCAACAGACAACATTTACTATGGCAGAAGTAATTGAAGCCTTGGGCTACGGAACATTATTTGATAGTTCTGGGCAATCAGAATTCTTAGAAACTATTTTTACAATCGTTGCTTACTACTTGCCTGTTGTGTTCGCTATTCTGAGTTTTTTACCCTCTAAAATTAGTGGCTTCGTACAATTTATGATAAGTATCACTATGGGTGGTAGTATGCTGTATTTAATCTATGCGGCCATGGATTCAAATTTATTTATTCGTTACGGCAACGAATATGGATCATTTTCAACGGATTTAGGTTTAGGGAGTCAGATGATTTTGGGCACCATTATATTATTAATGGTGTGTTCCGTGTTTAAACTGTTCAAAGGGAAATAAGTGATTGCACTAAAGGACGTATAAAACATTATTTGAACGAATAGAGGAGAAAAATATGAAATGTCATCATTGTCATCAAACAATTGAGGTTAAAGCAAAATTTTGTCCTTTCTGTGGCGCAACTGTTGAACTTGAAAAGGCTGAAGCAATTTCAAGAAGTGGGACAAAGTCACAAGCAGGCAGGAAAAATAAAGGCATAATAAGCATAGTAGCCTTTGTTGTCCTGCTTGGTGGAGGATTCTGGGCTTGGCAATCAGATGCTTTACCTTTTCTGAGTTCTAACTTTAAAGCATCCAGTCAGATAGTTGCTTATCCTTATCAAGATGCATTTGGTTTAAATATATTAAATGACGATTTAGAAATCGTCGTTCAAGACGTTGGTGCTGATGTAATGGGTTTTACTGGACCAGTAACTTATACTTCTCCTTTTAATGAACATGGTATCGCAGTTATTAGGGACCAAAATTATTTAAATTGGTTAGTAAATCATCAAGGAGTCATTATTTCTCAGGGATATAATACTATGGATAGTAATCCATTTGGCGATTTAGGCATTGGATCAGGATATGATACGACAAATTCAGCTAATGGTACGCATACAGCAAGTAATGTAGAATCATACTTTTTGATCGATAAAAACGGGGATATTATTTATGAAACTGACGGAGTTATTCTTCCATTTGAGGGAAATGATGTAACGATATTAAATAGTTTTAATAGATCTCAGAGTAATGGAACGGATAGTATAAAAAACGGCGTTATTACGGATTTAGGAGAGGTAATCATACCAGTCAAGTATCACCATTTAGTAGTAGTTGATGATCAACATTTTATTGCCAAAGAGTTTGAATACGATGATAATTATCGTTTAATTGATCGCTCTGGACAAGTAATAGCTGAAATTGAATCTGAAAATTATCCAACTATAACCCATACAAGTGAAGGCGCATTAATTAGTGCAACAAGCTATTGGGGAGATACGGCAGTTTATAACCTTGAAGGTGAGGTACTATTAAAAGTACCGTTTACTGCTTCTTTCTCTGCGACAGCAAATGGCAACTATATCTTTCCCCGTTATATTGAGGACGAAAATCAACAGTTTTTAGTATATACGAATGAAGGAGAGACACATTTTCAAGGAGATCAAATTAAAAAGTATAGTAGGATTAATGATGACAATCGCCTAGCGTTCTCAGATTATAATGGTTTTGGTTATATTGACCTTGAAACACGAGAATTATTTCAGGTTCCTTTCGAAATGGAAGATTCAACCTTCTCGTTTATAGGTGAATCCAATGTTGGAATGATAAATAAACAGGGAGAGTTCATTTTCTTTAATAGTCTTTTAGAAGAAATAGTTTTGCCGGATACACAATTAATCTCTCATTTTGTGAGCTTTGAGTTAGAAGATATTGTGTATATTTATAAGAAAAAAGGGTTTTATATTTTAAATAAAGAAGGAAATATTCTTTCGGAAGATGCGCTATATGCAGTTTCACAAGGAGACTCGGTTTACATTCAAGAAAATAACGGTAAAGCTTATTTAATGAATAAAGAAACCGGCAAAATTATTAAAGAAAAGAAATAGCCAGCTATAAAGATGTCAAGAAATAATTGATATATTTAGATGAATTGGCTTGAGAACTTTTGGAGGGGGATGTTAATTTAGGGCATCACAAATAAGCTTATAATAAAGCGTAAAAAAATTA
>JACBXN010000016.1 GCA_015863215.1 Aerococcaceae bacterium DSM 111176
ATAATTTTTTTACGCTTTATTATAAGCTTATTTGTGATGCCCTAAATTAACATCCCCCTCCAAAAGTTCTCAAGCCAATTCATCTAAATATATCAATTATTTCTTGACATCTTTATAGCTGGCTATTATTGTATACGTTAACTAAATAATACATGATTCTAACCTCCAATAATAGTTGATATTGTCACTATTTGTGATGACAATTGTCATAAAAAAATACCGCTAACTAGCAAAATAATATTGCCAGTCAGCGGTATCGAAAATAGATTAAATAGATTTTTCAGCGAGTTGTTTTGCTGCCAATTTCTTCGCACGTATATCTGCAGCTAACCAACAAACAGCAATCAATCCAGAGATAATTGCTAATAAGATCCATGACCAATTGTATGACCCTGTTGCGTTAGCAACTGACGCAGCAAAGAGTGAACCAAATGTCATTCCTAATTGCAGAGCACTTGATGTGTAACCATAAACTGTTGCATAGTTTTCGCTAGAAACCATATCTGAGGTAACTAGAGGTGCTGAAACTGTTCCGATTCCGTTCCCTAGACCAAAGAAGATTGCCATGATAATTGCCATTGACCAGTTATCCGCAAACAATGCCATTACGTAAGTTAAGGCACTCAATGTTGCTCCGAAAATTGTTCCAATACGAACCCCATATTTATCTGAAATTGTTCCAAGAATTAATTTCCCAACAATCCCAACACCTGAATAAATTGAAACAATTAATGCAGAACGAGCTGCACCATGTAATCCAGTCATAAATGGCGGGAATTGTCCAAGCCCACCATTACCTGATAAACCAACAAAAAGTCCTCCGACTAAGAGTAAGATGAAGAATGGATCTCTGACAAAAGACGAGAATGGACCAGATACTTTGTAAGCTTCATCTGACACTGCTTTATTAGCTAGATTGTCATGTTCACTATACATTGGTTTAACACCATCAACATAAGTATTCTTTTCCGAAGGATGCACTTTAATAATAAAAGTAACCACCAAACTACTCACAACAACCAAGATAATCGCATACGTTAAGTAAGCTTGACGCCAACCGAATGATTCAATTAAATAAGTAATCAAATTCGAGAAGATTACCCCACCGATTCCTAAACCAGAAAATGCAAGGGATAAAGCCAGGCCTTTTTTCTTATCGAACCAGTTATTGACTAACATTGAAACAGGTATTACTGCTGAAAAGATAAATCCTGTTCCTGTTAAGATTGAAAATAAATAAAGTTGAACCACACTTGTCATTCGGCTATACCCAAATAATCCAAGTGCATACAAGACAATACCAACCATATACCATAATTTAAAACGGCCACCAGATAGTAAATTCGTAACAATCGGTGCTAGAAAAACACCAATTCCTAAAACAATGGTATTCGATAATGCAAATGCACTCGATGAAATATTTAAAGCCTCAGTAACAAATGGTTGATAAATGTTAGCAACCGCTACGGCAGCAGGTCCAGCAACTGCTAGTAATAATGCAGCTCCAATAACAATCCACCATCCGTAGAACATCCCCTTCTTTTCTTTCAAACAAACACTCCCTCTCAATTTTTAAGGTTAATATCATTGTAATCACTTTGAATTATAGCAAATTACAGAGCAAGTTGTCAGATGAATTTAAAATAATTGATGCTAAATCGATAATTAAACGATTCCAAATTAAAAGACCACCATTCACAGCTTTCAAACTGTCATAGTAGTCCATAAATTTTAAATCGTTTGGATCGCCTCTTCGATCGGTGTCTCGCCTTGAATCACTTCAATTTCCTTACCAATCGTTGAATCCATAAATAGTATTGCTTGCAAAACGTGTGCGATATCTTGACGTGGCACTTGTAAATCAACATCACCGAAAGCATTGTCTGTCAGTGATAGGTCGATATCTGCAACTTCTCCAACGCCACCTACCTTAACTTTTCCCGTACCTGGTTCATCAATTAAAACCCCTGGGTGAACAATCGTCCAGTCTAATTCTGTACGATTTCTTAACCATTCATCCGCATAATGTTTAGCTATGGTGTATGAACGGAGCGTGTCTTGTTGCATCCATTCACGACCCGTTCTAAATGTAGAAACCATGATAAAACGTTTAATGCCAGCCATTTCAGCGGCAATCATTGCTTTAATTGCCCCATCTAAATCAATGGTGAATATATTATCTGTCCCAGAACCACCTGCTCCTGCTGAAAAGATCACCACATCTGATCCTTCCATCGCTTTGGCCAATTCATCTTCATCTGTTGCAGCTAAATCAAGTAAAACAGGTTCAATTTGTCGTTCTTGGAAAAAGTCTGCTTGTTCTGATTTACGAATCATGGCTTTTTCAGATAAGTTATCATTCTTTGCCACAAAATCAGCAAAATGTTTCGCCACTTTACCATGGGCACCAATTACAAATACTTGTTTCATATTATTCCTCCTCGTTAGGCTCAAAGGTCACTATCTCTATCTTAATGCTAATGAAGTAGAAATCAATTGATTCAACTTATTAATTATATGTCACAATAATTGATGCATACGCTTCTGCTTTATGTGTCGTAAATTCAAGATAAAAAACGATATGACGTGTTTGACCTTCCAATTCATAGGAACATAAACAACTCGCTGACTTACCATGACTAATAGCTATATCAACAGAAATCTCATCGACATCGTCTAATGGCGGTAACTTGATACTTGCTAATCCATCTGCAAATTTCTCATTCACAAACGACTCATCTCCAGCCAAAATAGCATACGCCATATCCGCGACTTTTTGATTTTTAGGGGCATTCTTACAGTTTGCTTGTTGTAAAACTCTCATATTGTCCTCCTTAAAGGTTATTTGATAAAATTGATAAATCAAATATCTAAGCTGTTTTTATAGTACCATAGGAATATTATCAATTAAAAGTGATTCATGTTATAATATGTGAAAAGGATAATATAAGAGGAGGCTATCTCTATGAGCGCAATCGTTGTTTTTGGTAGTCGATATGGTTCAACTAAACGTTATGCAGAAGAATTTGCCCGCAGACACTCATTGGATGTTACCTCATTTGACTTAGCATATGATTTATCTGACTATCAGACTATTATTTATTTTGGTGGTTTATATGCCGCGAATGTACATGGTCTCAAAAAAACACTCAAGTTAATCCAGCCTGAACATCATTTAATCATCGTAACTGTTGGCCTCAATGATCCCAGCGTCCCCAAAAACGCAGAATATACTGAAAAGAGTGTTCGATTAGTATTACCGGCTTCATTTACTGAACACGCTGAAATTTATCAACTCAGAGGAACCATTGATTATAAAAATTTAAAGCCACTCCACCGTATTATGATGCATTTCATCTATTTAAAAGCAAAACGTGATAACACTGAGGAATCAAGGCAAATGGTGGATACATACGGAGATGTATTGGATATGGTTGACTTTGATACCTTAGAACAAATTAACTATTAACTGATAAAATCTATCACATTCCTGTTGAGGAGTATGATAGATTTTTTGTTTAACCTATTAATTTAGACTTGTCTCCACATTCATGGTACTCAATATCAGTTTTCCATTTTCAATCGTCCAAATTTGTTCTGCCACATTTGCCATGAAATAACGATCATGCGATGTAAATATGACTGTACCAGGATAACTTTTCATGAGTTCTTCTAAAGCTTTAATTGTTTGAATGTCAATAAAATTAGTAGGTTCGTCCAAAATGAGGACATTACTTGGATCAGTAAATAATTTAGCGATGACTAGTCGTGTCGCTTCACCACCACTTAAATCTTTGATTGATTTCTTAGAAACAGTGTTTTGATTGAATCCTAAATTATTTAACACACTACGAACAAAAGGCTCCGTGAATTCAGTATCCTCCATTAAGTAGTCTACGAGTGATTTTTCGCTATTTAATTGGTATGCCATTTGTTGATACGTTGAGAAGACAACATTTTTCGATATTGTCACCCCTTCTCCATCATCTAAAATATACTGAAGTAGAGTTGATTTACCAGATCCATTTGGTCCAACGATACCAATTCGTTTTCCTAACGGGAATTGAAAACTCAATTTATTAAATAATTGTTTGTCTCCTCTTTTGAGAGCAATATCTTGACCCATAATAGGAAAATCATTATGTATCTCTAACGTTTTAGGTGTAGGAAATTGAATAGTGCGTTCTTCCTGCACTTGTTCAACTTCTCTAAGTTGCTCCGCTCTTTTTTCAATTGCTTTAGCCGATTTATGGACGGCCTTTTGAACAGAATCTTTCTGTTTAGATGAAGATAATCGGTCCGGCTTTACCGAGCGATTTTGCTGCTTGGTACTTACTTGACTCATTTTATTCGCTTGAGCTTGTTTTTCCTTAGCAGCCTGTTCTAAGCGATTTTTTTCTTTCACAAACTGTGAATAAGCATTCTCTTGTTCAAGGCGTTCCAGTTCTTTCTGTTCTTGATAGTTAGAATAATTTCCAGGATAAACAGAGATTTCTCCTTCTTGAATCTCCCAAATAGTATCTACTACCTCATCCAGAAAATAGCGGTCATGGCTAACAGCAACGAGTGTTCCATAATAATATTTCAATTGATCCACGAGTAACTGAATGCCTTCCTGGTCTAAATGTGTCGTCGGCTCATCCATTAATAGCCCAAAATGATAGGTGGAGAAGTATTCCGCCAACCGCATTCTCGTCTGTTCCCCTCCGCTAAAATTATCTGGATCGTATTCTGGAACATTCAACCGTGATAAATATTCCGCGTCAATTTTAGTATAATCTGGTATGACTTTATCCTTTATTTGAGCATAATATTTAAAGTCGATATATGTATTTACTGTTCCAATTTCAGGTAAAATTTCTCCTGCTATTAGTTTTAGTAACGTCGTCTTTCCTTCGCCATTCTTTCCGACAATTCCTATTTTTTGGTTTTCATAGATTGTTAAATCTTCTATTTTAATGACATCTTTATTTAAGTAACTCTTCTCTACATTTTTTAATTCACTGACTAATTGATTCATTTTCTCATCTCCCGTACTCTTATTGTCCTTTGTCAAATCTGAAATTTTGGGCAATAAAAAATACAGGTCAAAGTCAAAATAGCTTCGTTCTGCATAACTAGTCTTATTTGAAGCGTACTTAAAAACACTCCTCCCTGTCGGATGAGGAACGATAAGCATATTGCATCATAAGATTGGTAAGCATGACAAAAAAGCCAATTTTGATTAAAAATTGAACCTGCTCTTTATTGCCACTATTAACGTAATCTCATTGATGCTGTCACTTGTACACTTCCTTTGTTTGTTTTCTAAAACTAAATTAGCATAGGTTTGAAATCCTGTCAAATTTAATATTTTCTATTGATTGATTATGTAACATATTCCTGTTTTTAACATCAGGATTTGGGATTTCTGAAAAAGACTGGTATAATAGTATTTGTGGGACCGAATACATGGATTTCCACCGTATTTGGTCAATCTTCAGAAAGGAATGTGGTCAAAAGTGAGAAACAATAATATTTTCAAAGGCCAACTCATAAGAAATTCCGCCTTTGTTGATTGGATCCAAGAGGAATCTGCTGTGGGAGGTATCATCATCTCTATTGAAGATGATGCGTTTGTATTTGAAATTGCTGATACGATTGTACAAGTCGCAAATAATACTGAAGCGATTAATTCAACGATTAAAGGCGTTGCAATTACGGATGAAGCAATTTTTGATAAAATTAAAACATCTCTGGTAGTAGGCCAGGATGTTAGGATTGGATCTGGGCAATGGACTTTCTATAGTGAACCGGAGGAAGTACGTTTTATCATAAGTGAGCATTCTGATATTTAATTATTAGTTGTTGGACTAGAACAGGTCTATGCAACATTAAACCGCTATAAATCACAATACTGTATTGTGATTTATAGCGGTTTTGTATTTAATAAACAGAATATTTATACTTTCTATTGGATTCAAGATGAATAGCAGGTCCTTATATAAAAACTTTCAATTTAAGCTACAGTTTTTATACATTCGTATAACTTCACAGATGTTTCAGTGACGATTTTATACATTCATATAACTTCCCGGTTTTTTCAATGGAGTTCTTATACATTCATATAACTTCTCCATATTTTAGTGCCACTACTTTTAAAAGTGCTCTTATATTAAAGACCGATACAACATCCAAAATAAAATTCCAGCTAGTCCAAATGCGATAAACGAACGAACTTTCATCCAAGTCATAGCACTTTGTGAAGGTTCAGCATCCTTGTTACGAAAGCCGCCTTCAAGATACCAAACCCCCTCGGGTTTCATAAAACCAATGAGACCTGACAACAGAATAAGTATTGGCAACCAGCCTCCGGTAATCAGTGTATGTCGATTTTGGCCAACCGTATCGTCGTATTTTTGTTCCGCTAGTTTCACAAATCGAATTAATGTCTCGTCCCGAAGCTCAGTATTATTGTTTGGAATAATGACCTCACTCCCTTCAACCCTATAAGGGATCTCCACCCCCTCGCGTTTGATAATTTGATTATCCAAATCTACTGTCGCTGAAAGATTATTTTTAAGGTCATCAGCATAAAATGTATGACTCGAACCTGGTCCAAAACGGCGATGTAACCCTCTATACTCCTCATATAATGGATCACGTATCATCTCGGCCGCCGAATCATACTGTTCAAAGAACATTTGATCCAGCTCAATATATCTTTCTTTTAATTGTTCGTCAGCCGCTTCATCATAGGTTCGAACGCTCTGCTCCCTAGATGCACATCCTACTAAGAGAAAAATTAAACTGATTAAAGCAGCTATTCGCCAATATTTTCGCATCATAAACCTCCTACCTTTCCAATCGTGATAAGCCTAATTTGCTGTTTAATTTAATTATAAATTTTTTCCATTGCAAGATAAAGTGTAATCCCTTTCATTTCAGTCCATAGACCTATGCTCGCTCCACTTTTTTATAGTATTATAATAGTGAAAGAGGTGAGTCAATTGGAAAAATTAAGAGATTATCTAGCGAAAGTCCCACAAGAATTTTGGTTTTATAACGCAATTGTTGGTTTGATTTGGTATATTCTCTCGGTTCAAGACTTTTTCTTTTTACTTGTATTCCCGTTCGCCGTGTTAATGGTTCGATACCTGTGTTTAAACTATTTTGAAAATATTTCTGTTGAATATGTTGGTTTTTATCCCTTTAAACAGGACATAAAATGGGCCCTAATCGCCTTTCTAGTCAGTTTTCCAATTTATATTTTAGGTACAGTGATTATCATTTTAGGCGCACTCTATATTTTTTCGAAAGAACGTCAAGCGAGTTAAAAACGTTTAATTAATCTAAAAACAGCTCAAACCATGCCAGGTCGAGCTGTTTTTTGTTCATTTTAATCTACAATACCCCCACAAAGGATAACACCACTGCCGCAACCCCACACACAAAGATAACTAGAATTGAATCCACTTTATATTTCCGAAGCGCCACAAAAGCAGCAATCAACATCACAATCGCAATCAGGTTTATTTGAAAACCTGCAATTTGAATCCCACCGGTTTGAAATAACGCCATAACCATTAATGATGCTCCTGCTGATCCAATTAAAGCTACCACTGCAGGTCTTAGTCCAGCTAACACACCTTGCATCAGACTAGCATTACGGTATTTGTAATAAATGCGCGCTAATATTAAAGCAATAATCACAGATGGCAGGGTCACACCAAGCGTTGCTACGATTGCTCCAACTAATCCGGCTACTTTCGTTCCAACAAATGTTGCTGAGTTAATCGCAATTGGACCAGGTGTAATTTGAGAGATGGTTACAATGTCTGTGTATTCCTGAACTGTAATCCACATATTTGCATTGACAATTTCATTTTCAATAAGAGGGAGTGATGCATATCCTCCCCCAATCGTGAAGAGACCGATTTTGAAGAAAGACCAAAATAATTCCAATAAGATCATATTATCCCTCACCTCTCACACGATTATTGATAAATCCAAGTGTTCCTGCAATAAAGATAATCGCAATCACATTTACGTCAAAGATGAATCCAGCAATAAAAGCAGCAATTAAAATCAAAATATTTACGATATCTTTGCCCTTAAACACATCTTTGGCCATATCCACGACCACATTTAAAATAACGCCAACTACCCCCACTTGCATTCCCAACATTAAAGCATCAACAATGGGATTATCTCTAAATGACATATAGAAATACGAAATAATAGTAATGATTATTAGTGGTGGGCTCACAGTCCCAATTAATGTCACTAGTGCTCCTGGAATGCCCTTGATACGGTAGCCAATCAAAATCGAGGTATTCACTGCCAATGCGCCAGGCATTGATTGTCCGATTGCTACTAGGTCCAACATCTCTTCGGAATCAATCCATTCCAATTCTTCCACAAATTTCTTTTGCATTAATGGAACAATGACATACCCGCCACCAATAGTAAATGCACTCAATATAAAGGTTGATTTTATTAAAGTCCAGTAAATTTCTAATTGACTCTTGTTTTTCTCCATTTTCCACCCTCCATCATTCTCACATAACTCAATTTTAACAGACACACCTCTATTTTTAAAAATTTATATCCATACTAACAAGGCAATGTATTCGGTGATTGGTCAACAGCCTGATATAATTAAATTGTAAAGCGTTCATGAGTCAAGGAGTTGATTACAATGCAAGAGAGAGTATCTGAGATTCTGATCTATATGAAAGACCATCTGCATGAGGAACAATCTATTGAAGCGATTGCTGATCACTTTGGCTATAGTAAATATTATTTTAGCCGGACCTTTAAACAAGCGACAGGCTTTGCTGCTTCTGATTATTTATCTTCCCTTAAAGTTGAACAAGCAAAACAAGACTTACTTAGAAAACAAGCCGATGTGACACACGCTAGTTTAAATGCTGGATTTATGAGCTTGGGAACTTTTTCCAAGAATTTTACTGAAAAGACTGGCCTTTCCCCTCGTGAATACATTAAAGAAGTAGACCGGTTATATGGTGTAGCTCAAACTTTAGAACAAAATACTGTCTACCGCGGGGATAATCTGGCTGCTGAAAATCAATTGACCTATCAAATTCACGCCTCGGTTCATTATCCTGATGAATTTAAGCCTGCCATTATTTTTGTTGGACTTTTTAATACGCCCATACCTAATCACCGTCCTGTGATCGGAGTTGCACTTAAAAATAACTTGCACCATACTTTTATAAATATTCCTAGAGGTAAGTATTATTTGCTAACTTGTGCAATTGAGAAGACGCGAAATCCGTTGCGATTCTTCGATTTAAGCGACTGTTTACGTGGGCGCGTGGAACAGACGATTGTTTTACCTGAGGATGACCATCGAGAATTTTCGCTAGAGTTACGTCCGCCGTTACCTGAAGATCCTCCAATTTTGATTAATTTACCCAAGTTATTGACGGATCCTTTTAAAAAATAATATATTGCGCAATTTAGAAGAAGTATTGCATGGAGCTGTGTGGGATAATTAAGGTAACAAAAAATAGGAGGGATTTACAATGGCTTATGATTTAGTTCCATATTTAGTGTTTGGTGGTAATGCAAAAGAAGCGATTGAATTTTATGAAGGCGTATTCGGTGCGAAGGCATTTGTGACTCATTACGGTGAATGGCCGCAAGAATTTGACAACAATGTTCCTGAAGATATTAAGGACAAAGTCATGCATTCTGAATTGAAGACTGAATCTTTCAGCCTTTTCTTCTCAGATCACTTTGACTCTAGTATCCCTTATCAAGTAGGAAATGCCGTGTTATTAACTTTAGATGTCAGAACGAGAGAAGAAGCTGAAGATTTATACAATAAACTGAGTGATGGTGGACAGACGATTATGCCGTTTGAAGCAACGTCGTATAGTTCTGGGTTTGCACAATTTACAGATAAATTTGGTATGAATTGGCAAGTAATTGCTGATATGCCGGAAGAAGAAGCTTAACATTCCCAAGGAGGGATTTTATGCAACATTTAATTTCACATTTATGGTTTGATCAGGAGGCTGAAGAGGCAGTTAATCTTTATACGACTGTTTTTGAGAATTCTGAAATTACGAGTCAGACAGTTTATGAAGATACTCCGTCTGGTGACGCATTGTCTATTGAGTTTAGATTGGAAAATTTATATTTCAGTGCCATTAATGGTGGCCCGCATTTTAAATTTAACCCTGCTATTTCTATTATGGTTTCATTACCAGATGGAAATGCTGTGGATGAAGTATATAAACAACTCGCACAAGGTGGGCAAGATTTAATGCCATTAGATTCATATCCTTTTAGTGAGAGGTATGCGTGGTTCGCAGATAAATTTGGCCTCACTTGGCAATTAATGGTTGATCCGTCGCGGAGTGATTCCAACAAGCTACGCCCTAACCTTTTATTCAGTGATAAGATGTGCGGGAAAGCCGAAGAGGCGCTCGAATTTTACCATTCTATCTTTGAAGGTTCTGATATTCAGGCTATTTCTAGATACAACGAAAGTGAAGCACCCGATGAACGAGCGAAAATCAACTATGCTGAATTACGCATTGGGGACATTGAAATGGTATTAATGGACCACGGTGTCGGTGGTGATTTTACATTCAACGGTGCCTATTCATTAATGATTTTATGTGGTTCCCAATCTGAAGTTGACTATTATTGGGATCATCTATCTGCTAATCCAGAAGCCGAACAATGCGGTTGGTTACAAGATAAATTCGGAGTATCATGGCAAGTTGTTCCAATTAGAATGTACGAATTAATGGCTGATGGTAGCGAAGAAGAAAATAACCGTGTTACTCAAGCAATGTTGAAGATGAAGAAAATCGATATTGAAGCACTCGAAAATGCGAAGTATGGGGTATAATTAATGAAAACAGACCGGGAAACTGGTCTGTTTTTTGAATACTTTAATTAAAATCAGCACAAAATTCCATGAAATGCCGTTTGGAATTTTGTGCTGATTATTTTGTTATAACTAATATGTATCTTGGAGAATTACATTAGACATTGCTAAAGTTTTAGCTTTTTATCCCCATCGCAAGTTGCATAACCATCTTAACGGGGAGTGATGGATTGCTCATTTGATTTAAATCGCCGACAAAGAACATATCCTCTCTCGGATAATAAAAAGCAAAAGAGCCTGTTGTTCCAGAGTGTCCTAGCAACTCTCCCTTACCTCTAAATAAAGTGGTTATTCCTTCTAAAGAAATTTGCATAAAACCACCGCCGTAAGCTATAGGGGTCATAGACAATTGGAGGGAATTATAATGGGATAGCTGCTTAAATACACTGTTATCAAACAATTTTCCACCAAAAAATCCTTTTAAGAAAACCATTAGTTCGCGCGCTGTAGTGATTGCTCCTCCACTTGCTCCGCTGCTAATGATAAATTTGGGACGCTCGATTAACTGGTTTTTGTAATAAATCGACGGAACCCTATCTTTTGCACTTTCTGGAAGATATGTATGTGTTAGACCTAAAGGCGAAATAATATATTGATGATAAGCTTGAGCTAAACTTAAGTCAGTTTTCTTCATAATTATTTGCCCTAGTAAATCGAAGTTAATATCTGAATAGTACGCTTTCCTTTTCTTGCCAGGTTCAAAGTGTGGTTTTAATCGTTTAACACTTGCTATGTTTTCTTCAAGTGTATAAGCGAAATCTTCTCGTAGTACACGTTCAGTTAAGTTCTCTTTACCTTCAACGAATGCGTCGGGTAGCCCACTTGTTTGAAATAAAAGATGCTCGATTGTGAGTTGCGGGGAATAATCTTTGTTCTTATAAATATGAATGCCTTTTAACACTTTATCGTCTAAATAGAGTGACAGAGGATCGGTTAATTTCAGCTTCCCTTCCTCTTTTAATATTAAAATACAGGTTGTAGTAAATAATTTCGTGATGCTTGCCATGAGTAAGGGGGAATCTAATTCTTTTCCTCCATAACTATTTTGATACGAGTAAGTTCCTTTTGTGTCTTCTATCAATAAAACGCCTTCTTTTATACTATTTTTTTGGGTGAACTTATCAAAAATTTGATCCATTTTTTCCTTTTTAGCCGTTACCATTTTACACCTCCTATAAATATTGACATTGTTTCATTATATGTCTTTATTATAAAATATTTATCCTTGAAAATATAATAGAGTGTCTTTGGTTACAACAAAATGTTATAACTAAAGACACTGTATATTTTTATTGATTATTATTGGACTTTCGTCAAGAGGACAACTGCTTCTGTATGAACTGTTTGACAGAATAAATCAACTGGCTGGACATATTGAATTTCATATCCGGCATCTGCAATTATGCGGCAATCTCTTGCACACGTTGCGGGGTTACACGAAACATAAACAATGCGTTCGGCTTGTTGTTTAACAAGTGTTTCAATAAATGCTTCGTCCAATCCTTTTCTTGGTGGATCGACTACTGCTACATCAAATTTGATTCCTTGTTCGTCCCATTTCGGCAGGACATCTTCGGCTTTTCCAACTTCAAAAGTAGTGTTAGAAATGTTATTTAACTCAGCATTTTGCTCAGCCATCTCAATTGCTTCAGGGACCATCTCCATTGCGTAAACTTGTTTCGCTTCACGGGCTAGTGACAAACTAATTGAACCAATTCCACAATACGCATCCATCACCGTTTCTTCGCCCGTTAACCCGGCAGCATTAATCGCCTCTTGGTATAAGCGCTCCGCTTGGATTGTGTTTACTTGGTAAAATGAATTAGGTGAGATGCGTAAAGTTAAGCCCATCATCTCGTCTTCGTAAAACTCTTGTCCCCAAAGAATATTATTTTCTTTACCTAAAATGACATTGGTATTTTTCGTATTGATATTAGCTACTAAGCTGACTAATCCAGGTACTTGGTTAACAATTTCTTCCACAATAGCTTCTTGGTTTCTTAATGATTTTTTATTCAGCACAAGTGTCACCATTACTTGACCCGTATAATGACCACGTTTAACAATAATATGACGAAGCTCGCCTTTTAACGTTTGCTCGTCATATGGTTGAACATGAAATTCGCGCATAATATCACGGACAGTAACGATAATTTTATCAATTTCTGGATCTTGAATATAAAAGTTTTCAACAGGAATTAAATTATGCGTTCCGCGGCGGTAAAATCCAGTTTCTAACTGCCCTTTTACGTCACGTACTGGAATTTGTGCTTTATTACGGTAGCCCCATGGATTTTCCATACCAATCGTTGGGCGTACTTCGGTGTTTTCGAAACCACCTAATTTGTGAAACGCATCTTTCACTAATTTCTGTTTGAATTGTAATTGCGCATCATAAGTCATGTGCTGTAATGTCATCGTTCCAATTTGACGACCGATAGGGTCAGTAATTTCAACGCGTTCTGGACTTTTTTCGGAGATATTTATCAATCTTCCGAAGCCATACTTTTTATTCAGTTTAATTGCTTTAAAGTGGACCGTTTCCCCAGGGATAACGCCTTCGATGAAAAATGGGTAATTGTCAATTTTGACAACCCCTTGTCCTTTCGATGTTAAATCAACGACGACACCGTCGTAATAATCATTTTTTTTAAGTGTGTTTGTAGCCATAATAGCCTCCTTTTTGTCTTGGTAATTGTACCATATCTTATGAGTTGATTCATTGCTTAGATTTACCTATACTTGAGAAAAGGAGTGATTTGAATGAAGATAGTCGCAATTCCTGCATTTAATGACAATTATATTTGGACGGTAGTAGATAACGGACGCGCAATTGTGGTGGACCCTGGTGAAGCTACACCAGTTGCGGCGTACTTGGATGCCAACGACATCGCTTTGGATGCTATTTTACTGACTCATAAACACGATGATCATGTTGGTGGTGTGCGTGAAGTGGTGGAAAAGTTTGGCGATGTGCCAATTTATGGACCAACCGAAGTAAGCGAGTTGGCGACGGAAGTGGTGCGGGACGGGGATACCTTTGAACTCTGGGGTGTTGATGTTTCAGTTTCTCGGACAGCTGGGCATACTGAAGAACATGTTAGTTTTTTAATGGGAGATGCGCTGTTCTGCGGTGACGCCTTGTTTTATGGTGGTTGCGGACGTGTATTTACTGGCGACTATGGCGCTGCTTTTGAGGGAATGCAGTATTTCGCTGGACTGGATGATTCGGTTCGTGTGTATGCGGGACATGAGTATACAATGACGAATTTACGATTTGCGCAGTCTGTTGAGCCGGATAATGAGGCAGTTGCGGCTGCTGTTGAAGAAGTTGCTGCTGTGCTTGAAGCTGGTGAGCCTAGTTTACCGTCGACGATTGGACGAGAGCGTGAGGTTAACTTGTTCTTACAGGCAGATTCGGTTGAGGAATTTAAATCACTTCGCGATATTCGAGATGGGTTTTAAGGGTACTACGTTTGGTGATGGTTAAGAGAAGGCGAACGGCCTTCTCTTTTTATTTTCTACATTATTTCATTCGGGTAATTTGGATGGTCTAAACAGGGGGAGATTTCTTTTTATAGAACCAGGTATGTAGTCTAGGTTTTGAAAACTTCTGATCGCACCAATGGTAGAGCTGCATTAAAGTAGGTTCCTGGCCAAAAAGATTCTGAAATTCCCACCTTGCATATTCGCCAATATCTTTCATCGCATACTTCTTATGACAATTGTGACACTCTATAAATTTCTGATAGTTCGAGAGAAGGCCTATATCCTTTTTACAGCAGGGAAACAATAATATTTTGGATAAAGATTCAAATGTATAATTCGGTAACTGATAATCTTCTTTACTGGTATCTTTATTGTACCTTTCTAAGTTTCTTACGTAAATCTGTGTATCTTCAGTAGCGGGATAAATATGCTGTTTGACTTTTTCAATATGAGTTTGTAGTTGCCCTCGAAAAACAAACGGCTCACCTGCAGGTAGTTCATGAATATAGTAATTTGGATGCGCAAAGATAACATATGATTCAATGGGCAATTTTATATTCAATTTTTGAAATAATTGGGCAAGATTAATTCTATTTTCCTTCAATTGCTCTATCGGATTTTTATAAGTTATGACTTCTCCATTTGCATTACCTTCTCCTTCTTCAGGATTTTCCATTATTATCTCAAATATATCTCCTTTATAAATTACCGGATCCTTATATGCCTTAATCTCATAATGAAGGACTTTTTTGCCAGTAAATATTAGCAAATCAATTTGGAATACATTTTGATACTTCTCCTTAAATCCAAAACCTTTAACGATAATCCAATCATAATTACAAGCCTCAAAAATTTTATCTATAATTTATTCGTATAGATAACCTGTTTTTAGACGCTTTAGATATTTATATAAGTCGTTGTCAATAAACATTCTAGGTTGCAAGCTTTCTAGTCGAGTTAAATTTATCGGTTTCTTTCTCATCTTCCAATCACCTCACTATATAAATAAGGTTTTTATTCGAAAATTTGAAAAATGACTGCGTTTTCATTGGAAAAATTTTACTCAAACGATTTCAAGTCATCGTTCAACTAAGGAACGATAATTCGACTGTAGTTTAATGATAATAAGAATGCGTTAAACTATGTGACGCTTATCCCACTCTAGTTTAACGATAACGGGAATCCGTTAAACTAAGCGGCACTTATCCCACTCTAGTTTAACGGTAACGGGAATGCGTTAAACTAGGCGGCACTTATCCCACTCTAGTTTAACGATAACGGGAATCCGTTAAACTAAGCGGCACTTATCCCACTCTAGTTTAACGGTAACGGGAATGCGTTAAACTAGGCGGCACTTATCCCACTTTAGTTTAACGGAAATGGGAATCCGTTAAACTAAGTGACGCTTATCCCACTCTAGTTTAACGATAACGGGAATGCGTTAAACTGAGCCAACAAAAAAACACCCCAACACACACTGACTTCAATTCAGTGCATGCTGGGGTGCAACATCCTAATTCCCTAAAACCTACATATCCCGATAGCCTTGGTATTGGTCTACTTTTAGTAGGCGTTCAGCGTTTTTGACGCGGTCAGCTGCTGGGGACGGGATCCCTTCGAGCGGGTATTTGATACCTAGCTCTTTATATTTGTATACACCCATCGTGTGGTAAGGTAAAATCTCTACTTTCTTCACAATGTCACCGAGTGATTCGATGAAGAGTCCTAATTTTTCTAAGTCTTCGTCAAAGTCAGTACGTGAGGGTACTAGGACATGGCGTACCCAGATTGGTTGATTTTTTTCTTTTAAGTAGTGTGCGAAGTCAATGATATGATCGTTCGGCATCATTGTCAGTGACTTGTGGCGTTCGGGATTGATTTGCTTTAAGTCAAGCAAGATCAAATCAGTATATTCTAACAATTCATCCATCACTTCAAGATACTCTGGATCTCTTGAGAAAACTCCACCACAACTATCAATCGTTGTGTTCACTCCGTTGGCTTTACAAATTTTAAAGTATTCCAAAATGAATTCTTTTTGTAAGAGTGGTTCGCCACCTGAACAAGTTACGCCACCCTTTTTCCCCCAATATGGACGGTATTTAACGGCTTCATTGAATAATTGTTGGGCTGTGTATGGTGTACCCGCATTTATTTTCCAAGTATCAGGGTTATGGCAGAATTCACAGCGCATTCTACAACCTTGTAAGAAACTGACAAAACGGATCCCTGGTCCATCAACGGAACCAAAGCTCTCTAAAGAATGGACACGTCCAATGACTGGTTCTGTTGCTGTAGTCGTTGTCATATTTATCCCCTTTCTAAAAGTATGAATAATTTAATAAAAAATCAGTCTGCCATCACAGCAGACTGATTTAAATCTGGTAGTAACTTAATCAATTACATGTCAGCATGCATTGTACGGTTAATAACATCTAATTGTTGTTCGCGTGTTAGTTTAACGAAGTTAACTGCGTAACCTGATACACGGATTGTTAATTGTGGGTATTCTTCCGGACGCTCCATTGCATCTAATAATGTCGCACGGTCAAATACGTTAATGTTTAAGTGGTGACCACCTTGAATTGCGTATCCGTCTAACATTGCCATTAAATTATCTTCTTTCATTTCATCATCTTTACCTAATGCTTTAGGTACGATTGAGAATGTATTAGATATACCATCTAACGAATATTCGTATGGTAATTTAGCAACTGATGATAATGATGCTAACGCTCCATTTTCATCACGACCATGCATTGGGTTTGCTCCCGGCGCGAATGGTACACCTGCTTCACGACCGTCTGGTGTAGCACCAGTACCTTTACCGTAAACCACGTTAGATGTGATTGTTAAAATTGATGTTGTATGAACAGCATTACGGTAAGTTGGTGTTTTCTGTACTTTAGTCATGAATGTTTTCAGTAAGTCAATCGCAATTTGGTCAACACGATCATCGTTGTTACCGTATTTAGGGAAGTCTCCTTCGATTTCAAAGTCCACTGTGATGCCATTTTCATCGCGGATTGGTTTTACTTTAGCGTATTTAATTGCTGATAATGAGTCAGCTGCAACTGAGAATCCAGCAATACCTGTAGCCATTGTACGTAATACCTTAGTATCGTGTAATGCCATTTCTAAGTTTTCGTATGAATATTTATCATGCATATAGTGGATAATGTTTAAGCAGTTAACATATAACTCACATACCCAATCCATCATCGCATCATATTTTTCCATTACTTCGTCATAATCTAAGTACTCGCTATCAATACCTTGGTATTTAGGTCCTACTTGTTGACCAGTAACCTCATCTACACCACCGTTGATTGCGTATAATAAAGTTTTCGCTAAGTTCGCACGTGCTCCGAAGAATTGCATTTGTTTACCAATTTCCATTGCAGACACACAACAAGCGATACCATAGTCATCACCGTATAATGGGCGCATGATTTCATCATTTTCATATTGAATTGATGATGTTGCGATTGAGATATGTGCACAGAATCGTTTGAATCCTTCTGGTAATGAAGGTGACCATAAAACAGTTAAGTTTGGTTCTGGTGCAGTACCCATATTTTTTAATGTTTGTAAGAAACGGAATGAGTTCTTAGTTACTAATGAACGTCCATCTGTTCCCATACCACCGATTGATTCAGTTACCCAAGTTGGGTCTCCTGAGAATAATTCGTTATAGTCTGGTGTACGAGCAAATTTTACAATACGTAATTTCATTACTAAATGGTCAATCATTTCTTGTGCATCTTCTTCAGTAATTAAACCTTTGTCGATGTCACGTTGAATATAAATATCTAAGAATGTTGATGTACGACCAAATGACATTGCCGCACCATTTTGTTGTTTAACCGCTGCTAAATATCCTAAGTATAACCATTGGATTGCTTCTTGAGCAGTTTCAGCTGGACGACTTAAATCGAAGCCGTAAATTTCTCCTAATTCTTTCAATTCGTTTAATGCGCGGTATTGTTCGCTCATTTCTTCGCGTAATTGAATGATATCCGGTGTCATTATTGTACCGAAATTATTATTGAATTCATGTAATTTTTCCGCCATTAAGAAGTCTACACCATACAAAGCTACACGGCGGTAGTCACCGATGATACGTCCACGACCATAAGCATCTGGTAAACCAGTAATTACTTTATTCGAACGTGCTTTACGCATTTCAGGAGTGTAAGCATCGAAAACACCTTGGTTATGTGTTTTACGGTATTCACGGAAAATATGTGACACTTCTGGATCAATTTCATAGCCATATGCATGAGCAGATTGCTCTGACATACGAATACCACCAAATGGTTGTAATGAACGTTTGAAAGGCTCATCTGTTTGAACACCAACGATTGTTTCTTTATCTTGATCTAAATATCCAGCACCATGTGAAGTGATAGTCGATACAACTTTTGTATCCATATCTAAAACGCCACCTGCGTCGCGTTCTTGTTTAGTCAAGTCCATTACTTGAGCCCATAATTCATTTGTTGCTTCAGTCGGGCCTGCTAAAAAGCTATCATCGCCAGTATACTCTGTGTAGTTTTTTTGAATGAAGTCACGAACATTTACTTCTGTTTGCCATTCCTTACCTGTAAAACCATCCCATTGTTGGAATGCAGTTCCTTGTTTAAATTCTTTAAAAGATGTTGTCATCTATTTTTCCTCCCCCAGATTTTTATAAAGGATGCTCTTCGTCTTATTTTCAAATTTATTATAGCACACCTTTTCACAAATGTGTATCATAATTTAAAATTATTTGTATTTTTATATATTTTTTGTCTCTTGAAAACCCTTGATATTCAAGAAAAACAAAAATGTAACAGACAGTTTTCACTGTTGCATTCTCTGTTATCATTTTATGATATTTTTCACAATAAGATTGGATTATTCGTGATGGAGTGCTATTAGAGTTAAAATACTTAGCCATTCCATGCAATTAAATAACCAAATAGTTGCGAACTTAACAGTTTCAACTCTAATTAAATAATTTAAAGATATTGCTTGAAACGGCGGTATGATATAATATATATACGGAATTGAGGAGGGAAAACGATGAAAGTTCTATTACATAGTGGCCATTTAGATCGAATTGAAAAATCTGGTCTAGGTAAGGCTATTAAACATCAAATGAAAGCCTTAGATTCAGCAAATATTAAATATACCCTCGATCCTAATGACGAATATGATATCTTACATATTAATACTTATTTCCTACAATCTTATGAATTAGCTAAAAAGGCTAAAAAGAATGGAAAAAAAGTTGTTTATCATGCCCATTCCACCGAGGAAGATTTTAAACAGTCATTTAGATTTTCAAATATAGTGGCTCCATTATTCAAACAGTGGTTGATTAAGTGTTATCGACTAGGAGATGTGATTATCACTCCTACTCATTATTCAGAAAAATTATTACGAGGTTACGGTCTTGATCAACCCATGTATACCATTTCTAATGGGATTGATTTGAATAAATTTCAACCGATACCAAATGCTCGAAAACAATTTTCTCTTGCCTACCCTGAATATACAAATGACGACTTTATTGTAATGGGGATTGGTTTGTACCTGGAACGCAAAGGGATATTAGAATTTGTGCAATTAGCGAAAGATTTGCCTGATGTTAAATTTATTTGGTTTGGCTACACAAATCCGAATATGATACCAACCAATATCCAAGATGCTGTTTCAACGGAATTACCAAATCTTCACTTTGCTGGTTATGTGGATAATGATATTATCAGGTTAGCCCTTCAAGCAACTGACCTATATATCTTCCCAACATATGAAGAAACCGAAGGCATTCCTGCTCTGGAGGCCGCTGCCTCAGGTACACCATTTATTGTTCGAGATATACCGGTCTTCGATGATTGGTTGGTTGATGGCGTTCATACCCACAAAGCAAAAGATTACAATGATTTCAAACAACTCATCAAAAGAGCATATCAAGGCAAGTTGCCTAATCTGAGTGATAATGCATATGAAGCAGCTGAAGAAAGATCACTTGAAAATATTGGCGAACAATTGAGAGAAGTTTACCAAAAGGCTTTAGAAATATAGCTGGTGTATATTTTTTGCACAGTTTAAGCATTCTAAGTAGTATTATAGGGGTACCACGTGACATAATTTCATCGCGGTATTTCCTAAAATCACAGTAATAAAAAAACAGAACTCAGTCATCTCAATAAGTGAGAACTGAGTTCTGTTTTCATTTATTTGATTAACGTTTCTAAATAAGTTGGAAGTTGTTCTTTATCGCGCGCTTTTTGAGCTTGAGAAATATTTGTTGGGTTTAAATAAAAACCAAATACTAACTCACCTGCCGCATCATAAGCGTTGATACCTTCGCCTTCTTCAGCATCGCTTTCTAATTTCACCGTATCAAATTGATTTTGAGCCCACTCAATCACTTCTTCTTTAACTACTTCCCTAAGCACACGGTACATTTCAGCTTGTTCTTTGGGTAAATAATAAACATCAATTTGAACGAAATCATCTTCATTCATCTTTTGATTTTTCTTTGAGCGTTTTCTTGCCATAACTTCCTCGCATTCTATTTAATTCGGTATTCTTCCATAAATGATAAATCAGAGTGTTCAACTAACTGTTCTAGCGTATTAATAACAGCTTGGTCGTTATTTGATCCCACTTGGTAATTTGTTAATTGAACTAATTCCGGATCAGCATTAGACATTGATACGCTGTAGCCTACCTTTAACATCATTGACGCATCATTCAAGCTGTCACCAAATGCCATTGATTCGGCACTTGTAATGCCATACTTGTCTTGAAGATAACTTACTGCAGCACCTTTACCACCTTCTTTATGGTAAACATCAACCCAACCATCACCTGAAGTAACTGAAGCTACTCCTTCAAATTTTTCATTGATCGTTTTGGCTAATCGTTTATTCTTTTCTAATGGCTCATTACTATAAATCGCAATTTTATTTACGCCATCTTCTAAAGGTATAAAATCCAAGTTTTCAGTCACTTCTAATCTTGGATTGTAGCGCTGAATCGCTTCAAAAGCTTCAGCTCTATTCGCGCCGATATAACTAATATCATTAATTGAAGCAAGTGGTGAATATTCTGGAAAATCATTTAAATAGCGAACAACATCTTTAACTGTATCTGGACCTAAAGCAAATGAGTGCAGACGCTGACGGTTTTTCACGATTGAGTTACCGTTATCACAGCAGAAATATAACGTTTCTAATTCTTCATCATCAAAGTAATGCTCAACCTTTTGATAAGAATTTCCAGTTACAATAGTAACCATGATCCCTTGATCTCTCAATTTACCAACTACCGCTTTGAAACGATCCGTGTCATACGTTTTTTGTGTGTTTAATAACGTCTCATCTAAGTCGATACAAATTAATTTTACAGTCATTTTGTCCTCCAATTATCGTTTAACCATTTTGTGTAAAGTTATTGTTAAGATTGGTGTTAATATCGTTGATACAATCGCTTCTGGAATCCCATTAAGTGTAACTACTGACATGAGAACAATCCATATATTACTCCCGCCAGTTTGACCAATTAATTCCAAATATTGATCAGCACTGAAGATACCGATCATTCCTAAAACAAATACCGTATTTAATAAACTACCTAAAAATCCTAATGCGGATGCTCTTACTTTTGTTGTTATATTGCGTTTTATCATCCATTCACTTAATAGCCCTACAACTAGTGGCATCAGAATTCTAGGTAAAATACTGATTAACGGATTCATAAAGATCATCCGCTCAATTGGATTTCCGATAAAAACAGCTCTAAGTAAGCTATTAATACCCCAAACGGCTCCAATAATCACTCCCGCTTTAGTACCACGCAGTAATGTAACCACAATAACCGTTATATGAATAATTGTTAATGATAACGTTGGTAATGCAATGTACCCTAAAAATGGCACCCACGTTTGTAAAATAATAATTGCTGCAAAAATTGCAATGAGAACATTATCACGTGTTCGTCTATTTGAATAACTACCCATAAGCAGCTCCTTCTCCCACTATTTATTATGCTTATTTTAACATGAAACACCTTATTTGACGAATAAGATTATTCAAAAGTAATATGAAAACTTAAGTCAAAAATTTGACTATTTATGAGAAAATGATTAGAATGGAGCGAATAGAATAAATGAGGTGACGTATTGAAAGAAGAAATAAAATTTGCATTCCCACTAACCATCCCCATTATGGCTGGTTACTTGTTCCTAGGCGCATCATACGGAATTTTAGGTTATACACAAGGCTTGCCGGTTTGGCTCGTCTTATTGAGTAGTATTCTAATTTATGCTGGATCTGCTCAATTCGCGTCTGTGCCTGTCTTTGGTGCTCTTTTTAATCCAATCAGTACCGCTTTATTAACTCTGATGATTAATGCCCGCCATATCTTTTATGGCATTACAATGCTTGATAAATATCAGCCCGTTAAACAACCTATGAAAAGTTATATCATTTTCGGTTTAACAGATGAGACTTTTTCATTAGTTGCTGGTATCGATGTTCCAAAAAATCTCAATCAATCAGCTGTATATTTTTGGATAACATTACTTAATCAATCTTATTGGGTTTTAGGTACTATATTAGGGCTAACGCTCGGACGCTTAATTCCAATTAATACTCAAGGTATTGAATTTGTCCTAACTGCTCTATTCTGGACTATTTTCGTTGAACAATGGTTAAGTTCGAATTCTCATACCCCTGCTTTAATTGGGCTCGGAGCCGGATTTATTTGTCTTATCTTATTTGGTAGTGGCTCATTCATGATTCCAGCCATGTTACTAATTATCGCAATTTTCCTAATATTATATAGAAAGGGCTAGTAAAATCATGACAACTCAACAAGCAATTATTACATTATTTATTTTCGCAGGCATGACGATGCTGACCCGCTTTTTAGTTTTCTGGGTATTTCCGGCAGGATCAAACCCTCCTATCTTTATCCATTACTTAGGAAAAGTACTTCCTGCTTCAGCTATCGCACTACTCGTTGTCTATGCATTAAAAGACGTTTCAATAACTAATGCACCTCACGGAATACCTGAATTGATTGCATTACTTGTTATTGCGGCTATACACAAGTGGAAGAGAAATACACTACTCAGTATTGCAACAGGAACAATTCTTTATATGGTACTGGTCCAATTTGTCTTTTAAAACAGAAAAAGGCTCTGCAATGATGCAGGGCCTTTTCTATTTAGTATTTATAAATTACATTTCTTCTGGTGCTTGAAGACCTAATAAAGCCAAAGCATCTTTAATAACAACTGTCATTGCATCAACTAAAGCAAGACGTGATTGTAATTGGTCATCTTCGTCTAAAATACGGACATTCGCATAGAATTTATTAAATAACTGACTCAATTGAATCACATATTTTGCGATTACTGATGGCTCATAGTCACGCATCGCACGGCGCACTACTGATCCATATTGCTCAATTTTTTTTACTAATTCCCAGCTATAATCATCTGTTAAGTCATAGTTAAAGTCAGTTCCACGTACATATTCACCACGTCTTAGAATACTCTTGGCACGAGCAAATGTATATTGAACGTAAGGTCCTGTTTCTCCTTCAAATTGAACGATATCTTCTAAATTAAAGTCAAAACTATTCATACGCTCATTTTTCAAGTCATGGAATATTACCGCACCTACACCTACTTGACGAGCGACTGTTTCTTTAGTTGCTAAATCTGGATTTTTAGCTTCGATTTGTTTCAATGCTAAATCAATTGCTTCATTTAATACATCTTCTAATAAAACAATTTGACCTTTACGCGTTGATAATTTCTTACCATCTTTAGTAATTAAACCAAATGGTACATGAACAATATTATTTGCCCACTCATGTCCCATCTTATTTAAGACGGCCTTTAATTGTTCAAAGTGAACGCGTTGCTCATTACCTACAACATAAATCGATTGGCTAAAGTCATAATTTTCAAAGCGATAGGTTGCTGCTGCAAGGTCACGAGTCACATAAAGCGTCGCACCATCAGATTTTTTAATTAATGCAGGTGGTAAATCTTGATCTTCTAAATCTACAATTGTTGCACCTTCACTTAATACAGTTAAGTCTTTTTCTTCTAGCTCATCAATGATTGGTTGCATCTTATCATTAAAGAATGCTTCCCCATTAAATGAATCGAACGAGATATCTAATAAGTCGTAGATTTTTTGGAATTCTTTTAATGACTCATCACGGAACCATTGCCATAATTCAAGCATTTCCTCGTCGCCATCTTCTAAACGTTTGAAGACTTCACGTGCTTGGTCCTCTAACTCAGGCTGATCTTCAGCTACCTCGTGGAAGTGAACGTAAAGTTTTACTAATTCCGTTACAGGATTCTCGCGAACAGTTTCTTCATTACCCCATAATTTGTAGGCAACAATTAATTTACCAAATTGCGTTCCCCAGTCACCTAAATAGTTAATACGAATTGGGTTGTATCCAGACTTTTTAGAGATGTTTGCTAATGCATTACCAATTACCGTTGAACGTAAATGCCCCATTGACATTGGTTTAGCAATATTTGGTGAAGACATATCAATTGGGACATTCCCGCCTTCACCATCATTATTCGAACCATAAGTTTCAGGATTTTCTAAAACATCTTCAATGATTGATTGGCCAATCGCATCACGTTTTAATTTAATGTTGACATAAGGCCCTACTGCTTCAACTGATTCATAATTCTCAGCTGGTAATTGTTCAGCAATATCTGCGGCGATTTGTTGAGGCGCTTTACGGAATACACGAGCTAATTGGAAAGCTGGAAAAGCTAAGTCCCCCATTTTAGGGTCTTTGGGCGTTTCAATTAACGGTGTAATTTCTTCAATTGTTAAGTTGTCAGTTAAAATAGTAGATAAATCTTTGATAAATTGTTCTTTACTCATAATTCCTCCTAAATAATAAAAGCCCCTAATTGATTCATCATCAACTAGAGGCGTATTTAACGCGGTACCACTCTATTTTATGCTCGGTGCATCTCGTGTTTGATAACGGAGCATACTCCGAACGTTACATGTTTAATTTTAGAGTGCGGTTCAATTTGCTTTATTGCTGGCTTTCATCATCCCAACTTGCTGTAAATAATACACAAATTTACTCTTCTCTATAAATGTACGATTACTAAAGTAGTTTAGCAAAAATTACAGTATTTGTCTATATGCATTGAATTAAATTCTATTCATTCCCTACAATCGTTTGTTCGATTGAAAATGCATCGAGCATGTCAGCATTCGCCTCATCGATTGAAACAGTTTCAACTAAACTACCTTGTACAATGACACGGTCAACTAAATCATAAGTACATGTTATTAATGTTACGATCGAATGATCCGTTGGATCTAAAACTTCGACTGCTGTTGGTGGAACTACCTTAACAACATCAATTTCATAAACATAAACTTGATCTAAATCTGTTAAATATAATGTTTGTCCCACTTCAGCATTCATTAATGGTGCAAATAATAATTCTGGATTACTCGAATGATGACTAGCTAGAGCGTAATTTGATACTCCCATTCTCTGGTCTGGAGATAATGTCCCCGCCCCATAATACATTCCTGCATTATCAGTTCCTAAATGAATTGGTAAATTCATACCTAATTCCGGAATAGCTACACCACCGACAACAGGTAAATCATCCGGATTGACCCCATCTGTTAAAACGGTTGAGGCATCGATTGTTGTTATTTCAGCTAAATCGTAAGTTACATCACGGTTTTGATTTTCTAAAACTTGTTCTCTCGTTAAATTCCCTATGGAATTAGCTTGTGCACCTTGTTCAATCATGTGATCTTTAATAGGATCCATTGCAAATAACACCATTGCGATGACGATTAAAATAATTCCTAAAATCGTTCGAAAGTTGAGTCCTCGTTTTTTATTTCGGCTGGAACGCGTTTGTTTATTATCAGTACTCATACTAACCTCCTCTATCATACATATATTTTATACATATCTGATTATTAAAATAATTGCTCCTTAATTAAATTATACCTTATCCGACTGATTTAATAACGAATTATATTATATTTTTTTGTGAAATTAATTACGATTAACACTAAAATTTAACAAATAATCCAAATTTTAGTTGCATCTATATGTATTTTTTCGTATAATGATGTTAAATTAACAGTCATAAGGGAGTAACTAGAGGCAAAGCCTCGTCCAGTGTCAACATTATGTAGGAAACTACTGTGCTGGACTTAAATAGTGAGACTTGTGCTATCTTGGATGATTCTATTCTTAGTTATTCAGGTGGCATAAGTCTCATTTTTTGTTTTCTATGTTAGCGATTTATGACTTTAATTCAAAACAAAGGAGGAATTGGAATGTCAACAAAAGATTATATTGCTTTTAATGAATCAGTTGAATCAGTTGAATCGAAGTTTAATACAAACTTACAAACTGGTTTAACATCTGCAGAAGTGCAAAAACGTTTAGAGCAATACGGTGAGAACGCGATTCAGGAAACTGAAAAACGTACTCTACTTCAAAAGTTCATGGATCAATTTAAAGATTTCATGATTCTTGTATTATTAGTAGCTGCGGCTGTTTCAACTGGTGTAGGTATTGTGGAATCTGGTGGGGTAACACTTCACGCTTTATCAGACGGTATTATTATTCTATTAGTAGTAATCCTTAACGCAATCCTTGGTGTATACCAAGAAAACAAAGCTGAGGATGCGATTGACGCATTGAAAGACATGTCATCTCCTGAAGCGAATGTTATTCGTGACGGAAGCCGTGTTAGTGTTAAATCTACTGAATTAGTACCAGGGGATATCGTAGTATTAGAAGCGGGTGACATTGTACCGGCTGACTTACGTTTCTTTGAATCTAATTCATTACAAATTGAAGAAGCAGCACTTACTGGGGAATCTGTTCCAAGTGTTAAAGATGCTCGTGAAATCATTCCTGCAGACGCTGGTATTGGTGACCGTTTAAACATGGGGTTCTCTTCTACTAACGTTACTTACGGACGTGGTACAGGTATCGTAACAGGTACTGGTATGGACACTGAGGTAGGTCACATTGCTTCAATGTTACAAAATACAGAATCACAATTAACACCATTACAACAAGACCAAGAAAAATTAGGTCATACATTAACTTACTTAATTATTGGTGTTGCGATTTTAACATTCTTAGTTGGTGTATTCTTTAGAGGATTCCCTGCTTTAGATATGTTATTAGTTGCTATTTCATTAGCGGTTGCAGCTATTCCTGAAGGTTTACCAGCAATCACTACAATCATCCTTTCTCAAGGTACACAAACAATGGCTGAACGTAATGCGTTAGTTCGTACATTACCAGCGGTTGAAACATTAGGTTCAACATCAGTAATCTGTTCAGATAAAACAGGTACATTAACGTTAAACCAAATGACTATCGAGAAAGCTTACCGTGATGGTGCGTTATTCGATGCAAAAGATGAATTAGATACAAACTCAACATTCATCCGTTCAATCACATTCGCTAACGACTCACGCGTTGATAACGATGGTACAGTTATCGGTGACCCAACTGAAGCGGCAATGATTAAATACGCTTTAGATCACAACATGGACTTAGCTGACCAATTAGCTAAATATCCACGTGTTGACGAAATTCCTTTTGAATCTGACCGTAAATTAATGTCAACGATTCATGAATTAGAAGATGGACGTTTCTTCGTAGCTGTTAAAGGTGCGCCGGACCGTTTAATCGAAAGAACTACACAAATTGAATTAAATGGTGAAGTTCGCCCAATGACTCCTCAAGATAAAGAACAAATCTTAGCTGCTAACGAAGGTATGGCTCGTGAAGCTTTACGTGTCTTAGCTGGTGCTTATAAGATTGTTGACACTCGTCCAGAAGAAGTTACTACTGAAACAGTAGAACAAGACTTAGTATTCGCTGGTTTAGTTGGTTTAATTGACCCTGAACGTCCAGAAGCTAAAGATTCAATTGTTACAGCTCGTAATGCTGGTATCCGTACAGTAATGATTACTGGTGACCACGCAATTACTGCTCAAGCAATCGCTGAGCGTTTAACAATCTTAGACCCTAACGCTACATCAGAAGAAAACAAAACTCACGTTTTAACTGGTGCTGAATTAGACCAAATTTCTGATGATGAATTAGCAAGACGTGTAGCTGACTACTCAGTTTACGCTCGTGTATCACCAGAGCATAAAGTACGTATTATTCGTGCATGGCAAGCAAACGACAAAGTTGTTTCGATGACAGGTGACGGAGTTAACGACGCGCCATCATTAAAACAAGCAGATATCGGTGTTGGTATGGGTATCACTGGTACAGAAGTATCTAAAGGTGCTTCAGATATGGTTCTTGCTGACGACAACTTCGCAACAATCGTTGCAGCTGTTGAAGAAGGACGTAAAGTATTCGCTAATATCCAAAAAGCAGTTCAATTCTTACTATCAGCTAACTTAGGTGAAGTTATCACATTATTCGTTGGTACTTTACTTGGTTGGGTTATTTTAGAGCCGGTTCATATTTTATGGATCAACTTAGTAACTGACGTATTCCCAGCAATCGCTCTTGGTTTAGAGCCTGCTGAAAAAGACGCTATGGACCATGCGCCACGTACTAAGGATGACTCATTCTTATCATTCGGTGTTGCACCATCAATTATCTATCAGGGTATTATAGAAGGTGCTATCACATTAGCAGTTTACTGGTTCGCAGCTGAAGGACCAATGGCTACTGAATTAACAGGTGAAGCACGTCATAACTTAGCTGAAACAATGGCATTCATTACATTAGGTATGATTCAATTGTTCCACGCTTATAACGTTAAGTCGACATTCACATCATTATTCTCACGTAACCCATTAAACAACAAAGCTCTTAACTTATCATTCGTTGTATCAGGTATCTTACTAATTGGTGTTATTGTTACTCCAGGTATCAATAGCTTCTTCTCAGTAACAGTTCCTAATCCAACACAATGGTTAATCTGTATCGCAGCAGCATTCGCGATTGTTCCAATCGTTGAAGTTGTTAAATTCATCTTCCGTTCAACTGGAGCGGCTGAGAAATATAACCGTACAATTAACAAATAATCGATTCGTTAATCTTAGAACCGCTTCGGCGGTTCTTTTTTTATTTAATCCAAACAAAAAGGCATGATACCAAAATCCAATTGGTAGTCATGCCTTTTAATTTTCTAATTATAATGAATCCCGATTGATTCATGAACGCATTCAGGAATTCGGATACTTAATTCTTCTAAAATTTTCTCCATTTTATCTTCAGGTGCTAGTGTTAAAACGGTTGGTCCAGCTCCACTAATTACGGTAGCATACGCTCCCTGATCTAAGGTTACATCCTTAATATCATCAAATTCTTTAATCAAACTTTGGCGGTAAGGTTCATGTAAATGATCTTTCATCATTAATGCCCCCATTGCTTTGTAGTCTTGTTTTAAAGCTTTCATGATCATCACATTATTCATCGCATTTTGTGCGATTGCTTGATGACTAGAATAGTCTTTGGGTAGAGCAAGACGCGCTTGTTCGGTACTAATTTCATAATCAGGGATTGAAACAATTAGCCCTACACCGTCTAAGTTAAATTGTTCATAATATAAACCATCTGCAATAGAATAGTAGCCTGCAAACGCCCCACCTGTAATACAAGGACCAACATTATCAGGGTGGCCCTCTAAAGCGGTAGCATGAAAGATTTTATCTTCCTCGGACATTGATAATTCAAGGAAGTGATTCGCTAATTCAATTCCAGCAACAATGGCGCTTGATGAACTACCTAGCCCATGAGTTAATGGAATTTGACTAGCCATTGTAATCGATAATTTAGGCATCACTTTATCATATTCATTAGCAACATGTTCGGCTGCTCTAAATACTAAATTATTTGCATCCGTTGGTAATACCTCTAGTTCTTTATCTAAAAAATCCACATGCCAGTCATCAGCAGTTTCGGCAGTGATTGTTAAATACTTCTGTACGGCAATTCCCATTGAATCAAAGCCTAGTCCTAAATTGGCACTTGTGGCAGGTATTTTAAATGTAATAGTCATGGTTATCCTTCTTTCAATTAGTCAGCAATTGGATAAATCGCTTGAACATTGAAGTCTTTCAATTGTGCTTTTGCATCTTCCATTGTTACTGGTTCTGTAGTGAAGGCAGTCCCCTCTTCACCAGAGTAAACAACTTCAAAGAAATTAGAATCCAATGCATTTTCAAGTGATGTAGTTGATTCTTCCACACGCACATAATATTTTCGGGCAAATGATTGAGGTGCAATGGGGGCTTTACCCTCTGTCACTGTATTACCAATAAATCCAAAACTTAAGATATACATTGCGTCTGCTACAATCGCTGATGCAGTTTCCATACTCCCTGCTCCAGGACCATAGAACATCGTTTCCCCAATCGCATCGCCGTTGAAGTAAACAGCATTCATTGCTTCATCGACCTTTGCTAATTGAGTAGCTGTATCTAATAACATTGGTGTAACCATCATATCAATTTGTCCATCTTGAACCTCTGATAAACCAATTAATTTAATCGTATACCCTGCCTCTTTAGCGATTTGAATATCTGTTAATTCTAACTCTTCAATACCTGTTACTGCAACATCTTCCATATCAATTTCTCGACGATAAGCTAAACGAGATAAGATAGCTGTTTTACGACGCGCATCAAAACCACCGATATCATTCGTCGGATCAGCTTCAGCATAGCCTAATTCTTGTGCTTGATTTAAAGCATAGTCAAATTCCCAATCGTCTTGAGACATACGTGTTAAGATATAGTTCGTTGTTCCATTTAAAATCCCCATAATTCGAGTAATATGATTCGCGTTTAATCCATATTGCAAGCCTAAAATCACCGGAATCCCTCCAGCTACACTCGCTTCATAATTAAATTGAACTTCATTCTCGTTGGCAATACGGCTTAATTCTTCCACATGAATTGCTAACATATCTTTATTTGCCGTCACCACATGTTTACCTGATTTTAATAATGATTTAATCGTTTCGTAAGCAAAATCAATGCCACCCATCACTTCAATGACTAAATCGACATCACTATTGATAATTTCATCAATATCTTGAGTATGAATAATGCCAGATAAATCTAAATTATATCGATTGTCACGAGCGAAAACATGCGTAATATCAAAGTTTCCATTGATTCTTTCTTCAATAATATCCTTATTTTGGCGCAACAAATTAATTACACCACTACCTACTGTTCCTAATCCTAAAACTGCTAATTTCATAATAACCTCCTGTGAAAAATGAATATATATTCTAATTTTACATTAAACTCTAGGAATTAGCTAGGAAATACGATATTATAGTAATTAACTTAAAATTTATAAAGGTGGCTCTATAATTATGAAAGTAGCAAAATTTGGCGGTAGTTCTTTAAGTGATGCGGGTCAAATCACTAAAGTTGCAAATATCGTTAAAGATAATCCAGATATTAAAGCTGTCGTCGTCAGTGCTCCGGGAAAACGGAATGATGATGATATTAAAGTAACAGACTTATTAATTGCCCTATTTACAAATCATCAAGCTGGGCTAGATACCGATGAAGCAATTCAATCAATTATTGCTCGTTATGATTCAATCATTTCAGATTTAGAATTATCCAAAGAATTATTAAATACTTTTGAACAAACTTTACGTGATTATTTAACAAATATCCGTCAACCGGAGCGTTTATTAGATGCTCTTAAAGCTTGTGGGGAAGACTTTAACGCTCAATTAATCAGCGAACATTTTAATAATGTTGGGATCAAATCAAGTTACCGCTCTCCTAAAGACATCGGTATGATTGTTAGTGATGAAGCTGGAAATGCACGTTTATTACCCGAATCTTATGATGAAATAGCAAAAATTAAGGATATCGAAGGCGTCATCGTTGTTCCAGGATTCTTTGGTTACTCTACAAATGGAGAAATTGTAACATTTTCTCGTGGAGGTTCAGATATTTCAGGAGCAATTATTGCCAGTGCAGTAAATGCTGATGTCTATGAAAACTACACAGACGTGAGTTATATTTATGCTGCTCATCCTGGTATGGTTAAAAACCCACATAAAGTTCATGAAGTGACTTACCGTGAAATGCGTGAGCTAGCTTATTCAGGCTTTGGTATTTTCCATGATGAAGCTTTACAACCGCTTTATGCTAATAAAATTCCAGTTCAAATCAAGAATACGAATGATCCAGCGATTAATGGTACACGCATTGTTTCAGACCGCGATGATATTCAAGAATATCCCGTTGCTGGAATTAGTGGCGATACTGGATTTATGTCGTTTACGATTAAACAATATCTACTTAATAAAGAAGTTGGTTATACACGTCGTTTACTTCAAATATTTGAAGACCTAGACCTATCAATTGAACATATTCCAACCGGTATTGATGATATTACTATCATCTTAAGATCACACCAATTTGAAGGCAATAATAAACGTGAGCAAGTTATTAACTTAATTCACACTCAACTACGCCCAGAATGGGTCCACATTGAAGATGATTTAGCAATTATCGTTGTTGCTGGTGAAGGGATGCGAAATGTGTATGGTCTGGCTAATAAAGCAACCTCTGCTTTCATGAACAAAGAAATCAGTTTACAAATGATTAACCAAGGTGCTTCGGAAATTAGTATGTTCTTTTGTATCCAATCAAAAGACTTAGATAGCGCAATTGGTGCATTGTATAAACAATACTTTGAATAATACCTTTTAATATAATTTTAAAACCGCAATAAATCAACATTTAATCAATGTGATTTATTGCGGTTTTTGACATAAAAAAATCCCTCTGAGCTAAGCCCAAAGGGAATGATGATTATTGTTCTGCTTCCAATTTTTCAAATGCCTCGTCGATTACATCTTTAAGTTGTTGGGCTGATAAACGCATTTTTTCTAACTCAGCATCATTTAATTGCAATTCAATTTTATCACGAACACCATTTGAGTTTAAAATCGTTGGTGTACTAATATATACATCCTCAACACCATATTCACCATTTAAATACACTGAAACTGGTAAAATAGACTGCTCATCACGAAGGATAGCTCTCGTGATACGAGCTAAGGCTGCTCCAATACCATAAAAAGTAGCGCCTTTCTTTTCAATAATGGTATAAGCTTTATCACGAACTTCAAAGAATGCATTAATTAACGCTTCTTCATCAACTTGAGAGTGTTGTTTTACCCAATCATAAATTTGAAGTCCTCCAACATTAGCGTGAGACCATACTGCAAATTCAGTATCACCGTGCTCGCCTAAAATATAGGCATGGACATTACGAGGGTCAACGTTGACAAATTCAGAAATTTTTTGACGGAAGCGAGCACTATCTAACGAAGTTCCTGAACCAATCACTTGAGCACTTGGTAATCCAGAAAACTTCCATGTAGCGTAGGCTAAAATATCAACAGGGTTTGTTGCGACTAAGAAAATACCATTAAATCCAGTTGCCATTACTTGATCAACCATTGATTTAAAGATGCGTAGATTTTTGTGTACTAAATCTAATCGTGTTTCGCCTGGTTTTTGTGCAGCACCAGCTGTAATCACAATAATATCTGCGTCAGAACAATCACTATACTCAGCAGAATAAATTTTCTTAGGCGATGTATAAGCTAATGCATCCTCTAAATCAAGTGCATCTCCGATTGTTTTATCTTTGTTTAAATCGATAATCCCTAACTCTTCACCAATTCCTAATAAAACAGTTGCATATGCAAAACTCGACCCTACCGCACCGTCTCCAATTAAAATAATCTTATCGTGCTTTTTTCTATTGATTTCCGCCATTTTGCCACTCCCTCTCGTGATGTATTTTCATCTAAAGTATACCACGCACAAATACCAAAGTCACTAACTAGTACAGTTTTTTATAATCTGTTTCATGACAGAAACACGTTATTTTACTGTCATTTCTATATTAAACCCTTGATAAAACAACAATTCAAACAAAAAGGTCACTGAAATAAATCAGCGACCTTTGGTAAGTATATAATGTTTGAAACAGTATTCTTTAAGCTACAGAACTGTCTTATTTAACCACTCTTGAGCAGCTTTTAGCTCTACCATTTCAATCTGGTGACTACGAACCCAAATTTCTTCAAATGAAGCACCATGTTCCTCAAAAATTGATTTTACATGTTCACTATCAGATACCGGAACGATTGGATCCATTTTCCCCATTGATGCGAATACCTTAGTATTCGATAAATCTAAATTGTCTTCTAATGGTACAGGATACATCGGGTGTAATAACACACCGTATTCAAAATTAAATGCTTGATTTAATAATAAATGAATGGCGATATTAGCACCATTTGAGAATCCTACCAATATGGTTTTAGCAATATCAAAATCGTATTCCTCACTCAGTTCAACAATATAATCTGCAAGATTTTGACCACGCATGTGTAAATCTTCAATATCATATTGTCCTTCAGCATGGCGTTTGAAATATCGACGCATACCATTCTCCATAACGTCACCTTGAATTCCAATATAATTAAAATCTGGATTCAGGTGTTGCGCTACTGGAATTAGGTCGCGCTCGCTCCCTCCTGTACCATGTAATAAAATGAAAGTATAGTCACTATTATTATTTTGATAAATATGTTCCATTATTTCTCTCCTTACTCTGGTCGGGGAACGGTTGTTATTTCACCGATGTCCCCATAGTCATGTCCGGCTAGTCGGCTCATTGCGTCAAGTCCTCGAGGATCAATTTTTCCATCTTGATAAATATCCGATGCGATGTGATAACGTTCGATATTAAATAACACCAAATCAGCGGTTATATCGCCTTTATTTTCAATATCGACTATTTGGTTTACTTTTACTTCAAAACGCACTTGTGCTTCATTTAAGGCTGGTGTAGCCACTGATACTGAGTCAACTAATGAAAAACTTGTCTTCGATAACTCACTGTCGCCGTATTCTAAACTAGCAGCTGTTTGATTAGCGTTTAGGTAATTCTGACGGTCAACAATGTGAATAACACCTTCTCCGGTACGTCTCAAATTACGTGCCGTATCTTTCATGATACCGCCTTTTCTTTGAATTGCAACAGATAGCAAGGGTGGATTGGAACTCACAATATTAAAGTAACTAAACGGGCCAATGTTTATTGTTCCATCCTCATTCAAAGTAGATATTAAGGCAATCGGTCTAGGTATAATTGAACCAATAAGAAACTTATAATTCTCTCGTTCTGTTAGATCATTTGGCGTAAAATTTTGCATTCTAAGCTCCTTTAATGGGTGTTAGATTTGCTTCGATAGCCTCGCGGTTTTCTTCATATTGAGGTGGTAATTTTAATTCTTGACCTAAAGCATCACGGTCTTCGTCAACTTGGAAACCAGGTCCAGCTGTTGCAATTTCAAAAATAGTATAACCTGGTTCACGGTAGTAAATTGATTCAAAATAGTTACGATCTTTAACTACTGTTGGTTGTGAACCTGTTTTAAATAAATTCGTTTGCCAGTCTATTAGATTACCGCGGTCAGCTGCTTGCCACGCAACGTGGTGAACAGTTCCTACACCGTCAATACCTCTGTTTTGTTTAGATTTATATACAGCGATTACATGTTTGTCATCTCCAGATAATTGGTAGAATAAATGAGTCGCATTCTCTCCAATTTCAGTGAGACCTAATTGATCCACTAAATGGCAACTCGTTGCTTTAACACGTCCAGATAATATCTCAACACCATAGAAACCAGAAATTGATGCTAATTCTTGTGTTTCATCCTCTACTAGGGCTAATGCTAATCCATGACGGTCAGTAAACTCCAATGTTGCTTTATTAAAGCGTTCAGTTTCTTTAACGTCTACATTATTTTCTTCAAGATGTGTTTTCCAGCCATCTAAACTTCCTTTACCTACTTTGAAAGCAGTATGGCCAACTTGACCACTCCCAACACGTCCTCGTTGATCTGTTTCCCAATTGAAGAAAGTCATTGTATAACCTTCCTCTGAATATTCATCTGCAAAGTATAAATGATATGATGAAATATCATCAAAGTTCACAGTTTTTTTAATTAAATGTAAGCCTAAAACTTGTGTATAGAAATCGTAAGTTTCTTGCGGGTGACCAACTATTGCAGTCACATGATGCAAACGTTCCATTTCCATAAATTTCACTCCTTTAACGTATTTGTATTAGATTATTATTAATGTTCACGTGTAGTATCAAAAGGACGAATTTGACTTTCGATATACTCACGGCGTGATTCGATAAATGGTGGTAATGATAATGATTCTCCCAATGTTTCATAAGGCTCATCTTGCATAAATCCAGGTCCATCTGTTGATAACTCAATTAAAATATGGCCAATACGTGCATATAATGCTTCAAAGTAGAAACGGTCAACGTGGCCTGAACTACCGATACCCATCTCATTATATTTATCTAACCAAAATTCAAGTGCAGCACGGTCTTCAACACGGAACGCTACGTGGTGAGTTGCACCGTATCCTTGGTATTCTTGTTGGCTTTCTTCATCGTGGTGAATAACCATTGCCCCACCGAGTCCTGCATTATTTACTTCCATCCATGTTGAATCACCTTTAGAATCAACTGTTTGGAAATTATAAATAATATGCATTAACTTAGTAAAATCTTCAGCATAAGCTACTGTAATTTCAATTGGACCTAATGCGTGAATCGCAAATTCTTCAGGTACTGGCCCTTCTTTCCACGGCGTACCGCCGTCTAGTCCTTTATTGTTTGTATCAGAGTATAGGCGGTAGTTTTGGCCATCTGGATCACTAAATGTTAGCGTTTGGTAACCAAAGTAATCTTCGATTTCACTGGCATTAATACCATTATCTTCTAGGCGATTTTTATAGTATTCTAAAGCTTCGTCATTAGGAACACGTAGACCGATTCGGCTGATACTGTTTGTTCCCTCTTTTTTAGCAGGAATATTTGGGAAATCAAAAAATGTTAAATCTGTACCAGGTGTTGCTACATCATCTGCAAAAAATGTATGGTATGTATGAATATCATCTTGGTTTACAGTTTTCTTAACTAGACGCATTCCTAAAACTTCTGTCATAAATTTGTAGTTGTCTTCAGCACTCTCAGTAATTGCTGTTACGTGATGAATACCTAATAAATGTGTGTTTGCCATAATTAATTACCTCTTTCTTAAGTTTAAAACTGTCAATTGTTTCGAATTCGAACTAATTATATAATATAAAGTTTCGAATTGCAAGTAATAAGGTGAATCTTTTTAAATACTATTCAAAGAGTCTATTCTAGGAGTTTTTTTACATATCAAAACTCTTTTACTTCGAATTCGAACTAATTATATAATAAACACTTTTTGAATGCAAGTATTTTATAAATTTCTTCCCTTTAGCATTTAGTCTAATGAAAAAAATATTAGAGAACACAAAAAAACACCTTAGCCGAATAGACTAAAGTGTTTGTTATGGAGAATAGCGGGATCGAACCGCTGACCTCCTGCGTGCAAAGCAGGCGCTCTCCCAGCTGAGCTAATCCCCCATAAATAAAAAAAATCGGGAAGACAGGATTCGAACCTGCGACCCCTTGGTCCCAAACCAAGTGCTCTACCAAGCTGAGCTACTTCCCGAATAAAAAAAATGCACCCTGCAGGAGTCGAACCTGCAACCGCCTGATTCGTAGTCAGGTACTCTATCCAATTGAGCCAAGGGTGCATAATATATGTATAACATTTATGTTACTAGTAACAAAACTAGTACCGGTGGTCGGGATCGAACCGACACGCCCGTGAAGGCACGGGATTTTGAGTCCCGCGCGTCTGCCAATTCCGCCACACCGGCATAAATATATAAGGCGGTAACCGGATTTGAACCGGTGATAAAGGTTTTGCAGACCCGCGCCTTACCACTTGGCTATACCGCCACAAAATAAAAAAACTGGGGTAGCTGGATTCGAACCAACGAGTAACGGAGTCAAAGTCCGGTGCCTTACCACTTGGCTATACCCCAATAATAAAAATATTATTGTTTAAATATATTAAAATAGGCGACTGATGGGAATCGAACCCACGAATGTCGGATCCACAAACCGATGCGTTAACCACTTCGCCACAATCGCCACCATATAAAAATTAACAGGGACTGTAGGAATCGAACCCACACTAACGGTTTTGGAGACCGTTGTTCTACCGTTAAACTAAGTCCCTATTCTGTTAAGATGTGTTAAATATCACATTCCCTAGAATCTTTACAAAAAAATAAAATGGAGGGGGGCAGATTCGAACTGCCGAACCCGAAGGAGCGGATTTACAGTCCGCCGCGTTTAGCCACTTCGCTACCCCTCCATTAATGGCTTTGGACGGAATCGAACCGCCGACACTCTGAGCTTCAATCAGATGCTCTACCAACTGAGCTACAAAGCCATACGGTCCGGACGGGATTTGAACCCGCGATCTCCTGCGTGACAGGCAAGCATGTTAACCCCTACACCACCGGACCATTTGGTTGTTATATAATTCTGGCTAATGGAGGTTAACGGGATCGAACCGCTGACCCCCTGCTTGTAAGGCAGGTGCTCTCCCAGCTGAGCTAAACCTCCAGAATATAATGACCCCTACGGGATTCGAACCCGTGTTACCGCCGTGAAAGGGCGGTGTCTTAACCGCTTGACCAAGGGGCCATAATAAAATGTTAATACTATTTAATTACTATCGTATTACTTCGAATTTTACGGAGAGTAAGGGATTCGAACCCTTGAGACATTTATTAATGCCTACACGATTTCCAATCGTGCTCCTTCGGCCAACTCGGACAACTCTCCTTGAAGACCTTACTCCGCCAGCTGGGCTCGAACCAGCGACATCATGATTAACAGTCATGCGCTCTGCCAACTGAGCTATGGCGGAATGAGATTAAACAACCTGCGCGGCAAAGACCTACTCTCGCAGGGACAAAGTCC
>JACBXN010000017.1 GCA_015863215.1 Aerococcaceae bacterium DSM 111176
TGATCCGAAGGGGTGCCGTTAAAATGAGGGAAAACACGTCAAAAAATTCAATGCATAAAAACAACCAGCGAACTCTATTGGTTTTGAGTTCGCTGGTTGTTTATTTGGGACTTTTTGCCCAGCCCCTCCAAAATTAAAACATTAAGTTGAGTATTGGTTCCACGAAAGGCGCTAAAGCCACTACAACAATACCCGTTACGACGATTGCCAGTCCCGACATTGCTCCTTGAACTTCCCCGATTTCAATCGCTTTAGATGTTCCCATCGCATGCGCTGAATTTCCTAATGCAATCCCTTGAGCCACTGGATTCGTTATCTTAAATACCTTGAAGATCGTTTCACCTAATACATTTCCAACAACTCCGGTGATTACAACTATCGATACTGTTAATGGCACTAAACCACCCATTGATTCAGATACACCTACCGCAATTGCAGTAGTGATTGATTTTGGATAGAGTGTTCCGACCATTTGCATATCAAAATTGAACAGGAATCCGAATAATACAATCATGATAGTATGGACAACAACACCGGTCACAATTCCTGTTAAAATTGCTTTATAGTAAGCTTTTAAATAACTGAAGTTTTTCTCTAATTTAATCGCTAATGCAACAGTTGCTGGAGTTACAAATAACCCAACATATTGCCCACCCTCATTATAAGTTTCATAAGGAATATTAAATACTAATAAAATGACAATAACAACGACAATGGCCAATAATAATGGATTGACAAATGGTTTAATGGTGGCTGATTTTACTTGTCCTTGGATTTTTGCAATGGCTAGATAAGCCCCAATAGTTAAAACAATCCAAATTGTTGGTGAGTTAAATAAAATATCGATCATTATTTATTCTCCTCTCTCTTATTTCGAGCAGCATCTTTATAAGTCATTGACTCAACTACTTTCCCAACAACAACTAATAAAACAACCACTGTTACAACCATAATTATAAGTAATTGCCACCAAACTGAGGCTAAGACGTCCATTTGAGTGAGTAACCCAACCCCCGCTGGTACGAATAAAATCGCCATATTATCTGTTAACCAAGTTCCAACATCTTCAACTTGTTCCATTTTAACAACTCCAAAATGAAGAGCAAAGAATAAGAGAACCATACCAATAACGCTCCCAGGAATCGCCACAATATTTCTAATAATTGCTGATAGAATTTCACCTAATAATGAAAAAAGAAAAATCCAAAATAATTGTTTAATGATTTTCATAATAACCTCCCTATAGAGTCAATTGTAATATAAGAGGACTGCTTTAGGCAGTCCCCTCAGTAAATAATTTTATTTTAAATCGATTAATTTCGCGTTTTTCACGTCTTCGATTGTCTGAGTTCCTGCAAGTTGCATTACACGTTTTAAATCTTTTTCAAAGTATTCAAATACTGATTGAACACCTTTCCATCCACCTAAACCTAAGCCCCATAATGCTGGACGGCCAATCGCTACAATATCTGCACCTGATGCTAATGCTTTAAACATATGTTCACCGCGGCGAATACCTGAGTCAAATACAATTGGCACTCGTTTGTTTACTGCTTTAGCAATTGATTCTAATACTTCGAATGAACCTGGAGCGCCATCTAATTGACGACCACCATGGTTTGAAACCCAAATTCCGTCCGCGCCAGCACCGATTCCTGCTAATGCATCATCAGGAGATTGAACACCTTTCAAGAATACTGGAAGTCCAGTGTATTCTTTAATGAAACGAATATCATCTAAGCTAATTTTTTGTTTTGATTGAGCATAAATATTATTTAATGACATATTTTTACCGTCACCTGTTAAATAACGAGATACAATTGGCATACCAAATGGATAAACGAATTTATTTTTATCATCGCGGTCACGGTTACCAGATACTGTAGAATCTGCTGTTAGGATAATCGCTGTTGCACCATCAGATTTTGCTTCGTCTAAGATATTTTTGTTGAATTCATCATCTTTAGACATATAAATTTGGAACCAACGAGGTGTGTCTTGTAATCCTTCTTGAATCTCTTCAAAAGTTGCTCCAGAATAAGCAGAAATAGACATGATCGTTCCACCAAATTCACGAATTCCTCGAGCAGTACCCGCTTCTTTCGTTTCATGTGCTAAACCATGAGCAGCAATTGGTGCCATAATAAATGGTACTTTAATTTCATGTTCAAAAATTTTCGTACTTGTGTCTGGGAATTCAACATTTTGAGCGACACGTGGAACAATTCCTTTTTGTCTAAAAGCAGAGTCATTACGTTCTAACGTAAATTCATCTCCCGCTCCACCTGTAATATAGTGGTACCCACCATGAGGGATTACCTCCTCAGCTGCGTCACGCAAATCGTAAGTGTTTACAATTTCCAATTCGTTTACATTGTTAGGTGCATTATAATCTGTCATAATTCTTCCTCTTTCCCTTAAATAATATTTGAATAAATATTAACACATTAATAATTATGTGCAACCGGTTACACACAGAATTATCATTTGTCAACTGAATATAATCGCTTACCATCACCATTTTAAGTCGTTAATTTTATTTTTAAATATTTATAAGTTTTTTGAGAAAACTAAAAAACAGCGTTCTATCAGTGATAAAAACGCTGTTTTATGAATCAGTTAATCTGTATTAAATTATAGTTTAGAAAACGAAATTATTTGAGCATAATTGAGACATTTTTTCACATATATTAAGAATGAGTCCGGTATATTTCAACATGACTTGGTAATATCTGAACATTTAGTGGTTGTTCTGGCCCAACGTCCCCATCTAAATCCATTTTCAAATCAGTCTCTTCCTTTATCTCAAGTTGATAAGACTGACATTTAATCAATCTAACATTGTCATTTTCTATCAAGTTACCAAATAAGACATCCTTCATAACTTGTAATTTCGCACCCACTGTTGAATTTAACAGTAACACATTATAAATATACCCATCATTAATCGCATTATCAGAATTAGTTAACTGAATAGGACCGTAATAATTCGTCAGTAAAGAGAAAAAATGTGAGATTTGATAATTTTCACTTTCTCCTCCATCCACACTTAGCGAAATATTGTGCAGTTTGTCATCTGGAACTTCACGTATTATATTTTCAATATAGGCTAAACTTCCCTTTTGTTCCTTTTCTTCAATGGATGTTTCCATAGTTGCATTAAGTAAGTTTCCAAAAGCGACGTAATAAATAAAATACGCATCATTACATCGTCCTAAATCAATAGAATCTGTCTGATCGATATCTAATTCTTCGATGGCTTTTTCTAAATTTAATTCTTCTTGTAACGTTCTTAGGTAGGTATTATTTGTCCCACCAGGTAATAAGCCCAGTTTGGGTCGATGATTTTGTTCAGCAATGCCATTCACTACTTCATTAAATGTCCCATCACCACCAATTGCAAAAATACTATCAACTTGATCAACTGATGCTTGTTTAGCAAATCTTGTTGCATCCCCAGGTGCATTCGTTTCTTTAATGACTATTGAATCAAATGCATTATTTAATTTCAATTCTAATTGATTGATCAAAGCTAGCTCAATTCCTCCACCAGCATTTGGGTTATATATTATCATGGCAGTTTTCATTAAAACGCCTCACTTTCATATCTCTATTATAATAAAAATGACTCACAAAGTGGAATAAGACACTTTGTGAGTCAACTTTAATTATATATTTGATTTTGTTTTACCTGGCCAGTCTTCCATTCCACCTTTAAGGATGAAGATGTTCTCTTTATTATAACCATTCTTGCGTAACGTATTAGCCGCACGAGATACCGTAAATTTACCATCACCGTATAAATAAACAGGTTTATCACGACGAATTTCTTGTGAACGCAAACTAAATTGTGAAAAAGGAATGTTTCGTGCACCTAAGATATGATGTGCTTTAAATTCTGGCTCTTCACGGACATCTACGACTTGAACACGACGAATAATCGGAGTTAGTTCATAAGGATCTGCCATATTTGCCGAGCGTTTGCGGAAAATATACATCACTAATTCATAAATTCCATAAGTAAGGAGGGCTACTCCTACAATAACTAAAATTGCTTGTAACAATTGAAAACCTCTATTCTATTTATTTAATCCATTATTAACGATTTGAGCGGCACCAAACATGCCGGCGTCATTACCTAATTTTGCGATAACAACTTTTGATGTTTCTCTAATTTGAGAGAAACTATATTCTTTAAAGTATTTTTCGACACGTGAACGTAAAAATTCACCCGAACCAGATACCCCGCCACCAATAATAATATTAGCAGGATTAAGTGTGTTCGCAATATGTGAAAAGGCGCGTCCTAAATAATCAACATATAAATCAACAATGTAAAGAGCATACTCATCTTGGTCTTCTTCCGCTTTTTGGAAGATTGAGTAAGCTGAGACTTCATCTCCACGTTCGACCATTGATTTCAATTCACTTTGTCCACCGAAATCATTGATATGTTTAGTTGCTAAATTTACTGCTCCTGTAGCAGATGCAACTGTTTCTAAGCAGCCTTTTTTACCACATGTACAGTCAATTGGGTCATGGAATTCAATCGTCATATGCCCAATCTCGCCTGCAGCTTGGTTGATACCGTGTACTAATTGGCCGTCAATAACTACACCGCCACCGACACCTGTACCTAATGTAACCATTACAACGTTATCTGCTTGTTCTCCGGCACCTTGCCATTGTTCACCTAAAGCTGCCACATTGGCGTCATTATCCATAAAGAATGGGACTGGGAAAGCTTCTTGGAATTGATCACGAACGTGTTGTACTGTTCGCCAATTTAAATTGTATGCACTGACGACTGTACCCTCTTCGTGGTTAATTGTGCCCGGTGTTCCTAAACCAATCCCTTTTATATCATCAATTGAGATGTTTTCGCGATTTAAGAAACCTTGAATTGATTGGATAATATTTGGAACAATAAGTGTTCCCTCTTGTGAAATATCTGTCTCAACTGACCAGCGGTCAATTATTTCAGCGTTGTCATTTAATACACCCATTTTAGCACTCGTACCACCTAAATCGATTGCAATAATAAATTTACTCATTAAAAAATTCCTCCTAGTTCTGCTCCTCTAGATGTAAATCCATAATAAACAAAGAAAATGGATAACACAATAATCGCCATTCCAGCGACAATTTTGTATGATAGCTTAATATCTGATTTGTGCGGTGTTTGTAAAATCAAAGTCACTAAAGCACCAAATAATGCGCCTCCCATATGACCAAAATTGTCAACACCTTGATTAATCAGACCTAATATCACATTTAATAATAAAACAAATCCCATTGACATTGATCGTTGACGTAAATAACGGTTATCTGGATATACATACGATAATACTAGCATCGCAGCAAACATACCAAATAATGCGGTACTCGATCCTGCAGAGATACTCTCGCTAAACGCAAAAGACATTAAGTTTCCACCGATGGCAGAAATAAAATAAAGTATGATAAATCGCCAACTACCCATTATTGGCTCTAATTCAATTCCTAAGAAAAAGAGAACCACTAAATTCATTAATAAATGGGCGGCACCAATATGAATAAAAGCTGCTGTAATTAAACGAAACCATTCGTTGTATTGTATAATCATTGGAGCAAAATTAGCGCCCATTTCCACTAAAGGAACTGCTTGGGTTGTTGTACCATATTTTATGAGCATCCAGATGAATACCAGAATGTTTAATATAACCAATACCGTTGAAACGAGCGATTTATTCCAAGTGAATAATTCTTTTATTCCTTGAAAATCAAAGTTTTTCATAGACACTCCTTATATTCTAAATATTTGTTGTACGGCAATATCATGATCTTCTACCGTCCAAACTGGTTCTTTAAATAATTGAGATGGGAATAATTGTGTCGCCGTTGTTCCTTGATAATCTGCTAGAAAGCGATCATAGTATCCACCACCAAATCCAACTCGGTCCCCATCCTCACTAAAGACAACTCCAGGAACTAATACCATATCAATTTGATCTTTTTCAATGATTGGTGCAGATTCAAGTGGTTGAACAACAGATCGGTATACAGTTTCCAATTCGTCTTCTAATTGATACTTATGAAACTTCATTTGTCGTTTTGGATATAATCTCGGTAATAAAACGGTCCGACCTGAATGAAGTAAAGCGTCAATTAAACGGTGTGTGTCAACCTCTGGTTCAAAGCTAAAATACATTGCAATCGTTTGAATATCGTTATCCTCTATAAAATCTAGCACCTGATTATGAACTGCTTGTTCGTAATTGGCACGATCTTCTTCACTTATTGCTGCCATTTGCTTTAACACAGCTTGACGTGTTTCTACTTTTTGAGTCATTTTATGCACCCTCTTCCAGTATAATCTTCATTAATTGTAGCATAAGTAACCGCTTTGGGCATCTATTTTCCTGTTTGTTAAACTGACATTTAGTAAATAGTTAATTTTATCACAACTAGTTGTCTGACGTTTATTAATATCCTTTATTCTACACTATAATCTAATAAAGCGCTAACATTTTATCATTTAATTAATTGTAAACTACTCTAAGAAATATGCGGTCCATCTAGTTCCGCGGTTTCAAGTCCCCTTCAAAAATACATTCGACAAAAAAACTCGACCGAAGCCGAGTTCATTTTGTATTATTTTTTAACTTCACGGTGAAGCGTTACTTTACGATCACGTGGGCAGTATTTTTTCTTCTCTAAACGATCTGGATTATTACGACGATTTTTGTTCGTTAAATAATTGCGTTCGCCACATTCTGTACACTCTAAATTAATATTTACGCGCATGTGTATCCCTCCAAACTCAAATTAATTGATGTCTACTTAGACAATACTTGAATATTGTACCATGTGATTATTAATTATGCTAGTAAAAAATATATTTTATGTTAATTTTCCTAAATTCACAAAAAATTCTTAGATTTGTTGTCGTAACGTAACAGTCTTATGTTTGATTATCAGCGTAATTCTGATAAAATTGTACTAGACATAAAAATTGAGAAAGAGGTGGATTTAATGAATATATGGTGGTTGGTGATTGGCCTATTTGTTATTGCCATTATATTACTATTAATCTCTGTGTTTACCAAAGATAACACGAACAATGAGCTAGAGGATAAAATGGACCGTTTCATGGAGGAACAGTCACAAGAACTTTTCGCAATTAAAACGCGTATATCTGAATTAGAAAATGCCGTTTTCAATGCTTCAAATGCTTCAGATGAATCTTACGGTGAGTTCGAAACAGTTGAAGAAGGTAATACTTATGTAACAACTGATGAGGAAACTGAAACGATTGATGTTGATAATATCGAAGACGATGTTCGCGAATCAGTAATTAATGATTACGCTCAAGGATATACAATGCATGAAATTAGTAATCATGTCGGTATTTCAACAAACACCGTTCAAGCAATTATCGATGACTACATCGAAAATCGCTAAGAAAGGACGATAAGTATGAACAAAAATACAATGCGTTCAATGGGTGTAGGTGTTTTAATTTCAGCAGTTCTACTCGGTGGTTACACATTATTCACTGAGGAAAACACAACAACTAATACTGAAGGTGAAAACACAGAATTACTTGCATCTCTTGAATCAGAAAATTCACAATTAAAATCAGATCAATTATCACTAAATGATGAAATTGCTCAATTACGCGAAGATGGTAATCAAAGCTCACAATCTTCAAGCAGTAGCCAAAGTTCAGCTTCTGAATCAGACTCTTCTGATGAATCAGACGACGAATCAGCAGCGAGCGAAGAGACAGATGAGAATGGTACAACTGAGACAACAGACACAGACACAGAAAACGATACTGAAGATACTGAATCTGTCGATGAAGACGTTGAAACAGATGAAGATGGCCTAGCAACACCAGCCGAATCTGGTACTTTCACAATTGCTGAAGGTAGCGACACAACAACGATTGCTCAACAATTACAAGACGAAGGTTATATCGACTCAGCTGACGAATTAACTTCCCTAATTGAAGAATGGGGTCTTGAAACAGTAATTGGTGCTGGTGACTACGAGTTAAACAGCGACATGAGTATTCACGACATCGCTAATATCATCACACAAGGTGCCTATTACTACTATTAATATTTATAATTCGGCCTGTCCACTTGGATAGGTCTTTTTCTTTTTTCAAAAGTATGGTTTAAATTGTACATTTAACAGATACTAAAAATGAAAACGTTGTATTTGAGCAGAGTGATAACATATTTCAATCACTTGTATTATAATGAAAGATAGAAATTTAGACCTAGCTGAGACTAGATATAGTTGGGAGCATTTATTAAATGAAAGAAATTTTAAAAAAAGAAGATATACAATTACTGTGGGATTCAACAGTAGGACTCGAACGTGAAACAAAACGCGTCAACGAAGATGGTACCCTATCAGATAATCCCCATTCCGATCAGTGGGGACATCGTAGTTACCACCCTTACATTTTGACTGACTTTGCTGAAGCACAATTGGAACTAATCACACCTCCATTAAAATCAAGTAAAGAAATTCAAAATTGGTTAGCTGCGAGTCATCAAATTGTTGCGACAACAAATGAAGAATGTGATGAATTATTATGGCCTCTTTCAACTCCAGCTTACATTCCAGATAACCGTGATTTGGTTTCTGTAGCACAATTATCTGATCCAGATGAAGTGGCTTACCGTGAGCATTTAGCTGTTTATTATGGTAAGGATGTTCAATTAATTTCTGGGATTCATTACAACATTGAATTTAATCCTGAAGTATTAGACCATCGTCTAGAAGAAGCCATCGCTGGTACAGGTACTGATTTAAGAACAGCAAAATCTGCCTATTATGTAGAATTTGGCCGTCGTTACTTAAGATACCGTTGGTTACTAACTTATTTAAATTCAGCGACTCCATATGTTTCAGAAAACTACGGAACAGCACTTTATGGTAAACCACACAAGCAAGGAATGCGTTCAATCCGCCAAAGTCGTTATGGTTACCGCAATCATCCAGAGGTACAAGTTTCATTCGATTCACTGGAAGAATTCGTTCATGATATTGAGCGTTATGTTAATGAAGGCTATTTAATGTTAGAAAAAGAATTTTATTCTGACGTGAGATTCCGCCGTGGTGCCCCACTTCGTGAAATGCTAAAAGATGGTATTGATTATATTGAACTGCGGAATTTTGATATTAATCCATTAGACCCTTATGGAATGTCTATTGAAGATATGGATTTTGTTAAATTATTTACGATTGCTCTGCTCTTTAAAAATGAGCCAACATCGATGGAAGATGTTAACTTTGGCCATCAGCTAAATCAACAAACAGCTGAAGAAGACGTCTTAGCACCAATCGCTGACAAAGATGAAGCGTATATGCTATTAGATTTAATGGCTGAGGTAGCATCAGAATTACCAAATGCAGACTATCTATTAGACATTATAAATGACAAACGCCAACAAATTGAGCGTCCGGATTTAACATTGTCTGGCCGTATTTTCAAAGAAGTTCAAACAGCACCTAGTTACTTGGAATACGGTATTAAATTAGCACAAGATTATCAAGAAATTTACTTAAAAGATAACTACACTATGCATGGTTTTGAAAACTTTGAATTATCAACGCAAGATGTATTAAAAGAAGCGATGCGATTAGGTGTTAAAATTGATGTTATTGATGCAGTGGATAATTTTGTACGCTTTACATTCAAAGATCAAGTCCACTATGTCCGCAACGGAAATATGACGAGTTTAGATTCATTAATTTCATACTTTATGATGGAAAACAAAGTTGTAACTAAAGATATTTTAGATGAAAACGGCATTGCAGTACCTCAAGGGGAACAATTTAATACTGCAGATAAAGCGAAACAATATTATCCAATCATCAAAGATAAAGCAATTGTAGTTAAACCCAAAAATACAAACTATGGAATTGGGATTACAATTTTTAATGAGACCCCTAACCAAGATGATTATAATGAAGCCATCGATTTTGCCTTCGAAAAAGACGACACCGTTTTAGTTGAAGAATTTATCGAAGGAACAGAGTTACGTTTCTATATCAAAAATGGTGAAGTATTAGCTATTGTAGAACGTCAACCTGCCTTTGTAATGGCTGATGGCAAACATACGGTTTCAGAGTTAGTCGATAAAGAAAATGAGCACCCACTTCGTGGTAAAGCTCACTTCGCCCCGCTTACGTGGATTGCTAAAGGCCGTGAAGAGACCTCAGTTTTAAGAGATCAAGGTTTAACCTTCGACTCAATTCCAGCAGATGGTGAAAAAGTATTCCTACGCCAAAACTCAAATATTTCAACCGGTGGTATTTCAATTGACCGTACTGACGAAGTATTAGAAGAATACAAAGTTCACGCAGCTGAAGCAGCAAAAGCATTAGGCTCTTACTATTGTGGTATCGATATGATGATCAATGATTGGACAGAACCTGCTTCAGAAACTAACAAATACGCAATTATCGAAGCAAACTTTAATCCTATGATTACCTTACACCGATTCCCAGGTATCGGACAAGAACGACCAATTGGATTACACGTTGTCTATGCCCTTTTCCCAGAATTAAAAGAAATTGATGGGAAATCAAAATAGAATTAATTTACAAGAGTGGTTCATTTTATGAATCGCTCTTTTTCCATTTTTTGGGTTATCTGAAAATTATTCTAAAACAACTATCAAACGAAAACTTTACATGCTCCCTATAAGCTGACTAGCAAAACTTTAACTCTGACCTTAAGTTTTGCCAGTCTATATAATTTAAAGATTCCAAACTTCTCCAAAAAAATCCACCACAATAGTCATGTGGTGGAATAAAATTAAATAAGTTTAAAATTCTTGGTAAACTGCTGGATCTTGGTCTTTCAAGCGACCGTCAGACTGAGATAGTCCACTGATAACTGCCATATCATCTGCATTAATTTCAAAGTGATGGACATTCAGATTTTCACCCGCACGTCCTGCGTTTGAAGTACGTGGAATTGGTAAAATGCCACGTTGTAAATGCCAGCGCATAATTAATTGAGCAACACTTACTTCATATTTAGCAGCTAGTTTAGTTAAGATTTCGTTACCAAAAATGTCACCACGTCCAAATGGGCTCCATGCTTCGATAATAATATCTTTTTCTTTGTGATAATTCAGTACTTCTTCTTGATTAAATAGTGGATGTAATTCCAATTGGTTTACAACCGGTAATACACCAGTTTCTCTTTCCAAGCGGTCAATGTGTTCTGGCAAGAAATTACTTGTCCCAATTGAGCGAATTAAACCAGCTTTTTGAGCCGTAATTAATGCTTGCCATGCTTCGACATAAAGGTCCTTGATTGGATTTGGCCAATGAATCAAGTATAAATCAATATAATCAACATCGAGTCGCATAATCGATTCTTCAATTGCTTCCAATGCGAGATCATAACGATGGTAACGTCCAGGTAATTTCGAAGTAATCGTAATTTGGTCACGTGGTACTGAACTATTACGTACTGCTCTACCAACCGCACCTTCATTTTCATAATTATAGGCGCTATCTAATAAACGATAACCTTGTTTTAATGCACTTTCCATTAAACGTACACCTTTAGAACCTTTTAAGGTATAAGTTCCTAGGCCAATACTTGGAATTGAATAACCATCTTTTAATCTATAATCTTTCACATTATCCCTCTTTCTATAAGTTTAAGCGTTTTCATTTTTGTTTTGCTCATTAATTGAATCAACCGTATCTTCAACGACTTCTTTTAAATGATTTAAAGTACTTATGACTTGTTTTACATCACTTTTCTTAAGGTCAATCGAGTCGATGATTTGCGTATGAAAACTTGTATAATAAGTTTCTAACAATTTGCGACCTTCATCTGTTGGAATAATAAATGTCACGCGTTTATCTTCCGGTAATGTCTCTCGTATAACTAAATTTAATTTAGCCATTTCGTTGACTAATGCCGACACGTTCGGTGAGGCAATAGTCAAATCTTCTGAAATGTCTTTAATGCGCATCGAATTTTCTGCGCTAACGACGGAATTTAATACATATAAATAACTAGGTTTAATTGAGTCTGGTAATGCTGGTAAAGTTGATGTAATTGTTTTGGCTAATTCAAGGCCTTCAATTAATTGCTTATAATGTTTCTTTTTCATGATTACCCCCTCTTTCCTCTATATTAGTTGTGCTTGAATGGCTTTCATTCCGCCATCAATGACAACTGCGTTAAAACCTAAGTATTTTAATAATGAAGCAATTAGAGTCCCCCGATTTCCTGATCCACACAGTGTATAGATTGTTTTATCACTTAATAATGACGGATGCTGAAAATTAAAAGTCTCTAAAGGAATTGATAATAAAGCTTTCTCTGGAGCTGGAAGCGTAATTTCATCAGGATGACGCACATCTAATAATATGTAATCATCTCCTGGTAAATCTAAGAAATCCTTTGCAGAAATAACTGGGCTTTGATCCAAATCCTCTTCAGGGATTTGTGTATCTAATATATAGCCACTTATATTTCCATGAAATATCTTTTCTTCAAGTGCTGCCACTTCCTCTTGTTGCGATTGATCAATAACAAGGACATGTTCGTCAGAATCAGGAATCAAGAAACCATGTTTGTTCAAATTAGTTTTTGTAAAATTTATACTATTTTCTAAGTGCCCTTGTCTAAATGACTCAGCATCTCGGACATCAATTATTATTGCATCCTCTGCAATTGGATAAGTTAATTGCTTCATCGTATCAACTCCTACAATTATGTTTACATTAATTATATCATTTATTGAATTATTAATAAATTAATTAATGATTATGTTTCATAATATTTAGATATTTCCTGTAATTTCTGCGAGATACTTGTAAGATGCTAATCTTTTTTTATTGTCATGAATAGGTGTATACGCTAATACCTCATCAATTGTTAAGGTTCTTTGCTCATCTTCTAAAATATCGCCAACTGATTTTTTATCTCCAATTAAAACAAATCGTTTTTCTTTATAGTGTTTAATCAATGCTTCCTCTTGCAGGGTAAATTCATAATCTATGACTGCTTCGGGATCATTATTTGGTCGCATTACACCGAGTCTTAAACCAATTTGCTGCATTAAAATTGGTTTAGCTAAATATTCGGCTTCCTCAATGGAATCTGCAATGACCATCATATAACTCACCATTACTTTAGGATCTTTGAAAAAGTCTGATGGTTCAAAGTGATGACGGTATAATTCAAATACCTCTGGGTCTGTTTCAATCCCAAAGAACTTCGCAAAACTGTATCCCAGTCCCATATCAGCAGCTCTTAACGCTGACTGGCCAGATGATCCTAACATCCATGGTTCAGGTAAAGTTCCAACATCTAAAGGCGCTGCTTTCGTTTGTCCATAAAAACCAGTCGCTGGTTGATCATTTAAGTAATCTAAAATAATTTCAATCTTATCATATTGGTCACTAAAGGCGTTGGGACGTCCTTGAGCTAATGCTACAATTTCGTTTTGACCACTCCCAGGAGCGCGTCCTAAACCAATATCAATTCGCCCAGGTGCCAATCCTTCTAATGTTTTAAAATCTTCAGCAATTTTAAGGGGAGAATAATGCATAATCATCGTACCGCCGGTTCCTAGACGCATTTTTTCTGTTTTGGCTGCCATATAACTCACCAATAATTCCGGTGACACACTCGCAAAGGATGGCGAATTGTGGTGTTCAGCAAACCAATAACGGTTATAATTTAACTTTTCAATTTCCTGAACAAATTGGGCAGTCCGCTGGTAAGCCTCCACTGTACTCTCTCCTGGTTTTATTGCAACTAAATCATGAACACCAATGTCCATATACAATCCCTCCTCATGTTATTCACCTCTATTTTACACGAATGTACATCGTATACACTCTGATATGCTCAATATATTAACTAGATCTGTATCATGAAGCCTTTTTTACAAAAAAAGAGCATCATTCACACTGTTAAACGTGTAAATAGATACTCCTACTTATTAATTATATTAAATCTCTTTTTTATAATCTTTCAATGCAATTGTCATGAAAATTGCACCTAATAATGATGAAACCGCACCAACAATTTGCATAATATTAACTGAGAATAAATCAATTAACAGTCCACCTGATAATGATCCAATAACCATTCCCGCCGTCATCGCAGAAACCGCAGATGCTTGACCTGTTGCAACTTGTGCAGATGGAAATTTCTTATTAATATAGTAAACACTACCTGTTATATAAATTGTAAAGGCAAAGAATTGCAATGAATTCGCCCAGTACATTTGCAGAACACTCGCAGCAAAAATCGTAACTAACGCTTTAACAAAGAATGACCAACCAGAGAAAATTAACATCGATTCATCCGAGAATTTTTTATTAATGCGCTCATAGAAAATCATAATCGGCAATTCAGTCCAAGCACCAATACTAAAGGCAATACTCATTTCAGAGGTACCCCCACCTACATCTTGCATCATTTGTAACATGTAAGTATTAATATATTGTTGCGAAATAAACAAGAAAACAACTGCAAGTAAGAAAAATTTGAAGTTACGATCAAAACCTGTCTTTTGGGCATGCTCTGTTACCGTCACATTTCCTTCATCTGGATCATTAATTACTGTTACAACCGGCATTGATTGGATACGTTCAATTGGGATTAATCCAGCAATAATGAACATCATCAAGAAACCTAAAATACCAACAATAACTGTTGCTTCAATTGACCATGCTGCAACAAAATAACCTACGATTGGCGTAGTAACAGCAAAAACAAATGCATTCGCCGCTCTTGCAATCCCAAAATTAACTTTAAAACCACGATAAGTCAATTCACCAGTCAAAGTATTTAAAAGACTAATTATCAGTGACATAATAATAGCTATCATTGTATAACAAACTAAAATTAGCCATAAGCTTTGGGTAAAGTATAAAATAATTGCCGAGATAATCCCAATAATAGAAACTAATTTAACTTGCTTCACACTATTAACCGCATCCGACGTTTCATTCCATCTTGCAAAAATAGGTGATAAGAAAATAACTAAAAAACTTGCTAAAGCCGAAACCATTCCAATCATCCAGCTTGTAGCGCCAAAATGGACCAAATAACTCGCAATAAATGCCATCAACGCTCCAGCAATCATCCCTACACTGGATTGTAATAATATATTTTCAACATTATAGCTCTTTTTAAGTCCATACTCTTCGTATTTATGCATCATGTTCCCCCTTAAAATAATTTACTTATAAATTGTAATTGTTTTTCAATTTAATGCAACCTATTTTGTATGAATACGATTTCCATAAAATTACCATGTCTATTTGAAACTTGTGCACCTTACTATATTATATGAATATAATCACTTATAATTGAATTAATAAAATCAAACGGAGGGAAATAGAATGGATAAATTTAAAACAAAAGCGATCTGGTTTCTAATTAGTCTAGTTCTTGGCTTCGCTTATGGAAAGTTATTTTTTAACATGCCTCTTGGGTTAATAATGGGATTTACATTTGGATTTGTTGCTAGTTATACAGGTAGTAAAAAGATGTTTGTTACTATTTACGTTATATCAACGATTTTTTTAATCATGGTAATGGTTTTGATGAGGTTTTCTTTATTCATGAGTCTGTTAATGGGGCTAACAATCACTTCATTAGCTCGATTAGCCAGACGTTTTGCTCCTACCTAATTTAATATCCAGTAAATTCTCTTATAAATTAAATCAAGACCACCCTTTCAGATGATCTTGCCGTTCATACTATTTCATTTCTCCAAACACTTCATCGATAATCGAAATGGCTTCATCAATGTGTTCTTTTTCAATAATTAATGGTGGAAGCAATCTTAATACATTCCCTGCTGTAGCACTTACAAATAAGCCTTTATCCATACTTGCTTGATAAATAGGACCACTCTTAGTATCTAAAACAAGTCCTTGAATCAATCCTTTTCCACGGATATCATTAATCACGGAATACTTTTCCTTCAATTCTTGAAGTTTAGTGACCAAATAATATGCCATTTCATTCACATGTTCAAGGAATCCAGGTTCTGATAAGACTTGTTGAGTAGCTAACGCAGCGTGAGATGCTAATGGATTGCCTCCAAAAGTCGAACCATGGTCTCCTACTTTAAAATAATTTGCTACTTCTTCCTTTGCAAGTAGTGCTCCCATAGGCACCCCGTTAGCAATTCCTTTGGCAGTAGTTAAAATATCTGGTTCGATATTAAAATGCTCATAAGCATACAATTTTCCAGTTCGACCATTTCCTGTTTGCACTTCATCAATAATAATTAATATATTATGCTCTTTCGCTAATTTCACCACGCCATCCACAAAACTCTGATCAGCTACAATGACTCCACCTTCGCCTTGAATTAATTCAAGAAAGATGGCAGCTGTATTATCATCTATCGCTGATTTTAGTGCCTCTAAATCATTAAATGGTACGTACTTAAACCCAGGTACTAATGGACCAAATGCTGTATGGAAATTATCTTGACCTGTTGCAGTCAACGTTGCCATGGTTCTCCCGTGGAATGATTGACGCATGGTTATGATATCAACGGCATTCTCCCCCTTCACTTCACGTCCCCACTTACGCGCTAGTTTTATAGCCCCTTCATTCGCTTCAGCCCCTGAATTTGCGAAGAATACGCGGTCTAATACAGAGTATTCAACCATGTGCTGAGCTAATTTGACAGATGATTCACTATAAAAGTAGTTAGAAATATGTAAAGCCGTTTGATTCGCTTCATTAATCGCAGATACAATGGCTGGATGATTATAGCCTAATCCATTAACTGCTATCCCTGAAAGGAAATCAAGGTATTTATTCCCTGCCGCATCATACAAATATACACCTTCCCCATGAGTAATCGAAATGAGTGCCCGCTGGAAAACAGGCATAAAATACTGTTCGCCTAAATTAATAATATCTTCTTGTTTCATATTTTTCTCCTTAATGCGTGACCATTGTCCCAATACCTTCATCAAAAAATATTTCTAATAATAAGGAATGTTTTACTCGTCCATCTACAATATGAGCATGAGTAACTCCGCCTTTTAATGCCTCAACGACACATTGAATTTTTGGTAACATCCCACCTGAGATAATTTCCTCATTAATTAATGTATCAATTTCTGCTAAGGTCAATTGTGAAATCAATGTTTCTGGTTTCGTAAAATCTCTAAACACGCCAGCAACATCTGTGAGTAATACAAATTTATCTGCTTGAATACTTTCCGCGACAGCAGAAGCGACATAATCAGCATTGATATTTAATGCTTGACCATGATCATCCATCCCTACTGAAGAAATAACTGGAATATAACCATCACGGATCAGCTCATCAATTAATTCTTGATTAATTGAAACCACTTCTCCCACGTTTCCTAAATCAATCGGATTCCCATTATCATCAGTCATATCAATCTTTTTGGCACGAATTAAATTACCGTCTTTACCTGACAAACCAACCCCACGACCACCAATATGGTTTAATTTCCCCACAATATCTGGATTAACCTGACCTGCTAGTACCATTTCAGCAATCGCCATCGTCTCATCATCTGTTACACGAAGACCTTCGATAAAAACAGACGGCTTCCCCAAACGTTCCATCATATTGGAAATCATCGGACCCCCACCATGAATTAAAATCGGGTGCATGCCAACTGAATGCATTAAATGAAGATCTTGCATCACAGATGTTTTTAAATCTTCATTAATCATCGCATTGCCACCATATTTGATGACAATTTTATGTCCCCTGAATCGATTAACATAAGGCAAAGCCTCAATCAAAACATTAGCCAATTCTACCTTTTCGTATGCCATATTAACTCCTATAATCTGCGTTGATTTTCACATAATCTTGTGAAAAATCACAAGTCCAAACTTCACTGTGCCCGTTCTCTTGCCCCATATCGATATGGATGACAATATCATCCTGCTTCAACAATTCAATGGCCTGGTCATTATCGAATTCCAATGCTACGCCGGTATCTAAAACAGGTAGCCATCCTTTCGCTGATTCAAAGGCAATTGAAATTTTCCCATCGTCGACGCCTTCAGTACCCGAATTTCCAATTGCCGAAATAATTCGTCCCCAGTTAGCATCATTTCCATTCATTGCTGTTTTCACAAGGCTTGACGTTGCCACCGCCATCGCGATTCGTTTGGCATCATCATCATTAACCGCATGGTCTACTTTAACCGTCACAAATTTTGTCGCACCCTCACCATCGGCGGCAATTTGTTTAGCTAAATCTTCACACACTAACAACAATTCCTCGTAAAAAGTCTGGTATTCAATACTGTGGGTATCTGCGATGACTGGATTTTCTGCTAAACCATTAGCCAACACTAATACCGTATCATTCGTTGAAGTATCTCCGTCCACTGTGACATGATTAAATGTCTGTTCAACCGCATTTTCAAGGGCTTCTTGTAGTATCGTTTGTTCTATTGCTACATCAGTGGTAATGTAAGCCAGCATTGTCCCCATATTTGGATGAATCATACCAGATCCTTTAGCAATCGCTCCAATATGAATACTTGAATCACCCAATCCAAAGGTACGTGCCACCGTTTTTGTCTTAGTATCGGTTGTCATAATCGCTTTACTCGCAGCTATTCCACCCTGTTCAGTTAGTGCACTGGGAAATTGTTCAATTGACGGAATAATGACATCCATTGGCATTGGAACGCCAATTACACCTGTAGCATTCACTAATACTTCTTCAGGTTTACAGTTGAATACATTTGCAATTTTATTGGCAATTGCAAATGTATCTTCCATCCCTTTTTGTCCAGTGGCAGCATTTGCATTTCCTGAACTAGAATAAATGACTTTAACCTTCTCTTGTTTCTTTAAGAGTGCTTGATTGTATTTTACAGGTGCAGCCTTCACTTGGTTACGCGTAAATGTCCCTGCCCATGTAGCACCTGATGGGCTATATATAATTGCTGAATCTAATTTGTTATGTTTAATCCCTGCATTTATCGCACCTGCCAAAAAGCCAGGTACATGCGTCACTGTTGTATCTTGCATAATTACCTCCTAAGGTCTCAATCCTGGATTTAATAATCCGGTAGTTTCCTCTAATTCCATTAATATATTCATATTTTGCACCGCTTGTCCGGATGCGCCTTTCATCAAATTATCGATGACTGAAACGATGACGACTGTATTTGTACGTTCGTCAATCGTTAATCCAATCTGACAATTATTCGTTCCACGTACATTTTTCAATTCTGGCTGAACACCTTCTGGTAAAACTGTAACAAACGGTTCTTTTTTATAATAAGTATGATACTTGTCGTAAATAGTTTTCAAATCAGTACTGTTGTTCGCTTTGACATAAATCGTTGATAAAATACCACGATCCACTGGTAATAGATGTGGTACAAAAGTTACGGTCATTTCTTTATCTGCTAATTTTGATAGTTCCTGTTCAATTTCAGGTGTATGACGGTGATTACCAATACTATAGGCTTTAAAGTTTCCTGTTACTTCAGAGAATAAATTCGCGACCTTACCACTACGCCCGGCACCTGTTGTTCCGGATTTAGAATCAATCATAATATGATGCGCATTAAAATTTTCATCTGCCATTATTGGGGCTAATCCTAAAATTATTGAGGTTGGGAAACAACCTGGATTTGCAATCAATTTTGTTTGTTTGATCTGATCACGGTTTAATTCAGGCAAACCATAAACTGCTGATTCTAGTAAAGCTAAGTTATCATGCTCTCCTTGATACCATTTAGTATATTCTAGAGGATCGTCTAATCTAAAATCAGCCCCTAAGTCGATAAATATTTTACCTGCTTGAATGACTGCTTCGCCAATTTTAACCGAATGCCCATGCGGTAATCCGGCAAAAACAACATCCGAGTCATTTACTATTTCGTCCAAATCCATTTCAACTAATGTGTGATCCACAAAACCATACAGGTTGGGAAATAAATCTTGAATCTTTTGACCAACATATGAGTGAGATGTTAGATGCACTAATTCAACTTGGGGATGCATGGTTAAGAGTCTCACCAATTCAGCTCCAGTATAACCTGTTGCGCCAATAATACTTACTTTAATCATGAAATTGTCCTTTCTGTTGGTGTTTTAAGTTATCTAAATTAATGATACATTTGTCTTTAAACGTGAAATCACTCTGTCATTTATCTAAAAAACTCATCCATCTCTGATTATTTAGATAAATATAAAAAATAGCGCCCACTAGTTTTATCAACTAGGGACGCTGTACGTGTTACCACCCAAATTTATTAACTCCTCACGGAAATTAATCTCATATACTCAAATGAGTAAACATTTAACGGTGTGGCCGGGATTATCCAACAACAATGTGTCTAATAATCCATGAATGAGATGCGACTTTGTACGGGATTGTTGCTTTTTCACACTATCAAAGCTCACTGAAAACAATTGATCCGTTTTATTTTCTCATAATTTTTTAATCTTTTATATTGGACTCATTATAAAACCAATACACATTTAAAGTCAAGGCTTTTAAACTTTAGGAATGAATAAGTTGCCTAATGTTGCTGCCATAACAGCTTTTATCGTGTGCATTCTATTTTCCGCTTGATCAAATTGACGTCCATATTCGGAGTTAAATACCTCATCAGATACTTCCATTTCTTTAACACCATATTTATCAGCCATTTCTTGTCCAATAACTGTTTTAGTATCATGAAATGCAGGAAGACAATGCATAAATATAACGTTGTCATTTTCTGTGGCTTTAATAATGTCCATATTAATTTGATACGGCAGTAGTAACTCGATGCGTTCCTTAAATTTATCTTCCTCACCCATTGAAACCCACACATCAGTATAAAGAACATCTGCCCCTTTAGCTGCAATCATCGGATCTGCTTCCAATTTTAACACTGAGCCTGATTCTTTCGCGTATTTATCTGCTAATTCTTGAACATCTTGGGCTGGGAATAAAGACTCTGGTGAACAAATCGTAACATTTACTCCTAATATCGCACCAGTAACAAAAAGTGAATTTGCCACATTATTTCGTCCATCACCGTAATATACTAAGTTTATTCCCTCGATGTGGCCGATATTTTCCTTCATCGTTAGAAAGTCTGCCAACATCTGTGTCGGATGCCAATCATCGGTTAAACCATTCCATACTGGAACACCAGAATATTTAGCTAGGTCTTCCACTACTTCCTGACTAAAGCCACGGAATTCGATCCCGTCGAACATGCGACCAAATACTTTGGCTGAATCCTCGACTGATTCTTTTTTACCGAATTGAATGTCGTTTGCTCCTAAAAATTCTGGATTTGCACCTAGATCAGTTGAAGCAACGGTGAATGCTGCACGTGTACGTGTTGAGCTCTTTTCAAATAATAAGGCAATATTTTTCCCTTCAAGATAACGATGTGGAATATTATTTTGTTTTAGTTCTTTTAAATGGGCAGCAAAATCGATTAAATAATTCAGTTCGTCTTTAGTGAAATCAATTTCTTTAAGAAAGCTGCGCCCTTGGAATATGGAAAATGTCATAATGTCGGCTCCTTTTTTATCATTCATTTTTAATCTTTGAATTACACAATTTATACTCTTTTGGAAAACGTTTGTCAAACATTTTATTTAGTCATTCACCAAATTCACATGATTTCTAACACTTAGTATCCCTAATAAACAGCTGTTTATTGCTCTTTAAGTTTTTTTGCAAATTTTTTTATTTATCAACCACACTTGAAACTTTAGTGCCATACTTTCCAAAAATAGATATTTTCAGCTGCATTATATGAAGAAAATGAGTTGTCTCGTATTGAAATTAATCTTTTTTTAATTTATTCTTGACTTTGTATTTTATCCTGATAAACTATGTTTAACTTAATAAATGAATCAAGCAATAAGAAATGTCGTTAAGGAACCTTTCCAGCGAGGTAGTACAGAGTGGAAGTCTACCAAAGAAGCCTAACCAACATCGCACTTATTGGATAATCTGGTGAATACATAGCCAGGTTCGCTGTCTGAGCGTTATCAAAACGAGTGAATACACTTATTATAAGTGCGTTAACTAGAGTGGTACCACGGAATTTAACTCCGTCTCTATTGACTGTTAGGGTCATAGAGGCGGAGTTTTTTTATTTATTAAGAATACAAAAAGAGGTGTTTTACATGAAACCATTAAAAAAGATTATCTTAACTATGACAGCAATTACTTTGACAGCACCAATCGCTACAACTCATGCAGCAACATTACAAGAAATCCAAGATAAAGGTGAAATTGTTATTGGAATGAATGCTGAATTTGCTCCATTTGAGTGGGTAGTAATGGTTGATGGTCAACCAGAATATCAAGGGATTGATATCGATTTAGCTCAATTAATTGCGGATGAGTTGGATGTTGAATTAGTCATTGATAACCGTTCTTTCGATGGACTTATCCCTGCATTAAATTCAAAACGAATTGACGCCATTATTTCAGGTATGTCATACACAGAAGAGCGTGCGGAACAAGTCGATTTCTCAGTACCCTACTATAACTCACAAAGTCGATTTGCCGTTCAAAAAGACACAGAAGCTGACTATTCAACACTTGAAGATTTTAATGGAAAACGTGTAGGCGCACTTCGTGCATCTGTTCAGGAAACTTACTTAAGAGACAATTACCCAGATATTGAAATTGTTTCAATTCCTGCAAATGGTGATCTACTCGAGAGCTTAAAGGCAAATAAAGTAGATGCAATCTTAATGGACGAAATCACATTATATCAATTTGAAACGAATTACGGTGACAGTATGACAATCACTGATTTAGTCGTAACTTTTGAATCGGACGGAATTGCTGTAGCGATGACAAAAGATAATGAAGGACTAACGGAAGAAGTGAATGGCATCATTGAACAAGCCTTAGAAGATGGAACGATTGATCAAATATTTGAAGACAATATTGAAAAAGCACAACAATAATAGAAATAGAGGTATATAAAATGACAAAAGATAAAATCGTATTAGCATATTCTGGTGGACTAGACACTTCAATTACTATTCCATGGCTAAAAGATAATTATGATGCAGACATCATCGCAGTTTGTGTGGACGTTGGCCAAATTGAAGATTGGGACGCAGTAGAAAAGAAAGCCATTGCTTCTGGTGCAGCTAAATTTTACGCTCCTCATGTAGCAGAGGAATTTGCTTCAGAGTATATCTACCCTGCTGTTAAAGGGAATGTAAAATATCAAGGCCAATATTTATTAGGTACTGCCCTAGCCCGTCCATTAATTGCCAAAACTTTAGTTGAGTACGCTCATAAAGAAGGTGCTTATGCAATTTGTCATGGTTGTACCGGTAAAGGAAATGACCAAGTTCGTTTTGAAATGGGAATCGCTGCATATGACGCAGAGATGACTGTCATTGCACCATGGAGAATTTGGGATATTAAATCACGTGAAGATGCGATTGACTATGCAAATGAAAAAGGTGTGCCAGTTACGTCAACTAAAGAGAAAATTTACTCTGAAGACGAAAACTTAATGCATATTTCTCATGAAGGTGGCGACATTGAAGATCCAGCGAATGAAGTTGATTATGCCAAAATATTACATAATGTGAATACACCTGAAAATGCCCCAGACAAAGCTGAATATGTCACAATTACCTTTAAAGAAGGAGAAGCTGTGGCTGTAAACGGAGAAGAAAAATCACCTTATGAAGTGGTTCAAGCTTTAAACGAAATTGGTGGACGTAATGCCATTGGAATCGATGATATTATTGAAGACCGTATCATCGGAATGAAATCGCGTGGTATTTACGAAACACCGGGTGGCGCATTATTAATGGAAGCACACCAACGTTTAGAAGCATTAACTCTGACTAAAGAAACACTACGTATTAAGAAAAACCTATCTAACGAATTAGCAGACTTAATTTATGGCGGACAATGGTATTCAATGCATAATGCAGCGATTCAATCATTTATGGACTTCACTCAATTAACAGTAACCGGAGATGTTCGTCTGAAATTATACAAAGGGAATATGACACCAGCAGGCGTAACGAGTGAATTCGCCCTATTCGACGCTGATGTATCAGGATTTGGTGAGGACGACTTATTCGATCACCACGATGCTGAAGGTTTTATCAATATCACAACATTACCAACAAAAATCCAAAGAAGAATGGGATTACTAGAAGATTAATAGAGAGGGTTATTTTATGGCAGATTTATGGGGTGGACGTTTTACAGGTCAAGCGTCCGAATTAATGGAACAATTTAATGAATCATTTACGGTCGATAAAAGACTTTGGCGTCAAGATATTACCGCATCTATCGCACATGTAACAATGCTAGGTGAGACGAATATTATAACGATAGAAGAATCCGCTGATTTACAAGCAGCACTCAAAGAATTGTATGCTGAAATTGAAGCCGATCCTGAAATTTTATCTGGTAATCATGAGGATATTCATAGCTTTGTCGAAGCAAAAATGATTGAAAAAATCGGCGACACCGGTAAAAAAATGCACACCGCAAGAAGTCGTAATGACCAAGTAACCGTCGATATGAAACTCTATGTCATTGAAAGTCTAAAGGATTTAAAATTAACCGTTCAAGAGATGATTAAAGCCTTTAATGCTAAAGGCGAATCTGTTGATTGCTTAATGCCTGCTTATACACATTTACAGCGGGCTCAAATAATTAAGTTCTCTTATTTATTAGATGCTTATGTTCAAATGTTTACCCGTGATATCAAAAAAATTGATGCTGCAATAGAAATTGCAGACGAGAATCCATTAGGAGCAGGTGCTTTAGCAGGAACTACCTTTGATATTGATCGTCAAATGACGACTGATTTATTAGGCTTTAGTAGTATCCAAACAAATACGCTAGATTCTGTTTCTAACCGTGATTTTATCTTAGATGGACTACAAGTATTTAGTAATCTAATGATCCATATGAGTCGTTTTGCAGAGGATTTCATTATTTATTCCAGTCAGGAATTTGCTTTCGTTGAATCGTCTGACTCATTTTCAACTGGCTCATCAATGATGCCACAAAAGAAAAATCCAGATGCTTTGGAATTAATTCGTGGTAAAGCCGGTAAAATTATTGGTTTAATGAATGGTATGTACTCAATTATGAAAGGCATTCCTTTAACATATAACAAAGACATGCAAGAAGATAAGGAAATTTACTTCGAAGCATTCGATACGACACTCGCTTGCGTTCAAATTTTAACAGGCGTCGTTGAGGAACTGATCGTAAATCAAGATCGCTTAAATTCAACTGTCAATGATGGCTTCTTAAATGCCACTGAATTAGCCGATTACCTTGTTCGACAAGGTCTGCCTTTTAGAGAAGCACATGGTGTTGTTGGTGCGATGGTCAAAGGCGCAATCGAACAAAACAGTCAACTCCATGACTTGTCACTTGAAACCATGCAACAATATAGTGACGTTATTCAAGCAGATGTTTATGATTATTTAGAACCTGAAAAAATTATGCAGCGTGGAACTAAAGTTGAAATGTAAGTAAATAAAAAGCACATTCTAGTATTTTTAACTGGAATGTGCTTTTATTTCTTATTTTGATTTATCTGATATTTAAATTTACCTATGGACTTCTTGTAAAACAAACTAGTTATATGGTACTAACAAGTGAGTCACTTTTTCAGCCCTTTTAAGGCAGTTCAATCGTAATACTCTTTGTCATTGCTTCTAAATACATAATGAACACGTCTAAATATTCATCAACGATATCATGTAATTCATGAAAATCAAAGTCTTGGAACTCATCATTATCAGGCAACAAAGAAAAGCTTACATTACCATCTTTTTCAACGGTAGCTTTTAAAGTTGTTCCAAATAATACGATGATTGGTGTGAAGTAATGAAAGCCGTGGCCGTCATTATATAATTTCTTATCAATAAATAGCGTTACACCTAATTCTTTTAATTCATCGGATAAATGTTCGATTGCTAATGATTGTTGTGTTTCGATAGTAATCACCCCTTTATAGTTAAAATATAGATTTTGGTTAAGAATGCAAAAACCTCCGCAAATAAAGTTGCGAAGGTTTTTTGCTTTGATTATTTTATTAATAGTTTTTCAAATAAACTAGAAAAATAACTTGATACTGGTCCTAAGATCAGTAATCCAACTAATGGTAATACAATGGAAATCCATAGTACCCCACTAGCAAAGTAAATATTCGCGCCAACAAATGAAACTGCAACTAATTGCAAAATGTTGGTTGCGCCTGCCATAGAGATAATAAATGCCATCAATGCTACTAATAATGTTGAAACTAAGTAACCAGATGATGGAATCATACTATCAACAGACACATATAAAAATGCCATGAAAGCGCCAAATACAAGTGCTGCTGCAGATTTTTTCATGCCTTCAGCATCTGTACCGGTCATAAAATAGGTTGTCCAACCTAGAAAACCAGCCCAAGGTGGTAAATTTAATAAAGATGCAATATAAACCCAAATAAATGTAGTAACTGCCGATCCTAGGGCAGAAGCTAGTGTTGAACGCATAATATTCCTCTTTCTTAACCCGCGCAATGCGCTGTCTTATAATCTTGGTTATTATACATAGTTTCATATGATAAAGCAAGAAAATATATATTTCTACTCAGTATCAACTACCTTGAGTAGATGAATTATAGAATAAAATGCTTGTCATCAACTCCGCCTTAAGTATGATTCGGTTAATTAGATACTCAATTGCTATTCTTTCCATAAAAAATCTAAATATATCGGGTTTTGATCAGCCCAAGAGGCTTCATTATGTTTTCCTTTTGGTTTAACGTATAACATCGTCTCTGCCCCATCTTTCTCAAATGCTTCAGAAAAGAATTCTGCATCATCTAATGACATATTAAACTTTTTGATTTCTTCTTCCCCATAGGAAAAGAATACTCGAGTATCCGAATAAATATCCACTTGTTCCATACCACGCTTCAAATAGTCACGACAAATGCTAATTGATGGCGATAAGCTGGCCACTTTGGATACATAGTTATTATAAGCAATCCCAGTAAATAAAGCCATTAAACCGCCCATCGAAGAACCACCCACCCCTGTCGTCTCACGTTGTGGTAAAGTTCTGTAATTCGCGTCGATAAAAGATTTTAAATTATATATAACCCAGTCCATAAATTTGTCGCCATAACCATTGATTATTTGACTATTCCAGGGACTTTCAAAGTAACAAGGCGAATATTCCGCGAGTCTCGAATTCCCTTCATGAGGACATTCAATACCAACGACGATCATATCTAAATCTGACTGATCTAAATATGCCTCAAGATCCCAAGAAGTTCCGTAAGTTGCATAATCATCTTCAAATAAATTATGTCCATCAAACATATACATCACTGGATAACGCTTATCACTCTCATAATAATAAGGTGGAACATATAAATGTATTTTGCGCATTGTGTCTTTAAATGGAAAAAAATAGTCAAATCTTTCTATCATACGGAACCTCCTAAAATTTTGTATAAAATTACCGACTTCATCCTACGAAGTCGGTATAATTATTTATTGAATACCTTGAAGTGTTTGTAATTGATACATGTTGAAATATGTTCCCTCTTGTTCAATTAACTCTTCATGTCGGCCTTGTTCGATTAAATGTCCCTTATGCAAGACATAAATTTGATCTGCATTACGAATCGTGGATAATCGGTGAGCAATCACAATCATCGTTGCAGTTTCACGAATTTTGGCTAAACTTTGTTGGATATACATTTCACTTTCAGTATCGATATTAGCTGTTGCCTCATCTAATATTAGAATTTTCGGCTTACGGATTACTGAACGAGCAATGTTGATTAGTTGTTTTTGACCTGCTGAAAGTGAACTTCCACCTTCGCTAATTATTGTATCATATCCATCTGGTAAAGCCTCAATAAAATGATTCGCTCCCGTAAATTTCGCAGCAGCAATGACTTCCTCATCTGTGTAATCACCGTGCAAGCGAATATTATCTTTAAAGCTACCATAGAACATAAAGGCATCCTGTTGAACTAATGCAATGTCATCTCGCAATACATCATAAGGGTAATCTCTGATGCTTGCTTCATCGTATTCAATTTCCCCACGGTTAAATTCATAAAATCGCATGAGTAAATTGATAATCGTCGATTTTCCAGATCCAGTATGTCCTACTAATGCAATCATTTCACCTTTTCCGGCATTAAGATCAATATTTTGAAGAACATCTTGAACACCATCATAAGTAAATGATAAATCTTTAACTGACACAGTTCCATCAATATCTGTCAGTGATTCAACGCCTACTTGTTCTGGCATCAACTTGTCATTGGCTAGTAAATCACGTCCACGGGAAGCCGCAACTAAACCATCTTGATAAATACTTAAACTACTAATCATGTGACCGATTGGTCTAAAGAATGATTTCGAATAAGAGGTAAAGGCATAAATAATACCAATATCTAGTGCCGTTCCATTTAAAATTTGTGAACCAAATATCCAAATGACAATCACTAATACAACTTGTTCAAGCAAACTAATCGCAGGCATTAATAACAAAGCGTCCATTCTAAACATATTTATACGTGCTTCCACATATTCGTCATTAATTTCTTTGAATTCTTTCTTCATTCGCTCAGACTGATTGAATTGTTGAATCAGCCACATTCCTGAAGTTGACTCACTTATTCGAGCATTGACTCGACTCAAAGCTGAACGCATCCGGCGATAAACAATCGTCGATAACTTTTGATAGAAATAAATTAACATAAATACAATCGGTAAAAATGCCATGAAAACCCATGCCATATCTGCGTTTAAACTAAACATCGCTACCGCAACTGTTGCTGCATTAATGAATCCGTCAAAGAATTGCAGAAATACATTCCAAAATTCCTTAATCGTTTCCGTATCATTAGTTACCCTTGACACGACCTCACCATTAGGTGTTTGGTTAAAGTATTCCATATTCAAACTGGTTACTTTATGGTAAATATTGTTACGAATTTCAGCTACAGTATACTCTGAAGCCATAAAGAACAAATAGTCTTTAATATAAACTAGAACCATTCTTACGATAATCAATGCTAAATATGTACCTGCCACTGTCAAAGTAATTTGAATGGTAACGGAATTCGTCGCAATTCGTTCATCAATAAATTGTTGAATGATAATTGGTAAATAAGCAGCGATTGAAGACGAAGCGACCATAAGCGCAATAGACAAGCCAAATCGCCACCATTGTTTAGCCGCAAATTGGAATAAGTAACCTAGTATTGAAAATTGTTCCAAAATACTAAAACTAGTTTTACGACCTTTCGATTTAGATTGAGCCATCTTGTTCGCCCCCTTCTGTAATTTTTCGCTCTAATTGTTGTTGATTATACATATTTGCATACCAACCATTTTCAGCAACTAAATTATCATGCGTTCCTCTTTCAGTAATTTCACCATTGTCCAATACAATAATTAAATCTGCATGCATCACTGATGACATCCGGTGAGTAGCAATGATAGAAATTCCGCCTTGGCGTTCTGCTTTAAAATTAGTTAAAATACTCTGCTCTGTTTTCGCGTCAACGGCAGACATTGCGTCATCCATATATAGAATATCCGGCTTAATCGCAAGTGTACGTGCAATCGAAATACGTTGCTTTTGACCACCTGACAGACTCACGCCTCGCTCCCCTACTTCAGTTTCATAACCTTCAGTGAATTCAAGTATATCTTCATGAATTGACGCTAGCTCTGCGTAATGTTCAACACCATCTTGGTCCATATCCGGACGACCGAAACGTATATTATTAGCAACTGATGTTGAAAAGAGTAAATTGGTTTGTGAAATATAACCTACATTCTCATGGAGGTAATCTAAATCAATTTCTTTAAGTGCTTGACCGTCATATTTAATTTCTCCTTGGTCAATATCAAAATGTCGTAAGAGTAAATTAAATAGTGTTGTTTTACCAGAACCTGTTTTCCCAACAATTCCTAGTGTTTGACCATCTTCTAATGTAAATTGAATATTCTTCAGTGCAGGACTTGAAGCATCTGGATAAGTAAATGATTCAATATTTACATCCAATTCTTTGAATGGTAATTGATCAACACCATTTTCAGGCGATTGTACCTTTGCTTCTTGACTGAGTAGTTTTTCAATTCGGTCATAAGCGACATTTCCACGCTCCATCGTATTCATTAAACGACCAGCTGCGAGTAATGGCCAGGTTAGATTACCTAGATAAGAGAAATAAGCCATTAAGTCCCCAATTGAAATTCGTCCTTGTGATATAAAATAAGTTCCAAAGAAAATAGTTAATACTGAAGTAAGTCCAGTAATTACTTCAATCGACGGAGTATAGGCTGAGTTAATTAAATTTACTTTACGGTTTGATTCGACAACATGGTCCGTCGATTTGGTAAAATCGTGATAGTCATCCTCTTCTTCACCAAATCCTTTAATTACTTGCATCCCAGCTACACTCTCTTGAACACGGTCATTCATACTCGAGAATGCTTTAAGTGACCCTCTAAAATTCTCATTCATCATCTTCCCTAAATAACGTGCTACAAAAAATAATAATGGGAATGGAATGATTGTTAACAATGTCAATTGCCAATCAATGATAAAGAACATACTGATTAATGTCACAATCGTAATAGAAATTGAGTCTGTCAACGTCAAAATCCCACCACCAGCAACGAATTTAATTGCATTTAAATCATTGGTTGCATGGGCCATTAAATCTCCCGTACGGTATTTATTATAAAAATATTGATCCATTTTTGTGAAATGATCAAATAATCGATTACGCATTAATGATTCTAGTAATGTTGAACTGGTAAATAAATTATTACGCCACATATAACGCAGACCATACATTACAATTCCAATAACTAATAAAATTAATACATTATTTCTTAAATTTGACCAATTTAACGTTCCTGTAGCCATTAAATCGACGGTGTTACCAATCACCAATGGGATAATTGCTGATAGAATAGAACATGCAATTAATCCACTCACTGCAATCGCGTAAGCTTTCCACCTCAATTTGAAAAACCAAGCTAATTTTTTAAAAATAGCAAACAAAATGTCATCCTCCCTTTACTTCCATAAACTATATTCTAACGATAAATAAATCTAATTGCATCCTAAAAGGTTCGAAAAAGTTTTAATTCAATCTATAAACGGAAAACACCGACCCTAAGGCCGGTATTTCTCTTTATTAATTATTTGCCAATTGAAAAGACATATTTATGCCCTTGAGTTAAACTTTGATAAAAACCTTCACCTTCATACAATTGGAATACTTGAACATTTGCTTGTTCATCTGCATCTGGATAAACCATATTGACATATTGATTATCCGCTAGCACTTGTTCTAACATATCCTTACCTAATTTGCGCACTTTACCTTCTATACGAATAACTTGAATCAAGTAATCTTCTTTGTTTAGTCCAACTAAAGCTATATTTTGATTTACTTCCAATTGAGCATGGAAATTTGTCTTTGGACTGGTCATAAAGAAAACACCTTCTTCATTAGCTACCCCAATATTGATGTAACGTGCATGTGGTTTTCCTTCAGCGTCAACCGATGAAATAACCGCAATCCCCATATCATCTTCTAAAATTGACATAATTTCTGAAACTTGCATAGCTCTCGCCCCTTTCACTCCTCTATTTTATCATAATTAGTGAAATTTTACATCGCTATTCTCCATAAGAACGTCTCAAAAGTAACCAAAAAATAAAAGAACGCCGAAGCGTCCTTTTAATTGGTTTTATTCATTTGCCAATGCTTCGGCTACAATATCCCAAGCTGGAATTTGACCGCCTTTAGAAACTTCAGAAATTACTTCCGCAGTATCTTCTGCTTGATATAATTCAACAATATGTAAGTATAGGAGGTTTTCTTTATCTTCTTCTCGAACAACAATATTATTTACACGACGTAAGTTAATTGTATCTGCTGTGTCCCCAAAAACATAAATTGCATCCGCTGGAACGAAATCAGTTCCTTCTAAGAATGAGTCATCAATAAATGCCGCATCAACATCAGGTAGTGCAGCAGGAATTTGTGCCCCATCCAATTCCACAAATTCAATATTTTTTGGATTATCTACCACATTTTCTGGAGTTGGTAATAATTCATCAGAATCTTCTAATGTAATTAATCCTGCTCGCTCTAATGTTTCTAGATTATATGATAAACTTGTCGGCGCAGAATTCACCGCAATTTTAGCTCCATCTGGTAATGCATCTAATGAGTCATATTCCTCAGAATAAATACGAATTGGTACCGCATTTGTGTAACCAATATTGACTAAACTGCCATCATTTTCATTATTCCAATTGTCTAAGAAATCATCATGTTGGAAGGCATTCATATCCAGTGAACCATCGCTTAATGCTTCATTTGGAATATTGTAATCTGTTAGCATTTCAATTTCGATGGTAATTCCTTCTTCAGCAGCTTTTTCAGCTACAAATTCCCAAATCTCTTCTGCTTCTTCACCAACAACCCCAACTCGAACTTCTTCACCTTCAAATTCATTCTCTTGAGCTAGACTGTTCATTGTTCCCAAAGATAAAACAGAAACTGAAAGCATTGAAGCTAATAACCCTTTAAGTAATTTTTTCATATTATCCCTCGTTTCTAATTGATATCTCATTATATAAATGGATCTTATCCATTGTCAAATTAAATAGCTAATACCTTTCAAATTTGATCTGAACGTTCGTTTTCTAAGTTACCTTTAGAAGCTTTGATTTTGAAAAATATCCAAATGTAAATACCATACTTTTCCATAAAAATAGAACGCCGTAGCGTTCTAGTAATATTATTCATTTTCTTGAACTTCTTCAACGAGATCCCAGGCTGGAATTTGACCGCTATTAGATACGTCAATAATCATTTCAGCAGTGTCTTCTGATTGATATAGTTCAACAATACGCGCTAATAATGGATTATCTTGATCCTCTTCTCTAGCAACAATACTTACAACACGTCGTAAGTTCAGTGTTTCTGGGGTGTCTCCATAAACTAGAATCGCATCAGTTGGTTCAAAATCAGTTCCTGCTAGGAATGAATTGTCAATAAATGCAGCATCAACATCAGGTAAAGCAGGTGCCAATTGACCACCTTCTAACTCGACAAATTCAAAGTTATGAGGGTTTTCGGCGATATTTTCTGGTGTTGGTAATAATTCACCAGAATCTTCTAAAGTAATTAATCCGAAATATTCTAATATTTGTAAATTATATGCTAGACTCGATGGTGCTGAGTTCAGTGCAATAGTTGCGCCATCTGGTAAATCTTCCCATGAATCATGTTGTAATGAATACATACGCAAAGGGACGGCATTTGTAAATCCAATATTTACTAAGTTTTCATCATTTTCGTTATTCCAATTATCTCTGAAATCATCATGTTGATATGCGTTAATATCAAGTGAACCATCACTTAATGCTACGTTTGGCATGTTATAATCGGTTAACATTTCAACTTCGATGGTAATGCCTTCTTCAGCTGCCTTTTCTGCTACGAATTCCCAAATGAGTGCATCTTCCTCACCAACAACGCCAACTTTCACTTCTTCACCGTCAAATGGATTGTCTTGAGCACTTATAGTCAGTGGATTACTTACTAAAACTAAAATAGATAACAATAAGACAAAAAATTTGTTTAATAATTTATTCATTTCATTCTCTTTTCTAACTTTATCAATATAATTAATTGACATTGGACAGACGATTTCCTAAATAAACAGGATCGCTTGTTGTATCAATACCTAGACGTTTTAAGATTTGTTCATTTTCAGTGGATAGAATGACGGTTGAATGAGCTTGACTACCAACTAATTCACCTAATTTATCATAGGCTAATTTTGCAGTTGGGTTAGTTACAGCCGAAATTGCGAGTGCAATTAATAATTCATTTAAAGTTAATGTCGGGTATTTACTACCCAATTCATCCATTTTTAACGCTTGGATTGTTTCTAAAATCATTGGGGCGAGTAAATCAATTCGGTCATTAATGCCCGCTAATTTTTTCAGCGCATTCATTACTACTGCACTTGATGCATCCATTAATTCAGTGCGACGCCCTGTAATACATTTTCCAGTCGGTAATTCGATAGCAATCACTGATTGTACAGAATCATCATCTAATCGTTCTTGAACAACTTTTTCATACTCGCGCGCAATTACTACGGGTGTACGATCTTCAGGGTTTAATTCACTTTCATCCATTATAAGATGCATATTTGAGCGTTCTTCATCGGTTGCAGTCCCTTTTTTATAATCAGTTTCTGTTTGGAAATAACGACGTATAATCTCTTGACGCGCTGCTTCTTGAACAATCTCATCATCAATAATTCCTGATTTGATACAGTTGACGCCCATATCTGTTGGCGATTTATAAGGAGATTTTTCTCCTGTAATATTCTTTAAAATTCGGCGAATAGCTGGAAACATTTGAACATCGCGGTTGTAATTAATGGCAACCTCATCATATGCTTCAAAATGATAATTATCGATGACATTCGTATCATTTAAATCAATGGTTGCTGCTTCATATGCCACGTTAACTGGATGTTTAAGTGGTAAGTTCCAAACTGGAAAAGTCTCAAACTTCGCGTAACTCGCATCATTCCCTCTTTTGTGTTCATGGTATAGCTGACTTAAACAAGTTGCTAATTTCCCAGATCCTGCACCTGGACCGGTTACGATAATAACGCGTCGACTTGTTTCAATAAACTCATTTTTCTCAAAACCATCATTTGATAATAATGCATCAATTTCTAGAGGGTAACCTTTAATTGGTTCATGCGTATAGACACGAATATCACGACGTTCTAAATTTGTTTTGAAGATTTTAGCATTCGTATTATCATCGCTATAGCGTGTTAATAATACACTATTTACTAAAATATCACGTTCACGGTATTCATCAATCAATCGAAGTACCTCTTGATCATATGTAATACCGTAATCCCCACGTACTTTGTTTTGCTCAATATCTCCAGCATAAACACAAATGATGACTTCAGCATCGTCTTTAATTCGAGTGAGTAGCTTTAATTTCACATCCTCATCAAAACCGGGTAAAACACGCTTAGCATGCATGTCTCCTATGAGTTTGCCACCGAATTCTAAATATAATTTATCTTTATCACTCACACGTGATAAGATTTCGGATGACTGCTCTTTAAGATAGACTTCACTATCAAATCCTTTTATCATTTTGCCACTCCCTTCACTTATTAATAAACTCTATTTGTTATTATAGCGAATCTATAACAGATTAACAGTCTGATTATTCTGACTGTGCTTCGTCACGCATTTGAATAAGTGCTAAATATTCTTCAAGTACTAAATTATAATCATTCATAAACTGTGCATGTTCCGCACCAACATAACGGAAATGCCAAGGCTCATATTCATATCCTGTAATATCTTGTTTACCATCTAAATAACGAACGATAAAACCGTACTCATCACCCTCCTCAGCTAACCAGATCGCTGATGGGTATTGCCCATATGCTTGATGTAAATCACCACCATATTGATCCCAGTCGTAGCCCAGTAAATCGATTGCTAAACCAGTAGAATGTTCACTAGCATCAGCTGGCGCAACAAACATGTCTGTATAATAGTAAGCTGTGTCATAATCAAGACCTTCTGACATATTTTGATTTAAACGTGCTTCAAAATTGGCTGCTTGTTGAGCGACTGAACGATAACCAGAAACGGCATATAAATAGTGACCATCTAATTCAGCACCAGTGATTAATGCTTCGAATGGTTCAACAATTTCTGCACTATACGGGATTCCACCACCAGTATAAGCTAATGGCATCTCAGTTGGATCTGTAATACGGTTATCACGGTTAACTAACCATAAATAAGGATCCTCTAAACTCGCACCTTCTGGTAATGCTTCAATTAATTCATCAATATTTAATTCTGGATTATAAGCTTCGATTGTTTCTCGTTCAGGTAAAATTAACTCCTGACTGCTCGCTGATAATGGTTGGAATAAGAAAATGGCTAAAATAAATATAGAAATAATTTTTTTCATAATAAGTCCTTTTACACAATAAATTTAAACAATAAATGACCTCTCAACACTGTTGAAATGTTGAGAGGAATTAACTACGCGATTTTACTTTGTCTTGCTTTAAATGCAGAGTAAATGGTAAATGCCGTAAAGGCAACATTTAACACTGTCGCTTCTCTTTTATTCATCCGTCTAGTCGCAAATCCGACAATGGGAGATAAAAGTGTGACATACAACATGGGATTATCTGAATAACGCATCTAAATCACTCCTATATTTTAACCTTATTTCCTTGATAAATGGCTTGAGCATTTGTTCTAAATTGGTCTAATTTATCGACACCGTATAGGCGGTCAATCTCGTCATAAGCTTTGACTAAATTATGGGGCCGTTCGATAATATGATGAGCATCTGAAGCAACTACGTGAATCAAGTCACGCTCAATCATTTTACGACTTGCTTCGAGCGCTCGTTGATGCCTTGGCTCAACTAAAGATGTTGCTGTTAATTGGGCAATACAACCCATCTCGATTAATTTTTCAAGCCTTGGTAAATTTTCTGAAAAGGCACGTTGTCTCTCTGGGTGAGCGATTACGGGTGTAATTCCTTGATCGATCAGATTTTGCAAATAAGGCTCACTATAATCTGGATACCCATGCCATGGAAATTCGATAAGATAATATTTCCCAGACTCATCCAGTGATAAATACTCCCCTCGATTAAACTCATCCATGAAATATGATTGAATTTGAATCTCTTGGCTTGGACGAATTTTTAATAAACTATTAACATCTTGTAATGCCTTTTGTAATTCATCAAATTTCTTTAAGACAGTCGCTTTATCATTTTGCCACATCCCGTTATGTTGATGTGGGGTAATTATTGAATGAGTAACACCTTCTAAAACCGCTGCTTCAGCTAATAATAATGCATCTTCGATCGTAGCAGGTCCGTCATCAATGCCAACTAATAAATGTGAATGTATATCGTACATACTGACCTCCTCATAAACTTAATTTTAGTATAACATAATTAAAATAATTCTTGATTCAGCTTGCGTTTGTAAAACGCTTACTTTTTCATTACATTTTGATTGCAATTTATAATCGACACATAGGTGCAACCTCAGGTAGATAAACCCCGACTACTTCGCAGTTAGTAACAAACTAAAAGTAAATTTTAAAATAGTATGACTGTATTAATTAAACTCTGTGTTATAATACGATTAGAAATGGAGGCGCTATATGGAAATGCAACGACCTAAATCGATCTTTACCGATAAAAACATTTTAAACTCTACCTCGTATCGAGTAACACAAGAGGTATTCAACAGTATCACTCATGGGATTGGTTTTTTATTATCGCTTTATGCGACTAATTTACTCATTCAAAAAGGACTGAGTACAATGGATCTAACTCACATTATTGCCTACGCTGTTTTTGGTATTTCAATGTGTGTTATGTTCTTTAATTCCATGATCTACCACGCTTTATATTTTACGACAGTAAAGCCAGTTTTCCAGTTTTTTGATCATGCTAGCATCTATTTACTTATTGCAGGATCATACACACCTTTCGCCTTAATTTTACTTGGAGGTTGGCAAGGTTGGGCCCTAATGGGATTTGAATGGCTACTCGCAGGGATTGGTCTAACTGCTAAAGCAGTCAATGCACAATGGATCAAAAAGTATTCCACATGGATCTATTTATTAATGGGCTGGGCTGGAGTTATCATGGTTCCAGATTTAGTCGATACACTTGGTGCAGGAGGTATTAGTTGGTTACTCTTTGGAGGAATCGCCTATTCAATCGGCACGATCTTTTACAAATTCGACCGTCAAGTTGCTTACTTCCATGTTATTTGGCACTTCTTTGTTATATTAGGTGCTCTGGGAATTTTTGTCGCAATCTACGCCTATATTTAAATAATCGAGCATATCTATGAGGTATGCTTCAGGCTGTAGACAAACCCCTTGAAAACACTGATATATAGTGATTTCAAGGGGTTTTTCCTGTATAATAAAAATAAAATGGGTGATTAACATGATGTCCCGAGATGCTGATAGTAAGACATTTGA
>JACBXN010000018.1 GCA_015863215.1 Aerococcaceae bacterium DSM 111176
TGTCTTACTATCAGCATCTCGGGACATCATGTTAATCACCCATTTTATTTTTATTATACAGGAAAAACCCCTTGAAATCACTATATATCAGTGTTTTCAAGGGGTTTGTCTACAGCCTGAGAGTCGCCTGGGCGACTCTTTCCTTTTGATTCCTTAGTTTGTAGTCTCATACTAATTCTATCCAAAATGCTTTTCTTTTAATTCCTGGAGCGCTGACTTGGCATCTTTTAACTCTCCGCCTTCATTCATTTCAGCTTCAGATTGTTGGATTGCTTCATCAATTTCGTCATCATTAATAGCATCTTGTTCCAGATTCGGTTTAATTTTAGTCATCTTATCACTCCTTTTCTGCAATGATTCGTACGGCTCTACTCGTTTACTTCTAATAAAAAATCGATTAAATTTTTATGCACAATCCCGTCTTGGCTGAAATCTAAGGTATCCATGGATAGGACATATTTGGGATAATTATCATTTATATCTTTATAGACACCGAACTCGCGTTCACGTGTACTCTCGCTTTCTAACAGATAAGAGATTTGAAAGTATTCCACTCGGTTGTCTTTCGTTGCGATAAAATCAATTTCTTTGTTTCCTACTTTTCCAATTTGCAATTGGTAGCCTCTTGACTTTAGTTCGATGCAAATGATGTTTTCTAAGGTTCGTTCAATATCTCGAATATTAGAGAATCCTCTTGCTTGACGGAAGCCGTGGTCTGTGAGGTAATACTTTTCATCGACTTTGAGTAATTCCTTACCTAGAGTATTATATCTTGGAATTTTATTGATAATATAAGCTTGCCCGCAGTATTCTAAATAATTCAGAATTGTATCGACTGAAATATTAATTTTCTCGCTTCTAAAATATTTCCGAATACTATTGGCTGAAAATGTATGTCCAATATTCTCCATCGCAAAGGTTAGAATTCGGTTGAACACCTCTACATCACGGATGCTATTGTATTCAATCACATCCTTAACGAGTACCGTATTATAAACATCGTTGAGGTATGTATATGAGGCATCTTCTTCCAAATCAAAATATTGTAGAAAAGGCATACCACCTAATCTCAAATAGTGATTGAATAGTTCTGCTTTATCAGATACTTGATCCTTGAAAAGTTCAGTAAATTCAACGAAAGTAAATGGTTGCACCTCAACTGTGATGTACCTTCCTGCTAACAAACTGGCAAGGTCTCCAGATAACAATGTTGAGTTTGAACCTGTTAAATAAATATCACATTCTCTATCAACACGTAGCGCATTCACCACTCTTTCCCAATTTTCAATCAGCTGGATCTCATCCAGGAAAAAGTAAAGCTTCCCAGTGATTCCGTCCATTCGTTCGATTAAATAGTGTGACAAATCTGACGCATCTTTGATCGAAATAAACTCCAATGACTCAAAATTTAAATGAATAATATTACTCTCAGGAACATCTTTCAAAAAGTATTCCTTAATATTTTCTAAAAGGGTTGATTTCCCAACTCTCCGCATTCCTGTAATGACCTTTATAATTGGCTTGTCCACAAAAGGAGCAATTTGTTGTAAATATTTTGGTCTATTAATCATGATATCCCTCCTTTAGTTTCTATTATAATCGAAACAGGAGCTGTTTTCCACCTTGGATTCGATTACAGTCGAAACACATCAGTTATTTTCTGTTTCTATCGACTATAATCGAAACTGTTCTTCTGTTTTTGTCCCAACTTGGGACATCAATCAAATCCCAATCTCTATTTTGTCCCAGCTTGGGACATTATCATAATTTCAAAACCTGTTTTGTCCCAGTTTGGGACAAAAACCATCATCCTCTATCGACTATACTCGAAACTGATGTTGGTTTTAAAAATTTTTCACACACCCAAAATGCACAAATTTTCACAAATAAGGTGCAAACACTTTCAATCTCTGTTTAATTATTATATAATTAAACTCACTAAATTATAATACAACACAAGGAGATTTTATTATGACAACAACTAATGCCCCTTTTCGTTATGATGTCGTTGGTTCGTTCTTACGCCCACAAGCGTTGAAGGATGCGCGCCAACAGTTTGCGGATGGTCAAATTTCTGCTGAGGAATTGCGTGCCATCGAGGATAAAGAAATTATTGATTTAATCAAAAAGCAAGAAGCTGCTGGACTGAAATCAGTGACTGACGGGGAATTCCGTCGCCGTTACTGGCATACAGATTTTTTCTGGGGTCTAAATGGCGTGGAACGTAAGTCAGACGTAGCTGGATATGAGTTCGAAGGGATTACGACGCCGGGTGACACGGCTCGGATCGTAGGTAGACTCTCTGGCGAGAACCACCCTTTCGTAGAAGACTTTAAATTTGTGCGTGATAACGCATCCCAGGGAATTGTGGTGCGCCAAACGATCCCGGCGCCGGCGCAATTTTTCAACGAAATTTTCGTATTCCATACGGACAAAAACTTGCCAGCGGCACAAGAAGTGTACCCAGAGCGCGAAGCGTTGTTAGACGACTTGGTGAAAGCGTACAAAACGGTCATCCAAGACCTGTACGACGCGGGGTTACGCAATTTACAACTCGACGACTGCTCGTGGGACGTGTTGTTCACACACGATGAGTCGCAATTTTCAGACGAGGAAAGAGCCGAGCGCGAGCAATTAAAAGACGATTTGGTGACGATCAATAACCGCGTCATCGACGGCTTACCGGAAGATTTAGTCGTCACAACCCACGTCTGCCGCGGAAACTTCGCCTCATACCACTTCGCAACAGGTGGCTATGCGAGCGTATCCGACCACTTATTCGCCCGCGAAAACGCCGACGCATTCTACTTAGAGTACGACACAGACCGCTCAGGCGGCTTCGAACCGCTAGCAGACTTGCCAAAAGGCAGCAAAGTCGTCTTAGGCCTCATCACGTCAAAAACAGGCGAACTCGAAGACAAAGAGGCAGTCAAAGCCCGCATCAAAGAAGCCAGCCAATACATCCCACTCGAAGACCTCTACCTCAGCCCCCAATGCGGCTTCTCCTCAACCGAGGAAGGCAACGCCCTCACCGAAGACGCACAATGGGCCAAAGTCGCCCTCGTCAAAGAAATCGCCGAAGAAGTGTGGGAAGACGCTTAATTTCTTAGGGAAAGTATAGCAGTAAAATATTGATACACTCGAAATTAAAGTATGTAAAGACAGGAGTCGCTCGCGCGACTCCTGTTTCTTTGTTTGGGTGGGGGGGTGAGACTTTGATGGTGGGGGATTTTTGTCCTGGGTTGGGACAAAATTCAAACAGTAAAATTTTGGTCAATAATTGACCAAATCTCAATTCGTAAAGATAGTTATGGTCACTTTCTTACCATAACGCAACTCTCAAAAAAAGTACCGGTCGCTTTCTTACCATAACGCAACTCTCAAAAAAAGTACTGGTCACTTTCTTACCAAAAGGCAACTCTCAAAAAAAGTACTGGTCACTTTCTTACCATAACGCAACTCTCAAAAAAAGTACTGGTCACTTTCTTACCATAACGCAACTCTCCAAAAAAGTCTTGGTAAGATTCTGACCAAAACCCAAGCACTAAACCATAATCCCTCCACCATTCCCAACCAATTCCCCTCCCCATCTTAACCCTTACACCAAACTACGGACTTCAATCGAAAAGAAAGAGTCGCCCGAGCGACTCTACCTCTCAAATAATGTCGCAATTAGGCTAAGTCCTAATTGCCTCCACATCAAAAAGAAGTCAATTTCCGGAGAAATTGACCTCTGCATTTAAAGCCCTTAGATAGTTCTGGCGAATTAGAATGAAAAATTATCATAACTAGTTTACTAGGCTAGAGTTGTGATAAAATACTGGCCTCGATTATCATAACATTACAACTAAACTGGTATTGTGATAATAACCAGGTCAAAAATATCACAACTCCAAGGTCCACTTAAAGTTATGATAATCAAAGCTCTCAAATATCAAAAAAGAAGCCAATTCCCGGAGAAATTGACCTCTATTTAGATTACCTGAGCCGGCGCATTATCCCAATCATCATATGTGGTATGCTTATTAATTAGGCTTTCTACCAAACCCAAACCCAGAACCATCATCAAACTCTCTTAATCCAAATTCTCCCCATTCGACTCAATCACTTGCTTGTACCAGTCAAATGATTTTTTCTTACTACGACTCATATCACCATTTCCGTCATTATCTAAATCAATATGAATGAAGCCGTAGCGTTTTTCCATCTCACCGGTTCCAGCTGAAACTAGGTCAATACAGCCCCAAGGTGTATAACCAAGTAATTCAACACCGTCTAAGTGGATCGCATCATTCATTGCTTTAATATGGTCACGCAAGTAATTAATACGGTAATCATCATTGATTGAACCATCTTCTTCGACAGTGTCATACGCACCCAGCCCATTTTCAACGATAAACATTGGCACACGGTAGCGGTCATAAATCTTAGACAATGCAACACGCAGACCTAATGGATCCACTGCCCATCCCCAATCAGATACTTCAAGGTATGGGTTTGTGTGAACAGCCATTTGGTTCCCAATTACTCGCCCTTCTTCTGATGCATAAACATCCGATACAGAAGTCATGTAATAACTGAATCCAATATAATCAACAGTCCCACGTTTCAACAATTCCAAGTCGCCATCTTCCATCTTAATCTCAATACCTTCGCGCTCAAATTCTTTTAATTTGTAGTGAGGGTATTCGCCGTTGACTTGAACGTCCATGTAGAATTCTAAGTCGCGGTTAAATTGCAGCGAAGCAAACACATTCTCTGGTTTACTGTCAATTGGATAATTTAATAAATAACACACCATCATCCCAATTTCAAAGTCAGGATTAATTTGACGCCCTAATTCAACGGCTTTAGCACTGGCCACAAACACATGATGTTTCGCTTGATAAGTAGTTTGTGGGTCATTTGAGTGAATGCCTAATTTTGTATAACCACTTAAAATATTAATCTCGTTAAACGTCATCCAATACTTAACTTTATCTTTATAAGCATTAAACACCACGTCACAGTAGAATAGGAAGTTATCAATCGTTTCACGGCTTGACCAACCATCGTAAACATCCGCTAAGTGCGCTGGCATGTCAAAGTGATTCAACGTAATCACCGGTTCAATACCATATTTTAATAATTCATCAATCACGTCACCGTAAAACTGAACGCCTTCTTCGTTTACTTCTTGAAGACCGTCTGGACAAATACGCGTCCAGTTGATTGAGAAGCGGTAAGATTTGAAGCCCATTTCAGCAAAGAGCGCAATATCTTCTTTCCAATGGTGATAGAAATCTGTCGCAACATGGCTTGGATAGTATTGGTCTGGAATAACATGTGCAGTTGCGCCTTCTGGGACAGATTCTTTTGAAGTGACTCTACCTACTTCACCGTCCTTTGTTTTAAAGGAAACCATACGTGGATTATTTTGGTCCCCTCCGGTAAACACATCCGCAACCGCTAACGTTTTACCTCCCGATAAATAGCCACCTTCATATTGATTGGCAGCTGTTGCGCCGCCCCATAAAAATCCGTCTGGGAATTTTTTCATAAAAACATCTTCCTTTCAAGTCCATAACAATCACCAACAAAGCCCCCTGAATTCTGAACGAATCCGAGGGGGAATGCTATACTTTCAAAAATTATTTACGATGGGTTGTAAATAAGTAGTCACTCTTAGCTAATTTAGTCTCAGTTGTGATATCAATACTCTCCATTGCGTCAGAGTTTGTGACAATAACCGGCGTTTCGATTGAATAACCGGCTTCTTTAATCGCATCAATATCAAAGCGAATCATTTCTTGTCCGGCAACCACCTTTTCACCTTGGCTAACAAACGTCTCATAACCGTCACCGTTTAGACCAACAGTGTCAATACCAACGTGAATTAACACTTCGGTTCCTTGTTCGGTTGTAATTCCTACCGCATGACCAGTTGGGAAAATTGTTGTCACAACCCCATTGGCTGGTGCATAAACAACACCTTCAGTTGGAATCACACCAACTCCTGTTCCCATCATGCCACCGGCAAATACGGGATCACTTACTTCTGATAATGGAATCACATCACCCACTAATGGACTGGCGATAATATCTTCTTTCGCTGATTCGATAATTTCTAAATCTGTCGCATTTGTAGTATCTGCCGCATCAGTAGCCGCTGCTCCAGCAGTCGCAACTTCTTCGTCTTGAATATTTGGAACTTTAATAATTAATGTGAACACAAATCCTAATACAGTCGCAATGGCAAACGAAATAATACGGTGCCATACGTTCATTGTGTTAACCCCAGCAGGGTCAATATAGTTTGGAATCGCGAAGACGCCTAATCCACCGGTATTGTAGGCAACTAAGTTAACCATACCATTGTAGAAACCAGCTACCGCATTGGCAGCTAAAGCCGCAATAAAGACTTTACGCATTGGTAACATTAACCCGTAGATCGCAGGCTCTGTTACACCAAAGAAGGCAGGTAACGCCGCTCCGGCTGCAATTTGTCTTGTTTTGTCTTCTCTTGATCTCCACCAAATCGCCATGATCGCACCAAAGATTGGGAATGTTGAACCAGAAACAGCTGCAGCAATCGGTGAAATACCATCATTAATAACTTGGAAGATAAGAATTGGCACAATCCCCCAGTGTAAACCAAAGATAACTAATACTTGCCAAGCCGCTTGTAAAACAACGTGGAATAAAATGTGACTGAAGTCATACAACGCCGTAAACAGAGCACCAATTAAGTCCGCTCCCCAAGTAGCGATAGGACCAATCACGATTAATGATACTGTACCCGCAATTAATAACGTAACCACTGGTGTGAAGAAGCTCGTCACCAACTGTGGCATCCATGATTTAACCCACTTCTCAACGCGCGAACTGAACCAAATCGCTAAAATCATCGGAATAACTGAGTTATAGTAACTACCCCCAGGCGGTAAAATAATTGGAATACCTAAGAATGTCGTGAAAATTTCCGACGCAAACGGCGTTCCTTCAAAGAGCGTATAGAGAATTTCCCCCTCTTGCAATGCTCCTAAGGTAGGGTAGAGTAACACGCCAGCAACTCCGATCGCAGTATAAACATTCATCTTAAATTTGCGCGACGCAGTGACCGCTAAAGCAACAGGTAATAATTGGAAGAACCCATCACCTAAGATATTAAATACTTGCATAAACCCACTTGTTGCGTCAATTCCTAATGCCCCAATAATCGCGCCAATACCTTTAATAATACCGGCTGCAGATAACACACCTAGGAATGGTTGGAATAATCCAGATAAAGTATCAATAAATTTATCTAATAAAGAACGGTCATCATTTTCTGGATCTACTCCGGATGAGCTATCATCTCCTCCAATTTTTGAAATGTTCGTAATCGATTCATAAACAGCACCAACCTCATTACCAATAACGACTTGATATTGCCCAGCACTCTTAACTACCGTTACAACGCCATCACGTTTCTTTAAGTACTCTGTGTCTGCTTTACTCTCGTCTTTTAAGTTAAAACGTAAACGCGTAATACAATGACGTAAACTGTCGACGTTTTCCTCGCCACCAACATGATCTAATATGTCTTTTGCTAATTCATCATAATTTTTTGCCATTTTTAATTCCTCCTTTTATTAACGACTTTTTCAACCTAACCACATACTCTCTAATCATTTAACCTCCCTTATAAAAAACAAAAAACCTAAATAGACCACAAAAAATGCATGAAAAGACATTCTTCGCGTCTATTTAGGTTTTGCCTACATTACTAGTCACAATCCTAAAAATAGAATAGCGTTATTAAATTGTATAGGTATAATTTATCATTCTTTGCAATGATTTGCAAGCGTTTTTTTAATAATTATGCAATACTTTTAAAATATGTTAGAAATACTCTTTACTCTCCTGTAACATAAGTATTAGTACGCTCATCCTCAATTTGACCTTCGTAGTTCAATCCAAATCCAAAGTCATAGACATTTCCTTGGCTATCTTCATACGGTGTCATATCGTGCGCGACATCTTCCAACTGCTCCTCTACCGTTTCCATATTCGCTGGGAATTGGATTGGAAGTAACCCTTGCGGTTCATGCAGCCCTAACATCACGTCAAATAACGCATTATGGCTAATTTGGAATCCAACCACGATCGCATCCGCATCCGCTTCAAACTCCGACATCACCACCGGATTCTTCGCCTCAAGCGCTACAATCACCGGAATATCTGAACCCGATTCTTCAACCAACGCTTTAGCGTTAAGGAAGGCATCTAAATCATATTCATTTGAAATTTTGGACGTATTACCGAAGTAACTCCGATTTTCTTTAGAACCATCTTCGAGTAAGTCTCCACCAATCGATGTTTCACGGACAAATTCATTATCTGCTGTATAAGGACGATATTGCAGTGACAATGGATAATAAGTTGATCCATCCTCTTCAATACCCGCATTTGAGAAGTTATCCCCATTATCCGGGCTTGCCATACCAACTAGGACTAAGTCAACATTGTCCAGATTTTCAGGTTGTTCAAATCCAGTGACATTTCCTTCCTCATCGGTAATTTCCGTATCCGTAATTACTTCACCGAAGTATTCGCTTGCTACTTCGACAGATAACGATGGTCCAGCAAATGGCACGCCTTCACCAAAGACATTATCGAATGGATTACGCATGGTTGATGGGATATAAACCGTCATATCTTTATAAACTTCAGCATCTTCCACTGCTTGAATGGTGTTGTCTGCGTTTTTAAGCATAACCACTGAATCTAATTGAGCTTGGTAACCGGCTTCGACTTTATCTTCGCTTGCAAGCACGGACTGTGAATCCTCCAAGTTTAAGTAAGGGTTTTCAAAAATACCTACATTAAAGAAGGACGTTAAAATTCGACGTGCACTATCTCTAAAACGTTCATCGGCACTTTGTTCTAATTCACCGTTAGCATGAGCTTCTTCCCATAAATCATAGGCATCCAGAACAGGTTGTTTGTCATTATTACCACCGAACATATCAATACCGGCTTTAATAATTTCGAAATGTTTCTCAGCATCCGTTGTGCCTTCATGACCGTATGACGATCCCATTTCACCAAAGGTATTCGTGTTTTCACCCGTTACACCCCAGTCTGTAACCAGGATACCGTCGAATCCGTATGTCTCTCTTAAATCTTGAACGAGGTCTTCATTATAAGCAGACGCTTCATACTCTTCACCGTATAATGGATTCCCTTCGCCGTCTAGTTGGATTGAATAAGACGTCATCATCGATGATACTGTTCCCGTTTCACCGGCTAAATCTAAACCACCGTTCACAAAGACTTCAATATGTTCTTGCGCGTTATCTCCTGGGAATACCGCGAATTTCCCTTCAAAGGTATGCGACTCACGACCACTCTCTCCGGGACCGTCTCCTGGATAATGTTTCGCCATCATCGCAACAGAATCCGCTCCCCAACCGATATCATTGCCTTCATCATCATAAGTGGATTGTGAGAAATTAATATATGCTTCAGTCATGTCTGTAGAAAGTCGGGCATCTTCCCCAAATGTTCCATCAACACGGAGCCATCTTGGTTCCGTTGCGAGTTCAATTTGTGGGCCTAATGCCATGGTAATACCTAATGCACGGTACTCTTCGGATGACATTTCTGAGAATTCTTCCATTACTTCCGGGTTAAAGGTGGCCGCAATCCCTAAGTTAGATGGCCATCTTGAAATATCTGCCCCATCCGCATTATAAGCTGTCACATTCCCTGCGACACTACGTGGGTCTGAACTAAAGTTAACCGGAATAATGGGTTCTTCTTCTGACCCTAATGTCTCAACAAATGCTTGGAATTGATTTGACCAAGTCACTGTATCTTCCGCATTATTAGGTCCCGCGTGTAAGACATTTCTTAAATCATCATTTTCTAAATATGTTTTCTGGTCATCCGTTAAACCAGCCGCTTGGTCTCTTTCGTGACTACTGAATAACATTAATCCAGCCGCTTGATCAATTGAAATGACTTGAGATAATGCTTCCGCACGAGTTGTGGCATCTTCGCGCCAATCTTCAAAGACATCTAACTCGCCATTATTGTTTAAATCTCTGAAATAATACGTTTCCCCGTCTACATCTTCCGTTAAGATATTAATCCCACTATCCAATGAAAATGTAATGTCAGGCCCGTCATTTGGGTTCGTTAACAATCCAAAACGAGTCACACCATCTGTAAATTCTTCGTACTCAAAATCATAAGCTGGTGCTGTTTCTTCCGTTGTTTCTTGAGCCGATACTGATAAAGTTGGATTCCACGTATCTACTGCATTAACAATGGGCGCACCGAGTAATGCTAAACCACATAAACCGATCAACGTTCTTCTAAACTTCATAAAATTGTTATCCCCTTTTCCTATTTATATGTCTTGAACAGAGTGTCAGATTCTTCAATCTCTTTCTCTTCAGTGATATGTAAATCAGTCAGTTCATGCGCATTGGTTACGACAATGGGTGTTAATGGTGAGAACCCTTCAGCTGCAAGTACATCCAGGTCAAATTCCACCAACAATTGTCCAACTTCCACAACATCTCCGACTGAGACATATTTAGTAAACCCTCTCCCTTCTAATTGAATTGTATTAATACCAATGTGAATTAATATTGTCGTTCCCGTATCAGACGTCACATTTAACGCATGACCGGTACGAAATATGGTTGTGACAACACCATTTACAGGGGAAACTACTCTCCCATTTTTGGGTAGGATCGCAGTCCCTTCACCCATGATGCCGCTACTGTAAAGATCATCTGGAATATTTGATAATTCAACAACCGTACCAGACACCGGACTGTTGATAATTTCGTTTTGATTTGTTTGTTGTTCAGGCTCTGCTTTGTTTGAGGTTTCAACTTCAGCCTTCTCTTCTGTCTCCAATTCAGGGACACCCATGATCATAACAGATAGAAAACCTAGCACACTTGATATTGCGAAGCCAATGACGGCATGCCAGAAATTCATATTTAGCCCAACTCCTGGTTGTATAAAGCTTGGTAGGGAGAGCAGCCCTAAACCACCCACACTAAATCTGGTCACCCTAAAATAGCCGAAATACGCACCAACTACCGCATTAATCACTATTGCAACCACAAATAATTTTCTCAGAGGAATCATAATCCCATAAATCGCTGGCTCTGTAATGCCAAACAAGGCAGGTAAAGAGGCTGATAATGCGCGTCCTTGAAGCTTTTTCTGCTTCGTTCGAATAGGAATCGCCATTAACATCCCAAAAATTGGAAATGTTGATAACATGACTTGAGCTAATATCACTGAACTACCCGTCAATGTGGTTTGGAGAATTCCCAAGGGAATAATACTCCAATGGAGACCAAAGATAACAAGCACCTGCCATAAACTGGTTAAGACAATACCAAAGATAACCGGGTTTAGTTGGTATAACTCTGCAAACAACAACGCGACTAAATCAGACAACCAAGTTGAAACAGGTCCGATAAATAGGAGTGATATAGGTGCCGCAATTAAGAGCGTTAACACTGGCGTCAGCGTCCCCGAGATCGTAGTTGGAACCCACCGATCGACTGCCTTATTTACCCTAGAAGCAAACCAAACAGCCAAGATGATTGGAATGACGGAGGTGTAATAATTGCCGTTGGGCGGGAAAATGATGGGCAGACCTAGGAAGGTGCCGTAGACTTCCGATTGGAAGGCGGTGCCTTCGAATAGTAGATACAGTGGCTCACTCCCCACCAATTCACTGATGTTGGGATGTAGGAAAGCCGCCGCAACCGCTATTCCTAGAAAAGTATTAATTTTAAAATGGTGGGATGCGGTGACCGCTAATGCGAACGGTAGAAATTGGAAGAAACCGTCGCCGACAAATTCCAAAATCATATATACCCCATTATCACTGGTCATACCCATTGATCCCATCACGGCGACAAGCCCTTTAATAATTCCGGTAGCAGCCAAAGCCCCGAGGAAGGGTTGGAATAAACTCGAGATTAAATTCATAAAACGGTCGAGGGCTGGCTTGGTGATTTGACTTTCTTGCTCATCCTCAGTTGTATCGATTTTATTCTCGTAAGTATCATTGATCGCATCATATAAATTCGACACATCATTTCCAATCACGATTTGAAATTGCCCCCCGCTACGGATGAGTGAGATGACATTTTCATTGGATTTTAAATAATTGGCGTCCACTAAACTCTCGTCTTTTAAGCGAAAGCGGAGCCTGCTGACACAATGATTCATGCTGGTGATATTATCGATGCCACCGACATGTTCAACGATGTCATCTCCGATTGCTTTGTAGTTCTTTTTCAACTTGATCCCACTCTCATAAAAAAATAAAAACCTAAATAGAGCACAAAAAATGACAATCGAGTCACTCTTTGCCTCTATTTAGGTTTTGCCTGCCAAACAGTCACAATCCTAAAAATTGGACGGAATATTTATTTATATATACTATATCATTCCTGGAAATCTTTGCAAGCGCTTTTATAAAAATAGTTTTATTCCATATACTTCGATACTCGTTCAATATGAATCGTTAAATAAACCAACTCATCTTTTGAAACGTCGTAATTATATTTCATCTGGATAAAGTGACTAATCCGCTCCGCGATATTAAATGCGACCGCGTAACTCTCTTTGACTTGACTATATAACAATTCCGTATTGTCATCATAACTAATCTTATTGTAAACACGGTAAGCGAAATATTGAAGATGCGTAATAAATCGGCTATAAGCCAGGGAATTCTCATCAAAGTCCTTACCAAATTGTTGGCGAACTAACGTTAAGATTGTTTGAACGATTTTGATGGTCCCAATCGTTTCCTCAATGAGTCCACCTTCCCGCTCAGCATTAATAATATGAATCGCAATCGAAGCCGCTTCACTATCATGAAGCCTTATTCCTATCACATCTTCAATGATATCTAATCCCTTCATCCCAATCTGAAATTCCCTTGGAAACATCTTCTTAATTTCCCAGAAAAGTGGATTACGCACTTCAACATCTTGATAGAATCGTTCATATGTGTAGTGCAGGTGATCGGCTAAGGTGACGTATAAATTGGGATTAAATTCTGAATCCAGGTTCTTTTGAGCCATATCGATGATTGATAAGATGACTTCAACTTCCTCTTCATTCAGTTCTTTATATAATTCCTTTAAAAATTCATTGGTACTATTCTCAATAAATATTTTATCAATCTTACTTTCATCCAACTCATCTTTGGGCTTCTTGCCGAAACCAATCCCCTTACCCATCGCAATAACTTCTTCAGCTTCATCATTAAAGGCTTGGACAATATTGTTGTTTAATACCTTAATTACCTTCATCTCGTCCCCCTTTCAATTAATGAAAAACCTAAAAATAAGCACAATAATAGTGGGTCCTATTTTTAGGTTTAACTGTTACCGGTCTCAATTCTTACGTTTAGACTAGCACAAAGTCATTTTTTCAGCAAGCGGTTTCTTTGAGTGAAATGACTTTAACTCTTTGAAAAGTATGATAAAAATCTAGTTACTCTGTTCCGCTAACCATTCATAAACATTCACGCCATCTTCATCAACCACTTCATCATTATAGAAATAAATCCATGACCAGTGACCTAAATACTCATAAGGGTTCCCCTCTTCGTCTTGGTACTCACCACTTGTATCGACGACATTGTCAAAGGTTGTTAAGTGTAAATTCTCATGCCCTGCTTCCTCTAGTCGGTTATATAAGTCACCAGTCGTTGGTTCATATTCGACAATGAAGTCATTCAGTGCATGAATCATCCAAATTGGTGTATCTACAAGGGTAGATAATTCCTCATCATCTATCCATTCAGATTGATACGCATGACAAATTGGGAAGATCGCTGCGAAATAACCTGGATTCTCAATCGCTAAATTAAGCGTCATATAACCCCCATTCGATCCACCTCCTAAATACACGCGGTTTGGGTCAACAATGTCATGACTTTCCACAAATTCTTTAATCAAGGTTGATAATGCTTGGGTATACATACTATCCCCATTGGTTGTCATTTCACCACTACCATCATCTAGCCACATTGTTGGTGACTGAGGTGCTAAAATATGAACCCCATCTTCAAAATAATTTTGAATCTCTTCAGAATTTAAGGCAACAACTTTGTTCCCGAGTAACACAAGATTAGTGTCCTTACCACCTTCACCACCACCGTGCAGTAAGACAATTAACGGCGCTGGTTCTTCTGACCCCGCATCATAAAATGCATATTCCAATTCGATTGTTCCAAATTCTTCATCTTCAAAACTATATACATCGGTTGTATAATCCTGTGTGCCTTCATAAATAATCTCATCTTGATTATCTACCGTTAATTCCTCTAACGCTCCTACCGGCTCATTCAGCGTAATCACATGCGACACACCCACATCCGTATTACGCCCAGTGATCATATCGTAGTTAAATGGCGCTGTTAACACATTATCAGGATGTGTTTCTAATTCTAATGTCACGACATTAGACGCCTCTTCAACCGCTTCACCCTCTTCGTCTGAAGTATAAATATCCGTTACCGCAACCTCTGCAGTATCCGTTGTCTCTTCATTCTCTTCAGTTTCCTCATTGAATTTATCGTACGTTTTCGTTGCTTCAACACTAAATGTGTCGGTCGATAAATCCTCTGAACTCACTTCCTCCGTCAATGTCACCACCAACTTCGTAATCGCTGGTCCATAATCCTTCCCTTCAATAATCGTCGTATAGCTTCCCCCTTGCGCAGACACCTCTGCACCACCAAATAGACTAAACGCAGCTAATAACAAAACCAGAAATTTCATTTTTTATCCTCCATTTTTTGACACAAGCAACACTACCAATAACACGTGCACCCCCATACCTCAAAATTTGCAAAAAAATAACCCAAACGGAAATTACAAACACTCGCCCCTCACTATGCACAGTAAGGCCAAGTCTCATAAAATCCATTTAGGTTTTGCCTGCTTAACCAGTCACAATCCTTAATTAGATTGATTTTTCAGTTTTAAAAAAAATCACGTGAAATTTTCTACAAGTAGTATACATCAGATATCTAATTCTTGCAAGCGATTACAAATTATATTTTAATCTTTTCTTCATTTAGGGGAAGTATGGTGGAGGGGTTATTGATACACTAGAAATTTTAGTATGGTAGAAGATGAGTTGGCCATTTTTGTCCTACTTGAGGACAAAAAGCAGTTTTTGAATTCCATTTTGTCCTGCATTGGGACAAAGTTTGGTATGTGAACTGGGAAATTATGAGTTCTTTTCATTTGACCAGAGAACACTAAATTTTAGTCCATATTTTTAGCGTTCTTTTGATTTGATCGGAGAACATAAAATTTTAGGCTGTATTTTTAGCGTTCTTTTCATTTGACCAGAGAACATTAAATTTTAGTCCATATTTTTAGCGTTCTTTTGATTTGATCGGAGAACTCTAAATATCAGGCCGTATTTTTAGCGTTCTTTTGATTTGACAAGAGAACACTAAATTTTAGTCCATATTTTTAGCGTTCTTTTGATTTGACCGGAGAACACAAAATTTTAGTCCATATTTTTGGCGTTCTTTTCATTTGATCGGAGAACACAAAATTTTCAACTATTTTGGTAACATTTTAACCAAAATCCACATCATCAAAATCCTTCTTATACTCCCAACCAAATTCCCCTCCCCATCTTCACCCCCACACCAAACTACGGGATCCAATCAAGCAGATGCGACTTTACATTATGTTTTGATGTAACTTTTAGGCGCGGCCTAAAAGCTTCTTTTATTAGAGGAAGTCAATTTCTGAGGAAATTGACAAGGGCATTTAAACTCTCCGGGTTGATAGTGGATTTGGGTGAGAGCAACCGTCTTGGTTACTTTCTGACCAAAAAAACTGAATTTTATTGTCCCAATGTTGGACAAAACAGAGTTTGTAATTTGGTTTTTGTCCACATCAAGGACAAAATCAGTTTCGCAATTCAAGTTTTGTCCACACCTAGGACAAAATCACCCACCCCAAAACATACACAAAACCCGCTCCAAATCAGCCAACATACTAACCTGATTCGAAGCGGGTTTTCATTCTAATCTACCATACCTTACAAAATCCCAACTACTTCACTACAGGATCCACACTCTCCACTAAATCAAACTTGCCATCTTGGTAGTCATACACCAAAATACAGCAGTTTGAAAATGAGGGGCGGGCATCCTCAGGCTTGCGCCATTTCAGGAAGAATGAATACAAAGCGCCACCATGGCTGACAGCGAGGACATTCCCAGTAGCGTCATCCATGATTTCAGTCAAAGCAGCAGTCATGCGTGCTTCAACTTCGTCAACGGATTCACCATCATAATCCTTAAAGTAAGAACCATAACTTTCTTCGTCGGGCTTATGAGGGGGATTTAAATACTCAGATGCCCCCTCATACAACCCAAAATTCCATTCTTTCAACCCTTTTAGACGGGTGTAATCCGCATCGGGGCGAATAAGTTCCAGCGTATCACTGGCGCGTTCTTGGGTAGAACAGAACAACTGATCAAACTCAATTCCTTCTCCGTCAAAATAATCCTTCGCATCCACCGCTTGGCTCTGCCCTAACTCAGTCAGAGGCGAATCGCACGCACCCTGAATTCGTTTCAATTGATTAAATAACGTCTGGCCGTGTCGCATTAAATAAAGTCGGGTCATAAAATACTCCTTTACTCTTCGATTGTTAAGTCGTCTCCGTTAGTTTCGATTACTTTTCGATACCAGTCGAATGATTCTTTCTTGCTACGTTCTAAGGTTCCGTTACCTTCATTGTCGCGGTCAACGTAAATCGTCCCGTAACGTTTCTTCATTTCACCGGTTGTAAATGACACCAGGTCAATAATTCCCCAAGGTGTGTAACCCATTAATTCAACACCGTCGTAATTGATGGCTTTTGCCATTGCTTCAATATGATCGGCAAGATATTGCATACGCTCTGTATCTTGGATTGTGCCGTCTTCTTCAACCACGTCCACCGCACCTAATCCATTTTCAACAATGAATAATGGAATTTGATAACGATCCCAGAAACGGTTCAATGTATAACGCAGACCCGTTGGGTCAATTGACCAGCCCCAATCACTGTCCTCGATAAATGGATTCTCAACTTTGTAAGGAATCGTACCGTGAACATTCGCATCTTGGTTGTTTACGTCTTCCGCATTCAAATCAACCGTGTTTGACATATAGTAACTGAATCCTAAATAATCAACGACACCCTCTTTTAATTCTAAGAGGTCGCCATCCGTCATTTCGATATTTAACCCTTCACGCTCAAATTCCTTCAGCGCATAGTTTGGATATTCCCCACGAATTTGAATATCTGGGAAGAAGTAACGTAGACGCATCGATTCTTCCGCGAACATTACATTCTCTGGATCAGAGTTTCTCGGGTAAATCGGCACATGCGATACCATCGCGCCAATATGGAAATCTGGATTGATTTCACGCCCAACTTTAACCGCACGCGCACTCGCAACAAGCACATTATGCGCCGTTTGGTACATTACTTCCTTCGGATTTTCACCCTCTTGCACACGCACCCCAACGTTCGTCCATAGGAAAATTGGGTTCGTATAGTCCATCATGTTATTAATTTCGTTAAAAGTCATCCAATACTTCACTTTATCTTTATAGCGTTCAAAGACAACGCGCGCAAACTTTTCAAAGAAATCAATCACTTGACGGCTTCTAAAGCCACCATATTCGTGCGCTAGATGTAAAGGCATTTCGAAGTGAGTCAGCGTAATCACTGGCTCGATGTCATATTTTAATAGTTCATCAAATAAATCATCGTAGAACTGTAATCCTGCTTCGTTCGGTGTTTCTTCGTCACCTTTAGGGAAAATACGTGTCCAGTTAATCGACGTTCTAAAGCATTTCAAGCCCATCTCAGCGAATAACGCAATGTCTTCTTTATAACGGTGATAGAAATCAATTGCCTCATGGTTCGGGTAGAATTTCCCCTCTTCAACAGTATCCGTAATTTCTCTGGGCACGCCTTGACCACCGGCAGTGAGGACATCGATGACGCTTGGTCCTTTACCGTCCGCGTCCCAGCCACCTTCAAATTGGTGAGCGGCTGCCGCTCCACCCCATAAAAAGTCTTCCGCAAATTTTGCCATTTTATTTCCTCCTCGTGATTTTTCGTTAAGTTAAACTAAATTAAATCAACCCAAAATGTTTAAAGGCATTATATAAACCATCATCTTCAACTGCGTCTGTTACATAATCCGCCATGGCTTTAATCTCATCGCCACCACTTCCAACAGCCACACCCACTTCCGCAAATTCTAACATTGGGATATCAACAGAAGCGTCTCCTACTGCCATGGTAAATTTAGGGTCAAGACCGTGGTGCTCTTGGAGGAACTCCAATGCCGTACGCTTATTGATCCCGCCTCGGGCTACGTCGCCAAAGAGCGCTTGCTCCCCTTTTCCTCCCCAAGTATTTACTTGGAAGCCGTCGAAATAGTCGACTGCCTCAAGGTAGTCGTTGTAAGTTTCTAAAATGAATGAAATTTTGTTTACGTCGTCCCTAACCGGGTTCTCGCCGTAAATCATATCCGGAAATACGTCGCTGACTTCAAATGTATCGTCGGTCGTTTTCCCTTTACCTTCAACGTATTGGCGAATCGTTTCTTTACTGCGCTCCTTGAAATTGGTAGATCCGTAAAGGCCAGAATTAGCTTCGATGTAATATTCCAAGCCCTTGTCGTCGAGCCAGTTGACGATACGCTCAACGTCTTCAGTAGGAATAGCCATGTGCATCAGCGCCTCGCCGTCTGCTTCAATGTAATTCCCATTCCCGCCAACGTAGCCATCAAGTCCGATGTCTAAAATATAATCATACATTTCTGCTTTCGAGCGTCCAGTTACGGCATAAATTTTATGCCCGTTTTCGCGCGCCTGGCGGATGGCGGTGACGGCTGAATCGGGAAGATTGTTGCTGTAATCGACGAGTGTGCCGTCTACATCAATAAATACATACCATGGTTCTGTCATTGTATTCCTCCTTGAAATGAATTACACAGGATCTCTCTTACCCTGGTATTTTAATATATAAAACAGAATAATCCCATTTAAAACCACTGAAATGGCATTTGCGCCGATTAAGGCGAAGTCATTTTTACTGATTCCATGCAGGAGCCATAAGGTCATCCCTGATGTCGACATCATATACATCACCGGCGATAATCCATTTGTCTTCTTCGTTTTAATAATTTTCCACGCTTGTGGCACAAACGCGGTCGTTGTTAGTATTGCTGCAATCATACCTAACATATTTTACCCCTTTTTGAAAAGTATTCCCATTACCTAAATCCCCAAACCAGTACGTCGATTTGGGGAATACTCTTCATAAATTTTAATTTGATTTCATTAACTCATCAACGTATTTCACTGTCTCAGGTTGGTTGGCTTTAATATCCGCAATCTTATCCGCAAATTGTGGTAAATATGCCTCATGTGCATATAATAATTGATCCAATAATTCACGCGCAATCGCACCACCAGGAATTAATGGGTTAATTGTGTAGGCATGTAAAGCCGCACCATAATCACCCGTTACCGCTGCACGAATCACCGTTTCTTCCATTGCTTTCATTAACTGAAGCATACCACGCGCTGCTGGCATGAACGCGCCCCAGTTGTAAGGCACCGCACCGTTCCCTGTGATTGAAGCCGTTACTTCAACAACCGCATCATATGGTAAGTCTGTGATTGTACCGTTATTCGCCGTTGAAACAACCATGTCAACACGCTTGTCGTTGACAATTGAATTGATGATTTCACATGCCGCATCACTATAGTAAGCCCCACCACGAAGTTTTAATTCCTCTGGTTTGTAGTCTAATTCAGGGTCTTTGTATAATTCGAATAAGTTTTTCTCCGTTTGAGAAACCACTTGCGCACGTGTTTCACCATTCTTGAATTCTTCAATCGAGTGTTTTAACATCTCATCTTCAGTGTAGTAGTAACGGTGGTAACCACACGGTAACATACCTAAATCTTTAATTTGATCGTAGTTGTATTGCGCGTTATGGATATTTTCCATATCCCCTTTATTTGCATCTTCGCCGTAAACTAAATCAATTAATTGATCCGTCAATTCATTACCATCTTTATCCCAAACACGGTGCCAGTGGAAGTGGTTAATCCCAGCATATTGAATGAACACATCTTTTTCTTCCAGTCCAATTGCTTCCAGCTCTAACATATTATGGCTAATTGGCACATTACATAAACCAATCGTACGCGTCCAACCAAATTCCTTAATCGCTGCTTCCGTTACCATACCAGCAGGGTTTGTGAAGTTAATTAACCACGCATCCGGACATAATTCGCGCATATCCGCAATGATTTCACCAATAATCGGAATTGTACGAAGTGCCTTCAGAATTCCACCCGCACCATTCGTTTCTTGCCCTAAAATACCATGCGATAATGGGATACGCTCATCTTTCACACGCGCATTTAATAACCCCACACGGAATTGCGTTGTAACGAAATCCGCATCCTTCAATGCTTCACGGCGGTCCAACGTTAAATGCACTTCCCAGTCCAATCCAGCCGCTTTAATTTGACGCTTCGCCATCGCCCCGACGATTTCTAATTTCTCTTTCCCGTCCTCGATGTCCACTAACCAAATCTCTTTGATCGGCATTTCGTCCTTACGCTTGATGTACCCCTCGATTAATTCCGGCGTGTAACTTGATCCCCCACCAATTGTCGCGATTTTTAAATTTGATTTTGTCATTTTTACAAATTCCTCTCTATTTTTTGATTTTTAACTTTTGGAAAATATGGCACTCACCACATGAAACGAGTCGGATTTCGATTCGCTTTATAGACTCATACTCCTCAAACATACTGCAACTGCTTACAAGTTCATCTTACCACGTTACACACATTTTCGTGTTAAAAACCTTGATTTAGTAGGGTTATACACAAACTTTCGTGAAATTATGGTATAATTTGTGTACAAACCATTCGAGTGATTTTCAAAGGAGTGAAAATAATAAACCATGTTAATTATTGATAAAATAAAACAAACCCATTTTTCAAATGCCGAAAATATTATCGTCAAATTTATCACGCAGAATAGTGATAATATTCTAAATCTAACCACTCAAGAAATCGCACGAGAAACACACACAAATCCAACCTCTTTAATCCGTGTCGCTAAAAAATTAGGCTTCAATGGATGGACTGATTTTAAACAGGCATACCACCGAGAATGGCTGTACTCACAAGAAAATTTCAACTCCGTCGATGCGAACTTGCCTTTTAACAAAGAGGATTCCGTCTTAACCATCGCCAACAAAATCGGCAGCTTGGAACAACAAACCATCCAAGACACGATGGAATTATTCGACAACAGCGAACTCGAAAAGGCACGCCAACTCTTAGTATCTGCCGAATCCATTCAAATTTATGGTAGCTTCACTAACTCGCTGATTGCGAACGACTTCGTCACCAAAATGCGCCGCATCGGCGTTCAAGTCGATATCCCAAGTAACTACGACGACCCAAGATATGTCGCCGCAAGGAGTGATGCCGATCAATGCGCCATCGTCATCTCATACACCGGCTCCAACGAAAAAACACTCGAATACGCCAAAATGTTACGCAAACGTGGCGTCCCCATCATTTCAATCACCAGCGTCGGGAACAACCCCATCGCCGAAATGAGCAAAAGCAACCTCCACATCACAACGCGTGAACATTTGACATCTAAAATTGGTAACTTTACGACTAATATTGCGATCATCTTCATCTTAGATGTGCTCTACTCCATTGTCTTTGCGGAAGATTACTCTAAGAACTTTGAAACATATAATTTGTAAGATATTGATTCATAATCTGCGATCAGTTTGTTGACTGATCGTTTTTTGGTTGGTCGATTAATGTCCCCAATCCTGTTTTTAAACAGCTTTTGTTGGTTGTTTTCAATTTTGTTATTCAAACAACTAACAGATTGTTGGTTGTTTATCATTATTGACTCAAACAACACTCATTCTTCAAGTATCTGATGGTTGTTTCAAAATTTTTCCGCGAACAACACTCATTTTGTTGGCTGTTTCTAAGTTGGCACGCAAACAACCAACACTCCCAATAATTCAGATATTTCTAAAACCATCACCAAACTACGGGATTCAATGCAGTGGTCAATTTCCCCAGAAATTGACTTCTTTTTTTTAGGATGCTTTTAGGCCATGCCTAAAAGCTACATCATAGATAAGGTGGAGTCGCGCCCGCGACTCTTTCCTTTTTATCCCACTGTTTGTTGTCGAATGCTAGCCAAAGTTTATGATTCATAACACTGGGGGCTGCTAGATGTATCTTTGTTGGTAACAACTTTTTTATTCCAGTAAGTTGTTACTCAGAACCAATCAGATCGGGTAACAACTTTTTTATTCCAGTAAGTTGTTATTCAGAACCAATCAGATTGGGTAACAACTTCATAATTCCAGTGAGTTGTTACCCAAATCAACTCATAATCCACTCAAATTCACCCAACCCCTAAAAAAATCGAGTATGAATCACTTCATACTCGATTGTAAACACATATAACTATTCTAAATCTTCACCGTTTGATTCAATGACTTTCTTGTACCAATCGAATGATTTTTTCTTCGTACGGTTTAGCGTACCCTCACCCGCATCATCACGGTCAACATAAACGAAACCATATCGTTTCGACATTTCACCCGTTGATGCAGACACTAAATCAATCGGCCCCCAAGTGGTGTAACCTAACATGTCAACCCCGTCTAATTCAACCGCGTCTTTCATCGCTTGAATATGGTCGCGGAGATAGTTAATTCGGTAATCGTCAGCCACATAGCCATTTTCATCCGGCTCGTCCACTGCACCTAAACCATTTTCCACCACAAAGAGTGGTTTTTGATAACGATCATAAATCTCATTCATCGTAATTCTAAATCCAAGCGGGTCAATCGCCCAGCCCCAATCACTTACTTCTAAGTAAGGATTGTCATAACCAAGAACAATATTTCCCGAACCTACTTCGCTATCACCACGGTTGTCCGGATGTTTCGACATATTTGATTGGTAATAAGAGAAGGTAATATAGTCAACTGGATGTTCTTTCAACAACTCTTTGTCGCCTTCTTCAAATGGAATTTCGATTCCTTCACGCTCAAATTCTTTCAACGCATATGCCGGATACTCTCCGCGCGCTTGCACATCCACGAAGAAGAAGTTCTCGCGGTTATCGATTAATGCTTGATGCACATCTTTTGGATCCGGTGACGCTGGGTAGAAAATCCCCGCCGCTAACATGCTTCCCACCATAAATTCTGGGTCAATTTCATGCGCGATTTTCGTTGCCAACGCACTCGCCACTAATTCGTGGTGAATCGCTGCGTATTTCGCTTGCTTTTCGTCCTCGCCCGCTTCGAAATTCAATCCCGCTCCCATAAATGGCCAATGTAAAATAACATTTATTTCGTTAAAAGTAATCCAATACTTCACTAAGCCTTTGTAACGTGTAAATAACACAGTCACTAATTTCTCATAGAAATCAACTAGCTTACGGTTCTTCCAGCCGCCATACTCTTTAATGAGATGGATTGGCATATCGAAGTGAGTAATTGTCACCATTGGCTCTATGCCATACTTCTTCAATTCTTTAAAAACATCTTCATAAAATTTCAAGCCTTCTTCATTTGGCTCTGCCTCATCGCCATTCGGGAAAATACGACTCCAGGCAATACTCATACGGAATACTTTGAAGCCCATTTCAGCATATAATGCGATATCCTCTTTATAACGGTGATAGAAGTCGACACCCAATTTAGCCGGGTAATAGTGATCCGCGTCATGTTCCAAGTGAATCATCTGGCCTGTCCCAATCGGTTGACGGTCCGCACCATGTGGCATCACATCAACGTTGGCTAAACCACGGCCACCTTCATCGAAGCCACCTTCATATTGATTGGCAGCTGTTGCGCCACCCCACAGGAAATTTTCTCTAAATCCCACAAAATTACCTCCTTGTTTGACTCACTCTCCAAATTATAGAGCGAAGAAATCGTCGTCATCTTCTTCTTCAATTACAGCAGCATTTGCTAATTCTTGTTCTACTAATTGTTTGTCATATTTTAAGATGAATGGGTAGTAAACTAAGAAGGCAACTAGCGCACATAGTATCGCTAGAACAGCTGCTCTCCAGTCACCACCTGTACCAATAAATGCCCCTAAACCTAATGGTGTTGGCCATGGTTGTTGCGCAATTAATGGCTTAACAAAACCTAATGATGTCGCGAAGTACGCTAGAGTACCTGATGCAACCGGTGCGAGGATCCAAGGAACTAACATAACTGGGTTATAGATCATTGGTGTACCAAAGATAATTGGCTCATTAATATTGAATAAAGCCGGAACCATCGCTGCTTTACCAATGGCACTTAATTGTGCTGATTTTGCTCTAAAGGCAATGTAGAATGTAAATCCTAATGTCGCCCCTGAACCACCTAAATGGGCATAGGCATTCCAGAATTCTCCTGCTAGTGGAATGGCTGCTCCACCTGCGTTAGCTTCCATATTCGCTAAAATAATTGGTGTAACCAGAGACGTTACAATTGTCGCACCATGAATTCCAACGAACCATAATGCATGAATTAAGATGATAATAACAACCATACCAATCCAAGACGATGCTAGGTTTGTAACGAATCCAAATGGAATCTGTAAAATTTCAAAGAAGTCATAACCAATATAAATTAAAACACCATTGATGACAGTGACTAATATCGCAACTACAGCCGTTGGAACTAATGCTGAGAAGGCACGAGCCACCCCTGCCGGAACTTCTTCTGGCATACGAATTGAAATATTTCGCTTAATTAAGAAAGCATAAACATGAACCGCGATCGCTGCCATGACAATCCCGATGAAGATACCAACCGTTCCTAAACGACTTGGCCCATCTCCCATTGCCCAACCATTGATGATATAAGCGCCTTCATCAAGGCTAACTAAACGTTCCATTCCTTCAGGACCCCAAACTAATTGAGGAATCGTCAAAATGAATGCCATTAAAGATAGTAACGCACCGTTAACCGGAGATAGTTCCAGATTTTTACTCTGTGCGATGTTTTGTGTGTAATAGTATCCCATTAAAATACAGAAATATAGTGCTAAAATACCCATCGTCGCAACGTTTACAATCATATATAAACTAGAAAATGGCGCCAGTGCTGCGTTATAGAATCCTTCTAAAACGGGGAAAGCTAAATGCACAATGTCTAATACTAAGAACATCGATCCAATAATGGTAAAGGGAATGATCGCCATACCCGTATTCATAATCGCTTGTACGAAATCTGTCTGTGACATTTTTCCTAATGGATCTAAGAAATACTTTTCAAATACATTTTTATTTTGTGTTTCAGTCATTACTTTGTCCTCCATTCAATGAGGCTTCAACCTCACTAATTCTTAAGAAACTCTTATCTTTGTTAAAACGCACTCTTCTTAAATGAACAATATTTAGTAAACTAATAATCATTCCAGCGACGAGAATCAGACCTAATACTTGCCGAGTGATCGTATTGAACCCAAAGAATGGAAAGAGCAAACCGAATAGACGTTCATTTGTTAAGCCAATGGCTAACACAATATTCACCGTCAACTGAGTCCAGCAGTATCCATTTGTAAATGGCAAAATATTACGATGATTCGTCATCAATGAAAAATTCTCAAAAATTGCTACCGTACCAAAAATTAATAATAACGCTGGGTAAATCGCAAAGGTCCAGTTTACATACAGATTGCTGGCAAACCATTGTAGGTTCGCAAAAAAGAAGATGGCCAATGAATAGCGTTGCCATAGGAAACGATTAAATTTCATTGACTTAACCGTCCATTCCTCTCTACTCTTTTCAATTCTTTTGGCCATTATTCAATCGCATCCAATCTCTTATATAACTCCAACATGTCTTCCGCCATGTCTTTATATAACATCCCTGTCATTAAGTGGTCTTGGGCATGAACGAAAATAATTTCCATCGTAATCTCCGTCCCACCAGCATATTCCTGTAACATTGACGTCTGTGCTTTGTGAGCGGTTACAAAAGAGTCATTAGCATCCTCTAAAATCGCTTCTGCCTCTGTGAAATTCCCTTTACGCATTTCTTGAATCGCTTCATGGACTTTCGTTCTACCGTCCCCAGCAGAGATAATAATTTCAAAGGCAACCGCTTGAATTTGATCCGCAGGCATTTTTGTCATTGGTCTCTACCCTTTCTGTTTTTGTAAATCCGCTTTAAATTCTGTAAACACAATTTTAGCAATTTCTGTAATCCCTTTTTCTGTCGGTACATACGCTGTTGGCGGGATGTTGATTAATTTTTTGTCGTGTGCTTCAACTTTCCCAGACAATTTATCATAATTTAAACGAGCTTGTGGACTTAATAAATATAAATCGAAATCATTGCGTTCAATCGCTTCTGGAGCTGTCGGAACTGTCGTTGCATCTACGTGAATCGGTAAATTTTTCTCCGCGAAGAAATCCGTCGTTTTCTTAGCAATCAGTGAAGATGACATCCCAGCGGCACAAATAATCAATGCTTTTTTCATAATATTTCCTCCTGTAAGTGTAAAATTAAGCTGCATGTGAAAAACTTCCTATTATAATCTCCTTTCCTGAAATTCTCATCTCCTTTTCGGAAGCGCTTTTACCATATTATAATTGTGCCGATACACTTTTTCAAGTGTTTTTTGAAATTGTGTCGGTACAATTTAAAATTTGTTGCCTAAATGGCTTACTATTAGGGTTTATAAATGGTAGAATAGAGTTAATAAATATAAAAACTCGATGAAAGGAGAGGATTATTTGCATAAATATTTAAGAGTCGCTCAAGAAATCTATCAAAATATTGAAAAGAATGATTTAAAACACGGTGATAAATTACCGACCGTGAAACAACTCATGGAAGAATATGGTGCCAGTAAAAGCACTATTATTTCCGCCTTGGATATGCTCAATAAAAATGGGATTATTTATCAAGTCAGAGGGTCCGGTATTTTTGTACGCCGTGTTGAGCGAAAAGGTTATATAAACTTATCTACTCGTAGAGGGGTAGCTCGGGAGCTGAAGGATTTTGAAGTGGAAAATGACATCATTAAGAATGAACTCATTACCCCAGACGAAAGCCTAAGGTATCATCTAGAAATTTCAAACCCGGATACTAAGGTGCAATATATTAACCGCGTCACTTATATCAACTCACAAATACTTGTTGTGGAACATTCCTACTATAATAACGATTTAATCCCTTGGATGGACGAGGATATTATTCACAAGTCAATCTTTGATCATATTATGAATGACCTCGATATACGAATTAATTATTCCAATAAATTCTTCCGGGTCGTTAAATTGAATGAAGAAAATGCTGAATTGATGAAACAGGAAAAAGGCGATCCTGCTATATTATTTGAAGAATATTATTACATGAATGACGGCACCCCCTTCGATTATTCAAATATGTATTACAACCATGAAGTTGCGCAGTTCTTTATGTTCTCGGATAATGTGATACCGAATTAGAACTGGATTTTGTGTATGCAAAAACCACCTGTTGGAAAGAAAGATCATTTTCCAACAGGTGGTTTTTTAAATTGCTGCTATAAAATCCTTTAATAAATTGTTAATCTTATTAGTTTGAATCCGTTTGTTTATTATCATTTTGGATAATATTTCTTTCAAGTATTTTTATTAATCTTTCTTTGTCTTTACTCTTTTTCAAAGGAACGTAAGGTTTGAATTTCGCTTCAGCAATGATCTTTGCTCCTTTTTTACTAATTGTCACTTTTTGACTCATATTATCCCTCCTCTATATTCTCATTTTACCATCAAAGTTTTTATTTGTACCAACAATAGATTATTTACAACATCTTATTTACTCGCAATTTTTCACAATAAAAACCACTTTAACCTAGCATTTGTCTTGTGCTAAGTTAAAGTGGTTTTTAAATTAATCTGATTTATTTAGAAAATACTCTTTCACCATCAATATAAGTCGCCTGTAAATTTGCTTCCTCATCAATCACAATGAAATCTGCATCATAACCTTCAGCCAATTTCCCACAAACATCATCAATCCCAACCGACTTCGCTGGATTAATCGATGCCATACGAATCGCATCATAAACAGAAGCAATCTCCCATTTGACAATATTTTGAACGCCGTCAATTAATTCTAAAATTGACCCTGCCAAATTATCGTCTTTCACCATTCTGGCTTGCCCGTCTTTAACGTAAACAGGGAATTCACCTAAACGAGACTCACCTTCTCCAATTCCACCCGCACGCATGCAGTCAGTAATCAAGACCATTTCTTCTACACCGCGGGCATTTTTAACTACTTGAATCGCTCCAGGGTGGACATGATGTCCGTCTGCGATGATTTCTGTAAAAATATTTTCCTGTGAAGCCAAAGCCGCACCAACCATTCCTGGATTTCGGTGATGCAGTCCACTCATCCCATTGTACAAATGAATGAAAATTCGAGCACCAGCCTCAATTGCTGCATTCGCCTCTTCAAAAGTCGCATCACTATGCGCTAAAGCAACATGAACATCTTTGGTGTTGGCATGTTCTATAAATTCAAGTGCATAATCGCGTTCAGGTGCAATCGCAATTTTGTTGAGTAAATGGTCACTTAATTCAATCCATTCATCTAATTGTTCAGTCGAAGGATCAGACATGTATTTTGGATTTTGCGCCCCTTGATATTTCTCAGTGAAATAAGGCCCTTCTAGGAAAATACCGCGTACTTTTGACCCAGTTAAAGATTGATGATTGTCAGCAATCACTCGGCAGGCTTCATTTAAATTCGCAGTCGAATCAGTGAGTGTTGTCGGTAGCCATGACGTAACACCACAACTTGGTAAATTTTGCGCGATGACTTGTAGCCCTTCTGGGTCAGCGTCCATGACATCATAATTTTGGTAGCCGTGGATGTGGGTGTCGACTAAGCCGGGGGCGATGATGAAATTGGAGTAGTCGATTACAGTTGCATCCGCAGGAACTTCAGTTACAATTCCTTCGATTATACCTTCAGTTACGGCTAAATAGGCAGTATCCACTTCGCGGTCTTCTAATATTATTGTTTTGGCAAGAAAATAGTTTGTCATTAAATCACTCTTTCGTTAGGATAATCCCACTCACTTGCCGCTTCATGATCAAGAATAACAGTAACATTAGGATGTTGTTGCAAAATGCTTGCTGGAACATCCTCAGTTACTGGCCCATCAATCATTGCTTTGATGGCTGATGCTTTTTCTTTACCAAAAGCCATGAGTATAATTTTCTTCGCATCTAAGATTGATTTTATCCCCATTGAGTAAGCTTGTCTAGGTACATCTTCAATCGATTCAAAAAATCGTTTATTTGCATTAATAGTTTCATCAGTTAAATCAACCAATTGAGTAGTCGTATCAAAAGCTGTCCCCGGTTCATTAAATCCAATATGGGCATTTACACCTATACCTAATAATTGTAAGTCTCTTGGGTAATTTTCTAAAATTTGATCAAATTTTTCCTTTTCAGATTCTGGATTTTTATTCATCCCATTCGGAATAAACGCATTTTGAAATGATTTATGTGCATATAATTTCTCTCTCATAAATTGAGCATAACTCTGTGGATGAGTACTTGGTAATCCATAATATTCATCTAAATTTATGCCTATCGATTTTGAGAAATCTAAATCAGATTTCACTATTGCATCATAGGTGGTTTCTGGTGTGGAGCCTGTCGCAAATCCAAAAACACGCCCCCCATGATCCAATGTCTCTTCAAATATCTCTAATGCGATTTGTCCCGCTTCATCTTGATTATTTACAATTTTGACTTCCATTACTGAGTACTTCATTTAATCTATATTTAAACTCTGAAAAACCTTCAAACCCCAATTTCTTGAGCGTTCTTGAAATAGTTGCTGAGGATACAAATATTAAGTCCGCAAATTGCGTCAGAGTAATATTATTCACAACATTAGGATCACTCTTGATAAATTTAATCACTTCTTTTTCAAGCGTTGTAAAGTCTTGTGCTTTCTTTTCCAAATTATTGATAAAATTTTCCATTAAAACACTCCCTTCAAGGTTTATTATACATGATTTTATATTGGATAATTGATGATTATTTAATCAAATAAAGCGATATTATGGCATCAAAAAGAGGCATCCCCCAGGAATGCCTCTTTTAAACTACCCAATATTACCCTTTACCCACCAACACTCTCCAAAAACCCCTCCACTTCCCCTCTCCCCGGCATCGACACCGTCGTCCCCATCTTCTGGACAGACAGAGCCGCGACCGCATTACCAAAGACAGCGGCTTCTTTAATATTCTTACCTTCTGACAACGCTGTCACAAACCCACCGTTAAAGGCGTCGCCTGCACCGGTTGTATCAACCGCATCGACTTTAAAGGCAGGAATAATCTCCTCAAATTCATCATTGGAAATAAAGACGCCTTTACTTCCCAGCGTTATCACAACCTGTTCGACACCCTTCGATTTCAACACATTCGCTGCTTCAATCGCCGTGTCTAAATCCGTCACTTTAACACCGGTTAAATATTCGGCTTCGACTTCATTTGGCGTGACAATATAAACTTTACCCAGCAGCGCATCATCAATTTCTTGGATCGGAGCGGTATTCAAAATCACCTTTACATTCCTTTCAAAAGCCATATCAATCACTGATACGACGCTATCAAGGTTCGTTTCGAGTTGCGTGAGTAGGAAGTCGGCGTCCTCGATCAGGCCGGCAACCTTGTCCGTGTCGGCCTTGGTAATATCGCCACTCGCGCCGGGAACGACGAGAATCTGATTCTCGCTGGTGTTCTCGTCGACCGCAATCAGCGCCGCACCGGTCTCTTTGGTATCGGAATAGAGAATATGCGACGTATCCATGCCCAAATCGCGCATCGTCTGAATCGGCACATCTGCGAACGCATCACGGCCAATTTTCGTGACCATCACCATATCCGCGCCCGACTTATGCGCCGCCACACCCTGGTTAAAGCCCTTCCCACCAGGACCCATCTGGAACAAACTCCCCATCACCGTCTCACCCGGCGTCGGCAGATGCCCCGCACGCCCCATCAAATCCGTCACATAACTCCCAAAAACAACCACTCTCATCCAAAAACTCCTCACATCCATTTTCCTCAATCATACGACTGATTCGCCCGAGTTGCAATCATTCCGCCGGGGAAAGTATGGCAGAGGGTCTCTATTAAACCCACTCCGATCGTTGTTGTAGCAGTGATGTTTGGGTTTCATTGGGAACCAACTCCGATTCAGTAAAAAACCAGCGATTTCTAGGCCAGTATTGTTATAAAAACGCGATCTCAGTAACAATACCAACAATTTCTATGCCCGTTTTGTTATAAAAACGCGGTCTCAGTAACAATACCAACAATTTCTATGCCGGTATTGTTACAGCAGTCTACTACAAATACCTCGGCTTGCATCCGACTACAAACCAAGGTTCAAAAAGAAAAAGAGTCGCCGCAGCGACTCTACCTTATTAATTGTCATCCCACCACAACTTCACAATCGCCTGCGTCCCATCATTCTCATGACCTTGCTCCGCCAATTGCGAATACAATTTATATGCCAACTCCGTCATTGGCAGTTCTAACGAAGCTTGCTCCGCTTCATCCAAAGCAATCTTCAAGTCTTTCACAAAATGCTTCACGAAAAAGCCTGGTGAGTAATCATCTTTAATAACACGAGGTCCATAGTTTTCTAAAGAACGGTTACTCGCAGCACCCGATCCGATGGTCGCCACAACTTCATCCAAGTTTAAATCCGCTTGCTTGGCATAGGCCATCATTTCTGCCAATCCTAACATCGTTCCAGCCACCATAATTTGGTTAACGACTTTCGCATGTTGACCAGCACCGTGGCTACCAAAGTGCGCAACCTTAGCAGCAAAAGTTTCAATAACTGGAGCTACTTTTTCTAAATCATCCGCTTCGGCACCGACCAAAACAGCCAAACGTCCTTCTTTCGCACCAATATCACCACCTGTTACTGGTGCATCAATCACGCCCACATTTAACTCTTTACCCTTTTCTGCTAATTCAATAGCCAATGAAGGTGTACTTGTTGTCATATCGATAAAGATATTTCCTGCTTTCGCCCCAGAGAATAAACCTTCCTCACCTAAGTATACTTCTTCAATATCCTTTGGATACCCAACAATCGTTATTACAATATCCGCTAGTTCAGCAACTTGCTTCGGTGAATTAGCCCACTCTGCTCCTCTATCCACTAAATCATTTGCCTTTGATTTTGTTCGATTATAAACAACTAAGTCGTAACCTGCTTCTAAAATGTGCCCTGCCATACTTTGCCCCATGACACCTAGGCCGATAAATCCAACTTTCATGTAAACTCCTCCTTGAGAAATCATGTTGATGGGTTAAGTATAACATTGAAAGATATACTCACACTAATAAAGTAATTACATTCAAAAGTTTTTTATCTCTCATTATCTCTAACTTCCGAGGGAAGCAAACCGTATTTCTTTTTGAACTGTTTGTTAAAACTCGTCAGTTTGGCAAGGCATTTGAGATAGAACGAAAATCTAGGTTGGTAGAACTTTAGGTTTTATTTGGCATCTCATACCCTGGCTTGCATCCGACTACAAACCAAGGGATAAAAAGGAAAAGAGCCGCCGCAGCGACTCTACCTTCTCTTTAATGTGGCTTTAGGCCTGGCCTAAAGCATCTTTTATTTAAGGAAGTCAATTTCTGAGGAAATTGACAACTGCATTGAAACTCCTCATGTTGGTAGTAGATCGGAGATGGTTGGAAGATGGGATTTGGCTTGATATTCGCTAATCTCAAACTATAAAACCGAGTTTGCCGAAAATTCTGGCTAATATTCGCCAATCGCAAACATGAAAACTGAGTTCATCGAAAATTCCAGTCAATTTTCGCTAATCTCAAACATTAAAACTGCGTTCGTCGAAAACAGCATCAACAAACCCCAATCCCCCCTACTTACTCACCCTCAACTCCTCAACCTGCGCCACAACATCATCCAAGCTAGCTCCCGCCTGCAACAACGCACCCGCAGTATAAGCACCTTCAACAAACGCGACATCGAAGATGCGAATTTCTTTGTCACTGAAATCGGCAACCATTTCCAGATTCATCTTGGCTGAACCTAAATCGTAAAATGCCAACACAACGTCATTTCTAGTCGCATCAACCACTTCCTGAACACGGTCGAAACTTGTTCCGATACCGCCATCTTCGGTTCCACCTACAAACTGGATATCAACCTCCCGCGCCACTTCCTGCAATAAACTATACACACCTTGAGCAATGTCTTTAGAGTGCGATACAATCACAATTGATGCTGTCATAATTACAGCACCCCCGCTTCAATCGCTGTTTCAAATAAATACCCCGACGACATCGCACCTGGGTCGATATGGCCAACTGAACGCTCGCCAACATAAGAGGCACGCCCCTTCGTCGCCTTCATCGGTTCAGTCGACTCAACCGCATCCTTAATCACTTCCACAGTTAACGAACCCGAAGCCACCGCTTCTTGAACCGGAATCCAGACATCTAACATCGTCTTCTCGCCGGCTTCGGCTTTACCACGTTTTTGGATCATGTCGATACCCGCTTGAATCATGTCAGTTGCATTATCAGCGTCAGCACCTACTGCCGTTGCCATCCCCATAAAGGCGGAGCCGTACAGCGCACCTGAGGCACCTCCGACTTTTGACATTAACTGCATTGCGGTGGTTTTTAGCACTGCTTGAGGTGTGTCAACTGATCCTGTATCTAATGCCTCTTTGACATGCGTTAACCCGCGTGCCATGTTCGATCCATGATCGGAGTCGCCAATGGGACCATCTAATTCTGTAAGGTATACTTTTTCCGCTTGAATTTTGTCGTGAAATAATGTCATCCACTTGATAAATTTTTCTGTACTCATCCTAGCCTCCTACCAGCCAATCGTTTCAACCGGCGCGTTCAGCGCATCCACCCAAGTATCGTCCGAAACGCGCAGAACCGTCAGCGACAGCCCCTGCATTTCAATCGACGTCATATAGTCGCCTACCTTCCAGAAGTCAACCGTAATCTCGCGGTCAGCCAGTAAATCAGCGACGTCATTGGTGAACACATACTGCTCCATGAGAGGCGTGCCGCCCATACCGTTGACGAGAACCGCCACATGGTCACCGGCCGTCAAGTCAAAGTCGGCCACAATTTTCTCCAACAATTCCTCCGCCAAACCGCGAGACGTCTTCATTTTCTCCGTGCGGTAACCCGGCTCGCCGTGAATCCCAACGCCGTACTCAATCTCGTCCTCGGCTAAATTGAAACTCTCCTTACCACCTTCCGGCGTCGTCGTACCCGTCAGCGCAATCCCCAGCGACTTAATCTCAGGCACCAACGCGTCAGCTGCCGCTTTAATCTCATCTAAAGACGCACCTGACTCCGCAAGGTGACCTAAAATTTTATGCACCAGAACAGTCCCCGCCACACCCCTCTTACCTTGAGTGTACAGCGAATCCTCCACCGCAATATCATCGTCCACAATGACCGACTGAACCGTAATGCCTTCCATCTCAGCCAACTCCTGAGCCATCTCGAAATTCATCACATCACCAGAATAATTCTTAATAATCAAGAACACACCAGCACCCTCATCAGCCGCTTTAATCGCCTCTAAAATTTGGTCAGGCGTCGGAGACGTAAACACAGCACCATTCGCCGCCGCCGACAACATCCCACGCCCAACGTACCCCGCGTGAGCCGGCTCATGCCCAGAACCCCCACCAGACACCAGCCCAACCTTACCATCCTGCGGAGTTAACCGGTGGATCACATCCGTACCAGCCACACGCTCCACCAAATCACCATACGCACGCACCATCCCATCCAACATCTGGTCAACCACGCGCTCCGGCTCATTCATAATCTTCTTCATACCCATTCCCCTTTCAATTTACCCCCATTTTACCACTTCATGAAACCGCATACAATAAAACCACTTTAGGAAAAGTATTCCACCACACCCCAGCACAAACATTGTCTAAGACTTAAAAATCAATTACACTAAAGAAAATGCATAAAAAGGAGACACAACACATGGCATTATTATCCATCGACATCGGAGGCACCTCCATCAAATACGGCACCTGGGACAACGGCGAGTTATCTTATGAGGGATCATTTCCAACCCCAGACAACTACGACACATTCAAAGAAAAACTTACTCATTTAAAACAAGACTACCAATACGACGGCGTCGCCATCAGCGCCCCCGGTACCGTCAACCACGACACCGGCGTCATCTTAGGTAACAGCGCTGTCTCATTTATTCATGATTTTGATATTACAACTGATTTAACCGAATTCTTTGAAACACCCGTCACCATCGAAAACGACGCCCACTGCGCCGGCTTCGCTGAAGTAGGATTAGGAAACGCCAAAGACTTTGAAAACAGCGTCTTCATCATCATCGGCACAGGCATCGGAGGAGCTATTTTCATCAACAAACAACTCTACACCGGCACCCAAGGCTTCGCCGGCGAATTTAGTTGGATCCAAAAAGAAGACGGCAAAAGCATCCGCGACAACATTTCCATCGTTGAAGCCACCAGCAAATACAAAGAGGCAACCGGAACTGAGATCGACGGCCCGCGCCTCTTCGAACTACGAGACGAAGGCGACGAACTAGCTATAAAACTTATCGACACATTTTACGACAGCCTAACCCGACTCATCCAAAACCTAACCGCAATACTCAACCCCGAAGCCTTCATCATCGGCGGCGGCGTATCAAAGCAACAAGAAATCCCAAGCGTCCTCCAAGACCGCGTCCAAACCAACCTCAACCACTGGAAACTCGCCCAATTCGCCCCCCAAATCCGCCCCGCCAAATTCAACAACAACGCCAACCTCATCGGCGCTGCACTTTACTTTGAAGCAACAATAGATTAGCCTACGAGGATGCATGAAATGTGCATCCTTTTTTAATTCAAAAGATCACAGATTAGGATTCCGTCACAAATGAGACGATAACACCTCCCTAACCCTAGTTTAATGGAACAAGTTGTTCCATCAGCACCTACTCAACTAACCTCGATGGGACAGCTATGACCATCAACACCCTCACAACCAACCTCGATGGGACAACTATAACCATCAACACCCCCACAACCAACCTCGATGGGACAACTATGACCATCAACTCCCTCACAACCAACCTCGATGGGACAACTATGACTATCAATGGAGTTATGTCAAGAAAGTGGACAGTCTAACTTTGCACGTTAGTCAAATTTGCTTTGAATAGGAGTTTATTCGCGTGCCAAAAGAAATGACATCAATGATTCTTCGTGCAGTTCGATTTCACCTCG
>JACBXN010000019.1 GCA_015863215.1 Aerococcaceae bacterium DSM 111176
ACTCGCAATACTACTAGATAATCGAGGCTAATAGGCTTCGTTTTTTTATTTGTATGCCAATATTAATTTTAATCAACAAAATACCCGAGTTGAATGAGCTTCAACTCGGGTTTGTCTACGGTCTGAACAGAGACCGAATGGTCTCTGTTTGAATTTTTATATTACATCATACCCATACCTGGGTTCATGCCTGCCATATCAACTTCTTGTGGTTCAGGAATATTTGCCACAACAGCTTCTGTTGTTAATAATAATGCTGCAACTGAGGCTGCATTTTGTAAAGCTGAACGCGTTACTTTAGTTGGGTCAACGATTCCTGATTCAATCATGTTTTCGAATTTATCAGTTGCTGCGTTGTAACCAACACCTTCTTCAGATTCTTGTAATCGATTAACGATAACAGATCCTTCTTGTCCAGCATTTTCAGCAATTTGACGAACAGGCTCTTCTAAAGCACGAGCAACAATTGATGCTCCAGTTGCTTCGTCACCTTCTAATGTTTCAACTAGTTCTAGAACCGCTTTTTGAACATTAACTAGAGCTGTTCCACCACCAGCAACAATTCCTTCTTCAACAGCAGCACGAGTAGCATTTAAAGCATCTTCGATACGTAATTTACGTTCTTTTTGCTCAGTTTCAGTTGCAGCACCTACACTAATTACCGCAACACCACCACCTAATTTAGCTAAACGTTCTTGTAATTTTTCACGGTCAAAATCAGACGTTGTATCTTCTGCTTGAGCACGGATTAATTGAACACGGTTTTTGATTGCTTCTTTATCGCCAGCACCTTCAACAATCGTTGTTTCATCTTTAGTAACCGTAATTTTTGTAGATGATCCTAAGTGTTCTGGTGTCGCATCTTTTAATTCAAATCCTAATTCTTCAGAGATAACAGTCGCACCTGTTAGTACAGCAATATCTTCTAACATTGCTTTACGGCGGTCACCAAATCCTGGAGCTTTAACTGCAACTACATTTAATGTACCACGTAATTTATTTAAGATTAAGTTTGGTAATGCTTCGCCATCAACATCTTCGGCAATAACTAATAACGGACGACCTGATTGCATAACATTTTCTAATAATGGAAGAATGTCTTGAATATTTGAAACTTTACGGTCAGTTACTAAAATTAATGGGCTATCTAATTCAGCTACCATTTTTTCATTATCTGTAACCATGTATTGTGATAAGTAACCACGATCAAATTGCATTCCTTCAACCACTGATAAATCTGTTTCAATTGATTGTGAGTCTTCAAGTGTAATTACACCATCTTCTCCAACCTTTTCCATAGCGTCCGCAATTAATGCCCCAACTTCTTCAGAACCTGAAGAAACAGCTGCTACTTGAGCGATTGATTCTTTACTTTCAACTTGTTGTGCTTGTTGACGTAAACCTTCAACAGCTGTTTGAGTTGCTTTATCGATACCACGACGGATTCCAACTGGGTTGGCACCCGCTGAAAGGTTTTTCATTCCCTCACGCACAATCGCTTGAGTTAATAACGTTGCTGTTGTAGTACCGTCACCGGCTACATCGTTAGTTTTTGAGGCAGCCTCTAAAACTAATTGCGCCCCCATATTTTCGTAACGATCCTCTAATTGGATTTCTCGTGCAATGGTAACACCATCGTTAGTAATTGTTGGTGAACCATATTCAGAATCTAAAACAACATTACGTCCTTTAGGTCCGATTGTTGTTTTTACTGTATTTGCTAGTTTATCAACACCATTTAATAGTGCTTGTCTTGCATCAGCTGAAAATTTAATATCTTTTGCCATAACTGAAAATCTCCTTTATCTTTCTTCTGTCGTTATTAATTTTAATAAATGATTTGATTAGTCAAGTTTTGCTAATAAATCTTTATATTCAATAATTAAGTATTCTTGTCCGCCGTGCTCAACTTCAGTACCAGTAAAGTTTTTGAAGTAAACTTTATCTCCAACTGCTACAGCGTCCTTTTCTTCAATTTCAGGACCTACGGCAACAATTTCACCAAATTGTTCTTTCTCTTGAGCTGATGTTGGTAAAATAAATCCACTCTCTGTTACTTGCTCAACTTCAGCAATTTGAATGACAACGCGTTTTCCTAATGGTTTAATCATTAATATTCCCTCCAAAAATCCGTTATGTTTTACTTTTTATTTGTTTAGCACTCTTTATCTCTGAGTGCTAATCACAGTTATTATAATAGTCTATATTGGTCAAGATTGCAAGCAGAAACACTTTAATCCATTTAATAATTAAAAGGTCTGTGCACTTCCTCTGTCCTAACTCTAGTACTTGCGCAGTCTGAGCACTTTCTTCAAAGTACTCTCCCCATAAGATATAAAGACCGCTATAAATCACGCTCATAGTACTGTGATTTATAGCGGTCTTGTTAATGATTCTCTTTACTTATATTTTGAATCGTCTTTATTCTTGAGAAAAGCTATTATCGATAAAGTAGATTAATGTTTGTAATTCATTAGTTAAGTCAACGTTTTGAACTAAAACATCACTTGGAACATCAAAACGTAGCGGTGTAAAGTTTAAAATCCCTTTAATACCAACTTCAATTAAACGGTCTACAATATCGTCTGCAAATTGCTCAGGAACAGTTAAAATAATCACTTCGATTTGTTGATCTTTAATCTGTTGCTCTAAATCATCGATTGAATAGACTGGCACACCTACAAATACCGTTCCAACTAAATCTGGATCGATATCGAATGCCGCACCAATTCGAATGTTGTGATTTTTTCTAAAGTTATAGTTTAATAGCGCCGCTCCTAGATTTCCGACACCGATTAAACCAACAGTAGTTAGACGGTCTTGATTTAAAATTTTAGCAAAAAATTCGGTTAGGTAGTCTACGTCGTATCCGTAACCGCGTTTTCCTAATGCCCCAAAATAAGAAAAATCTCGACGAATCGTCGCACTATCAACTTTTACTGCTTCACTTAATTCTGTTGAGGAGATACGTTTTTTTCCGGCATTTTGTAAAAACCTTAAATAGCGGTGGTAAATCGGCAACCTTAGGGCGGTTGCGCGTGGTATTTCTGAATTCATAATATGGCCCCTTCCTGCATATTCATCTCGATTTTATTATACAATTATTTCACAAACTTTACTAGTATATCGCATAAAATCTTATATTTAAATCGTTAATATATAAGATAACTCATTCCATTAACTCAGTCATAATCTGTCACCTATCCAAAACTCATGGTATAATAGTAGAGAATGATTTTAGGAGGCTTAATATGATTTTATTACAATTAAATAATGTCGCACGATACTTTGCGGATGTTACACTATTCGATCATGTGTCATTTAATATCCAAACACAAGACCGCATTGCTCTCGTGGGGCGAAATGGTACCGGAAAATCAACATTGATTAAACAAATTATCGGTCAAGAGCCTCTTTCTAACGGTGAAATTACTCGTGCTAAAGATATTAGTATCGGATATTTAGAACAACACGTAACCACAAATTCTAAGTTAACTATTTGGGAAGAGATGCTATCTGTATTTAAGGACACGCTAGAACTGCGTGAAAAGGCAGAGGATGCCGCTCAATTAATTGCTGAACTTGCAGACCAACCTGATAGTGACCGATTTAAACAGGCAATCCAACATTATGATACTCTTCAAGAGGAGTTGAATCAACGGAATGCCTATGCTATCGAATCAGATATCCGTACTGTTTTACACGGTTTCCGTTTCTATGAAGAGGATTACGATTTACCTGTTAATTCATTATCGGGTGGCCAAAAAACACGATTAGCACTCGCTCAGATTTTATTAATGAAACATGATTTACTCATCCTCGATGAGCCGACCAACCATTTAGACATGGATACGCTCCGTTGGTTAGAGGGTTATTTACAAAATTACCGAGGCGCGTTGCTCATCGTTTCCCATGACCGTTATTTCTTAAACCGTGTCGCAAATCAAGTTGTAGAGTTGCGTCACCAAACAGCGCACATTTATAAAGGTAATTATGACTTCTATATGAAAGAAAAAGAAGCTCGCCTCGAGCAAGAACTCCAAGCATATGAAAAGCAACAAGCTGAAATCGAAAAATTAGAAGATTTTGTTCAGCGTAATATTGTTCGCGCTTCTACAACTAAACGAGCACAAAGCCGTAGGAAACAATTAGAAAAAATGGATCGTATCGACAAACCAAAACAAGATGATAAATCACCTCGCATCCATTTTAGTTCAAATAGACAAAGTGGGGACCGTGTACTTGAAGCGATTCAATTAGCAATCGGATATTCTGACTCTGAAGTTATTGCTCAAAATATCAATTTCGACTTAAGACGCCAAGAAGCAATTGCAGTCGTTGGTCCCAACGGTGTTGGTAAAACAACTCTACTCAAGACACTCATACATCAACTGGATTCAAAAGGCGGAGAAGTCCTCCGAGGTACGAATGTTGATATTGGATATTATGACCAAAATATTAATCAATTGGATCCTAAACTTTCAGTCTTAGAAACTTTATGGCGTGCTCATGATACGACTGATGAATGGCGCGTTCGAAGTATTCTTGGTTCTTTCTTATTTACTGGAGAGACAGTCGACAAGAAAGTATCATTATTAAGCGGGGGCGAAAAAGCTCGTTTAAGTTTAGCACTCCTGGCAACAAATCATGACAATACTCTTTTACTTGATGAGCCGACAAACCATTTAGATATAGATAGTAAAGAAGTCCTAGAAAATGCCCTCATTGAATTTGATGGCACACTCTTCTTCGTCTCGCATGACCGTTACTTTATTAATCGAATCGCAACAAAAGTCTTGGAAATTACCCCTGAGGAATCTACACTATTTCATGGCGATTATGATTATTATTTAGAGAAAAAAGCTGAATTGGAAGAAGTAGAGGCGTTAAATGAAGTGAACAATTCCAGTTCCAAGGTGATAAATGATGAAAAGAACGATGGTCAACTATCCTATCAAGCACAAAAAGACATGCAACGTGAACGCCGTCAATTATTAAAGGCTGTAGAAGTAGCCGAAGAGAATAATGAAAAAATTGAAGCTAAGATCGAAGAGCTTGAAGCGGAGATGCTAACAGCTAACGAATCAGGTGACTCAGTAAAATTAATGGATATACATAAAGAATTTCAAACAGTCCAAGAACAACAGTTAATTGCCTTGGATGAATGGGAGTCAGCCAGCATTGCTTTAGAAACATTTTATGAAGAGAACCCATCAATGCAACAATAGAAAAAATCCCTTCCCAACCACTCTCTGTGATTAGGAAGGGATTTATTGCGTCTAATTCTTATTTAGACTATTTGTACTAACTATACTAATGCTAATCCTGGATTTGCATTTAGTGATAAATCTGTAAATTCTTGTTCTTGATATTGATGATAAGCAGCTGCACCAATCATTGCCGCGTTATCACCACATAATCTCAGTGGTGGAATCAATAATTCAATATCTGGATGATGTTCAGCTAAAGCGTTAGTCAAACCATTTCTTAACCCTGAATTAGCTGCAACCCCTCCGGCTAGAATGAATTGCTTCGTTTCAGGATGAGTTTCTAAAGCTTTTAGTACCTTAGTTACTAACACTTCAACTACCGCTTCTTGGAAGCTGGTTGCTAAATTCGCGTGATTAATAGACTCTCCTCGTTGATTTGCATTATGGACTAAATTCATCACCGCACTCTTCATACCCGAGAAACTGAAATCTAGGTTATCTTCATTAATCATCGCTCGCGGCACATTATATTCTGCTACTCCGGTGTTTGCAAGTACATCCATGTGCTTACCAGCTGGATATGGCAGGTCTAATAATCTCCCTACCTTATCATACGCTTCGCCGACCGCGTCATCTTGAGTTTCTCCAATTATTTCAAAATCCAAATGATCTTTCATGTAAATTAATTCCGTGTGTCCTCCACTAACAATTAAACTCATGAGTGGAAATGATAATTCATTCTCTAGTTGGCTGGCATAAATATGTCCAGCAAGATGGTTCGTTGCAATGAGTGGTTTGTCATGAATAAAGGCAAGCGTTTTGGCTGCTGTTACTCCAATAAGTAATGCTCCTACTAACCCCGGTCCTTCAGTTACTGCGATTGCATCAATGTCATCAATTGTTGAATCAGCTTCCTCAAATGCTAAATCAATGACTTGGGTAATTTGTTCCACATGATGTCTACTCGCGACTTCTGGCACAACGCCACCAAAACGAACATGGCTTTTCACTTGAGATGCAATAATGTTAGATAAAATAGTTGATCCATCTTCAATAATTGCAACACTTGTTTCATCACAACTTGATTCAACCGATAATATACGTGTCATTGTCTGCCTCCTCTCCTTTTTTTGTAAAATACTCCATTATGATCGCATCATCTGTAGGAGTGCTGTAATAATTTTTACGTCTTGCTATTTCATTAAATCCCATAGTTTCATATAAATGAATGGCGACTTTGTTTTGCGCTCGTACTTCCAACATAATACGACGAATTCGCTCAACCATTGCAGTTTCAAATAATGCCCTCATTAATTGACGACCTATTCCTTGCCCTCGATATGTCGGATCCAGATAAACCGTGTTAATTTCAAATTCATCAATAATATAATGAAGTCCAATAAATCCGATTAATCGTTCATCCTCATTCATCACTAAATAATGTGATATATTCATTCTGAAATCTGCCTGACTCATTTTAGGCGTCCAATTAAAATGGCGGTTCATATCCTTAATGATATTCCGTTGGTCACTCGTCAAATCTCTCCCTTTAACGAAGGTTGTATTAATGTTTATCATTGACTCTTCTCATCTTCCACGCATCTTCATGATTGTCATTATAGTATCTACCGATTCTAGCTTGCTTTCTAAAATCAACCGATTCGTATAAACGAATCGCTACGTCATTCGATACTCGCACCTCTAAATCGCAATAGGGGATATTTTGTTCCTGCATCATTTCAATCCAGACTTGTAGTAATTTACGCCCAACACCTTTGGCTTGAAATTTTGGATCTACAATTAAATGACTTATATGAGCCTTTCTTGCTAGAAATCTCCCTGAAATCATTCCCGCAATCACTTCTTCTCCTGTTTCTAAATCTTCCCAAGTAAGTAAAATATACATTCGATATGGATTAGTCCGATAATCACTAACAAAATCCTTTAGTCCCCAGGCTAAAACACCATGGTAAGCTCGCTCTTCTAAATCTAAATAATGGTTGATATCATCATAAACCCCTTCACGAAAAGAAAATGGTTTATTCGTTGACCGAACAGGTAAATAAATCGCTGGTTGCTCTTTCAAATAAACATCAAAACGTTTCATCACTTCCGCGGGACGTATTAGATGACGCTGTTCTTCAAAATAAACTTGGGGTTCTTGGATTGTCGCTCTAGTGAGTGATGTCAATAAATTCTTCAGCAGTTCCACTGTCTTGACCTTCCTGTTTCTCTTGCCATTCCTGTTCAGCGAGCGTTAGATGGGCGTAGTTTGGAATTAATGTCGAAATGTCTGTTACTTCATTTAATAATTGTTCATGAGTAGTTTCGAAAGCACGTTCTGCATGAGGCATACCAGTTTGTGTACTATTACCCACTACATCAACAGATATTTCTGACTGTAAGTCTGTTTGATAATCTACAGTAACAGAATCTCCAATTAAATATATTTTACTGATTCCTGGGTTTTCATTTATATAGTCTAAAATAATGGTTTTCAATTCTGTCCAAGCTAGATGTTGGTCCGGAATGACTGCTTGATATTTATTTTTGTTACTTTGATAAATGCCCGTATAAACTGTTTGTCTACGTGCATCCATCATTGGAATATATAATGCATTGGATTCAAGAAGCGCATTCGGCAACATTAGAGCGAGACTTGAAATTGCGCTCAATGGGATTTTTAATGATTCTGCCCATGTCTTGGCTATCGTTACACCAATACGCAGCCCTGTATATGAACCGGGTCCGACACCGACAATGATTCCAGAGATATCCTTAGGCGCTAAGGTTAGTTCCCTCATTGCTGTTTGAATCGCAGGAAGCGCAATTTCACCATGTTGCTTACCACCTGCATATTGATAGCTTAATAATATATCTTTATCTTCGTTATTTTTAGCTAAAGCTACGCTTAAATTTTTTGTAGCCGTATCAAATGCTAATATTGTCAATTCTCTCACCTCTTTTAACGGTAATATCTTATCATAATTTTAGTTAATCGCCTAATTTTCGATTCGAATACTTTTACTAGTAATGGTGGTTTTATTGTTGTTTCGACGAAAAATGCGTTATAATATACTTAAATCTTAAGGAGGCTATCACTATGGAAAACAATCACAATTTAAAAGATTTATTTTTAGCTGTTGTTGGTGGTACTGCAATGACATATGACCGCGCACAAGAAGTAGTCGATCAAATGATTGAGCGTGGTAAGGTATCAGTTAAAGAAGGTAAAGAATTAACAGAAGATTTAAAGCGCACAATCAAACGTGAACCAAGTGGTGTAGTGAATGATGCAAATGCTGACACACGATTAATGGAAGAAATCATTGGACTTCGTAAAGACATCAATGATGTCCTACAACGTGTCGAAGTACTTGAAGCTCAAAATCAAGATAACGTTACCTTATAATTCTAACTCATTTTCAAACATTTCTAATCACTGATACTGATTAGGAATGTTTTTTCATAAGGAGTCACCCATGCCAAAGAACCGTACACGCTTTACGGAAATCGTAAATACATTTGCTCGTTATGGGTTTGGAGAAATTTATAATCGAGGACTCGGTCGTCAAACTGATGAAGAAGGCGCCGTATCTTTACGAAAATCTTTCGAAGATTTAGGTCCATCATTTATCAAAATTGGCCAAACTTTAGCGACGCGTAATGATGTTCTTCCGGAAGCATATATTAATGAACTGAAAAAATTACAAACGTCTTCACCTGCCTTTTCTTTTGAAGAAGCGGATCAAGTCTTCTTTGAGGAGCATAAAATTCACTTAGATCAGGCCTTCGATCAAGTTAGCCGCGAACCACTAGCTACAGGTTCAATCGCTCAAGTCCATCATGGTTACACCAAAGATGGTCATGAAGTTGCGATTAAAATCCAACGGCCACATATTAAAGATGAACTGACCCGAGACTTAAATTTATTTATGCGTTTTATCGAATTAATCCCTGTTGCCTTTCAAGGGATTATTGTTGATCCTATTCAAATGGTTCGCGATTTACGTGAGAGCACCCTTAAGGAATTAAATTTCTTCGATGAAGCTCTTGCAATGATTCGATTTAAAGAGCTCAATGCCGAACGAACAGTTATCCGGTCGCCTGAATTGTATTTAGAATTCTCAAGTGAACACATCCTCGTCCAAGAGTATCTTGAAGGGATTGATTTGACGAACCCCATTCGATTAGAGGACGCTGGTTATAATTTGTCTGAAATTGCTGAACAATTTCTAAAAGCAACACTTTACCAAGTCTTTGAAGATGGTTATTATCACGCCGATCCACATCCTGGTAATATTATGATCCAAGACGGTAAAATATACTACATCGACTTCGGTATCATGGGCACCTTAACCAAAACGCATAAAAATTTATTATTTAAATTATTAAAAGCCATGGTTATGAAAGATATTGACCAATTAACCCATCTTGTTATGATCGTTTGTCGGGTCCACGGGGAAGTCAATGAAATCGAATTACACCGTGATGTCGGTCAATTATACAATCGCTATTTAACTGCCGGTTTTTATTCCATTGATTTACAAGAGGTGTTCCAGGATTTATTAAGAACTGCGTTAAAACATCAATTAACTTTCCCTAATGAATATATTCTCTTAATTAAGACTATTATCGTCGTTCAAGGAATTGCACAAGACTTAGATCCTGCGATGGATTTTATGGAAATATTGAAAGAATTTGGGATCAAAACACAAAAATCCCTCTTGCAAAAGGATTTAAATGTAGAGCGGCTCGCTACTCATGCCGGTCGTTCACTTTATACATATTTAGGTCTTGGTCAAAAAATAGACCAAGCACTTAATGACTTAAATAGTGACAGAACGACGGTTAACTTAACGTTTCGAGATTCTAAGAAATTAATCACCTTAATCAATCAAATCGTCAATCGAATGACTATTGCTTTATTACTAGCATCAATCATCATTTCTTCTGGTTTACTCGCTTCGAATGAAAATACACGAACGGCGAATATTGGTCTCTTCTTCTTTGTGATTGGTATTGTCTTTGCGATTTACCTCTTACTCTCATTCATCCGGTCAAGGAGAGACTGACGATTAAACAAAATACTCAAAATACAAACCGCTTTAAATCACGTTATTCAATGTTGATTTAGGGCGGTTTTAATGTAAAAACGACCTGAATTATTTTCAGGTCGCGTGAGTATTACTTATTATATGGCAAATCAATACTAATTTTTTCTTGAAATTCTTTGTCAGAATCTCTTTTATTCATTCTAATCGCTTTACGGTCTAAATATCCTGAGCAAACATAAATTTCTTCATCTGATTCTGGTTTAATCTCAGGCATTTCAAAATCCGGTCCAGCATTGGTCACAACAAAAGTTAAAAAGGCTGTTGCGCCTAGATAACGCTCTCCTGTTTTCAGATTTTCACCAATCACCTTAGCAAAAACTTCAACTGATTTATTCCCTACTCCAGAGACAATGGTTTCAACACAAACTGAATGATCTAACTCAAATGGTTTGATAAAATTCAATGTATCCATCGAAGCTGTTACAGGACTTAATTTAGTGTGACGTCTAACTGAAATTGCCGCGACAACATCTAAATATTCCATCAATCGCCCACCAAACAATGTCCCATGGACATTGGTATCAGGAGGCATCACCATATGAGTTTGAATAACACGGCTTTGACTACAAGTTTTGATAGTTGCCATTATCTTCTCCTCTTAATTAGTAGGCACGCGCAATCCAAACAGTCTCTTTAGCTGGCTTACCTGTAACGATACAAGTATCTTTAGGTGTTACCGTTCCTTCGAATGGAAGATTACGTGTTGTAAATCCAGTTAATTCTTGGATTTTTGACTCAGATTCCTCAGTACCGTCCCAACCAACTAAAACGAAACCAGTTGGTTTATTTTCCGCTTTACATGTCTCGATATGTGCTTCCAACTCTTCCATTGTATTAATATCATAGTAAGTATTTTCCGCATACATAGCACGCGCACGTTCTAATAAACGTCCTTGCATATCATCTAATTCTTTGACAATATAGTTTTCAAAATCGTCGAATGAAACATCTACTTTCTCATCTGAATCACGCGCTTTAATAACCACTTTGTTATTCTCTAAGTCACGAGGTCCTAAATCTACACGTAAAGGCGCTCCGCGCAATTCCCATTCATTATATTTATTACCTGGACGTTTGTCAGAATCATCAACTACCGCACGAATCCCTTTAGCTTTCAAGCCAGCAAATAATTCATCAATTTTTTCAATGATAGCTGGATTTTTTTGCCATGGTCCAACAGGAATGAAAACAACTTGTTGTGGCGCTAATGCTGGTGGTAATACTAACCCTTGGTCATCTGAATGAACCATAATTAAAGCACCGATTAAACGAGTTGATACACCAAATGATGTTGTAAATGCATGAACATGTTCATTGTCAGAATTTAAATATTTAATATCAAATGCTTCCGCAAATTTTGTCCCCATATAATGTGACGTTCCTGCTTGAACGGCTTTACCATCTTGCATCATTGCTTCAACTGAGAATGTACGCTCAGCTCCTGCGAAACGCTCTGAGGGTGTCTTTTCACCCACAAATAATGGCACTGCTAACACATCTTCAATGACTTCTTTATATGTGTTTAAAGCCCACATTGTACGTTCTTGAGCTTCCTCTGGAGTAGCATGGGCCGTATGACCCTCTTGCCATAAGAATTCTGATGTACGTAGGAATGGTAATGTACGTTTTTCCCAACGGAAAACATTCGCCCATTGGTTAATTTCTAAAGGCAGGTCACGGTAAGAATTGATCCAACGTGAGAATGCATCCCCGATAATTGTTTCTGAAGTTGGACGTAAAGCTAGTCGCTCCTCTAATTGTTCACCTGCTGCTTCAGTTACCCAAGGTAATTCTGGAGCAAATCCTTCAATATGATCTGCTTCTTTACTAAAGAAATGTTCTGGAATTAACATTGGGAAATAAGCATTACGAATCCCCTCTTCTTTGAAGCGAGCATTAAAGGCCTCTTGAATATGTTCCCAAATTTCAAAACCATTGGGTTTGAAAATCATATTTCCACGAACAGGTGCATAGTCCATTAAATCTGCTTGTTGAATTGTTTGTAAATACCATTTTGAAAAATCTTCTTTTCTCGTTACCATAAATTCCTCCATATAAATAAAAAAATAGAACTGCCATCCAATTAAGGACGAAGACAGTTCTACTCCGCGGTACCACCTTATTTGCGTATTATACGCCAACTCGAAGCTCTAAGGTTGCTACCCAAAATGTCTTTAGTAGGTTCAGTGAACGAGTCTATCCAATACTTCCAGCCAAGGTATTGTTCTCTATTGATACTTCAGTCACTTACTAGTCTAATCAAGGTTATTATAGCGTCATTTGCCACAAAAAGCAATTTTATCTTGGGACGATTGCAGACCCATCTTCGGATAATTCCCATTTATCTAAAGCACGCATATTGCCTAAAGGCCAAAATACACCGTCCGCTTCTCCTTCAACATCTTCTAAATCAATAAAACCAAACGAACGACCATCTAATGAATTCCGACGGTTGTCTCCCATTACAAAGACTTGCCCTTCTGGGACTGCTACCTCTAATTCAAAATCACGTGTAAAGTCGCCTTCGTAACTCGCTACCATGTTCTCTAAATAAGGTTCATCCATTGCTACCCCATTTAGAATCAATTGATCGCCTTCAACAGCAATCGTATCTCCTGGTAGACCAATTACTCTTTTTACATAAAGTTCTTCTGGATTGGTTGGAGAAGGGAAAACGACCACATCGAATCGTTCAATATCTGCTAAACGCAGTAACCATAACTTCTCTTTATCTAATAAAGTATCATACATCGATTCACCGTCAACCTCTAAAGGCTGTACAATATAAGTCGTTAGTAATTTAGTTCCTGCGACGGTTAATAAAATAATTAATATATAGCTTACTAATTCTTTAAAAAAGTTTTTCATTTAATCCCTCGATTTTCTATGATTTGTAATCTTATTGTAGCACAACATTAGTTGAGAACAATGAATTTTAATTGAATATCATAGACTAGGAAAAACTATTTTGCGTCCATTAATTTCTGATACACTCACCTCACAGTGATACAAACGACTTAGATTTTCATCCGTCGCCACTGCATCAACCGCCCCTTCAAACATCACTTTACCATCTTGCATACCAACGATACGATCTGAATAACCTAAGGCAAGATTGATATCGTGAATAACAATAATAATACTCTTATTCTCTTTATGAGCTAACCTTCTTAAGTAACGCATCATATCTCGACTATATCGCATATCCAATGAAGCAATCGGTTCATCTAATAATATATACTTTGTCTCTTGGACAAGAACCATTCCTATAAAAGCACGTTGTCTTTGGCCACCTGATAGTTCATCCAGATATTCATCAGCAAATCGTGCTAAATCTAAGTGTTCCAATACTTTAGCAACCGCTCTGTAATCATCGTCATTATAACGACCATGACTATAAGGGTAACGTCCTAATAATAATAATTCAAATACTTTAAGTCTCATGGTTAATTTTTGTTCTTGTTTTAAAATCGCTAAAACTTTCGCTAGCTCATTTTGACGCCATTTATTAATGGCTTGTCCATCCACAATAATTTGACCCGTTTCAATTTCTTGTATTCGTCCAATACCACATAATAAAGTTGATTTACCAGCACCATTTGAACCGATTAAGGAAGTAATACCGGTGTCCGGGAATGTTAGATTCAAATCTTCGATAACCTTTTGTCCATGATAAGACATTGTGACATTTCGAAGCTCAATCATTTTTTTACCCCCTTTTTAATCAGCCAAAGTAATAAACAACCTCCAACTATTTCGATAACAACGGGTAAAATAGTTGCTTGGTTTAATAAATGCTCTAAAATACTTTGCCCACCAATTAATAAAATAATTCCCATTAAACTACTCGCTAAAAGATAGTATTTGAAAATATTCGATTTTAAATAATACGCTGTAATTTGAGCACTCAATAGCCCAAAAAATGTGAGTGGTCCCACTAAAGCAGTTGAACAGGCTACTAAAACGGCTGTATTAATAAGCGAAAAACGAACGATTTGTTGGTAATTTAATCCTAAATTTATCGCTTGCTCTTCTCCAAGAGAAACAATATCTAAATCATGTCTTTTAAAAAAGATAGAAATCCAAGAAATTACAGATATAATAGCTGTTAAGATTAATGACTGCTTATCTATCAAATTAAAACTCGCAGTCTTTGCATCTTGTACTGCCATAAATTGATCCGGATCCATAACCGTTGTGAGCATACTATTAAAACTGCGAAGTAATGTTCCTATGACTAATCCGGTTAAGAGTAATAAAAATAAATTATTATCTGTTTTTTTGAAAATATAAATAAATAAATTGACTGAAACTAAAACCATGATAATAAGTTGAATAATAAAGACTATCAACCGATCTGGTTGAGGCATATTAAATTTCGAAAACATCAAAATAATAATCGTTACAATCAATGAGTAAATCGCTTCAAAGCCCATAATATTTGGTGTCAAAATATTATTATGAGTTACTCCTTGAAAAAGGATGGTTGATAAACTTAAATTTACCCCAACTAATATTAGGGCAATTACACGGTTCATCCTTAGTGGCAATATAATTGATATCGCTGTATCCAATCGATAGAATAAAAAGAATAGAACGACACCCAATGCCACAAAAAATAAGAACAACAATTGTTTGTTCAAAACGATATGGTTATGATGAGCCATTTCTTTAATTTTTCTCAAGGGCATCATCTCCTGAACTCACTGGTTTTTTATTAAGATAATATAATAACAAAAGAAATAACCCTGCCCCTATGACGCCGATTACAACTCCTACAGGAATTTCAGCAGGATAAATAATACTTCTAGCTATAATATCACTCACCAAAACAAAAATTGCACCACTCATGGCAACAATTGGTAATGAATTTTTAAGATTATCACCATAGATTAACGAAATAATATTGGGAACAACAATCCCTAAGAAGGGTAATGTCCCTACCACAACTAATGATATCGCTGAAATAAAGGAAACAATGATAATCCCTAACAATGAGATTGTTTGATAATTCAAACCTAAGTTCGTTGCAATGTCTTTTCCTAATGAGACAATCGTAAATCGTTCGGCGAATAAATAGGCGACAACTAACAAAATAATTGAAAAATAAATAAGTTCATAGCGCCCTCTTAAAACTCCAGAAAAATCGCCTAATGACCATGACTGTAATGTCATCTGTAAATTAAATTGCCACGCTAAATAATCACCTATCGCCCCTACAATTCCAGAAAGAATAATTCCAAGTAGAGGTACGACAAAAATTTGCCCTTGTCCTAAATGTTGAATGATATTCATCAATATCAAAGTACCAACAATGGCAAAAATAATTGCAATTATCATTTTCATCAGTAAATCTGAATTTGGAAAGAAAATAGTTGCTATTAAAAGCCCTAAACTTGCTGATTCAGTGACACCTGTCGTTGCTGGTTCTACAAAGCGATTTTGCATTAAAGCTTGCATGATAAGTCCACCAATAGCCAGTGAAGCACCTGAAATAATAATCGTTATTGTCCGCGGTAACCGCGATACGAATAGTAAATTGATTTCATTTAATGTTGCTCGACCAGAAATAATGGCTAACAGTGAAATTTCTCCAGTTCCAATTGCCAATGAGATGATCGATAAAATTATTAGTAAAATGGCGATGACTAAATAATGATGCCATTTTATTGGTTTATCATGCATGCATAACAGCCTCATTTCTCAGTTAGAGATTAATTATTTTGGATTGCATCAGCAACTTCGTCTAAAATTAATTGATAATTATTCGCACCATTCATGATTAAATACCATTCTGTCGGGTTTAAGTAGATAATCTGATTTTCTTGATACGCAGTCGTTGATTTGACTAGATCATTATCTAACACAGCACTTGCTGGTTGAGCATTTTCATCATTAGATGTTGCTTGATCACGGTCTAAAACAAATAGCCAATCTGGATTTAATGATTGTACCGTTTCAAATGAAATTTTATCTCCTTTATGACCTTCATCCGCTTCCTCTGATAATGCCATATCTTCGAAAGCAAACACTTCAAAAATAGGAGCAAAGCGAGATTGTGGTGAGTGCATTGAGATTTCTCCACCACTACTCATTAAAGCCATCGCTTTTCCTTCACCCAGATTTTGATATGATTCTACTTTTCCATTTATAGCATCAATTTGCGTTTGGCCTTCTTCTGAATGATTAACAGCCTCACCAATCATTTGGATACTATTAGTAACGCGATTAGTATATGTATCTTCCGGGCTTAGCTCATTCCAAGAGACACTTGCGTCGATTGTTGGCCACAATTCGCTTATAGCATCGTAGTTTGAGCTTTGTCTATTACCTACAATTACTAAATCTGGTTCCAAACGAGCAATCGCTTCAATATCTGGTTCTTTGGCAGAACCTACGACTGGTAATTTACTATATTGAGTTAAATTTTCTGGTAATGTTCCTTGAATCATGCCCACTACTTTATCTCCAGCTCCGATGGAGTCTAAAGTATCAAATGCTCCATAATCAAGCACAACTATTTTTTCAGGTTCTTTTTCCAAAGTTGTGATACCTGAAGCATGTTGAACATCCATTGGATAGCTTGTTTGTGCACTAACAGACACAAAGGTGAATGCTCCATACATAACTCCCAGTACGACCAATAGGCCTTGTATCATTTTTTTCATTAAAATCGTCCCTTCTTGATTAGAATCATTCTTTTCTAATCTCTTTCTACTTTAGTATCATTAAGTATATCACAAGTTTGTGAGCAATAACTATATTTATATAATTTTTTAGTCAATTATTTATCTTTTGAAACGATGTTACACAAAAAAAGCCAACTGCTTTTATACAGTCGGCTAGGTTTATTAATATTCTAGTTGAATGAAACGTGAACGTGGTCATAATGGTTGGCTGTGTCGCTTCCACGGTCTTCCATCCAAGTCCACTCTTGGTTCCAGTCTCCATAGATTTGTTGTTGCCAGATAACATATGAAATATTGTTTTCTGCCATAGTGTCAATTGAGTATTGAGCAATTTCATCTCCAAGCGCCGCATCATCATAAACCATGAAGTCAACCGCATTACCAGTTCCATGGTCTCCTGGGTCTCCAGGGCGAACGGTACTGAAATCAGTCACGCCATATTGCGCTGCCACTTCATCTTTGTATGATGCTGCATCTTCTGTTAATCCAGCATTTCCTGGGTTCGCATATGGATCGTAATCAGCTGCCTCTTCGTAAACAGGTTCCTCGTAAACTGGTTCTTCTACAGGTTCTTCATATACTGGTTCTTCATATACTGGTTCTTCTACAGGCTCTTCGTATACCGGCTCTTCATAAACTACTTCTTCAGCTGGTGCTTCTTCAGTTACAGTTTCTTCTGGAACATATTCTTCTGCTGGTGCTTCTACTGGAACTTCCTCAGTTACAGTCTCTTCTGGAACATATTCAGGTGAAACGTCTTCTTCAGAAACTTCATATGATGTTTCAACTTCTGTTAATTCTTCTTGAGGAATTTCTTCGATTGTTACATTTTCAACAGGTGCAACTTCATCAACGATTTCCTCTGTTGCAGGAATACCTTCGATTGGTTCTACTGTTTCTGTAGTTGTAACTACTTCTTCAGTAGTTGCTGCTGGAGCTGAAACTTCTGAAGCTACAGCTACTTCTGGGTTTGCTACTTCAGCAACTTCTTCTGTTGTTTCAACTGCAGCTGGCGCTTCAACAACCTCTTCAGTTGTCCAATCTTCTGAGGCTACTTCTGTTGTTTCAACTGGAGTTTCTTCTACAATCCACTCATCAACTGGAGCAACTACTGATGCTACTTCTGTTGTTGCAGGTGCTTGCTCAACTACAGGCTCAGCATATGTTGTAGTTTCTGCGTAAGTTGTTTCCGCAGCAACTGGAGCTGCTGTGTTAATTACTACTGCATAACCTGCTGAAATATCAAAGGCAGTTTCTACACCATCAACAGATTCAACTTTAATAACTTCGATTTCTTCTACTTCATTGTATACAGCTGTTAATTCTACTTCAGGTACCATTAATTCAGAATTAGTTAATTCATCAATTTCTTCTAAAGTCTCTAACTCAATTTCTAAAGCTTCAGCAATAACACTTAAAGTGTCACCGGCTTTAATTTCATAAACTGCTTCACCGTTTTCGATAACGATATCTTGTTTTACTTGATCAACTGAACGTGCAGTCCATGTTGTTGCTTCCTCAGCTTGGGCTTTTTCAATTGCTGTCGGTGCCATTAACGCCACTACTGAAGCCGCACCTAATAAAAATTTCTTCTTAAACATTTGTTAACCACCTTTTAAATGATATTATTTTTTAAATTTATTTCTAATTAGTTCTTTCTCTCAACTGGAAACTAGTTTACCACATAAATTTTATAAAAAACGGTGTTTAACGGCTTGTTAAATGAATTGACTTATTCCTGTAACATTGTTACCCATGACTATTCTAATCACATTCTTTTGAACTTTGCTCCGAACAACTTTTACAGAAAATGGTGTTTACATTTATTTCAGGCTAGATACAAAAAAAGCCTATGAATATTCATAGACCCTAAATTTATTAAGTATAAAATAATTCAATTAATAGAACAACTACAATAAGTACCGAAGTCCAAGTTACTCCTCCGATGATTACCGGTTTAATACCTGCCTTTTTGATTTGTTCAATATGAACACCAAATCCGATTGACACTAAAGCTAGTGTCATTAACAGCTTACTCACACGACTAATCAGTCCTGTAACTGAGTCAGATAATGGGACGATCGTCGCAAAGATTACTGCTCCTACAAATAACACAACAAACAAAGGGACGAGTTGTAGTAATTGACGACCATCTAGTTTCATTGACTGGTTATTAGTCGTAGTCGCTTCATTTTTAATCCGCATGACGATCACACCAATGGTTACCGGCACTAAATATAACGTTCGCGTTAATTTAGTAACTGTTGCAATCGCACCTGCTTCATCACTCCATTCAAATGACGTTGCTACTACTGATGCAGTGTCATTTACAGACGCTCCAGCTAATATCCCATACATTTGATCAGTAAAGCCAAACATTTCTCCAACCAACGGGAGTACGAAGAGTGCAACCATGGAATAGATTAACATCGTCGTAATTGAAACAGCCATCTCATTATCGTCCGCCTCAATAATAGGTGCAGTAGCAGTAATTGCTGAACCACCACAAATCGAAGTCCCAATACCAATCAATGTACTTAATTTGGGTTCTACATTAAATATTTTATTGGCTAAATAGCTAACACTCAAAGCTGTGACGATTACTGCTGTTAAAATGATCAACACTTGACCGCCTACTTCTCCTACAATTCTAAGAGATAGCGTAAACCCTAATAAGACGATTCCTGCTTTTAGTATGTATTTTGAAACAAAGCGCGTAATCCGTTTATCCAAGTAGTCAAATAACGGTGTATGTCTAATAATTGCTCCAATTAGAATTGCCGCAATCGAGTTCCCTAATAATGGTAATGCTGTACCTATTTGTAATGCCGACTAAGTAGAAATTGCCAACACTAAAATTGTAACCATCAAATTCATAAGTTTCCTTCTTTCACTGTAATCTTTAAATAGTATATCAAATATCCAAGGTAATCCATAAATTTTCTATTTTTTCGTTGGAAGTTTTTGAAACGTTAACATTTAATGGTAAACTGAAATTAATAGTTAAGAAAGGATGGCCTATATGAAGAAACTATTAAAATTATTGTTGACCCTGACCCTGTTTTCAATCTGCTTCTTTTCATCTTTTAGCAACACTTATGCAAATGTGCCTGACCATGCCTTTACTGTGACCCAATATGAAGATACTAGTCTACCTATGTATGACTTTGTTTTTGATATGGAAAAAGAAGGACAAGATGCACAATATTATAACGTTGCCCTTCAAGAGACTCTCAATGGACAAGTAGAGCAACTTCAACATGAAGGTGATTATGGTTTTGAAGATCCATTAGCCATTATGAATCCATATGGTACCAATACAACCGCTCTCTATATGTATTTCAATGAGGCAGATATTTCGGATATTACTTATACGATTGATACACCTGTTTATGGGTCAAATTATACATTTAGCCGTACGATTAAAAACAATAATGCCAACGAAAACATCTTTGAATTTCAAATCATTGGGCTCGTTCCGAATGTTGAAAATACAGTAACTTTGAGAGCGCTAGATGATTCTGGTAACGAAGTAAAATCACTCAACTTTACCATTACACCCCCCAAATCGAATGCAAACTTTCCAAATATGATCCAAAAGGACGAGGGAACCTCAACGCAAGAATTAGCACCTGGTTTATTTGTCTTAATAGGAAATTCTGTCTACCCAGGTTATGGTTATATTGTTGATAATGATGGGGTACTTCGTGGGGAAATTCAAACAGAAGGATACCGTTTAGACCGTATCGTAACTACTGAAGACTATATGATTTATCCTTCAAACAGTAACGAAATTGCGTTTGTAAACCCTTTGGGTCAAGTCATTCAAGTTATTCATCTTACAGATTTAAATATGCATCACGACTTTATTCTTGCTGAAGAGAATGAATTATGGATTTTAGCTTCGATTAATGATGCTGCTATCCCACGCCGTGAAGACTTAATTTTAAAGGCAAATATACAAACTGGTGAAGTGGAAACAATGATTGATTTGATGGACCTATTTCCTGAGTTATATATTAACGCCCGCCCCACTTTAACTAGTAGTGGTAATCCTGACTTAGACTGGATTCATTTAAATTCAATTACAAAGTTTGACGATGACAGCATCATTGTTAGTGCACGTGAAACGTCTTCCATCATTAAATTCTCAAATATTCACGAAGACCCACAAGTTGATTATATTATTGGTCCAGATGAGCCTTGGGTAGATACGGAATCAATCGAATATCTATACCAACCAGAGGGTGATTTCCCATTACATGCTGGACAGCACTCTGCTTTAATCGAGCATGACGACGCTCTTGATGACGGTCAATATTATATTGAATTTTTCAATAACAATTATTGGGATATGTTCTCTCGTCCAGATTTAACTGCTATTCCAATAAATGATCAAGTTTATGGTTTTAATGACGAAAGTCCTCATGCAGAGTCGTATTACTATAAATATTTAGTCGATGAAAATGCTGGTACATTTTCATTAGCAGATTCTTACTCTACACCTTATTCAGCGATTGTTGGAAATGTTTCTCCACAAGAAAATAGCAAGGTTATCAATACCGGTAGAGGTGCTAGTTTCGGTGAATATGATTTAGATGGCGAATTAATTGCACAATTTCAACATGTAACGACAAACTATGTATACCGCGTTCAAAAACTAACATTTAATAACTTTTGGTTTGAATAATATAAAAATAGCGCTGCTTTTCATTTCGAAAAGTGGCGCTATTTAATTTGGCTTTATTTTTTGATAATTAAGTTTATGGCTTTTTCTATTTTTTGATTTTGCATCTCAGTATCATTATCGGGATTAGTTAGACAGTACTTTAAGTTCTCGGCCACGACAATTCCTTTGATACTGTCGATACTAGATATCACTGCAGATAATTGTGTCACTACCGCTTCACATTCTTTTCCTTCATCTATCATTTTTTGAATGCCTCTAAGTTGCCCCTCTGCCCTCTTTAAGCGATTAATTATATGTGTTTGATCAATATCCATTTATTCAATATCACCTTTCCAGGTTGTCATACCACCTTTTACTGTAATCACATTATATCCTAAATGGTCCAAATATTCACTGGCTCTTTGCGAGCGTCCCCCCATGGCACACACAACATAATACTCATCATTTTTATTCAGGGTACTCGCTGTGTTCTCCAAGTTACTTAACGGTAAATTTTGAGCATTAGGAATATGTCCTTCATTAAATTCATGTATCTCACGAACATCTAATACATTCGCGCCTTGCTCTACTTTACTCTCTAATTCTTTAATTGAAATTGACTTCATTATACTGTCTCCTCCGGTATCATCATTTTTAATGTATTAAATCCACCATTAATATTTTTACCTTTATATCCTGCTTGCTTTAATTGGCGTTCACCAATATAACTACGTAGACCAGAGGCACATAATAAAATATATTCTTGTTCTTTATCCAATTCATCTAAACGGTCACGTAAATCATTAATCGGAATATGAATTTGATTATGGTAATTTAACTTACCTGCAGCAACTTCACTATCACTACGGACATCTAAAATCCACCCACCATTAGCCATAAATTCTTTCACTTCGTGCCATTGAATTTGTTCAGTTAACCCTTCAAGCACATTTTGGGCGAAGTAACCAATCATATTCACAGGGTCCTTTGCAGATCCAAATGGCGGAGCATAAGCTAATTCTAACTCTGGTAAATCATCAACAGTTAAACCACCTTTGATTGCAGTGGCTAATACATCGATGCGCTTATCTACCCCTTTTGCACCAACTGCTTGTGTACCTAATATTCGCCCAGTTGATTTATCAAAGACCAATTTTAAAAAGACAGTCGTAGCACCGGGATAGTAACCAGCATGATCATTGGTCTGTGTATGCACAACTTCAACTTCCTCAAAAGCTTCCTTAGCAGCTCTTTCACTTAAACCAGTTGATGCGGCAGTTTTATCAAATACTCGAACAATGGCAGTTCCAATACTCCCCTTATTTGAACGACTTTGTCCTGCGATGATATCCGCTACTTGCCTTCCTTGGCGATTAGCTGGACTCGCTAAGGCAATCATTGCATCCTCTCCTGTAATTTGATGCTTAACAATTATCGCATCACCAACCGCGTAAATATCCTCAATGCTCGTTTCATATTTATCATCAACTAAAATGCCACCACGCATCCCTAATTCAACCCCCGCACTCGCTGCTAAATCAGTGTCGGGACGAACTCCTACTGACATTATCGTTAAGTCCGATTGTAATTCTGTACCATCATCTAATTGGATTAATTTACCTTTATCTTTAAATGATTGCGCCGATTGACCTGTAATCACTCGGACTCCGTTACGTTCTAATTCTATTTCAATATGCTTTGCCATTTCAGCATCGAGTGTCGGTAAAACATGAGGCGCCATCTCTATGATAGTAACATCTAATCCCCGTTCTTTGAGGTTCTCTGCCATTTCCAAACCAATAAACCCTGCCCCAATAACTGTCGCCGTTTTAGGGTCATTGGATAATGCGGTCATAATTTTATCTAAGTCTGGTACATTTCGTAAAGTATAAACATTTTCAGCTAGGTCAAGACCATCCATCGAAGGTACAAATGGCGTTGCCCCAGGTGATAAAATTAATTTATCGTAAGTTTCTTGGACTTCACCTTCAGGTGTTTTAACCGTGATTGTTTTAGTCTGAGGATCAATAGCAACCACTTCATGACTCACTCTTACATCTAAATCAAAACGCGCTCTCAATGATTCTGGTGTCTGCAATAATAAATCATCTCGGTCGCTAATTTGATTTGAGACATAATAAGGTAATCCACAATTGGCAAAAGACACATATGGTCCCTTTTCCATTACAATAATTTCAGCGTCTTCCATCAACCTTCTTAAACGCGTTGCTGCTGACATACCTCCTGCCACTCCACCAACAATAATAATTTTCGACATCATAATTTCCTCCTTGTAAAACCCATTTTCTTTGATCGCATCATAAGACAACTTCTTTTTATACGCATACCCCTATAGGTATAATAAATGTTTGAAAATAGTTTGTCAACCAGGAAAATAACGAGTACAAAAAAGAAACCAAATAGTCAACCACCATTGCACTATCTACCTTTACAATCAGCTGCTTTCATGACAAAATGGTGTATACTGATTAGTTATATTAATAACTACTTTTCAAGGAGAACAAAATGAAAATAAATAATTTCGGAGTAGAAGCCTGGTTAAATCAATACGAAACACTAGCCGAATATGATTTAGCCCAGAGTTCGATCTCATCTTTAACGGTGGATGATCTATATAAAATTGCTGATCTTCAGCCAATGGACATGTACCATGAACACCAAAATCTAGTTTTAGATTATGGTCCAATAGAAGGTTCAACGCAATTTAAAAAATTAGCTGCCGGCCTTTATAAAAACGTTTCACCAGATAATATATTACAAACAAATGGTGCTACTGGGGCAAATTTAATCGCAGTCATGGCGGTAGTTGAATCAGATGACCACGTTATTTCAATACTTCCCACTTATCAACAACTATATGACTTACCACGATCTCTCGGAGCTGATGTTGACTTTGTTCAGCTTTCACCTGAAAATAATTGGGAATTTGATCTTGCACAATTAGAAAATTTAATCAAACCCGAGACAAAACTCATCACTTTAAATAATGCGAATAACCCTACTGGTCGTATTATAAAAGCCGATATACTCCAACAGATCGTTGAAATTGCACGTCGTGTTGGTGCATATATTTTAGTCGATGAAGTTTATTTACCCATGGGAGAACAGCACTCATTCAATTCAATTGCTGATATTTATGAAAGAGGGATCGCAACAAATTCTCTCTCAAAATCATTTTCATTACCTGCACTACGAACAGGTTGGATTGTAGCACCTGACCATCTCATGGACAAACTTCGAACACTACGTGATTATACGGTGATTTCTAACGGGAGCATATTGGATAACTTATCTATCCTCGCTTTAGAGCACAGTGATCGTATTATGGATCGCAACCGTCAAATTTTACAGGAGAATCTTCAAATATATACTGATTGGGTCCAAAACGAACCTCATGTGTCTTTGATTCTTCCAGATGATGTCCCGGTTTCTTTCCTTCAAATACACACTGGGGTATCCACTGAAAAGTTTTGTTTAGGGTTGCTTAAAGAGAAAGGCGTCTTATTAGTACCTGGAGAAGCTTTTGAACAACCTGGTTTTGTGAGACTGGGGTATTGTTGTGAAAATGACGTCCTCAAGACAGGATTACAATTAATTAGTGAATATTTAAATGAAATTAATTAAGAATAATCTATAACACAAAAATCCCAATCAACTCTGGCGTGCAGAGTTGATTGGGATTTTATTTGGAACTTTTCAAAGTCCATATATTAATAATGATTATTTTCCTTCAAAAGGATTACGATTATGGAAATCTGTTACAGCACCTTCAGATGCCGAAGATACCATATGTGCATATTTACCAAGCACACCACGTGTTTGTAATGGAGGTAACACTAAGTCTTTACGACGTTCCTCTAACTCTTCATCCGAAACAACCATTGTAATTTCTTTCGTATCTTGGTCGATAATTACGGTATCATTCGTTTGTAATAATGCAACAGGTCCACCTACTTGAGCTTCAGGTGCCATATGCCCTACAACGAATCCGTGAGAACCACCTGAGAAACGACCGTCAGTAATTAAAGCAACTCTGATACCTTTACCTGAAATTAATGATGATAAAGATAACATTTCTGGCATACCAGGACCACCTTTTGGTCCAACATAACGCACTACTACTACGTCACCATCAACAATATCACCATCTAAAGTCGCTTGAATAGCAGCTTCTTCGGTATTAAATACCTTCGCTGGACCTTCATGGCGACGTACTTTCAGACCTGAAACTTTAACTACTGCTCCTTCAGGTGCTAAATTACCTTTAAGAACAATTAATGGACCATCCGCACGTTTCGGATTATCTAAAGGCATGATTACATCTTGACCTTCAGTTAAACCAGGCAGAGTTTCTAAGTTTTCAGCTAATGTTTTACCCGTTACCGTAATACAGTCACCGTATAAATAACCATTCTCTAATAAGTATTTCTGAACAGCTGGTACACCACCGACATCATATAAGTCTTGGAATACATATTGTCCTGATGGTTTTAAGTCAGCTAAATGCGGTACACGCGCTTGAATGGTATTAAAGTCATCAATTGTTAAATCAACATCCGCTGCGTGGGCAATTGCTAATAAGTGAAGAATTGCATTCGTTGATCCACCTAAAGCCATTGTTACAGTAATTGCATTTTCCATTGATTCACGTGTGATAATATCACGTGGACGAATATCTCGTTCGATGATTTCTGTCATCGCTGCTCCAGCATCGAAAACATCTTTTAATTTATCTCCAGTCATAGCTGGATTTGATGATGAACCTGGAAGCGATAGTCCCATTGTTTCAATAGCTGCTGCCATTGTATTAGCAGTATACATACCACCACATGCTCCTGGTCCAGGACAAGCAGCACATTCTACGGCGTAAACTTCTTCATCTGTCATTTCGCCATTATTCCATTTACCAATCGCTTCGAAAACTGATACTAAATCGATATCATTTCCATCAGCATCTTGTCCCGGAGAAATTGTTCCCCCATAAACGAAAATCGAAGGGATATTAGCGTTAGCCATGGCAATAACAGATCCTGGCATGTTCTTATCACAACCACCGATCGCGATAAAACCATCTAGGTTTTGTCCACCAACAGCAATTTCCATTGAATCTGCAATGATGTCACGAGAAGGAAGTGAATAGCTCATTCCTGGAGTTCCCATTGCAATACCATCAGAAACGGTTACAGTTGCGAACTGAACACCCCATGCGTTTTTAGTAGTTAATGCTGATTTAGCAATTTTACTTAATTCTTGTAAGTGAATATTACAAGGTGTATTTTCAGCCCAAGTACTGATAACACCTACCATTGGCTTTTTAAAGTCGTCATCCTGCATACCTGTTGCACGTAACATGGCACGGTTTGGTGACTTTACCATTCCGTCGTAAACTTTACTATTAACACGTAAATCTTTTCTTTCTTGTTGACTCATCTTAACGCCCTCCCTTAAAAATGAATTGTGAATTCTCCCACTAAATCGTATCATTTTTTTCGTGACAAGTACAGTGATTTTCTCTATATATCATTAAACTAATAAGTTAAATAAGGTTGAATTCTCATTAATTGAAATGTAACTTGGATCAAACACGCTGAGACGCTCTAGCAAGCCGTCAAGGTTTTCTATTTTACCTAGATCAACCCCAACTACTAATGGTCCTGAGCTTTGATTACTCTTCTTAGTATACTGGAAGACAGTAATATCATCTCCGGGTCCTAAAATATCTGTAACAAATTCTCTTAAAGCGCCCGCTCTTTGAGGGAAATTAACGACAAAGTAATGTCTACGTCCCTCATAAATTAAGGCACGCTCTTCAATTTCAGCTAAACGATTAATATCATTATTACCACCAGAAATTATACAGACGATCGTCTTTCCTGAAATGTCACCTAATTTATCTAATGCAGCTACAGATAAGGCACCCGATGGCTCTACAATGATTGCTTGACGTGTATACATATCTAAAATTTTAGAACATGCTAGGCCTTCCTCGACTGTAATGATTTCGTTGACATTCTGTTTGGCAATTTGATAAGTTAACTCCCCAACTCGAGCAACAGCTGTACCATCACTAAAGGTATCCATTTCTTCTAATTTAACAATTTCGCCTTTATCCAATGATTCTTTCATTGACGGAGCGCCAACTGATTCCACACCAATAATTTTCGTCTCCGGCATCACTGGCTTAATATAAGATGATATTCCAGAAATTAGTCCACCACCGCCAACGGGTGCTAAAACAATATCAGGATTAACGCCTTCAGCGACTAAATCTTGGTGAATTTCTACCGCTAGTGATCCTTGTCCAGCGATCACATCAAGGTCGTCAAATGGTTCAATAAAGTGTAAGTCATTCTCTGTTCCATATTCATGGGCTCTTAAACTACATTCATCAAAGTTGTCGCCCACTAAATGCACCTTAACAAATTCTCCTCCAAAATATTTCACCTGTGAAATCTTTTGATTTGGTGTTGTTACGGGCATAAAGATATGTGCCATACATTTCAGTTGGAAAGCAGTATAAGCAACCCCTTGTGCATGGTTCCCTGCCGAAGCACATACTACACCTCGCTCAAGAACGACCTGTTCTAATTGTGTCATCGCATAGTAAGCTCCCCGTATTTTAAACGAGCGAACAATTTGTAAATCTTCCCGCTTTAAATAGATATTTGCATTGTACTTGTCCGATAAATAATTATCTCGTTGCAATGGGGTCTGATTGACAACTGTTTTTAATACACGATAAGCTTTTAGGACATCGTCTTTTGTCAACAATGGTTCTGTCATACTCTCTCTCCTTTATTTCAGTCATATTTTAAATTAATTTTACTCTGTCTCCATTACGAATAAAAGCCACTCGCACCTAGTGCTAGTGGCTCCGTGTATCTTAGTGTTAAGACACAATTGAAAGACAATTAGTTTTCAGTGTTAACCATATTTTCTTTTACAAATGGCATCATATCACGTAAACGAGCCCCAACTTCTTCAATTTGATGTCCTTTTTGTTCTTCACGCATTTTGTTAAATTCATCAAAGTTATTTTGATAATCTCCAACGAATTTATCCGCAAATTTACCTTCTTGAATATCTTTAAGAACGGCTTTCATGTTCTCTTTAGTTTCAGAAGTAACAATACGAGGTCCAGTTACGTAGTCACCAAACTCTGCTGTATTAGAGATAGATTGACGCATATGTGCCATACCACCTTCATACATTAAATCGACGATTAATTTCAATTCATGTAATACTTCAAAGTAAGCAATTTCTGGTTGGTAGCCTGCTTCAACTAATACTTCAAATCCTGCTTGTACTAAGTGAGTTGTTCCACCACATAATACCGCTTGTTCACCAAATAAGTCTGTCTCTGTCTCTTCAGTGAAGTCTGTTTCAAGTACACCAACACGTGTTGCACCAATTCCATCAGCCCAAGATAAAGCAATATCACGTGCATTACCAGTTGCATCTTGGTGAACAGCGAATAATGAAGGAACCGCTGAACCATTTTCAAATTCACGACGTACTAAATGTCCCGGCCCTTTAGGAGCAACCATAAATACATCAATATCTTCTTGTGGTTTAATTGTTTCAAAACGAATGTTAAATCCGTGACCAAAACCAATCGCATTACCTGCTTCTAAGTTTGGTTCAATTTGTTCTTTATAAACATCCCCTTGAATTTCGTCAGGAATTAAAATCATAACGATATCTGCCATTTTCGATGCCTCTGGAACATCATAAACGTCAAATCCATCTTCTTTAGCACGGTTCGCTGAAGAACCAGGACGGATACCGATAATAACATCATTACCATTATCACGTAAATTCTTAGCGTGCGCTCCACCTTGTGATCCATAACCTAATACGGCAATTTTCTTACCTTCAAGGGCATTCGTTTGGATATCTTGTTCATAGTATACTGTTGCTGGCATTAATTTTTCCTCCTAAGATTGGCGAATAGTGACATGTTCTTATAAACTATAAAATTACTCAGATAAAGCAGTCAAATCAATTGCTCGAATAACATCGACTTGCTTAGCAAGTTGTCGTGCTAAAAATCGTGCAGCTGCAGCTGGATTATCATCTGTAAATTGAATACCGAGAGTTATAATCGATATTTTAGGGTCTTCTGTTGCAATCAAAGATAATGTTTCAATATTATATTTCGGGCGTAATGCTACCTGAGTGATACGGTGCAATGCACCTGGTCGGTTAGCGACGCGTACTTGAATTAATCTGTACATGTGTATACCCCTCTCATTTGATCATTAGACTGACCGGATGCAATCATTGGTAAGACTAAGTCATCTGGACTAATACGAACTTCTAGTACATATGATCCATCATGAGCGAAAGCTGCATCAACGGCTTCTTCTAATTTGGCTGGATCTGTAACCCTTGCTGCTTCAACACCTAAGGCTTTGGATAACATAACAAAGTCTGGTGCATTGTCTTGAAGTAAACTGTGTGAAAATCGGCTATCATAGAAGATTTCTTGCCATTGTTTTACCATTCCTAAAGCAGCATTGTTAATAATGAAATATTTAACATTGAGTCCATTGGTTTTCAAGATATTTAATTCTTGATTCGTCATCTGGAAACCACCATCACCTACGAAACAAACAACATCACGGTCAAGATTTCCTGTTTTAGCTCCAATTGCTGCTGGAATTCCGTATCCCATAGTTCCTGCTCCACCAGATGATAACAATTGTTTTCCAAATGTAAATGGATAAAATTGTGCAGCCCACATTTGATGCTGTCCAACGTCAGTTACGACGAAAGCTTCACCTTTTGTAACCTCACCTACATACTCAATTAAGCGTTCAGCACGAATCATTTCCCCTTGCTCATAATGAAGCGGGTGTCTTTTCTTCGATGCAAATAGAGATTCTAACCATTCTTCCTGTGGTTCATAATCTTCCATTGGATATTCCAAGAGCGCTTTTAGAGCATTCGTTGCAGATGCCTCAAATTGGAAATCTGTTTTGATGACTTTTTCAATTTCAGAGATATCAATATCAAAATGCGCAATTTTAGCATGAGGTGCAAAATTCGTTGGATCACTTGCTACTCGGTCATCGAATCGTGAACCAATATTAATTAAGAAGTCACAGTTAACCAACGCCATATTGGCTGTATATGTCCCATGCATTCCAGCCATCCCCAGATTCAGCTTACCTTCCGATGGATAGGCTCCTAAACCGAGTAATGTCGAAGTTGCAGGTATTTGATATTTTTCAATAAATTCTGTTAATAAAGAATCGGCATCATCAAGTGCCACACCATGACCCCATAAAATTAATGGCTTTTTAGCTTCTTTTAATGCTTCCATTAATTCAGTAACATCTGGTTTTTGTTCTTCAATACGTTCTGGCATATATCCTGGTAGTTCAATTGGTACTTGTGAATAAGGAATTTCCTCAGCAGATTGTACACCTACGTCTTTTGGAAAATCAATAACGACGGGACCTTTTCGACCACTATTAGCAATATGAAATGCTTCGCGTACTGTTTGTTGAATTTCACTGGCATCTCTAACTTGGAAAACATACTTAGTGATTGGTGTCATGACGCCCTGAACGTCCACCTCTTGAAATGCATCCTTACCAATCCCCGCTGCGGCAACCTGTCCAGTAATAACAATTAATGGCACTGAATCCATCATCGCCGTAGTTACAGCTGTTACAGTATTTGTTGCTCCAGGTCCACTTGTCGCAATACAGACACCTGGTTTACCTGTTGAACGGGCGTAACCATCAGCAGCATGAGCTGCTCCTTGCTCGTGACGAGTCAAAATATGATTCGTTTCCGAGCGGTAGAACTCGTCGAAAATATGCAGTACAGCCCCACCTGGATAGCCAAATAGTACTTCTACACCTTCATCGAGTAGTGCTTTAACTAATAATTCCGTGCCTTTTTTCATGTTCGGTGAGAAAGTATCGTCCATTATTAACACTCCAATCTTTAAATTTATAAATAAAAAACACCCTAATCTATATACAGATCAGGATGTCGAAATCCTTACCTGCTAACAACAAATAGGATTCAAACGTATATTTTTTACGTTTCAATCCTATGATATAATGACAATAATTACTGAATTATTTGCTGTTGGCATGGCTAGAATCTCCTTGATTTATTTTGTAAGTCCATTCTATGAGATGCCGTCTCATTTGTCAATGGTTTTTTTAGAATATGATTAGAAAATTCTCATCCAGGAGGTAAATGATGATAAATTTAGCAGACGTTTCAATGGTGCGCGACTCAAAACAAATACTAAGTGATATTAATTGGCAAGTAAAACCTGGTCAACATTGGGTTTTAATGGGGCTGAATGGTTCTGGCAAGTCAAGTTTACTCAATATTATTAGTGGACAACAATGGCCAACTTCAGGAACTGTAGAAGTGTTGGGTGAGCGATTCGGGAGTACTAAAATTCCTAATTTGAGAAAGAGAATTGGTTGGGTTGGATCCGTTCTCAATGCCAAGATTAATCAATTTGACACAACCGACCGAATTATTTTAAGTGGTATTTTCAATTCTATTGGTATTTATCAAGAATATGGACAAAGTGAATTAGATCAAGTTGATGAAGTGATGAATCGTTTAAACATCACTCACCTCAAAGGACGAAAATATTTAACCTGTTCACAAGGTCAACAACAACTCGTCCTCATTGCACGTAGCTTAATTTCCAATCCTGAATTATTGATTTTGGATGAACCATGTAACGGGCTAGATATCTTCGCTACAGAACAAATTTTGGATCAAGTCGCCGATTTAATTAGTCAGGAAAATGCACCTACTGTTCTTTATGTCACGCATCAAGCAAGCGAAATTACGCCAATGTTTGATCATACCCTGTTGCTGAAAGATGGCTTAATTTTTGATCAAGGTGAAACAAGCCAAGTATTAACTACTGAAAATCTAAGTCTTTTTTACGATCACTCTGTTAATGTGGATAAGCATGGAAATCGTTATCTGGTTTACTTAGATCATTCTAAAGGTTGAAAGTTTGTTTCATTTACATTAGAATAAAATTAAATTGAAATTAACCACTTATAAATATTGAAAAAGGAGCAAACCAAATGTTAGACCAAGGTGTTACATATAAAGGCCAAGCAGCTGAACATATTCCTGCGTTAGAAGAACGATTGACAACGGTCTTTGATCCAGACATCGGGATTGACGTTGTTAACTTAGGCTTAATTTATGAAATAGATATAAATGAGGAAGGTATATGCGACATTGACATGACTTTTACCAGCCCGGGGTGTGATTGTCAGGACATCATCTTCACAGAGATTCATGAAAGATTTGCCGATCTAGATTTTATTAAAAAGTTAAATCTTAATATTGTTTGGACTCCTTCTTGGAATATGACTCGCATCACGCGTTTTGGTCGAATTGCACTAGGAATTAATCCAAATTAATTAAAAAACGATCACGTTGTAAATTGACGTGATCGTTTTTTTATTGTTTCGTATTAGTAACTGAATATAATTTTAAATCCATTTAATATGTGAGTAATTCGTATTAATGTTTCGCCACTCTTCAATATCAAATTTATTTAATGCATCAGGGATTAAAGATGCTATGTCTACCTCTGAGTAAGAGATAATCTTATCTGGTGTGAACCAATGATAATCGCCCCCGCCTGCCGCACGGTATTGTGAGATTGCAAGTGTGTATTCTTTATCTTTTTCAATGGATTTCCCAGTACTCTCATCGACTAAAGCCATTAAACGTTTATCTTCAACAGCATACATGTCTACAAATGCTTTGAGGCCTGAATACATGTCCCAATTATAATGCTTCGGTTTAGGGTCTAGGTATTTTGGATTAACCATAATATTCCCTCTGGCATCTTGTGTCACATATTTAAGGTTGTATGTCATAATCTCAAACAATTCTTCACCAGTGACTTTAACTTTAGCGATTAAATTATAGTATGGGTATGTCTCGAGCAATGTCTCTTGTGTAATTGTTCCTGTAAAATCACTAAAACGATCATTAATTAAAGTAGTCGCACTAAAATCAGCACCCGTTTCCTCTAATTGAATTTGATTGATCATTTCAATAAAAGGCGTTCCTTGAATACGTGCTGTAAAGGCATCCTCTGAAGGTACTGCGATAGGAGCATTACCTAAAACCGTTTCTAACCATACTGACGCATCATTTAATTCAGGCTGCATAACTGTTCGTAAACTTTCATCTGCCGAAAAATCATTGGTATCGATTAATTGACTTGTCATCGCAGTTAATTTATTATCCGAAATTTCTAAATTAACGTGACCAATAAATTCCCCTGCAAATCCCGTCTGCATTGCAATTGTATGTTTCGCGTTTTGATTGATTAAACGATGTTGATGTCCCGTTAATAAAACATCAATGCCTTCAATTTCTGACAACATACGGTATGCTTGGTTTTCACCCGTTTGAGATTCTAATGGAATTCCGGTATTTATGTCACTTTCAAAACCACCATGATACCCCACAATGATGATATCTACTTGCGGTCTTAAAATTTCTACTGCCCTTTTCGTTTCGGTAAATGCATCTAAAAACGTCAATCCAGCGTAATTTTCTTCACGTTCCCAATTAGGAATATAATGAGTAGTCGTTCCAATAACTCCTATTTTTAAATCATTTACGCTGCGAATTGCGTAAGGTACTCCTAAGGCTGGTTTTTTTGAATCTATATCTACTATATTGTTAGATAAAATTTCAGCATTCAAATCCGTTAAAATAGGGTTTAAATAATCTAAACCAAAGTTAAATTCATGGTTACCGAGTAATTGATAATCATAACCAATGTGGTTCATAGCCCGAGCAAAGACTGACCCACTTTCATTCTCTTGATTTAAATACGTTGCAAAACTAGATCCTTGAATAAAATCTCCTAAATCAATGGTAATACAATGCTCCCCATTTGTTTCAAAATGAGTCTTTAATTTTTTGATCGCTGCAGCGGTATTTAATAGAGAGTGATCACGGTCATCTTGACGGTTTAACCAAAAGCCATGTGTATCACTGGTATATAATATATTAATACGATAGTCCAAAAAATCCCTCCTTCATTAAATTTCCCTTACCATTCTACCACTTTTTTGACCAAAAAAACCCTAAGAGTGCTTCGCACTCTAAACCATGACAAGAAAACGTTTACGTTATATAATTAAATGGGCAGTACCAATCCGAGGCTTTTATTGTGAGGTATGTCCGTACCCCGTCAAAAAAAC
>JACBXN010000020.1 GCA_015863215.1 Aerococcaceae bacterium DSM 111176
ATATTTTGACACATACAAAATACGGCGCAACCATCGGAGAAACGACAATTGCGCAGAAACTATTATATTCAAAAACAGGAATTAGTTATCCAGAGTAACCATCATGTCACGATAACGGGAGTTTAGGCTAAAAGTATCACAAAAAGATTACCAAATCGTCCCCTAATTCACTATAATAATATTAATGGATTTAAATACGCTTTCAAAAGGATGAATGTTATGTATAAACGAACCAATTTTTATTATGGATGGTGGATTGTTATTATTTGTGCAGTTGTTTTGGCTGTTGCAGGTCCTGCTTCGATTACTGTCGCTAATCTTTATCAAGAGCCGATTGTTGCTGAGTTTGGTATTACAAAGAGTATTTATGCTATTGCTAATACAATTGTATTGGGAGTCGGCATAATTTCTGCCCCAATAATGTCCAGGAAGTACGTTGAAGGGCGTTTTACCAGGCTATTTGCACTAAGTTTGCTGATTTACGGAGTTGCTTATGCATCGTATTCCATTACTCCAAATATCTATATTTATTATTTCATATCATTGTTTGTTGGTTTTGGGTTTTCAGCGTCACTAGCATTACCTATTTCAATTTTATTAAATAATTGGTTTACGGATAAGATTGGTCTGGCTATTAGTTTGACTTATACAGGGTCAGGATTTGGTGGGGTAATATTCTCTCAACTTGTTAATTGGTCAATTAGTGAGTTTGGCTGGCGCATGACCTATTTATTATATGGCGGGCTAATTCTTTTAATTTGTGTCCCGCTCGTATACTTTTTTGTAAAATTAGATCCAGCTGAATTAGGATTAGAAAGACCTAAGAACAACAAAGTAATTCAGAACCAAGGAGAAGAGCACAATGGATTAACCGTATCATCTTCAATGGGAAAACCCTTTTTTATAATGTTATTAATTGGATCTGTATTATTAACCTTATCGCTAAACGGTGCCTTTGGACAATTTCCACCATATATTCAAGGCGTACATGATTCTCAAACAGCAGCCTTAGTTATCAGTACATATTCATTAGCTGGTGTAGTAGGTAAATTAATACTGGGTGCATTAAATGACAAATTTGGTATTGTATTCAGTACGTCAGTCACTACTTTATTTATGACATTATCGTTCATATTAATGTTGAGTGCTGAAAATTATTATTTAATGTTAGTGGGCGCTGTCTTCTTTGGCTTTGGTTCAGCAGCAGGGTCAATTGTCACACCATTGTTAGTTTCTGCCATGTATTCAGGTGCCGAATATGCCAAAGCTTACGGTTTAGTTGCGAGTGGAAATAATTTAGGATTAATGATTGGTTCTCTCTTTGTAGCAACAATTGCAGATTTAACAGGATCTTATAAATATGCTTGGGGGATATTAGCAGTAACATCGGCTTTAACGGGTGTTTTCTGGGTTGGTTCATATATTTCTAGTCGGAAAGAGTCGAAAAAGTAAGTTGCTAAATTATTTTTATAATAAGGTAGAAAGTTAACGTTTTCAAATTTATATAACCCGCTTCTTTCATAAATTCTGTGATAAGATTATTGTATGCCTGTTTGTCAATTTAAACAGGGACATAAATTTTTAAGGAGGAAGTATATTGAACGAAAATAAAAATACATTTTATGGTTGGTGGATCGTAATAGCATCTGCGATTATTCTAGCGATTGCGGGGCCTGCTTCTGTTGCAGTTGCAAATGTTTATCAAGCACCTGTTATTGTAGAATTTGGTATCTCTGCTAGTCAGTTTGCGATTGTAAATTCAATTGTATTAGGAACAGGAATTTTTGTGGCACCGACTATGTCTCAGCAATATGCTAGAGGAAATTTTAGACGTATTTATTTATTAGCAATTATTTTATATGGTGTCTCTTATGGTTTATACAGTATCGCACCTAATATTATTGTGTTCTATTTATTATCATTTTTAGTAGGAGCGGGATATTCTGCGACGACCTTACTTCCAGTTGGAATTTTAGTTAATAACTGGTTTGTTGAAAAACGTGGTTTAGCGATGAGTTTAGCAGTTGGTGGATTAGGAATTGGTGGAGTAATCTTCTCACAATTAGTCACATGGTCTATTGGTCAATTTGGTTGGCGCATGACTTATTTATTGTATGCGATTATTTTATTAGTTGTTTGTATACCAATGGTTTTATTTGTGATTAAAGCTAAACCTGAAGATATAGGTTTAAAAGCATTAGGTGCTGATAAATCAAAATCTGAAGAAACAGATGGTGAAAAAGAGCAACACATGGCAGTTTCAACGCCGATTGAGAAAACCTTTAAAAAACCATTCTTTATTATGTTGATAGTCGGTGCAGTATTCCTTGGTATTATTAATAATGGGGGATTAGGACAGTTCCCTCCATACTTACAAGGGTTACATGGAGCCGCTGCAGGAGCAACCTTAATTAGTATTTACTCAGCAGTAGGAATCGTTGGAAAATTATTACTTGGTACAATTAATGACAAATTCGGTATCATTATTAGTACGGTATATGCAGCTGTTTTAACGACGATTGCATATATTTTAATGATTTTTGCACCCAATTATACGATCGCTATTATTGGTTCTGTTTTCTTTGGTTTAGGGAATGCAATTGGTACTGTTTCTCCGCCATTAATTACATCTGCCATTTATTCTGAGGAAAACTATGCAAAAGGGTATGGTTATGTAACGAGTGCAGTGAATTTTGGGTTGATGTTAGGATCTTTAGTTGCAGCAACTATTGCTGATGCGACAGGTTCATATACAAATTCATGGATAATCATTGCCGTTATTAGTCTTATCACAGGAGCATTATGGGTAGGCGCATTCTTAAATAGTCGTAAATTTGTAGAATACAAAGAAAAATAGCATGATATTTTAATAAATATATCCAGTCATTTGCAATTTTGCAGGTGACTTTTTTTGTTTTTTGTATAATAATGATATAACCTTAGAGAATTTTTTATTAGATATGGAGATATTTTATGAATGTCACGTTTAAAAAGGGTGCAGTTCAAGGGCTCTTGATCTTGTTTGTATCCTTAATACTATCAATTGTAGCCCATCGTTTTTTCATCGAGAATCAATGGCTCCATGATCAATTTATGGTTGGTCCAAATGATCAACTACAACAAATGCAAATATTCAAAGATTTTACATATGAACAGTTTAAAAAAGGGGAGTTCTTTTATAGTTTTAATTATAATGGGGGAGATAATTTCTTTACCCGTTTAAGTTACTATTATTCAACGTCTCTTATTCATTATTTGACGTTAATTGGTACGTATTTACTTGAGAAGCTGAATATAGTCAATTATGTTAATATGATTTATTGGGCGCGTGTAGCCTTGTTTTTAAGCTTATTTAGAACAACGTTGATACTCTTCTTTACAACCAAGTATCTTCAACAATTTATTCAATCAGTACCTATTGCATTAATGAGTGCGACATTTTATGCATTCTCTAGTATGTATTTCAGGCATATGGTTTTATGGGAGTTTTTTGCTGATGCATTTATTTGGCTACCTATAATTTTACTCGGTGTTGAAAAAATTTTACGAGGACATAAAGGTAATTGGTTTGCGGTAGGACTAGCATTAGCGTTGTTTAATAATGCTTACTTTGCATATATTATTATCCTTGTGGTCATTTTATATATAATTGTCAGATGGTTTTATCATTTATCAGCGGATGAAATTCCTATTAAGGATCAAATCATCCAATATGTAAAGTATGGGCTTTTAGGATTATTAATAAGTTTGCCAGGATTTCTAACTTTCGTTCGAGGTTTTACACAAACCATTCGTGATGTAGCACCAAATCCAATTGATTGGTTTGATTTTCAGCCGATAAATCTTGGGAAGTTATTATTAACCGAGAACATGAATCTTATTCCATTTATCTTTGTATTCATCATTTTATTTAAACCTAATTATCAATTGAAAGATTTTAAATTTTTTACTATAGGTTCTTTAGTGTTACTATTTTTGAGATACTCTATAAAGGTTGCCAGTATTTTTAATGGCTTCAGTGATCCTCAATTTAGATGGCAATTTGTTATATTTTTATTTATTGCCGCTGCAATTGGGATAGGAATACAAAATATTTACGCTATCTTTAATGAAGATGTAAAAAGTGGTACAAAATACACACTAATTAGTGGCATAGGAACAGTTATCCTTTACTTTATTGCCCATACACAAAATAAAGAGCATGCTTTTGATATTAAAGAAGTAATTGGACTGATTTTATTACAAGTTATTCTTTTTATCTTATTTAGTAGGAAATTTAAATGGATAAGTTTAATTTCTGTGTTTGTCCTGTCTTTAAACACAATTTACACCACAAATCTGACATTATACGAACAATATAATTTACAGAAAGTAAATAGAGATTATTTATATAATACTTTTGAAAATACAGGTAGTAATTATGTGATGAGTTTCGATCAAATTATTGAGGAATCAGACAAAGAGCTGGTAAGGGTTGATTATCAGTCGATGCATAATTTAGGAATGCAACAAGAAATACCTAGTTTCGATGTTTACAATAGTTTCCAAAATGGGTATCAGCAACAATTTAACAATTATTTTAAGGTGCCTATCTTCGACTCAGGTTTAAATAAACAAAATGGTCTATCTGGAAGACAAATATTAGCCTCTCTAATGCAAGAGGATTATGTCTTAGCTAATGAAAATAATCAAAAAATTATACCGACAGCCTTTGACCAAGTAAATCGCATCAATAATTTAATTACGTATCAGAATACATTACCGTTAGCATTCATTCATCCTGTTGAGAATTTATATAACAAAAGTCAAGTAGAGGAAATTGGATACAAAGATCATTTACTGATAAATGGAGCTATACTGGATGAAAGTGATAATAATGAACCATCTAATAATCCAGAACCATTGGATATTATTTCAATCAATAATGCTGATATAAATGATAATGTTAATGAATTTAGAGTTGGTGGTAAAGAGGAGGAGAATATTTCCGTAACATTTACCATCGATCAAACGTCCCCAGATTATGATTATTATGTATTGGATTATACTTTGAAACCCATAGAAGGAAGTACGGAAGATTATTCATATACGATTAATGGTCAAACCGTTGAGCGAATTTCGCCAAAATCTAAATATGCCCATCAAGTATTTAGGCAACAAATAGAGTTACCTATATCTGATAATATTATTTTCAATTTACCGAATTACACCACACACGAAATTGAAATCCATCAATTAATCGGAGTGAATTTAGATGAATTAGCTGAACGAAGTGAATCCGATCAATTGTTAGATTATACCTACGAGATAGATGGGTCAGAAATTGAGATTACATTCAATAATGAATCAGCTTATCCATTTATGGTATTGCCTATCTTTTATGATGAGGGCTGGCAGTTAGAAATCAATAACCAAAAACATGACATTATTAATGCAAATAATGGAATGATCGGATTTTACATTCCTGAAGGTGAAATGACGATTCAATTAGCGTTTAAACAGCCTTACTTATTATTAATTAGCTTAATTTCTTTATCAGGAATTATGATTTTAATTTCACTCAATTTTTTCAAAAAATCAGAAGAATAGTTGGCAAGAATAAATAATAAAACAAAACCGCATAGAATCAATGTCTTTCATGCATTGATTTTATGCGGGTTATTTTAATTAATTTTAGAACATGACACTTAAACTGTAAAAAATGTTGAACAATAAGAAGACAGCACTAATATAATTTATTTTATTTTGCATTTGATGTGATTTATTTGTTGATACAACAAGCGGTAATATAATTACAGCAGATAAAATCACAAATAAGATTTGAACAATAAAATATGTTGAAGATGGGAATGATTGTAGTAAACCTACAATAATACCAGCACCCATTAATCCTAAGTTTAGATAGCGTTGATAAAATACTTGGTTTTTACGACGATTTAATCTACTTTGCAGGTTGAAAATTTCAAATTGACTTCCTACGTAAAATAAAACCAGTGGAATATATTGTGTCAGTAATCCAATTTCAAAATTCGAAGATTGAATGAAATACGCTGCAATATTCAAGAAAAGCGTATTATAAAAGACAGATAAAATAATATGATACCAAGTCCCAGATATATTATAAGGGAGGTAAATGATATGAATATAGACTGCATATAATACAAGTAACGCGGTAATCAACCAGTGATTAGTAAAAGCTAATCCTAAAATGGCAATGATCATAACCGCTTCACAAGCATAAAGAATACCTTGATTCATTTTATTGTGACGGTTGACATCTAAATTAAAATAATGAGCAATTAAGTGAGAACTTATAGCAATCAATGCTAGTAAGATGAAACCAAACCAATTAAATGCTCCGTTAGCAACAAAACCAGTTAATGTACCAAATAATATGATAGCAATTGGTGAAACAAATATCTTTAAAAGAGGGTGTTGCAAAATATGTGTTAATTGTTTCATAATTTGACCTTTCTACCCATATGGGGGTTATATATACATAATACGAAAAAAAACATATTCTTACAACTCAAAAATACAAAAGAATGAAACTCTTCTATACTATCTAACATATTTGTCGTATAATGTTGGGTGGTATAACTATTTGTTGTCCCGATAGGATTTACATTATGTAAAGATGCCTTGTAACCAAACAGTAATTCGCTTATGGCGGGTTATGACATATAGAAAATGGGGGAAAAACGTGAAAGAAGAAAGATATTTATTTACATCAGAGTCAGTAACTGAAGGACATCCAGATAAAATTGCCGATCAAATTAGTGATGCAATTTTGGATGCCATTTTAGAACAAGACCCGGTCGCTCGTGTTGCGTGTGAAACGATTGTTAATACAGGTTTAGTGGTTGTTTTTGGAGAGGTCACAACAACTGCTTATGTTGATATTCAATCGGTTGTACGTGAAACTATTCGCGAAATCGGCTATACAGACCGTTTATACGGCTTTGATGCGGACAATGTTGCGGTACTTGTTTCATTAGATGAACAATCGCCAGATATTGCTCAAGGAGTAAACACGGCTCTAGAAGACCGTGAAAGTGATTCAGATTCGGAGAATCAATTAATCGGTGCCGGTGACCAAGGGATTATGTTTGGCTATGCATCGAATGAAACACCTGAATATATGCCATTAGCGATTTCACTGAGTCATAAATTAGCTTATCAATTAGCACAAGTACGTAAGAATGGTACTTTGGATAATTTAGGACCAGATGGTAAAACTCAAGTCACGATTGAATATGACGAGAGTGGACAACCATTACGTATTGATAATATTGTAATTTCTACACAACACAGTGAAGATACTGAACAAGATCAATTACATAAAGATATCGTTGAACATGTTGTCAAACCGATTATTCCTTTAGAATGGTTGGATGATGAGACGGTTTATTACATCAATCCAACTGGTAAATTCGTAATCGGAGGACCTGTTGGGGATTCAGGTTTAACAGGTCGTAAAATTATTGTTGACACTTACGGTGGAGCTGCTCGTCATGGTGGTGGTGCCTTTTCTGGTAAAGACGCTACAAAAGTTGACCGTTCAGCGTCTTACGCAGCACGTTATATTGCCAAAAATATTGTTGCAGCGGGCATTGCAGATCGTTGTGAAATCCAATTAGCTTATGCTATTGGTGTAAGTGAACCAACTTCAATCATGGTGGATACTTATGAGACTAGCAACCATTCAAATGCGGATATTACAGCAGTTGTTCGTCAATTATTTGATCTAACGCCAAATGGTATCATAGAAATGCTAGATTTAAGACGTCCAATTTATAATCAAACAGCCGCATACGGACACTTTGGTCGTACGGATGTTGATTTACCTTGGGAATCATTAGATAAAGTCGAAGCCATTCAAGAATTATTAAACAAAGTATAAAAAATAACCCCGAACCGATAGAATTGATTTCTAAGGTTCGGGGTTTAATTACTTTCTTTCGATGATAATAACATAAGGTGGATGATTAATTTGGTTAATAAATTGGTAAGTTAAGACTTGAAATTCATCTTGTGAATACTCACTAAGGGCATTCAAAATTTGGTCACTCTCTACTTTTCCAGAATCATGGCCAGAATAGACCACTAAAATAATTTGTCCGCCTTTAACTAATTGATTACTTATAAATTCAACGGATTTTAACGTTGATTCACCTTGGGTAGTTATTGAATGATCGCCTCCAGGAAGATAACCTAAATTAAAGATGGCTCCATGGATGGTAACATTGGATTTAATATATTTATTTATATTTGCATGTGAATCGTTGATTAAGGTATATCGATTCGAATCAATATCCTCAAGTTTATTCTGGGTATTTAATATTGCTTGTTCTTGAATATCAAAACCATATGCATGGCCTTTGAAATGTTTGTTGGATACGATGCGATGGATATCATTGCCATTTCCTGTAGTTCCATCGATGAAATTTCCATCATAATATTTATTAACTAATTTATCTAATAATTGCTGGCTATAAGCTAGTGCATTTAACATTTGATCACTCCTTAAGATTATAATAGCAGACAGCGATTAAAAAGATAAGATTGTTTGATAAGCGAATTTGTTTTTGCTATAATTAACGGGATATTAAAACTAATTAGAACTAGTAAATAATAAACATGTACAGCGAGCTTGTGGGTGGTGTGAACAAGTCATTGGATATTATCGAACTCATCTAAATTTAGTCTTATTTGAACGAAACTTTCAATTAGAATAGGCCGTTGACCGCGTTAAAGTCTTTGAGGTAATAAGCTTAATTATTACAAATATAGGTGGTACCGCGTTTAACGCCCTATGTTATCTAGCTGGACTGGATAATGTAGGGCTATTTTTGAAAGAATTAATATTAATAAGTGAGGGAATTAAATGGCATTTAATCATTTACAAATTGAAAAGAAATGGCAAGATTTTTGGGACGAGAACAAAACGTTTAAAACAAAGGATAGAGGATTAGATCATCCGAAATATTATGCATTAGACATGTTCCCTTATCCTTCAGGACAAGGACTTCATGTGGGGCACCCGGAAGGGTATACTGCAACAGATATTGTCTCACGTGCTAAACGTGCTCAAGGATATGATGTACTACATCCAATGGGATGGGATGCATTCGGCTTACCTGCAGAGCAATATGCTTTGGATACAGGAAACGATCCGGCAGAATTTACTGCTAAAAATATTGCGACTTTTAAACGTCAAATTAAATCCCTTGGTTTTAGTTACGATTGGGACCGTGAAATTAATACAACAGACCCAGAATATTATAAGTGGACACAGTGGATTTTCGTTAAATTATTTGAAAAAGGCTTAGCTTACGAAGATGAAGTAATGGTTAACTGGTGCCCAGCACTTGGAACAGTTTTAGCTAACGAGGAAGTAATTGACGGTTTAAGTGAGCGTGGGGGACACCCGGTTTACCGTAAACCAATGAAACAATGGGTTCTGAAAATCACTGAATATGCCGATCGTTTACTAGAAGACCTAGAAGAGGTTGATTGGCCAGAGAGCATTAAAGAAATGCAACGTAACTGGATTGACCGCTCTGAAGGTGCAACAATTGATTTCCAAGTGAAAGATCATGATGAAATCATTCAAACTTATACAACGAGACCTGACACTTTATTTGGTTTATCGTATGTTGTCTTAGCGCCTGAGCATCCATTAGTTAAAGTAGTGACGACAGATGAACAACGTGAAGCGGTTGAAAACTATGTTCAAGAAATTGAATTAAAGAGTGACTTGGACCGTACATCATTAAATAAAGATAAAACAGGTGTGTTTACTGGTGGATATGCGATTCATCCCGTAACAGGTGAAGAAGTTCAAATTTGGATTGCTGACTATGTTCTTTATTCATACGGTACCGGAGCAGTTATGGCGGTTCCAGCTCACGATGAACGTGATTATGAGTTTGCAACTAAATATGAATTACCAATTCTTCAAGTTATTGAACATGACTTAGAGGATGCTGCATATTCAGGCGATGGAGTCCATATTAATTCTGATTTTATGAACGGGCTAAATATCGAAGAAGCGAATGCTGCGATGATCGATTGGTTGGAAGATAATGGTAAAGGTGTTCGCCAAGTAAATTACCGTCTTCGTGACTGGGTATTCTCACGCCAACGTTATTGGGGTGAACCAATTCCTGTCATTCATTGGGAAGATGGGACAACAACAGCTGTTCCGGAAGATCAACTACCAGTAATCTTACCAAAGGCAGATAACATCCATCCATCAGGAACAGGAGAATCTCCATTAGCTAATATTGAAGAGTGGCTTTATGTTGAGGACCCTGAAACAGGTATGAAAGGCCGCCGTGAGACAAATACAATGCCACAATGGGCAGGAAGCTCATGGTATTTCTTACGATTTATGGATCCACACAATGCCGAACAATTAGTTTCAAAAGAAGCAATTGAAAAATGGAATAATGTTGATTTATATATCGGTGGAGCAGAGCATGCTGTATTACACTTACTTTATGCTCGTTTCTGGCATAAATTCTTATATGATTTAGGTGTAGTTCCAACTAAGGAACCATTCCAAAAATTATTCAACCAAGGTATGATTCTAGGTGAAAATAATGAAAAAATGTCTAAATCAAAAGGAAATGTCGTAAACCCAGATGATGTTGTAAACCAATACGGGGCAGATACATTACGTATTTATGAAATGTTTATGGGGCCATTAGACGCTTCAATTGCATGGAGTGAAACTGGTTTAGAAGGTAGCCGTCGTTTCTTAGACAGAGTCTGGCGTCTATTTATTGACGAAGAGTCAGGTGAATTAACTAGCAACATTCAAGAAAGTCAAGATACAACACTTGCTAAAGTTTATAACCAAACAGTGAAAAAAGTGACTGAAGATATCGAACAATTACATTTCAATACTGCGATTTCACAAATGATGATTTTCTTAAATGATGCGCGTAGTGCTGACGTATTGCCACTTACTTATGTTAAAGGATTCGTGCAATTACTAGCACCATTTGCTCCACATATTGGGGAAGAATTATGGCAAAAATTAGGCCATGAAGAGAGTATTTCAGAAGTGACATGGCCAGAATTTGATGAATCTCAACTTGTTGACGATGAAGTTGAAATTGTTGTTCAAGTTAATGGTAAAATCAAAGCTAAATTGATGGTTAATCCAGAATTATCAAAAGATGAACTGGAAGAAGTAGCATTAGCAGACCAAGAAATTCAAGCAACGATTGACGGATTGACTGTTCGTAAAGTAATTGCAGTACCAGGAAAATTAGTAAACATCGTCGCAAACTAGATCAATAAAAGGAGGTTAAACATGGACAAAAAACATGACAACTCACCAGAAGATTGGTCACAAGAGGAACAACGTGCCAATTACTTAGACCATACCATGAAATTTACAACGGAAGATTTAGAACGTGAACGATTACGGCTTCGAGAAGAAAGCCGTGAACGTTTCCGTCAAAGACACGAAAATCAGCCATTAGATGGTGATTACTTCGATGAACAAGTGGATGATGAATCTGAAGATGAAAAGAAATCTGGAAATTTAGCATCAGCCTTAGTTAATCGAATGCGTAAGGTTGGTAGTGGGACCAAGGAACAAATCCAAGACAAGATTAAATTCCGTAAAGTAGATGAGTCAGAGGAAAGAACTGTTGATGACAATTTCGACGAGGAATTATTAGATGACCGCTCGGATATTGACTATGTCACTGAAGTAGATATGACCGATGTAGATACAGAAATTCAACAACAATATGATGAAGAACATGACCGCATGGTGGATGAGATTTCGAAAGAACTCGATGAAGACCCAGGTCCTGTAGTAACAGACCAAGCGATTAATGACACACTACAAATTAAAGACTTTAATCGTCAAGTTGAAGAAGCGCTCCATGATCAAGAGGAACGTGATTTTGATTATGAAGAACAAAATGAATTTGACGAAACAGAAGATGAAAGCCAGAATTTTGTGGGTGGCGCAACTTGGTTAACCATCGGAAATATAGTTTCTCGTGTTATCGGAGCATTATATGTTATTCCTTGGGCAACTTGGTTAGGTCAAGAATATACGCAAGCCAATACATTATATAGTGTTGGATATAAGCCTTATTCTTTATTCCTAGCAATTGCTACCGCAGGATTCCCGTCAGCGATAGCTAAACAGATGGCCTATTTCCATTCAAAAAATGAATACCGTGTAGCGGATAAATTATTTAAAAACAGTATGTATATCATGTTGGGAACGGGTGTTGTTTCCGCGGCATTACTATGGTTCTTAGCACCAGTATTAGCTGTCAATTCGTCTACTGTGAATCCAAATGGGGCAATACAAGTTATTCGCTCACTAGTACCGGCATTGCTGATTTTACCAGCAATGAGTTTACTACGTGGATATTTCCAAGGGTTTAATGATATGAAGCCAACAGCGGTTTCTCAAGTCTTAGAGCAATTAGCGCGTGTCATTTACATGCTAACTGCAACTTATGCCATTATGCGTGTTTATGCGGGAACAGCAACAACCGCCGTTGTTCATTCGACATTCGCTGCATTTATCGGGGCATTAATTGCATTAATCTATCTCATTGTGATTTATATTAGACATATTCCAAAAATCCGTAATAAAATTGAAAATTCAGCGAATACGATTGATGTTGACTTTAAAGATAGTGTTAAATTAATGGTACGTGATAGTATACCTTTTATCTTATTGGGTTCAGGTATTATCATTATTCAATTGATTGATACTTATACATTTAGTCAAATTCTAGAAAGAACGTCATCATTATTACTCGTTGAAATTTCTGAATTATATGGTGTTCTAAGCTTGGACGTTGATAAATTAGTTATGATCATTGTCTCTTTAGCTGTCTCAATGGCAACTGCAGCAGTTCCTGCTGTTACACGTAATTATGCTAGTGGAGATAAGAGTGCAACGGGAGAATTAGTATCAAATATTACATTAATTTTCTCAGCCGTAATGTTACCCGCAGCAGCTGGGATGGCAGCAATTTCGGATAATGTCTATACATTCTTCTATTCAACAGGTAGTGCCGCTGGACCTGCATTACTCATAACAGGGGCATTATCAAGTGTCGCTTTAGGTGCTTATACTGTATTCTCAACGATTTTACAATCAATGAACTTTAGACGAGTGGCAGTTAAGTATTTAATTGTGGCTATTGTCATTAAATTAATTTTACAATATCCATTGGTTGCTTTATTACATGGACATGGTGCATTACTAGGTACAATGATTGCATTTACAATTTCAAGTATCATTATGTGGCTAAAAATTAATAAAGAACTAGAAATCGATACGGTTACTTTAAGAAATCATTTAATTGTTATCGTGTTGGTTACTATTGTAATGGCAATTGTTACTGTTCTATGGAATTTAACATTAAATGCCTTGTTTGGACCGGTTGGAAGACTATTAACCTTTATTAAGATTCTAATTACGGTAGTTATTGCAGCAGGAATTTATATTGTAGGACTCGGATTATTTGGTCGTTTATCACTTATCATTGGTGACCGATACCAAGAATTCCAAGCGAAGTTGAGGTTATTCTAATGCGTTTAGATAAATTTTTAGCTGATACAGGGTTTGGTACTCGAAAAGAAGTGAAAAAATTAATTTCTCAGGGCTCAATTTCGGTTAACGGTGAGATGGCAAAGAAGCCAAATATTCATGTTAATCCAAACGAGGATTCAGTAACCTATCTGGATGATGAAATTCATTATCAAGCCTATTATTATGTTATGCTAAATAAACCAGATGGTATTATTTCTGCGACAGAGGACCGAGAATACCAAACTGTGATTGATTGGGTAGCACTTGATTATGAGCATGTCGATTTATTTCCTGTGGGTCGATTAGATATTGATACAACGGGACTCTTATTATTAACAAATAATGGTCAACTTGCTCATCAATTACTCTCGCCTAAAAAAGATGTACCTAAAACTTATCACGCGTTGATTGATGGTATTGTAACGGATGAAGACATCAAGGCATTTAGTCAAGGATTGGATTTGGGAGATTTTATAACTAAACCAGCCGAACTTGTCATTCATGAAATAGATACCGAAACTAATCAATCTTCAATAGCAGTAACGATTCATGAAGGTAAATTCCATCAAGTAAAACGAATGTTTGAAGCAGTTGGAAAGACGGTAACTGTTTTACATCGTCATTCAATGGGGCCGTTAGTTCTAGATGAGGATTTAGAATTAGGGGAGTATCGTGAACTAACGGTTGATGAAATGGAAATGTTAAAACCATATGGTTTAATAGATCAGTAATTTAAAAAGTGTAAATTATCCTTATTAGTTATTCATTTGGATAATATAGGGCACAATACAAAACGCATAAAATCAATGATTCTAAGTCATGATTTTATGCGTTTTTTTATTATTTAATCATTCTTTTAGCAATATTGAGAGCACGTAGTCTAGGTGTTTTCTTGTAGGTATTTTCTGATGAAATTAGTAATAATTCACTTAAAAAGATAACTGCATCATTAATATAAGGACCTTTATTCAGCATAACACTATCCGCTCTTGCAGCACCATCGGTAATGTCTGTAATTTCAGAGCGTGTCGGTGTACCTGTTTTTGCTAAACTTTCTAAAATTTGTGTTGCCCAAATAACAGGAATGTTGGCTGCTTGACAGATCCAAAGAATTTCTTGTTGTAATTCTCCTAAACGCATGAATCCAGTTTCTACCGCTAGATCTCCACGAGCAATCATCACTCCAAAAGGCTGATCATCAGGAATTGACAAGATTATATCTGGTAATCGTTTAACACCGTTATTTGTTTCAATTTTAGCAACGATTGGGATATTGTCTTTATTAGGATTTGCTTGTTGAATAATTTCTAAAGCAGACTGAATATCATCCACTGATTTAACAAAAGAAACACCAATGATGTCAGCGGTGTCGATAATTTTTTCTAAATCTTTTTTATCTTTTTGAGTAATGATAGGGAGTTCGATATCGGTTTGTGGGAAGTTGATTCCTTTTTCCGTTTTCAAACGAACACCATTTGATTTTGTTACCCGAGTAACTTTTACAATTAGCCCTAAGTTATTACGATCAACCACTTCACCAGCAATGCTACCATCATCAATTAAGATTGGTTCCCCAATATCCACGGCATCTAATATTTCAGGAACACTAATACCTACTTGGAAATGATAATCTGGTGAAATGTTAATATTCGAATTTCCGGTTAATAAATAGGTATCTCCAATGTTGATTTTTTGTTGATTTGAACTACTGAGGAGCCATTGAATACGTATCTTAGGGCCTGCTAAATCGTAGAAGATTCGGCATTTTTTATTATTTTCTTTAGCACCTTTGTTCACCATATTAACCATGTCTTGCCAAATTTCTGGTGAGTCATGACCGCAGTTAATACGAGCAATATCCATCCCATTTTTGACCAATTTGGTAATATCTTTTTGTGAGTAGTCACTCGATAAGGTGACGATAATACCTGCATGACCTCTTTCAGATTTTGAACCAAAAATTTGTTTTGTATTTGCGGATAATTGTTCATATTCCTCTAAGAAATCATCAGGGTCCGGATAATCAAGCGGATCTTCTTTACCAACGATTCGTTCTAGTGAAGCGATAATGGCATTGATTGATTCTAGAATATGAGCTTCTGCTCGTCCTAAAGTAGATAAACCAAGTAAAACTAAGTCTTCTTGAAGTGGTCTAATGTCTATTGAGCGTAAAGTGAGATAGTAACATAAATTGAGCTTATTTAAATTTGATCGGTTTTTAGTGTCGCTATCGACCCATTTTTTGTAGAGCTTTTCACCTTGATCAATGACGCGTTCACGTAATTTAAGCATTTCATCGTACACTTTATTAGGTAATGGTAAATTTGCTGACATGTAACAACCTCCTTATTAGTATAGTTCTATTATACCTTATACTAAGTGAAAAGGCTTACATTATGAGTGGTTATTTTATAAAAAATATATTCAGAATTTCGCATTCAGTCATAGTTTAAAAGTCATTACTTTTACTGATTATTGAATCGTGTTATGATATATACAATTATTAAGGAGTGAGAGAATGACAATTAATTGGTTACAAGAAGTTGAACAGAGACAAGAAGCTTTACTAGCAGATTTATTTCGCATATTAAAAATTGACTCTGTACGAGATGATTCATTAGCTACTGAAGATGCACCTGTGGGACCTGGTCCAAAGGCAGCTCTAGAAGAGTTTATGGCGATGGCTCAAGAAGATGGCTTTGAAACAGAGCAATTTGGCCCATGGGCAGGTCATATCAAAGTAGGTCAAGGTGAACAATTATTAGGTGTATTAGGTCACTTAGACGTTGTACCTGTTGGAACAGGATGGGATACTGATCCATTTGAGCCACAAATTATTAATAATCGTATTTATGCTAGAGGAGCTAGTGACGATAAAGGACCAACGATTGCAGCATATTTTGCGATCAAAATGTTGCGAGAATTAGGGGTTGAATTTAATCAACGCATTCATTTAATCGTTGGTACGGATGAAGAGAGTGGTTGGCAAGATATGGACTACTATTTCCAACATGCTCCGATGCCAGACTATGGATTCTCACCGGATGCTACTTTCCCAATTATTAATGGAGAAAAAGGAAATGTATCAGCTAATTTTAGTTTTAAATTAGGCGAGAGCCAAGAAGGACAACTCCATTTAGTTTCTTTTGATGCTGGTATTAGACCAAATATGGTACCTCAAGATGCTACTGCAGTAATTACTGGAACTGAGTTAGAAGCCATTGCGGATGCATTCAATCAATTTATTGATCAATCAACTGACCTAAACGGTTCATCAGTGATTAAAGATGATGAGATTACCTTACATCTAATTGGTAAGAGTGCACATGGATCTACTCCTGAAAAAGGGGTTAATGCAGCAACTTTCTTAGCAACATTCTTAAATGAATTCACATTTGACCAAGCAGGAGTTAGCGATTTTACAGGGCTACTAAGTCAACAATTACATGAAGACTTTAATGCCGAAAAAATTGGAGCAAGTCACCATGACGAGTTAATGGGCGATGTGTCAATGAATGTCGGTATTGCTAAATTTGATGCTCAAGGTGGATTTGTTGATGCCAATTTCCGTTTCCCTCAAGGAACAGAACCTGAGGGAATGTTAGCTGGTATTAATGATCGTTTATTAGAATATCAAACAATCGAAACATCAATGACGGATGCTAAACAGCCACATTATGTATCAGCTGAAGATCCATTAGTTCAAACACTCTTAGAAGTTTATGAATCACAAACAGGACTAGAAGGACATGAACAAGTTATTGGCGGCGGGACATTTGGACGCTTAATGCCTCGAGGTGTTGCTTATGGAGCATTGTTCCCAGATTCAATTGATACAATGCATCAAGCTAATGAGTTCATTTCTTTAGAAGATTTATTCAGAGCAACAGCTATTTACGCTGAAGCAATTTACAAGTTAACGAGATAAGCCAATGGAAACTATGATTAGTTCTGCTCAAAATAATCAATTTAAAGAATGGCGCAAACTACACCAAGCTAAACAACGTCGTAAATTAGGTCAGTATATCATTGAAGGCGAGCATTTAGTTCAGGAAGCACTTAATTACCTACCAAGAGAACAGTTTGATGCCATTATTGTGAGTGAAGATTATCAAGGTACTTTGATTACTGAAATCAGTCCAGATTACTTGATAAAAGAGTCACTCGCTTCGCAATTAAGCCAAACTCAAGCGAGTCAAGGGATATTTGCTGTTATAAAAATGCCAGACCAGACAGAACAATTATCTCAAAATGGGACGCATTATTTGCTGGTTGACGCTGTGCAAGATCCAGGTAATTTAGGAACGATGATTCGCACCGCAGACGCATTTAATTATGATGTGATTATTTTAGGTGAAGGAACGGTTGATTTATATAATGATAAAGTCCTCCGTTCAACTCAAGGGTCACTCTGGCATTTACCAATTATTCAAATGCCATTAGATAAAGCAATTGATCAACTGAAAGCACAAAACATACCAGTTTTAGCTACTGCGCTTAATCAAGTTGCCAAATCATATAAAAACTTCACAAATTTAGACTCAGTGGCGATTATTGTGGGGAATGAAGGACAAGGTGTAAACCCTAAAAATATCGATTTAGCAGATGAAAGTGTTTTCATACCAATGCCAGGTCGCTCAGAAAGCTTGAATGTTGCCGTGGCAACTGGTATATTATTAAGTGAGTTCACCAATAGTGAACTTAATTAAAAATTAATAACAACTTCACATTTTTGACACATTTGGTATATATACTAGAGAACAGTATTAATATTGGAGGAATTCACTGAATGAGTAAATTTTGGCGAGATGATTTTGAGTATGTGGCGTTAATCGAAGACTTATTAGAATTAGAAGAAGTTCAGTCCCTAGAGAAGTTTAAGCATCACAAAGTTACTAATCGTCTAGCACACTCAATATCAGTTTCTTATTATAGTTACTGTTTAGCAAAGAAACTCAAATTAAACACTCGTGCGATCGCTCGAGCTGGTTTATTACATGATTTATTCTTCTACGAGAGTGAAGATAAAGATCTCGTAGGTGGTAGAGGTCATTACTGGGAGCATCCAAGAATTGCTTTAAAAAATGCCAAGAAGTTAACACAATTAAGTGATTTAGAATGTGATATCATTGAAAAACACATGTTTGGCGCAACAAGAGAATTGCCTAAATACAAAGAAAGCTGGATTGTCACTTTAATGGACAAACGAGCTGCAATGACTGAATTAGCAGTCGGTGGAAGCAATATATTAAAATCTGCAGTATCACGTTACCAACAAGTGATGTATCAATCATTCACTACTGCATCATTAGCGCATGAAACAATTGACCAAACAATCGATAATTAAAAGACAATAATCAGAACCCAACGTATGCAATTTACAGGAATTAAGAGCAAGACTGAGACTCTTATTTGTCAGACATATGTTTGTTTCATTCTGGGAGTCGCTCTGTTAAGTAATTAGTTTACGAAAAGGAGCCCGTCCTCGCGGTTAAGAGTTTTAAGTGCTTGTTATTTGTAAATAACAAGAATTAGGGTGGTACCACGATAGCCTCGTCCCTTTTTGGGATGGGGCTTTTTTGTATTTAAAAGACGATGGAATTTGAAAATAAACATCCATAAACAGGAGGAAATCATGTCAATCGAAGCATTGCAAAATCAAGCAGCACAGCTTGCAAAGGAAGCTGTAACACAAATTGAGTCGGCAGATTCAACAAAAGAATTACAACAGATTCGTGTTCAATACACAGGTAAAAAAGGTGAACTTACAGCCATTTCAAAAGAAATGCGTAATTTATCAAATGAAGAAAAACCATTATTAGGTCAAGCTATTTCTGGTTTCCATGAGACATTTAACAATGCCTTTGGGGAGAAAGAAACAAGGCTTAAAGAAGCAGAATTAGCAGCCCAGTTAGCAGCTGAAACCATTGATGTCACATTACCAGGTCGCATTCAAGCAACAGGTACACGTCATATTTTGACACAAACACGTGAAGAAATTGAAGATTTCTTCTTAGGATTAGGTTACCAAGTGGTAGATGGACCAGAGGTAGAATTGGACTTATACAACTTTGAGAAAATGAATTTACCAAAGAACCATCCAGCGCGTGACATGCAAGATACATTCTATATTGATGATGAAGTAATGTTACGTACACATACTTCACCGGTTCAAGCACGTACAATGGAACAACATGATTTTACTAAAGGACCATTGAAAATGATCTCACCGGGGAAAGTATTCCGCCGTGATGATGATGATGCGACTCACTCACACCAGTTCCAACAAATTGAAGGACTAGTGGTTGATGAGCATGTCACTCTAGCTGACTTAAAAGGGACATTATTATTATTTGCGCAAGCGATGTTTGGTGAACAACGTGAGATTCGTTTACGTCCTTCATACTTCCCATTCACAGAACCTTCGGTTGAAGCCGATATTTCATGCTTTAAGTGTGAGGGTGCTGGATGTAATATTTGTAAACAAACAGGCTGGATTGAAATTTTAGGTTCAGGTGTTGTTCATCCAGACGTATTAGAAATGTCTGGTATTGATTCTAAGAAATATAGTGGATTTGCATTTGGTTTAGGAATTGAACGTGTTGCGATGTTACGTCATAACGTAGACGATATTCGTCACTTCTATCAAAATGATTCACGATTCTTAACACAATTTAAAGGAGGTCATAAATAAAATGAAATTATCAATGGAATGGTTAAATAATTATGTTGACCTTGCACAAATTGATCCTGTAGAATTTTCTGAAATCTTATCAAAAACAGGTTTAGAAGTTGAGGGAATTGAAAATGTGGGTCAAGATCTATCGCATTTAGTTGTAGGGGACGTTGTCGAATGTACTCCACTAGAGGGTAGTGACCATTTAAATTTAACTAAGGTAGATGTCGGTCAAGATGAATTAGTTCAAATTGTCTGCGGTGCACCAAATATTGCATCAGGTCAAAGAGTAATTGTTGCCTTACCAGGTGCAGTCTTACCAGGTGGTTTCGAAATTAATGAGAATAAACTACGTGGGGTTGACTCTAATGGGATGATTTGTTCTCTACAAGAACTTGGATTTTCTGAAAATGTTGTACCTAAGAAATATGCTAATGGTATCTACGTTTTACCTACTGACGCCCCAGTTGGTGCAGATGTAGTTGACTATTTAAAATTAAATGATCCAGTTTTAGAATTAGATTTAACACCGAACCGCGCGGATGCAATGAGTATTCGTGGTGCAGTTCACGAAGTGAGTGCAGTATTAGACCGTGAAATTAACTTCAATCCAGAGGTTGAGTTTGAAACGGTTGAGGATAAGGCAATGTTTGAATCAGTTTCTGTTGAAGTTGCTGATAGTTCGCTTAGCCCACATTATCAATTACGCATTATTAAAGGGGTAACGATTCAAGACAGTCCTGCTTGGATGCAAATGCGCTTGATGAAATCAGGAATTCGTCCAACAAATAATGTGGTTGATGTGACTAACTATTTCTTATTACTTTATGGTCAACCGATGCATACCTTTGATTATGATGCGATGGATTCACACGCAATTAGTGTTGCTGCAGCAACTGAAGGGGATAAATTTACTACTCTAGACGGTACTGAGCGTACTCTAAGTGCACAGGATATGTTGATTGTAAGTGACAATACTCCAATTGGTTTAGCAGGAGTGATGGGTGGATTAGATTCCGAAGTAACGGATAATACGACTACTGTATTATTAGAAACAGCGCGTTTTAACCCAGAGCGTATTCGTCTAACTTCTAAGCAATTTAATTTAAGATCTGAAGCTTCAGCTCGCTATGAAAAGGGAATTAATGCTGCAACAGTAGACGAAGCGGGTGAATTAGCTGCTGGTTTAATTGCAAATCTTGGTGGCGGTCAAGTCGTTGAAGGTGTGGCAGAATCTAAATCAGAAGAAGTGACAAATGCGGAAGTAACATTGAGTTACGATGCAATTCCAAATAAATTAGGGATTGATATGACACAAGAGGAACTTCAAGCAATCATTAGTCGTTTAGGGTTTGAAGCGGATTACCAAGAAGCTGAATTTACTGTATCTGTTCCACCAAGACGTTGGGATATTACGATTGAAGCAGATATGTTAGAGGAAATTGCACGTATTTATGGCTATGATAATATTCCAACAACATTACCAACGGGAGAAACAACTGTTGGAGAATTAACCAAAGAACAACAATTAGTACGTAAAACACGTCAAATTTCTGAAGGTTTTGGACTGAACCAAGCAATTTCTTATGTCTTAACATCAAAAGAACATGCTAAATTATTAGCGTCTAAAGATCATCCGGCAGTTGAGTTATTAATGCCAATTTCAGAGGAACGTGCCGTTTTACGTCAATCGATGTTCCCAGCACTAATGGAAATTGCTCAATTTAACAAAGCGCGCCAAAATAATGATTTAGCGTTTTATGAAATAGGCAATGTATTCTTTGGACAAGGGAAAAATGTTCAACCGATTGAGGAAGAACGTTTCGCGATTTTATTATCAGGAGTTAAAGAATCGGCATCTTGGTACGGTAAAGCGGAAACTTATGATTTTTATGATATAAAAGGAATGGTTGAAGCGTACTTTGATGCTATAGGCGTTCATTCTGAAGTTACTTACGAACTTACTGATAAACACTCAGAAATGCATCCAGGACGTACTGCAACGATTAAAATCGATGGCGAAGAAATTGGTTTAGTTGGACAAGTTCATCCAACACTAGCCCGTGAATATGATTTATCGGATGAAACATTCTTTATGGAAATGACGATGGAAGCTGTCTTATCTCATTTACAAGATATGCAGATTCAGTCACCAATTCCACGATTCCCTTCATCTGCACGTGACTTAGCATTATTAGTCAATGAATCGACAGATCACCATCAGTTAGTTTCAATCATTGATAATAATGGAGGAGAATTCTTAAAATCAGTCGAGTTATTTGACCTATATGACGGGGAAAATATCGAAGATGGTAAGAAATCATTGGCATACCATTTAGTATTCCAAAATCCACATGCAACAATGACGGATGAAATCATTGATCAAGCGATGGAAAAAGTCACTCAAGCATTAAATGCTGTAGAAGGCTTATCAATTCGTTAATTTATAAAAAAAGTCAGTCGCTTCAACATAGAAGTGACTGACTTTTTATCTTGGTTAGTTCATTTTCGCAATTTTGAGTGCTTTTTGAGTGTTTTTGAAGTGCTTTTTGGCTGTTTTATCAAGTACTTCTACTCCTGCTTGTTTAATTAATCGAGCAGCAAATTGATCGATATTCACGCCAGCACCCGAAGGTAACGTCACACCATAAGGTTTACCTAAAGTTTCTAGAGATTCTAAGAATGCGTCCCGTGCAATAATCGAAGCACAGGCGACAGCTAGGTGATGACTTTCACCTTTTTTGACAAAATACAATTTTTCAGTATATGGTGAATCTTCATTCTTTAAATATTTACGGTAGTTCGCTTCAGGAGTGAATTGATCAATTAATACACCTTCTAATTCGTTTAACTGTTCCTTAGACAATTTTTTAATCAGTTGTTGAATCGTGAAATTATGTAGGGACACTTTAATGCCATTTGCATTTAATTTCCCAACACCACGGTTATAATCAATGGGACTGCAGACAGTTAAATGATATGGAATGGTTTCTTTAATTTGCCAAGCAAGTTCACGTATTTGTGGGTCAGATAATTCTTTTGAATCTTTGACACCTAATTCTTTGATGAGGGCTTGTTTGTCCTTAGGTAAATAACAACTCACAACGGTCAGAGCACCGAAGTAACTTCCATTACCTACTTCGTCATTTCCAATAATTGTCCAGTTGACAAAACCATTTGGCAATTCGGATAAGTTATCTTTATTAGTACTTTTGCTTTTAGAAGGGGATTCAGCACCTATCTCAGACCATTTTGCTGCTTCAGATTCAGCGCCATTTCCTTGAAAGAGTACCTTTCCGCTCGTATATCCTGTTATGGTGACACTACCAGCTTTGGCACGAAATTCACTATATGGAACAGGATTGACTAATTGAGCAGAGTAATAATCTGTCAATTGTTTAAACTGTTTAGGGTTAATTTTTAAAGTAACGCTCATGTATATCTCCTTTGACGTTTTATTTGCGTCATTTATCATAACACGAATGAAGGAGCCTTAAAAGTATTCTAAGAAGTCGCTTAGTGTACTCATTTCAAGGATTATGGTAAAATATATTTACAAAACTATAAAGAGTACCAAAGGAGTCTATCCAATGTCAGACAACAAACGCTTTAAAGCAATGATTGATAATCGTCAATATACAATTGTAGGAGACAAGTCATCTCAACATATGACAGCCGTTATTGAACTTGTTAATCAACAATTAGATCAACTAAAAGAAATTGCCCCTGAATTATCAGTGGTAGACCGTAGCGTCTTAATGGCTGTTAATGCCATTTCAGATCAATTATCAAAAGAGCAACAAATTATTGAGTTAGAAGAACAATTAGCAGCTTTGACTGCTGAAAGTAATTCTCAATCAACTAAAAAAACAAATCAAACTCAAGGAACGCAAAAACGATTCCCTCGTAAATTGCGTTAGGAGGTATTTATGTTTACATTAATTATTATTTTAGTATTAGCATTTGGTTTCTATACAGGATATCGTCGTGGCTTAGCGATGCAAATTATTCGTATTTTAGGAATGATTATCAGTTTCATCCTATCGAGTATGTTCTATCAACAACTATCAGAGATACTAGAAATGATTGTTCCATTCCCATCGATACAACCTGATTCCAATTTAGCAGTGTATAGTGAAGAATTAAGTTTTTATATTAGCGATGCATTTTATAATGTATTAGCATTTATCACAATCAGTGTTGTCGTCTTGCTAATTGTCAATTTTTTATCTATGTTAGCAAGACCAGTGATGTATTATCCTGTATTAAAACAATTTAATGGTGTATTAGGTGGGGTACTAAATTTAATCGCTACGTATGTGATTATTTTTGTTGTTCTATTTATTTTATCGTTAATTCCAATTGAATGGATTCAACAACAATTTGTCAATAGTCCACTAGCATATTGGATAGTGACACAAACACCATTACTATCAACTTATGTAACCGAAGCTTGGTTTACAGCCGGTTAAAATTTCAAAGGGAGTGATTAATCTGAGTTCGAAGATTTTTCAAACACTAGAATTCGATAAAATTCAAAACCAATTACAAACGTATACTAAAACAGAAATAGCCAAAACAATGATTCAGCAAATTGCACCGTCGAATGATTATGACATTGTTCAGGAATGGCAAAATGAAACCTCAGAATCATTAGGAATCATCAACAAAAACTATTCCATACCGATTCCTAGCATGATCAACTTAGAAAGTGCAATCAAGCGTTTAGAGCTAGGAGCTAGTCTAAACGGGCAAGAAATTGCGGCTATTGGCCGACTATTAACCTCTACCGATCAAGTGGGGGATTTTTTTAGCAGTCAAAAAGAAGAAGATAATTTCTATCCAGCACTACAAAAATGGGTTGACCAAACGGTTTATTTACCTGATTTAGTGCGTGCGATTAATCAGGCAGTGAGTGAAGACGGGCAAATACTCACAAGTGCATCGTCTGAATTAGCTAAAATACGACGTCAACAACAACAAGCTGAAGAACAAGTGCGCGAACGGTTAAATGACGTTCTAAAGAACCGGGCTAATATGTTAAGTGATACTCTGATAACAATTCGTAATAATCGTTATGTATTGCCAGTTAAAGCAGAGTATCGTTCAAGTATTGGTGGAACGGTTCATGACCAAAGTTCAACCGGTCAGACACTTTATATGGAGCCACAGGTGGTTGTTAATTTAAATAACCGCCGTAATCAACTCCAAGTTGAGGAGCGCGCTGAAATTGACCGTATTTTACTAGAGCTATCAGGTGAATTAATGCCATATCACCATGATATTCGTCAAAATGAACGTATCATGGGACAGTTGGATTTCATTCAAGCACGTGGACAATATGCAAGGACTTTAGGGGCAGTTAAACCCAAAATATCTGAGGATCGTTATGTTGCTTTATGGCAAGCGAGACATCCTCTGATTCCACAAGACCAGATAGTTGCTAATGATATTATCATTGGTGAAGGATATAATGCATTGATTATCACTGGGCCGAATACGGGTGGTAAAACGATTCTCTTAAAAACTTTAGGGCTGTTACATTTAATGGGACAATCAGGACTGCATATTCCTGCTGAAGAGGGGAGTCAAATCGGTTTATTTGATCAAGTGTTCGCAGATATTGGGGACGAACAGTCGATTGAACAAAACTTATCGACCTTCTCCAGTCATATGACGAATATTGTTCAAATCATTGATAATGCAACCTATGAATCGCTATTACTCTTTGATGAGCTTGGATCTGGTACAGACCCACAGGAAGGGGCGGCACTTGCGATGGCGATTTTGGACTATATTCAAAAGGTCCAAGCCACAGTAATGGCGACTACCCATTATCCAGAGTTGAAGGTATATGCGCATGAAACGCCTAAAACAATCAATGCCAGTATGGAATTTGATAGTGAGAGTTTATCACCGACATACCGTTTACTGATTGGTATTCCCGGTCGATCGAATGCCATTGATATCTCGAAACGATTAGGATTAAGAGAGGATATTTTACAAAGTGCACAACAGGGCGTGTCTAAAGATAGTCAATCAATGAATGACTTGGTTGCCAATCTTGAACGTGAAAGACGTGAATCTGAACTAAAAAATGATCAAGCAAATCGAGCCCTCGACGAAGCAGAGAACTTTTTAAATGATTTGAAAACTGAATATCAACGTTTTATGGACCGTAAAGAGCGTCTAAATCAACAAGCAGTTGAAGAAGCAAATGAAAAAGTAAAAGAAGCTGAAGATAAGGCGAATAAAATCATTCAAGAAATCCGTGAATTGCAATTAGAGCAAGGTCAAAATACTACCATTAAAGAACATGTTTTAATTGATAAACAGAAGCAAATGGGAGATTTAAGACAACCTGAACATCTAAGGAAAAATAAAGTCCTTAAGAAAGCCAAAGATAAGAATACCTTCAAAGTTGGGGACGACGTTGAAGTGTTAACGTATGGTCAACGAGGTACAATCATTGAAGAGGCTGGTAAGGATTCCTTTGTTGTCCAAATGGGTATATTAAAAATGGCAATACCAGCAAAAGAATTACAGCCATTGAAGAAGGTTGAATCGAAACAAAATGTGAATGTTCAAAGAAGAGCAGGAAGTAAAGTTTCCACTCAATTAGACCTTAGAGGACAACGCTATGAAGAAGCGATGTCTAATCTAAATACTTATCTTGATCAAGCACTTTTATCACATCATCCAATGGTAACGATTATTCATGGTATTGGAACGGGAGCCATCCGTGACGGGGTACAAAAAGCTTTGAAGAAACATCCTCAGGTGGATCACTTTAATTACTCTCCACCTAATGCAGGTGGCCATGGTTCAACTCAGGTTCATTTTAAATGATAAGCATTACTTTTGACCGAGTTATGGATTAAACGTATAATAGCTTTAATACGAGAAATAATTTTTAAGGAGGAAATATATATGACACAAGCAATAACAGATGCACAATTTGAAGAAAAAACATCAGACGGGCTAACATTAGTTGACTTCTGGGCACCATGGTGTGGACCATGTCGTATGCAATCACCAATCATTGACGAATTAGATGAAGAGATGGACGATGTTTCATTCTACAAAATGAATGTTGATGAAGAGCAACAAACTGCTAGCCAATTTGGAATTATGTCAATTCCAACATTATTAGTTAAAAAAGATGGTGAAGTAGTTGAGAAATTAATTGGTGTACACGATAAAAATCGCTTAACTGAGATTTTAGCTAAACATCAATAATATTATCCTTTTTAGTACAATATTTAACTGTATTAATTAGGTATTAAACCTAAGAGGGCCGAAATGGCAATGACTGACTGTATATAGTCTGTCATTGCCATTTTTTGATTTGAATTATTTGATATCAAAGAAATATAATTTATCGATTTCACCCATGATTGCGTAATGGCTTGAGATTCTCTATAATAATAAGGAAGAGGTGAGCAAATGAAAGATGTAACAGATTCAACAGAAGAGAAGAAAGATACTAAGAAACGAAGTATGCGTTGTTTATATATACCCGCACTTATTGGGCTCGCAATTTATTACTATATCGCCTTGCCAGCGATTCATTATGCAGCAAGAGAATTTTGGTTCTTTTTATTTATTATAACAGTAATTGTTGTGATAATAGAATTAATTAGTGATGGTTATGGAGCAGCTACTAAACTTAAAGATCAAAATTCAGTTGAAGTTAGTTTTGATAAAGATAACAATCCCTTTAAATCGAACAAGTATAAATTTATCATTATATTTTGGGCACTGGTTCTTGTTATTGGTGGGGGAGCTTATTTAATACTATCTCCTATTTTCTTTGCTAATAATTATGCCAATATGATTACAGTTGAAACCAAAGACTTTGCTGAAGATTTCCCAGAAACAGATTTAAGTCAGATTCCATTAGTAGATAGAGACACTGCTGAAAGATTGGGAGACCGTCAATTAGGTGCTCTAACAGAATTGGTATCTCAGTTTGAAGCAGCACCAGATTATACTCAAATTAATATTGATGGAGCACCTTACCGTGTTACTCCGCTGGAGTATGCTGGATTCTTTAGATGGGTGAATAATTTCCGTGACGGAATCCCTAATTATATTCGTGTTGATAATGTAACCGGAGATGTATCAATCGAAACTCCGCCAGCACCAATAAAATATAGTTACTCGGATTTGTTTAACCGTGATGTGTTACGCCGTTTAAGATTCCAATACCCATTTACGATTTTTGAACAACCGTCATTTGAAGTAGATGATGAAGGGATCCCGTACTATGTTGCGACTACGTATGAACGTAACTTCTTTATTCGTGAGCCGGAACCTTCAGGTGTTATTTTACTGAATGCCATGACAGGTGAAACAGAACATTATGAATTAGGGAATGTGCCTAACTGGGTTGACCGAGTGTATGGAGCGGATTTAATTCTTCATCAATTACAAATGAGAGGGCATTATTCAGGCGGATATTTTAATTCATTATTTGCTAAAAATGGTGTGACTCAACCAACAGAAGGGTACAATTACATTCCGATGAATGATGATTTGTACCTATATACTGGTGTTACGTCTGTGGTTGCAGATGAGTCGAATATTGGTTTTGTTTTAGTAAACCTACGTACGAAAGAATCTACGATGTATCCATTAACGGCTGCTGAAGAATTCTCAGCCATGCAATCCGCAGAGGGTAGTGTACAAGAAACTGAATATACTGCAACTTTCCCATTATTAATTAATATTGGTGGAAGACCGATGTATATCTTGACGTTAAAAGATAATGGTGGATTAATTAAAGAATATGCTCTAGTTGACGCACAAAATTATCAAAATGTTATTACAGCGCCTAATGTAAATCTGTTAATGCAAAATTATGCCCTAGAAAATCCGGTAGATGAAACAGCAATCTTAGAAGCTACTGATTTAGCTGAATTAGAGGGACAGATTGACGATATTCAAGCAGTAGTAGCTGATGGCGAAACAGTTTATTATTTCATGTTAGATGGTACTGTTTATACAGCAGAATTAACATTGAATAATCGTTTACCATTTGTGGAGTCTGGAGATAGTGTCATCTTTAAAGCAACAGAAAATGGACAAGTAGTTGAATTCGAATTAGCTGAGTAATCAGTAGATATATCTAAAGGATGGTTTAAATGATAAAAATTGGAATTATTGGTTATGGAAACTTAGGCCGCGGTGTTGAATTAGCAGTGAGTCAGCAAGATGACTTAGAATTGGTTGCTATATTTTCACGCCGTGGGAAGAATGGGGTAACACCTGTTGATTCGACTGTGACCGTCGAACATGTTGACGAGATTCCCGCATATCAAGGAAAAATTGATGTGATGATTTTATGTGGTGGGTCAGCAACCGATTTACCTGAACAAACACCGGAGTATACGAAATACTTCAATACAGTAGATAGCTTTGATAACCATAGTCAAGTTCCGACACACTTTGAAACGGTGAATGACATTGCACTTGAAAATAATAAGGTATCAGTCATTTCAACAGGTTGGGACCCAGGGTTGTTCTCATTAATGCGTGTTTTAATGGAATCAATCCTTCCTAAGGGGGAGACAAATACTTTTTGGGGTAAAGGGGTTAGTCAAGGTCATTCGGACGCTGTAAGGCGAGTATCGGGCGTTAAACGTGCGGTTCAATATACTATCCCATCAGAGGATGCGATGAATAAAGTGCGTTCCGGTCAAGGAAGTAGTTTAACGACAAGAGATAAACACTTGCGTGAATGTTATGTTGTCGCTGAGACAGACGCGGATAAAGCTGAAATTAAGGAGAATATCGTGAGCATGCCGGCTTATTTCGCGGATTATGAAACGATTGTTCATTTTATTGATGAAGAGACATTTGAGCGTGACCATTCTTCAATGCCACATGGTGGATTTGTTATTCGATCAGGAGAAACAACAAAAGAGAGTCGTCAATTGATCGAATTTAGTTTGGCATTAGAATCAAATCCTGAATTTACAGCAAGTGTATTAACAGCTTGTGCAAGGGCTGCTTATTATTTAAACGAAAAAGAAGACTTTGGTGCTAAAACAATATTAGATATTCCTGTTCGTTATTTGGTTAATAAACCTTATTCTGAATTGCTACAAAAGTTCGTCTAATTAATTTAATAATTAATCGTGCCCTCATATCACTTGGTATGGGGGTTATCTTTTGATAAAATTCATAAGCAAATATTTAGGGAAGAGTAAGTGGATATATGGTAGAATAAATGAGATAGAAGAGGTGATATGATGCGTGATTTACCTATTGGTTTTTTAGATTCTGGCTTTGGAGGACTAACGGTAGTTAGACAGAGTTTAAAACAATTGCCCAATGAATCAATTATTTATATCGGAGATAGTGCAAGAGCACCTTATGGGCCAAGACCACTAGTAGAAGTAAAAAAATATATTAAACAATTAACTCATTTTTTAATGAATCAAGGTATTAAAATGTTAGTGATTGCCTGCAATACAGGAACTGCAGCAGCCTTAAATGAATTAAAAGATGAAATTCCCATTCCAGTCGTTGGCGTTATCCACGCGGGAAGTCGATCAGCCATCAAAATGACCGAAAATCAAAGGATTGGTGTCATTTGTACTCAAGGAACAGTAGAGAGTCATTTGTATCAAACGGTCATTCAAAATAAAGAAAAGAATGTCACAGTTTATGAACATGCTGTTCCAGAATTCGTCAAAATTGTAGAGGAACAACGTATTCAGGAACCCGAGACGATGGAAACAATTAAACAAGATTTGTTCCCATTAAAAGAGCATAATATCGATACTTTGGTTTTAGGTTGTACGCATTACCCATTAATGCGCAACGAAATCCAGGAAGTAATGGGACCGGATGTAACACTGATTGACTCTGGTGCAGAAACTATTAGTGAAGTAAGTGCGTTATTGGACTACTTTAATTTGAGTCGTACATCAGATGATAATGATAAAAATCCAGCCACACAAACTTATTTTACGACAGGTAATGGAGAAGGTTTTGAGAAATTTACACAAATATTATTTAATCAACCTGATTTAAAAGTCCAAGAAGTTGAAATAGTAGGAGATGAGCTTGTTGATAATAGCAACACATAACAAAGGTAAGTTACATGAATTTGAATTAATGTTTAAACAAATCGAGTTAAACTTGCCACTAGAAACGATGGCTAATTATCCAGAGTTAGATGAAGTTAAAGAAACTGGTAAAACATTTGAAGAAAATGCAAGACTCAAAGCTGAAACAATCGCACAACTAACAAATCAAATCGTTCTGGCTGATGATTCAGGTCTGGTTATACCAGGTTTGAATGGAGAGCCAGGTGTGTATAGTGCCCGTTATAGTGGGGATGACCATAATGATTACCAGAATAATCTAAAAGTTTTAGAGCAATTAGCAGAGCGATCACCTGAAAATCGTGAAGCCTATTTTGTGTCTTGTATCGTTGTGAGCTATCTCGGTAAGGAATCTCTAGTGGTTGAAGGGCGCGCTTATGGTGAGATTTTAGATGAACTGTCAGGAGATCAAGGATTTGGTTATGATCCTTTATTTTATGTAGCAGACCAGGACCTTACATTTGCTCAAATGACCACAGAACAAAAGAACGCATTAAGCCACCGCGGTGCAGCAATTAAAAAACTACGCGAATTACTACCAAAATGGTTGGAGGCGAATGATTTAATATGAAATTTTTAGTGATGAGTGATAATCACGGTCGCTATTTAAAAGTACAAGAAGTCATTGATACTTGGCGGGATAAAGTCGACTACATATTCCATACTGGAGACTCAGAATTTCCATCAGAAGATGTAATATGGGACCAAGTTGACGGTGTAGTCACAGGAAATATGGATTTTGATCGTGGTTACCGCCAGCAAATGGTGAAAAACACACCGGTAGGAAATGTTTACTTATCTCACGGACATTTAACAGGCGTTAATCGAGGTTATAAAGAAATTTTTGAAGCAGGAAAGAAAGAAAATGCCAATTTTATCTTTCATGGACATACTCATCGATTATATGCTGAATATGTTGATAGGATCCTTTTATTGAATCCTGGTAGTTTAAATCAATCAAGAGGTGAGCATCCCGAGCGAACCTTTGCAATTGTTGAAGTTGGGGATGAACAAATAGAGGTACAGTACTATAATGATGAAAATCAGCCATTAGAACAATTACATTTTACATTTAAACGATAAAAAAACGAGCGAATAAGATTATTCTTAATCGCTCGTTTTCTTTATTCGACCGTGTCATAAACTGAGTTAGGAATTTCAATTTGATTGTCTTCGAAAGCTTTTAGATATTCTCTGTAAAATTTACTTTCATGCATATATTGTTCCCCATTTTTTACCGTAAAAGTAATTCGGTAATTAAATGTTTGTTCGATACCACGAACAAAACCGACTAAACTGGGATCATCAACAATCACGTTCTCATAATCTTGATTAATCCTTTCGGTTGTTTCTTGTACAACTGACTCTAATAAACCAATTGGCGTCCCATCTGCCACTGGTAAATCAAGATTAATTGAACGAGATTGACGACTTTGGTTGTTAACAATAACCACAGAACTATTCGGAATAAAGAAGACTTCACCAGAAGCTGCTTTTATTTGTGTCGTACGAATACCGACATCCATAACTGTCCCCGAAATATCTTCTTCAGGTAAAGTGACAAAGTCCCCAATTTCGTAGTATCCTTCAAATATAATAAAGAACCCATTAATGATATCTTGAATTAATTCTTGGGCACCAAAACCAATCGCAACACCGGCAATACCAGCTCCGGCTAGTAATGTCCCAATTGGAATACCAATCAGTGTGAGTAACCAATAAAAGTAAACAAAGTAAAGTACGTAAATAATGGCATTACGCATTAAATTTGCAATGGTATCAGAACGACTTCCTGTCATATGAGTTCTTGACCTTAGCCAGGATGTTATACTGCCTTTAAAGACATAATTAATAGCGGATTTTGCGACTTGTAAGAGTATCGTGATGACGACGATTTGTAAAATTAGCGCTGTAAAATTAATTAACAGCTCACTTGCATCATCGGAAGCAAAATATCTTACAATTTCTTGAAAATTCATATTTACACCTCTTTTAAAATTTTGTATGATAGATTTATTATAACAAACTCGAAATAAATTATCAGAAGTCTGCTCAAAGCGAGTGAAAATGTGATTAAATCGCAACTCGATATGGGTGCAATATCATGAAAGATATGGTATATTAAATACAATAATTAGTTAAGGAGTGAAGCAAGCATGACTATTGGAGGAATTGCTGGATTAATTGCGGCCTTGGCTTTTGCTGTTTTAGTGGTCTTTATCTGCATAAATCTGTCAAAATTATCTAAGGTTTTAACGGATGTACAAGAGACTGTTAAACGATTAAACACTACGATTGATATTGTCACTAAAGATGTCGATAATCTTTCAATTGAGGTGGAAGGATTACTTAATAAAGGGAATACCCTAGTTGATGACGTTAACCAAAAAATTGGAAAAACAGATCCTTTATTCACCGCAATTGGTGACGTTGGATTAACTGTCTCTGATTTAACAGATTCTGCTAATGATTTCGCAACAAATTTATTAAGCAATAACAGTAAAAAGAGAAGAAACCCAATCGATCGCATTAGAAAATCGAGTAAAAAGAACACGAATGTAAAATATAAAACAACACCAACATCTCATTCAGCAGAAGTAGTAAAAGATGAAGCAGTGAATGCTCAATCAACGACCGGTGATTATAAAACTAAAGAAGTTAACGCAAAGGCTGAAGACGATGCGACGCAAACATTAAAACAATTTATTAATGCTGAGCCTTCAAATACAGCTGGAGAAATCAGAATTAAATAGAAGGAGACGATTTAAATGAGTAAAGGTAGTGGAAGCTTTTTCCTAGGAGCATTATTTGGTGCATCAATTGCTGGTGTAGCAGCATTATTATACGCTCCAAAAACAGGTAAAGAATTACGCGCAGATATTGCTAACGAAGTGGATAATTTGTTAGTTCAAGCTAATGATTATAGAGAACATGCTGAGGAACGTAGCGTTGAATTTTACGATACTGTTGCTGAAGCAACGGAAGATATTAAAGTAAATCTAAAATACAATATGGATCAATTAAAAACACAATTATCAGGTGTTACGGATGAAATGGCAGACGATTTTGACCATGTTAAAGAGGAACTTAAAGTATCTAAAGATGTTGTAGTCAATGAAGCGCAACACGCTGGTGACGTTCTATCAAAAGCAGCTGAAGACACTTCAGTTTATGCGGGAGTAGCAGCGGAAGAAGTTAAAGTTGCAGCACAAGATAGCGCAGAAACAATTAAAGAAGCAACTCAACAAGACGACAGCACAGAAATTTAATGGCTCTATGTCAAATAGTGTTGGTGAGTAGATAGACGACTAATTTCGGTTAGTCGTCTTTTCTATGCACTTTGTTTGTTATACTTTTGGTCCGCGTCTTCTTCTGTAAAATATAAGTGACGTTTAG
>JACBXN010000021.1 GCA_015863215.1 Aerococcaceae bacterium DSM 111176
TTCAAATGTCTTACTATCAGCATCTCGGGACATCATGTTAATCACCCATTTTATTTTTATTATACAGGAAAAACCCCTTGAAATCACTATATATCAGTGTTTTCAAGGGGTTTGTCTACAGCCTGAGGTCACATAAGCATATGTGATCTTTTAGTTTTTTTATTTTCGGATAAAAGTTTATCACTTATAAATATTAATCCATTCTTTATCCAAAATAACAAACCCTAAACAATTTGGTGTGATAAATAAAAAGCCCTGACCGAAGTCAGGACTTAGTTATTTCGTGATTATTTATTTACGTTTTCTGTTTTGCTTTCCAGCATTTCGTTTACCATTACCGACGCTTTCCTTTGTTGGAATTAAACGTTCAGAATTGTCCACTTTTTTAGCTTTCTTCACTTTTTTAGAGTCACGTTTGTATGTTGGAATATTTTCATATTTCTTAACTTCTTGTTCCATCATTTTTGTTACTCTTGGACGAATAACATGGTTCATCACTAATTGTTGAATAACAGCGAACACTCCACCTGTTAAGAAGTATAGACCTAAACCAGCAGCTGCAGTCCAAGAAATCCAACCTAACATAATAGGGTTCATTAACATCATTGATTTTTGAGTTTGAGCAGCTTGTGGATTGTCATTAGACGGCGTTCCTTTAGAAGTTAACCAGCCTTGTAATGCATAAACAGCAACAACCGCGATTACAATTGCAATACTACGTTCACCTAAGTTAATTCCCATGAAACTTGAGTTTTGAATTTGTTGTGACGAACGAATCGCAGCATATACTGCTGAGATGATTGGCATTTGAACGAGTAGAGGTAAACAACCTTCACGTAAACCGCCCATCATATCGATGTCATATTTCTTATAAACTTGTTGTAATTCAGCATTTAAGCGCATTTGCTCTTCTTGCGAATCTGTTTCTTTAATATCAGCTTGGATCGCGTCAATTTCAGGTTGTGCGAATTTCATTTTCGCTTGAGTCATCATTGAGCTCTTTGTCATATTAATAGTAGAAGGCATCATTAGTAGTCGAGTAATTACTGTCACGATAATAATTGCTACACCGTAGCTACCACCAAAAGTAGTTGCAATCCAATCAAGGACCATTGATGTAGGTCTTCCTAAATATTCATAGACCCAACCTGAAGGATTACCAGCTGAATCATATGAAACACAGCCTGATAGAATTAGTACTGCAACCAGTAACATTCCAACGTAGGCTATTTTTCTGTAATGTTTTTTCATTTACTTCACTCCGATTATTTTTCTCATACTAAACTACTATATAAAAAATCAGAGAGAATTTCAATACATATTACTATATTTCATCATTAATAAACGGTTTTAAATGTATCGTATACTTTATCTGAAGCATAATTTTCAACGTCAATGTTTTCAATTTTCATGAGTCGATGTTGTGGCACCTTTAAATTATCGATATATTTTGCGATATTTTCAGGTGTCCCTTGAGCAATAATCATCACGTCACCATTGGTTTGATTTCTAACTGTCCCTTTAATCGAATAATCAGATGCCAGTAGCATCGCGTAATTACGGTAGCCAACGCCTTGCACTTTCCCATTTACGGTTAATTTATAAGTTTTCATAGTGTCTCCTTTTTTATTCGAAAAGTATTTGCTTTAATGATATAATTAAGGTTGCGTGCGTGTCAAATGTTTAGAGGAGGCGAGGAATTGGCGAGAGCGAAAAAACAGACAAATACGAAGAAAAAAGAAAAAAGAGACTATCAATTCACGAGTCTATTTCTTGGCCTAATTATATTATTTATTAGTATTATTGCTTTCTTTCAATGGGGAATCGTTGGAAGTTTTATTGTAAATAGCGTTAGATTGTTAATTGGAGAGTATTATCCGATTGCTTTTGCCTTTTTAATGTTATTAGCAGGACAATTAATTATTCGAGGAAATGCACCTAATTTTCATTGGCGTGCCTTTACTGGCGGTATTTTATTAACCATCGTCTTAACGACTTATCTTCATTACCGTGATTTTTATCCAAATAGTGGGGAAATAGGTTATTTAACAAATGATATTTATCAAATATTCCGAAATGAACTATTAATGAATCAAATAAGCAGTCCAATGGGTGGTGGATTAATCGGAGCCGTCTTTTATGCATGGACTTTAAATTTATTTGGACAATATGGTACTTATTTACTTTTATTTATTTTATTCTTCATTAGTTTATTCATGACGATAAATATGCCTGCTGGTAATTTTGCTTCAGCGGTTAGACAATCTTTTAGAGTGATTCGTAATTTCTTTAGAAATTCAATTCCTAATATCGATGAGATTCGTGAGGTGGTTTCTACACATCAAGATCAAGAGTCGACTGTAGTTGAAGAGACGAGTAAGGAAGAAATTGAAGCAGATTACCATCAATACACACAAACAACAGAGGAAGAAGTAGTAAAAGAACAGCCCAAGACAAAACGTCAAGTTAAAAATAAAAGAGAAAATAATAATGAAGGACGTTTATTTTCAAAATTATTCAAACGTGATGATGACCGCCCAGCGGTAGACTACACGATGGATTATCAACCCGTCTTCGAAGATGACCGAGTTGAATTTGAGCCATATGATGGTCCAGCATTAGGTAAACGTCGCGATAACGACATTGTTTTAGACTTAGATTATTTTGATAAAATGGATAGTCCAGAACAAACAGAAGATAAATCACCTAATCGAATTTCAGTTTCTTCTTATGAATATGAAGAAGAGGCTGTGGAAAAATTTAAACCAGAGCCCGTTGTAGAGACAAATTTGGAACCTGAGTATGAACCTGTCTTTGATATTGAAGAGGAAGAACCTGAGGAAGAGCCGGTTCAAACAAATGTACCAGAAGTTGATATAACTGAACTTGAGCAAGTCAAACCCACTTATTCTCAGGAAGCAAGTCATTGGCAAGAACAAGCAACGGTATCTCATAATTTAACCGATGATGAAATTGAAACAACTTTACAAACGGCAGAACAAAACCAACCAAAAATTAAAAAGTCCGGTGCTAAAAAGAAAACATCATCTGGTAAATATCGTTTACCGACTAAAAGTTTATTGACCAAAATTCCACCAGTCGACCAATCGGAAGAGTATGAACGTATTAATGTAAACATTGACAAACTGGAAATGACTTTTAAGAGTTTTGGTGTGGATGCAACGGTTGTTAAAGCTAATTTAGGACCATCAGTAACAAAATATGAAATCGAACCTGCTGTGGGTGTAAAAGTAAGCAAAATTGTTTCATTATCTGATGACATAGCGCTAGCATTAGCAGCCCGTGACGTCCGTATTGAAGCACCTATACCTGGTAAATCATTAATTGGGATTGAAGTACCAAATACTCAAGTGAGTCCAGTTTCGTTTTGGGAAGTAATTGATCCTGCGCTTAAGAGTGATAAAATACTGGAAGTACCTCTTGGACGTGATGTGTCAGGGACTGTTTCCTTGGCAGACTTAAGTAAAATGCCCCACTTATTAATTGCAGGTGCAACAGGTAGTGGTAAGTCTGTAGGGATGAATGTTATTATTGTGTCGCTCTTAATGAAAGCAAGGCCTGATGAAGTTAAATTTTTAATGATCGACCCGAAAAAGGTTGAGCTGACCATGTATAATGAATTACCTCATTTATTATCACCGGTCGTTACAAATCCAAGAAAAGCAGCCAAAGCATTAAACAACGTCGTTGAAGAAATGGAACGCCGCTATGAATTATTTGCGGCAACTTCAGTTCGTAATGTGGACGGCTATAATGATTATATTAATGAAGTAAATGCTGAAGGTAATGAACAATATGAATTATTACCGAAAATTGTTGTATTCATTGATGAGTTAGCTGACTTAATGTTAGTAGCATCGAACGAAGTTGAAACGGCTATTATTCGTTTAGCTCAAATGGCTCGTGCAGCAGGAATTCATATGATTATCGCAACACAACGTCCATCAGTTGATGTAATTACAGGTATAATTAAAGCCAACGTGCCGTCACGATTAGCTTTTGCGGTTTCAAGTGGTACCGATTCACGGACGATTCTTGATTCAGTGGGGGCAGAGAAACTACTCGGTCGCGGAGATATGTTATTCCAACCAATGGGCATGAATAAACCAGTTCGTGTTCAAGGTGCTTACATTTCTGACTCGGAAGTGGAGCGCATTACTGATTTTATTAAAGATCAAAGCGAACCTGAATATGATGAAACGATTATTGTGAGTGAAGAATTAATGGAAATGGCGGATGCCTCAGAGGATGAATACTTTGAAGATGCCGTCGAATTAATAAAAGAACAAGAGACTGTGAGTATCAGCCAATTGCAACGCCGTTTTAGAATTGGTTATAACCGAGCTGCCCGTTTAATTGATGATTTGGAAGCGATGGGCTATGTTTCTGAAGCAGACGGTAGTAAACCAAGGCAAGTATTGATAGATTAATCTAATACAAGCATCATTTCTTATTGAAGAAGTGATGCTTGTTTTTTAGTGGAATTTTGACAAATATAAATCAAATTTGTATTTTGTTTGAATTCTTGATTACAAATGACAAAGAAATTGTTTGTTACTGTATAATGTATCTACTAAGAATTTGAAGGAGTTTATGATGAGCCGTAAAATAAAAAGATTAATCGTGCTAGCATCGGTGGTGTTAACATTTCCATTTTGGAGTCCAGCAGTCGACAATCTAACAGCGAATATCCAAAATCAAGCAACAAATTATTTGAAGTATGACCTTAAATTATTGCCATTATCACAGCGTAAGGCCAGTATGATTGATGTCAGTGCCGAAGAGCCAATGCGTGTTGGTGGAGTTGATATCGGGGACAACCGTGAGCAGGTTGAGTTTATTCATCAACAACAAACGGAGTCGCTGAATGAATATGGTTTAAATTGGACAACCTATCACCAAGATTATCAAAATTTTATGATGGTCATGTATGATGAAAATCAAACGGTGCGCGGTTTGTTTTCCAATCAAGATATTTTCCAATTACCCTATGATATTCAAACAGGCACAGCTAAATCACAAGTAAGGGAACTCTTGGGAGAACCTTTGAAATTTATTGAAAAGGGTAATACTCATTATATTATTGATAGTGAAGAAGCATATGATGTCTATTTATTAAATAATCAATTTATTACTATTTTCTATGATTCATATCAAGATAATATCGTTACAGCGGTTCAACTCATTGACTATGATATTGAAATGAATTTTGATTCACTTTATAGTGAGGGGAATTTAGATTTCAGCTATGCACTTGAGGAACAACTTTTTGATCTGACAAATTCTACACGTACTAAGTTTGAATTACCAACGCTTGAATGGTCACAAATTGCAGCCGATAATGCTTATAATCACAGTCAAGATATGGCAGATAATCAATTTTTTGATCATGTGAATTTAGAAGGGCAAACACCTTTTGACCGAATGAGTGAGGACGGAATCGCATTTACAATTGCTGCAGAAAACTTAGCATTTGGTCAAAAAAGCAGTATTTATGCTCATCAAGGTTTAATGAATTCTGAGGGACATCGTGTGAATATTTTACAACCAGATGTGACATTATTGGGGACGGGTGTTACTTTTGACGTGGAGAACCAACCATATTATACAGAAATATTTTTTAGCGATATTATGTGGTAATCGGTTTCAAATAATAGTATAATGATTTGTAGCAATACTTTGAAATGTTAAAAAGTATTTAATTTTTACCAGTGAGTAAATAAAATTATAGGAGGCATTGCAAATGAAAAAGCATAGCAAATTAGTAAAATACACTATGGCAGGTTTAGCTCTATTAGGAGCGGTTGCACCCATGACAGCACAAGCACAAGACGAAGAAGGTTTAGCTTCTGTTGTAATGATTACAGATATCGGTGGGGTTGACGATAAATCATTTAACCAATCAGCTTGGGAAGGAATCTCAGCTTATGGTGAGGAAAATGGTTTAGAACGTGGTGCACAAGGATATGACTATATCCAGTCAGATAGTGACTCTGATTTTATTAATAATATTAATACTGCAATGCAAGCAAATTTTGATTTAATTTTTGGTATTGGTTATAAACTAGAACCAGCGATTAATCAAACAGCTCAACAATTTAGAGATAAAAACTTTATCATTGTTGATGCTACTTCAGAAGAAGAAAATGTCGCAACAATTAACTTTAAAGACCACGAGGCTTCATTCTTAGCCGGTGTTGCCGCAGCAATGACAACTGAAACAGATCATATTGGTTTCGTTGGTGGGGTTGAAGGGGTTGTTATCGACCGTTTTGAAGCTGGATTCGTTGCCGGTGCTCAAGCAGTAAATCCTGATATCCAAATTACTGTAGAATATGCAGGTAGCTTTGGTGATGCATCAGCAGGTAAACAAATCGCAGCAGCAATGTATGCAAATGACGCAGACATTATCTTCCACGCATCAGGTGATACTGGAAATGGTGTCTTCTCAGAAGCGAAAGACTTAGTAACAAATGACCCTTCACGTAACTTATGGGTTATCGGTGTTGACCGTGATCAAGATGAGGAAGGGATTGTAGAAGTTGACGGCGAAGAGCGTCACTTAACATTAACTTCAACATTAAAACAAGTAGGTACAGGTATTCGTACATTTATTGATGAAACAAATGCTAACGGATTCCAAGCAACACACGCTGTTTATGGTTTAGAAGATGGTGGTGTTGATTTAACTGAAGGCCAATTATCGGATGAAGTTAAAGAAGCAGTTAATGACTACAGACAACAAATTATTGATGGAGAAATTGAAGTTCCAGAAACACCAGAACGTTAATTTTTAATCAATTATTTCAAACAATCAATCATCCCGGAGCAAATATGCTTCGGGATTTTTTGTGTGTAATTTAAGAATCTCACGTATAAAGTTAAAGTTTGATGAAAAGGGTGCAATTCGCATTCGGTACGCCATGTTCTATGATAAAATATCAGAGTTGTACTTTTAAAATAGAAAGGAAGGTATCGATGACAATCAATAAATTGGAGAATACGATCCCTCAATTAAAAGAACTACGCCAGATGGAGGATATTTTTTGGATTAATCCTAATAACGAAAGTGTCGAAGAAGCAAATGCCAAAGTGGAATACTCAATGGCTGACATTTTAGATGCCTCCGACCGACTTGAACGTTTTGCGCCATTTATTAAACGTGCATTCAGTGATACGGTCGAAACAAATGGTATGATTGAATCATTTATTACCGAAATCCCAGAATTTAAATCATATTTAGAAACTTATTATCAAACAGCGATTCATGGGAAAATGTATTTAAAACGTGATGATTCACTGCCAATTGCTGGAACAATTAAAGCACGTGGTGCTATTTATGAAGTATTAAAACATGCAGAAACGATTGCGCTTGAAGCAGGATTATTATCAGGATACGATGATGATTACACTAAATTTATTTCTACTGAATTTCGCGAATTCTTTAGTGGGCGTCAAATAGTTGTTGGAACGACTGGAAACTTAGGTATTTCGGTAGGGACAATGGCGCGCGCACTCGGCTTTGAAGTAGTCATTCATATGTCAGTTGAAGCCAAAGATTGGAAGAAAGAATTCCTAAGATCACGTGGAGTGAAGGTTGTTGAACATAATACCAACTTTACTGAAGCAGTTAATCAAGGGCGTATGGAATCAATGGCCAACCCAGTGTCATATTTCGTCGATGATGAGCATTCAGTTGATTTATTTATGGGGTATACTGTTGGTGGCCTAAGATTAAAGAAACAACTAGAGGAAGCTAATATCTCAGTAGATGCTGATCATCCACTCTTTGTATATCTACCTTGTGGAATTGGTGGTAGTCCAGGTGGGATTACATTTGGTTTGAAACAAGTTTTCGGTGACCATGTTCATTGTTTCTTTGCCGAACCAGCGCATATGCCATCAATGTTACTAGGTCTAATGACTCAAGAATATGACAACATCAATGTTACGGACATTGATATTGATGGTAAAACTGTCATGGACGGACTGGCAGTACCACAAACTTCAGGTTTTGTTGCTGAATTGATGGAACATTATTTCGACGGTGGGTTAACCGTTAGTGAAAAAGATTCTATGCATTTACTTGCTAAAATGAATGATTTAGAGAATATTCAATTAGAACCTGCTGCTTTAGCGGGGACACCAGGTCCAAGTCGATTATTCCAAACGGTAGAAGGACAGACATTCTTGGACAAGTTGAATGTATCTGATAAAATGGATAATATTACCCATATCGCCTGGGCGACCGGTGGATCGATGGTTCCTGAGGAAGACATGCAAGCCTTTATTCAAGAAGGTTTAAAAACTTATTAATAGATAATTTAAAAGTAATGAAATGTATTTAAATACGTTTCGTTGCTTTTTTGTTTCAGGTGATTATAACGCGATGAATTATATCATAACTTTAGAGTGTAATTAGTGTTAGTTTTGATATTATGGGGGACTTGTCAAAACTGGGAGAATGATTGTGTGTTAGTTTTGATATATTACACTTCTGATCAAAACTTTGAGTAGAAAAAGCTTCAAGTTTTGACTTTGAAATTGAATAATGAATGCACAAAAATAGCCATAGAACTCAATTTCAAAGTTCTATGGCTATTAAGTTAAATATTTCAGTTACCCCGCATTTGCAGGAGGTTGTTGACCTGTGTCACCGCCTGGAGGTGGGGTAGGTTGGTTAGGGTCAGTAGGCGGCGTTTCAGTTCCATTATCTGGGTTCGTTGGATCAGTTGGTGTTTCACCGTTTTCAACTGGTTCAGATTCATCTTCGGTTGACTCGTCAGTACTTTCCGCAGACGTTTCTTCACTTTCAGAAGTTTCTTCCGTTGGCGTTTGTTGAGAGAGTGTTAACTCAATAACAAGTGTATCTGAACTTGAGTTTCCACTGACAATTGATAATCGTAACACGTATGAACCTATTTGAGGGGCGGCAATAGCAAAGGCTGTATCTGTCCCTTGATAAATCATTTGTCCGTCCAACGTTAATACGTAGGTTGCATTTTCAGGTAAGTTACCAGACCAATTAGCAACAATTTGTTGATTTGCTTGATCATATGAAGCATTAAATGATGTTGGTGCTTCAACGAATTGACCGAATTCTTCAGATTGATCACTTGGTTGTGTCCCTTCAACAAATAATTCTTGTGATTTCATATTTGTTGGAGTATATGGACCAGGTAATTTAACTGGGTCGGTATACTTTTCAATTTCAACTTCAACAACACTATCTGGTTTTTGCCAGTCAGTGATTGGAACATCTTGCATTAAGTAAGTCATCATTTCACTGTAAATAGCTTGTGGAATTGCTGTATCAGATAATGTTAGATAGTTTCCTGGTTGATATGGATCATCATAACCAACCCATGATGCAATAGCATATTGTGGTGTCATTCCGGCATACCATCCATCTGGTGCAGCGTATGTAGATGAGTCAATTCCTAATTGCTGTAATTGATCTTCAGTATAGTTTGTCGTTCCTGTTTTACCAGCATGGTGTAAACCTTCGATATCTGAAAGAGAGGCAAAGTTTCCAGGTACATCTTTTAAGACATCCACTAACATGTATGCCGTTGATGGTTTCATAGCTTCACGGGAAACGACTTCGGTTTCAAATTCAGAACCGGCTGTTGTAACAACGCGAGAAACTGAATATGGTTTTGTATATTGACCGTAGTTTGCAATGGTTGCATAAGCTCCGGATAATTGGATCGGCGTCATTTCACCACCAATAGCGTTAGCTTCAACTAATTCTCGTTCATTATTGTTTAAAATTTGAATGTCCATCTTTTGTAAGAAGGCATAAGAATTATCGAGTCCAACTTTTTGCAGTACTTTTAAAGCAGGAATGTTACGTGAACCAGCGAGTGCCTCACGAATAGTTTGATCCCCTTCATATTCAAAGTCATAGTTATAAATTTCATCACCATTTGAGTACTCGAATGGTTCGTCGACAACGAGTGTACCAGTTGAGAAGTTTAAATACTCAAAGGCTGGACCGTAAGCAGATAATGGCTTCATCGTTGAAGCGACTGATCGATTTAATGTGTTTGCACGGTTCAGTCCCATTATCGCATCTTGTTGACGTCCACCGATAACAGCTACTAGTTGACCCGTTGATACGTCAACGATTGAAGATGCGGTTTGCATATTGTCGTCTGTAAATCCAATCGATGGATTATTGTTGACTGTATCGTATAAATGTTCTTGAGCGTCTAAGTCGACATTAGTGTATACTTCAACACCATCAGTATAAATATTAAGATTAAAGTTTTCTTGTACTTCGTTTGCCACGACGTCTAAATAAGAATCCATTACGAAGTCAATATCTTGAACAGTGCCTGCATCTAATGGTTGTAACATTGATTCAATCGATGTGTTTACTGCTTCATTATAAGCTTGTTCGGTTATCATATCACGGTCAAGCATAACACTTAATACTAAATCACGTCGTTCTTTGGCGTCTTCAGGATTACTATATGGATCATAATCTGAAGGTGCTTGCGGGATACCAGCTAGTAGGGCAGCTTCGGCTAAATTAATATCTGTGATATTTTTACCAAAGAAATGATCTGCTGCCGTTTTAGCTCCGTAAGTGTTGTTAGAGTAGAACATTTTATTTAAATAGAGTGTTAAAATTTCATCTTTAGTGAGATCTTGTTCAATTTGTAAAGCTAACCAAGCTTCTTGAGCTTTACGTTCCAATGTTTGATCTTGGAAGTCAGTTGAGAAGACGGATAATTTAACAAGTTGTTGTGTTATCGTTGATCCACCTTGGAGAATTTCACCTGCTCTTAAGTTAGCAACGAGTGAACCGACAATACGAATCGGGTCAACCCCGTTATGTTGGTAAAAACGTGCATCCTCAATGGCTAATACAGCGTCTTCTAAAACTGTCGGAATTTCTTCAGGAGCCATTAGGTCGCGATTTTGGCCACCTAATTCCTTTATCAATTCACCATCTCGGTCGTAAATTTTACTTGATACTTGGCCAATTAAATCGGCTTCTGTAATTTCAGGGGAATTTGATGCATAATAACCAAATAATGCGGCTCCTGAAATAATAACTAAGAAGAAGAGGAGAATCATCGTAATGATTGTATTCTTTATCCAACGACGTGGTCGTTTTGATTTACTTTGTCTCTTTTGTTTTTTGGGTTTATGGTATTTCTTTCGTTCTATTCGGCTACCTGTACTCATGGTTATCCTCGCTTTCTATACTCTCTATATAGCGATCGATGGCGTCTATATAATCTAAAGAAGGGGCATAGCCCTCATTGATGAGTAAACTAATATTTTTAATTGTATCATAAGGGATACTCTGTTTATCCGTTGATTTTAAATAATTTAACATTTCTTTAAAAGGCACGAGATATGTTTCATTATGTGCTTTAAAAGATAAAATAACGAATACTAAACCACCTTGTTCTAAACAATTTTCCATATGTTTAATTTGGTGGTCGGGTAAATTACTGAGAGGAAAACTCGTTTTATTACGTACTTCCTTGGCTTCAAAGTCAATGTAATAGCCTTTATATACGCCATTATAGTCAGTCGTTGATGCATGACGGTAATAAGCTTCCGTAATTCTTGCGGCTGTTCGTTTAGGATAATGAACCTTGACTACTTGAACTGGGGTTGGTTTCTTATGTATGACCGCTAATCCATGGTTTAAATAGTATTGGTTCGATTTATTGATTTTATCCTCTAACGACATCCCACGGCTACCGTATTGTACCGACTTTTGTGTATGACGTTTTATTTTATTTGTTTTTGGTCTTTGTCCTGCTGGGTATTTGACCATTCTATCACCTCTGTATCATGTTTCATTATACATTGAATATTTGGTTTTTGTGTGAAAAAATTGAGTTTAATGCAATGCATATTATTTTACCATATTTTCTATGTATTTAATTCATTTATGAGAGATTGTGACGATTAATTAATCGAATCGTAATTTAACTTATAAAAATTTATTTCTGTTATGATAAATATATAAAATAGTAAAGGGTGATATTATGTCGAAAAATCCAATGGACAAAAACAATATTGAATATGGTTCAAGTCATAATACGAAAACAGGTGAAGTAACAAATAAGTTACATACTAAAGCAGGAGCACCTGTCGTTAATGACTTAGACACGATGACAGCAGGCGCACGTGGGCCGGTTGCATTTCAAGATGTCTGGTTACAAGAAAAATTAGGACACTTTAACCGTGAAAACATTCCTGAGCGTATTATGCACGCTAAAGGTTCCGGTGCATTTGGTACATTTACGGTGACAAATGACATTTCACAATACACAAAAGCTGCTATTTTCTCTGAAGTAGGGAAAGAAACTGAAATGTTTGCTCGTTTCTCAACAGTTGCCGGTGAACGTGGTGCTGCAGATGCTGAGCGTGATATTCGTGGATTCGCATTAAAATTCTATACAGAGGAAGGTAACTGGGACTTAGCAGGGAACAATACACCGGTATTCTTCCTACGTGAGCCACGTCGATTCTCAGATTTAAACCACGCGATTAAACGTGACCCTAAATCTAACATGCGTTCACCGCATATGAATTGGGATTTCTGGACTTCGATGCCTGAAGCACTAATGCAATTAACGATTACAATGTCAGACCGTGGTATCCCATCATCATACCGTTATATGCACGGATTTTCATCACATACTTATTCGATGATTAATGCAAATAATGAACGTGTTTGGGTTCAATATCATTTCCGTTCACAACAAGGGATTCAAAACTTAACAGATCAAGAAGCTGCAACTGTGATTGCTGACGACCGTGAATCACATCAACGTGATCTATTTAATGCGATTGAAAATGGCGACTTCCCTAAATGGAAAATGTATATTCAAGTGATGACCGAAGAGGAAGCAGAGAAATTATCATTTAACCCATTCGATTTAACAAAAGTATGGCCAAAAGCAGATTTCCCACTGATCGAAGTTGGCGAATTTGAATTAAATAAAAACCCAGAAAATTATCATGATGATGTTGAACAAGCAGCGTTCGAACCATCAAATACAGTTCCAGGGTTAGGATTCTCACCAGACCGTATGCTACAAGCACGTCTGTTTGGTTACCAAGATGCGGCTCGTTATCGTTTAGGTGGTAACTACTGGCAAATTCCAGTTAACTACCCGCGCGGAGTTAAGGATTTCCATCCATACCATTCACGAGGTGAAATGCGTATGAAGAATTCAGGTTCTGAATTGCATTATTATCCAAACTCATATGGTAACTGGGAAGATTCACCAGAAAAGGGTGAACCATCATTAACAGCTGCCGATGTAGATTACTATGACTTCCGTGGTGATGATTCTGATTACTATTCACAGCCTGGTCAATTATTCCGTAATATGACTCCAGAACAACAATTAGTATTGTTTGAAAACACGGCTCGTAATATGGGAGATGCATCATTACAAGTTAAATACCGTCATGTTGTGCATACTTACCAAGCTGATCCAGCATATGGTGAAGGTGTCGCTAAAGCATTAGGTTTAAATATTGAAAACATTGATTTAACGCCAATGAAATCAGACTCTAGAGAACAATGGTTAGAAGACTTGAATCGTTTCAATGATTTACAAGACCCATCTGAACCGGCTAATCCAAAATCGGCACAAGATTTAGGACCTGAAGGGCGCGATACGAACGTTCAAGACCCTCAGTCATTAACAGCCTGGGAAACAGACCCACACTTACTATAAAAAATTAATAAAAAACTGTTTAATCAATTTTCAATCACAAAGCATCCACTCAACAAATTTTCTCGTTGGGTGGATGCTTTTTGTGCTTTTACAAGTATGTTTCTATATTTTACTTAATTTATGCTAAACTAGTGAATAGATAATAATTTTATAAAAAATTTGGAGGCTTATCATGACTGAATTAATCACATTTGATTGGATTGAACATCCCGAAGATTCGCGTTTAAGTGAAGCATTAACTATTTATGTTGAGGCATTTGAAAATGAATCGATTACTAATTATTTATTGGATTTAAGTCATGATGAAACGAAACAAGCTTTCTTTGAATTACAAAGTAAATTTTCAAAGTATACACTCAGTCAAGGGCAAAAAATTCTAATTGCAAAAATGAATAATGAAGTTGTCGGTTTAGCTATACTTGTCTTACCGAATCCGGAATCAGTGACATCGAGTCTAAAGTATTTACCAAATCTTGCTTGGTCTGCTTTAAAGACAGCAAGGCATGTTAAATGGGGTAGAGTTATTAATTACTTAAGAACCTATCCATTAATTAGTAAAAATGCCGAAGGTGCGATTACATTAGCCATACTAGGTGTAAGTTCAAGCAAACAAGGATATGGAATTGGACGTAAACTCTTACTTGAAATTATTAGCTATGCAAATACACTTGGATATCCCTTATATCTTGTGACAGGATTAGATAAAACCCGTGATTATTACAAAACATATCAGTTTGATGTCGTTGAATCACATCAAAGTGATCAATTAACAATATATGAAATGTTGAGACAATAGCATTCATCCAGCACTTCAATTCATTTATTACAAGTGAATTGAAGTGTATTTTTATGTAATATTATTTCAAAAACATGACGAACAGGCACGAATTGCGATTTATGAGTTGATTTTTGCGCAGTTTTTTAGGTATATTTCATAATAAATGGCGACTTTTGTAATATATAATAGTCATTATTTTGATAGTTGGATGATTTTTAAAGAATAAAAGTTGACGAAAACGGTTTAAAAGTCAATTTCTGGTAAATAATTTGGGTTGATCTTCCTTTTGTGTTAGTTTATTAACATAAAGAAGAAAGGAACTGACACGATGATAGAATTTAAAAATGTTTCAAAAACTTATCCAGATGGAACTCGTGCCGTTGACAATCTTTCAATGATGATTGATAAAGGTGAATTGGTCGTCTTTATCGGAACTTCTGGTTCAGGTAAAACAACTTCAATGCGTATGATTAATCGTATGGTTGAGTTAACTGATGGAGAAATTTTAATTAATGGACAGAGCATTCAAGATATGAATGCAGTCGATTTAAGACGTAAAATAGGCTACGTAATCCAATCAACAGGATTAATGCCACACATGACGATTTATGAAAATATTGTTATGGTTCCTAAGTTATTAAAATGGGACGAACAACGTATGCAGGATACTGCAAGACGTTTATTGAATTTGGTTGATATGGATCCGGACACATATATGAATCGTTATCCATCAGAATTATCAGGTGGACAACAGCAGCGTATTGGTGTTATTCGTGCACTCGCAGCTGACCAAGAGGTAATTTTAATGGATGAGCCTTTTAGTGCATTAGACCCAATTACAAGAGAAACTTTACAAGACTTAGTAAAAGAATTACAACGTGAACTAGGTAGAACGGTTGTCTTCGTAACGCACGATATGACTGAAGCTTTAGATTTAGCTGATAAAATTGCGATTATTTCTGAAGGAAAGTTAGTACAATTCGATACACCAAAAAATATTATGCAAAATCCAGCGAATGATTTTGTGCGTTCATTTATTGGTGAAGACCGTTTAAATCGTTCAGAAAACGAACAAATTGTTGAAGACGTGATGATCACTAAACCAGTTACTGTTCAACGTGGTACTTCACTACGTAACGCGGTTAAAGTGATGCGTGACGCGCGTGTCGATTCATTATTTGTAGTCGATGATTTCAACGTTTTATATGGATTGGTTGACTTCAATGCAGTTAACCGTAACCCAATTGATAAAACAGTCGATGATATTATGCGTTTACCAAACTTTTATGTACGTAAAGATACTTTACTACGTGATGTGACACCGCGTATGTTGAAACATGGTTTACATACTGTAGTTGTTTTAGACGATGAGTATAAATTAGACGGTATTTTAACACGTACTTCTCTCGTTGATGTATTATATTCGTCACTATGGGGTGATGATGAAGTATTAGCACCTTCAGAGGATGGTATTGAGTCATTTGATGTTAGTCAGATTGATCATTTAACTCAAGACGCAAAATCTGTAGAACCAGTCTAAAGGACGTGAAAATATGAATACAATAACAGAATTTTTCGCTAATTATGGTGGACAAGCTGTTGAATTAATAATGGAACATATTTATATCTCAGCGATTTCTTTAATCATTGGCGCTGCTTTAGCAATTCCTATTGGCGTTTTACTGACTCGAATTCCGGATAATATTGCGAACTTCATTATTGCACTTGTTTCTGTTTTACAAACATTACCATCGTTAGCTTTACTTGCATTAATGATTCCTTTGTTTGGTATTGGAACAACTCCAGCAATTGTCGCTTTAATCATTTACTCTTTACTACCAATTTTAGGTAATACTTACCGTGGGATTAAAGGGGTAGAGTATGATTTAATTGACGCCGCAAAAGGTATGGGGATGACAGACTTTCAATTATTAACGAAGGTAGAGTTACCTCAAGCTGCACCCGTAATTATGGCAGGTGTTCGTTTATCAGCAACTTATGTCATTGCTTGGGCAACACTTGCTTCATATATTGGAGCTGGAGGATTAGGGGACTTCATCTTTACTGGAATGAATTTATACCAACCTGACTTAATTATTGCCGGTACAATTCCAGTTATTTTATTATCGTTAATTGCAGATTTCATTCTGCGTTTGGCGGAAAATAAAGTAACGCCAATGAACTTGAAATAAGAAGGGAGTATTAGTTTGTTATCTAAAAGATTCATCAAAATTTTATTAACATCAATGTCCCTCTTATTACTTGCAGGTTGTAGTTTACCTGGTTTAGGTGGGAGTGCAAATACTGACAAAGAACCCATTATTGTTGGTAGTGTACATACAACAGAAGGTTTAATTTTAAACCATATGATTGCATTATTAATTGAACATTATATTGATACAGACGTTCAATTAGTTCAAAATATGGGAACGTCTCCTATGTTAAATGCTGCGATGGTTCAAGGTGACGCGAATGTGAGTGCGGTAAAATATACCGGTACTTCATTGACGTCTGAATTAATGATAGACCCAATAACGGATCCTGATTTAGCTTTAGAAACTGTAGTAAAAGGGTTCGCAGAAGAATTTGATCAAAAATGGTATCCTGGTTATGGTTTCGAAAACTCATATGCATTCATGGTAACCCGTGAGGTTGCAGAAGAATACAATTTAGAAACAATTTCAGATTTAACAGATATTGCCGATACACTTGAAGCAGGGGTTGACTCTTCATGGATGGAACGTGAAGGGGACGGTTACCGTGCCTTTTCAGAGACATATGGTATTGAATTTAACAATACATATCCTATGCAAATTGGTTTAGTCTATGATGCGGTTGCCAATGGTGAAGTAGATATTGTTTTAGGATATTCAACAGATGGTCGTGTGGCATCTTATGACTTAGTGGTTTTAGAAGATGATTTAAACTTCTTCCCACCTTATGATGCGAGTCCATCAGCTAATGGTTACATTTTAGAGGAATATCCAGAATTAGATGATATCCTTCTTAAAATGGAAGGAACAATCCCAACTGAATTGATGCAACAATTAAACTTTATTGCCGATGATTATTTATTAGAACCAGCTACTGTTGCGGAAGAGTTCTTAATTGAAAATAATTACTTCGAAGATAAAGAGCCATACGTAGAGCCAGTTGATAGGGAGGGTGAAAATTAATCATGTTTGAAAATTTACCAAATATTTCAGAACTCTCTCTTTGGGAACAATTTATACTGTATTATCAACAAAATGGTGGCTATGTTTGGGACCAATTTACGCGTCATTTCTTAATTTCGATTTATGGCGTATTATTTGCAGCCATCATCGCAATTCCATTAGGATTTTATATTGCGCGTCACCACCGCTTAGCGGACTGGGTAATTACAATTGCTAATATTTTACAAACAGTGCCACAATTAGCGATGTTATCTATCTTAATGTTAGCGATTGGTATCGGAACAAATACAGTTATCGTGACTGTATTTATCTATTCACTATTACCAATTCTTAAAAATACCTACGCAGGTGTAAAGAGTGTAGATAGTAATGTATTAGACGCAGCTAAGGGAATGGGAATGACAAGATTCCAAATGACGACAAAAGTCGAATTCCCGCTCGCTTCATCGGTCATTATCGGTGGATTGCGTAATGCATTAGTTGTATCTATCGGTGTAACAGCAATTGGTACCTTCATTGGTGCTGGTGGTTTAGGAGATATTATTCAACGTGGTGTCTCTGCAACAGATGGTACAGCAATCATTTTAGCAGGTGCGATACCAACAGCCTTTATGGCGATTATTATCGATATCGTCTTTGGATTTATCGAGCGTAAGCTAGATCCAGCATCAAATGCGAAACGTTAATTAAGATAAATAAACAACCGTTTTGGATATGCACCAAGCATACCAAAACGGTTGTTTTTGCGTGTATTTAGTATTAATTATAAACTCGCGGAATGGTTTTGTTCCATGATTTGTAAAAGACACGATTTCCTTCATTGTAGCCAATAATTTCGTTGTATAAATAGAAATTATCAGCGTCACAGGACATTTTAGAATGAGTAACTGTTCTTGTATCAATGTCGCGGTCACTCACAGTGATATCCCAATCACTTGTTACCGTTGCTGATAGAGGATCACTATTTTTTAATGCATAAGTATTATGATTGACTGTTCCATATGTAATACCTAAATGTGGTAAAGTTCTGAGACCTTCGTTGGCATAATCGTCAATGGTCCAAACATCATTGACTAAATCATGACGTATTTCTCTTGTTCTTGAACCTTCTTCAATGACCTCTTTAGGAAGGGGAGTAGCCATTTCAATTTTTTCAAATTGTGGTTTAATTACATCAAACTGCGTTAAATGAGGAATCAACAATTGTGAGGCACCTAAATCGACCGTTAATTCAGCAATTTCTTTAGAAGGCCACATTAATGGCCAATAACTCGGTGAGAGTGAAATTTCTAATTTATGGTCTTTAGGTAGTATGTAACCAATGATATCCAATTTAAATTCAACATCTATATAACTATCTATCGGTAAATCTTCTGGAAATTCATGACTCTTATAGTGGTTTAAATTCAATTGACCTTTCGTAATGAGCGTTCTTTGCCCATCAGGGTGAACATCGGTTAAACGAACGTGGATATTCGCTTCTTTAACATTACTCTTTAAGCGTAGCTTAGCAATTGGTTGACCACCAATACGTAATTCATCGCCGAAATCAACTCGCAATGTTGTTGCCAGACCATTTTCACTCGTTTGATCTCCAGGCATTTCACCGTCTTGTCCAAATGGACAGAAGACACCTCCATACATACCATGTTCAATATTATTTTTAATCCGGATTATTTCATTTTGTGGACCCAATACATCGATATTTTGTGTGGTTGCATTTTTATAATCTAACCATACGCCTTCTCGGTAGTCGTATGAAGTTTGTGGTTTAACTGAATTTTGTAAGTAAATAGAATACGTATCCGTATGTTCAACAGCTGACTGATCGTCAACGAACCATTTTTCAAACCAAGCAATACATTCTTGTAAGTACCCGAAATTTGGTCCAGGAATCGCAATATCAGGAAACTCATGTGCCCATGGCCCAATGATTGCTTTTTTAGGACTCTCTAAATTATTATATAAGCGATCAACAGCATTCGTATAACCGTCTGCCCAACCAGATAGAGTGAGAACAGGTATTTTTACCTTAGAATAATCTTCACAGATTGAGCCATGTTTCCAAAAAGCATCGCGAGTTTGGTGAGACACCCATTCTTCAACATATGGGGGAGTTTGATCCATACGAGCAAGCCAATTTTTATACCAGTCGCCACCCACAAATTGGTGGAATGCAGGACGACCGTTATAGGCAAACATCGTTGAAGCCCACCATAACATTTCCGATGCCATTAATACACCACCGCGGTAATGAACATCGTCAGCATATCGGTCATCAGTTGAACATAAACTGATAACTGCTTTTAGTGCTTCAGGTTGTCTGGCTGCAAGTTGCAGACCATTAAAACCGCCCCAAGATTTCCCAATCATTCCAACATGTCCATTAGACCAAGGCTGACTGGCAATCCATTCAATAATTTCTATTCCATCTAATTGTTCTTGTTCAGTATATTCATCATATAATATGCCATCTGAATCTCCCGTTCCACGAATATCTACTCGAATAGACGTGAAACCATGGCCAGCAAAATATTTATGACGGATTTCGTCCCTTAATGCAGTAAAATCATCTTTACGGTAAGGAACATATTCTAAGATTGTCCCTTTTGATTGTTCCATATCAACTGGTTGCCAAATTTTTGCAGATAATCGGGTACCATCGGATAGAACAATCCAAGTATGATCTGTAATTTCTACTGAATAAGGCATATAATCTAATTCGTGTACTTTACTATAGTCAACATCAAATACTCCCATGATCATCACCTCTCATTATTTCTTAATACTAGAATAACAGACAAGAGCGCAATATGCCAATATTGATATTAGGAAAAGTATAATTTAATTCATCTTAATAGATAAATATCAAAAAAGTGTTTAGGAAAAGATTATAATCAGGGAATTAAAAGTTATCTCATTTATATGGACTGCTATCTGTAATTTAGATAAGAAAAACAGAAGATTTTAACCTTATGTTTGAATTTAACTACTATTGATAAAGAAATTAAATATAAATATTAATAAGATAAAAATATTTTGTCCGAAATTTTGTCGGATATTTTTGTGTATTTCAAGTGTAAAAATTAAACTACTTATCAGTTTGGGGAAATTTTGGTTGTAAAGTTTGGTCCAATAGTCTTTTTAAATCCCAAATATTTTTGAGACAGAAATATGGGTCAAAAAGGTGGAATCGCCCATATATTGTGTTATACTCTTAATTGTCATCTAGATATAGGGCGAATAAATGTTCTTATGTCCCATATATAGACAAAAATGGAAGTAAAATAAAAGGAGTGGCAGAGATGTCAAGAGTAAAAGTTTACACAAAAACGACTTGTACATGGTGTAATAAATTAAAATTGTGGTTGAATGATAACGAGATTGAATTTGAAGAAATTAATGTAGAAATAAATCAAGAAGCATTAGATTTTATTCATAGTCAAGGACTTAAAACGGTACCTCAAGTCTTTATCGATGGCATTCATCGTCCTCATGAACCCGTTTATTCAGGACTATTACCATATATTAATACACCGGCACCTGATGTTAAAGGTGCGCCTAATGTAACAAAACGTGATGGGAAAATTGTGGAGTTTGATGGTGAGAAAATTAAAATAGCCATTCAAAAAGCCAATAATGAAACGCATGAATTAACAAATGACGAAGTGATTGCTGTAGCAGAAGCAGTTATTACTAAAATTGATAAAAACCCAGTTCATGTAGAAGAAATTCAAGATTTAGTTGAAATGGAATTAATGCATCAAAATTTCCCAGTAACAGCTAAAGCTTACATCTTATACCGTGCTGAACAAATTCGTTTACGTAAACGTGATATTTTCAAGCCGCGTAAAACATTAAAACCATACGAATATCCAGAACTGGAATCATATAAAGAAGCAATCCAACATTCATATTGGTTACATACAGAATATAACTACACTTCAGATATTCAAGATTACAAAATTAATGTCAAACCACATGAGCGTACAGCAATTCGTAACGCAATGTTAGCAATATCTCAAGTTGAAGTGAGTGTAAAAACTTTCTGGGCTAAATTATACGACCGTTTACCAAAACCAGAATTAGCGAACGTGGGGATGACTTTTGCTGAATCTGAAGTACGTCACTCTGATGCTTATTCACATTTATTAGAATTACTTGGATTAAATGAAATATTCGAGGATCTTGAATCGATACCGGCATTAAATCACCGTGTTGATTACTTAAATTCACATATTAAATACTCGGAATCTGGTGCAAACCGTGATTACGCGATTTCAGTATTATTATTCTCGGCATTTATTGAGCACATTTCTTTATTCAGCCAATTCTTAATTATTATGTCATTTAATAAATATCAAAACTTGTTCTCAGGAATTTCAAATGTTATTGAAGCAACTTCTAAAGAAGAACAATTACATGGTGAGTTCGGAATTGACCTAATCAACACCATTCATGAAGAAAATCCAGATTGGTTTGATGATGATATGGCACAAGAAATTTATAATTTAGTTAAAGATGCCTTCGAGTCAGAAAAAGAAGTATTAGCATGGATTTATGAAGACGGAGATATTGATTTTATGCCACAAGCAACGGTATTAGAATTTATCAAAAACCGTTTAAACAACTCATTAGAAGCAATTGGATTAGAGCGTATCTTTGATACAAATGCAGCTGAAGTTGAGAAAACATTGTGGTTTGATGAAGAAATTGTTGCAACAAAACACGTTGATTTCTTTGCTAAACGCTCTGTAAATTATACTAAACGTTCACAATCTGTTACGGCAGACGACTTATTCTAAAAGGTAAGCAACAGATATATATACAATTGAATTAGAAATAAAGGGGAGACGAATTTTGTCAACACAATTAAAAGAAAGAACATATGAACCATTTTATTGGTTAACGGAAGATAGTAAAACATTTTTATCACGTGGATACCTACAAGAAGGACAAACAGCTGAAGAACGTATCCGTATTATCTCAGATCGTGCTGAGGAATTATTAGGACTTGAAGGATTCTCAGATAAGTTTTATAAATACATGAGTCAAGGTTTCTACTCATTATCAACACCAGTATGGACAAACTTCGGAACAAACCGTGGTTTCCCAATCTCATGTTTTGGATCTACACCAGATGATAATATGGCGTCAATTCTTTATACAGCTTCAGAAGTAGGGATGATGTCTAAATATGGTGGAGGAACATCAGGGTATTTCGGTAATTTACGTCCACGAGGCGCGTCAATTACTAATAATGGTATGTCGAGTGGTGCTGTTCATTTTATGAAACTATTTGAACAAATGACTGATACTGTCAGCCAAGGTTCAAGCCGCCGTGGTCGTTTCGCGCCTTATTTACCAATTGACCATCCAGATATCGAAGAATTCTTAGAAATCGGTGTAGAAGGTAACGATATTCAGGATTTAAACCATGCTGTCACAGTTTCAGATAAATGGATGACTGAAATGATCTCTGGTGACCGCGAAAAACGTGCGATTTGGGCAAAAGTACTACAACGCCGTGTTGAAATGGGATATCCATATGTATTATTTACTGACACTATCAACAATAACAAACCAGCTTGGTATAAAGATCATCCAATTACTCACTCAAACTTATGTAGTGAAATTATGTTACCAGATAACGAGCGTTGGTCATTTGTATGTAATTTATCTTCAATGAACTTATTACATTACAATGAGTGGAAAGATACAGATGCTGTCGAAACAATGATCTACTTCTTAGACGCTGTAATGACTGAATTTATTCAAAAATTAGAAGCATTACGCGATTCAAATGATTTAGAATATACACAAGCTTTCCATTTTATGGAACGTGCATATAATTTTGCAGTAGAAAACCGTGCATTAGGTTTAGGTGTTCTAGGATGGCATTCATTATTACAATCAAATATGATTGCATTTGAATCCGTTGAAGCAAGTTTATTAAATGAAGAAGTGCATAAAGAAATTAGCGAGCGTGCGGATAAAGCGTCACGTGAACTAGCAGAAATTTTTGGTGAACCAGAAGTTCTTAAAGGAACAGGCCGTCGTAATTCAACAACAATGGCAATTGCACCAACAACTTCATCTGCATTTATTATTGGACAAGTTTCTCAATCTATTGAACCATTATTCTCTAACTACTATGTTAAAGATATGAGTAAAATTAAAACAACAATCCGTAATAAATACTTAGTGGAATTATTAGAAGAAAAAGGACAGAACACTCCAGAAGTATGGGAAGATATTAAAAACCATGACGGATCAGTTCTACATTTAGACTTCTTATCAGACCATGAAAAAGACGTCTTTAAAACATTCGCAGAATTGAACCAATATGAAATTATTAACCAAGCTTCAATTCGTCAACGTTTCATTGATCAATCACAATCATTAAACATTATGATTAACCCTGCAATGACAACAGCTAAAGAAATGAACCAATTACATATTTATGCTTGGGAAAATGGTATTAAATCACTTTATTACCAACACTCAACATCAGCAGCGCAAGAATTTTACCGTTCAAGTGTCTGTCTAGCATGTGAAGCATAATATATTAAATGAATGCTAATACATTATGTGTTAGCATTTCGTTTTAAATGATTATGTGAAAAGTGTACTAAAAACCATAGTTGATATTCAAAATGGAGGAGAAATGACATGGAACAATATACCGCTTATCGTCCTGTAGATGCCAATGGATTCGTTACGTTCTTATCAGTAGAAATTGATAAATACGGTGAAATACGTAGTGTCGCATTGGATGCGTCAAATGATGAAAATGAATATAAATCAACATCAAAAGAATATAATGACAAAATGTTTGCTGAATCAAAAACATATTACCGTCATGCAATTCGCCAGTTAGAAAAACAAATACTCCAAAATAAAGAAAACTTAGATGCAGTATCTGGTGCAACAGTTATTTCAGAAGACGCTCAATTATTACTGGATAATATTCACCAACAATTTAACGCTAAACAAGCAATTGATCATAAAGATGTTTTAATAGATAAAGTTATTACCGAATTGGATAAAAATAATATCGAAATAATGGATTTTATCGGTGGATTAATCCAAAAAAGACAACAAAATAACGCATAATAATAAAAGAGAGCCGATACTAAATGGCTCTCTTTTATTATTAGATATAGTTATTTCATACCGATTAACCCTTTAACTCGGTTTGGATTAGTATGCGGTGCTTGATTTGTTTGTTCTTTGTCTAAAGCTAAAATTAAATCCATTTCTTCTTTAGATAATTCAAAATCGAATAAATCAATGTTTTCACGCATTCTGCTTTCTTTCACTGTCTTTGGTATGACAACAATGCCACGTTGGATTAAATAACGCATCGCAACTTGTGCAACTGATTTATTATGAGTTGATCCAATTTCTTTTAATACCTCATTTTCAAAGAAACCTTGTTGTCCTTGAGCTAAGGGTCCCCATGACTCGGTAACTGTCCCGTATTCATCGAATATCTTTTGCGCTTCGATTTGTTGATTAAACACATGTGTCTCAACTTGGTTTACATGAGGAACAATATCAGAGTGGTGAACTAGGTCTAAGTAACGATCTGGACTGAAGTTACTAATTCCAATTGCTCGTACTTTTCCTTGGCGGTAAGCTTTTTCTAAGGCACGGTAAATACCATAGTAATCACCAAATGGTTGATGAATCAACATAAGATCAATGTAGTCTAATTGAAGACGATTCAGCGTACCATCAATTGAGTCCATTGCTCGGTGGTCACCACCATCCGTATGCCATACTTTACTTGTAATAAAGATTTCGTCACGGGGGATACCACTATTTTTAATCCCAATACCAACGCCTTCTTCATTGAAATAACGTTGTGCTGTATCAATTGAGCGGTAACCATTTGCCAATGCTTGTTCAACGATCGTTGCTGTCTCGTTTGTTGCAACTTTAAAGACTCCAAAACCAACAATTGGGATTTCTACCTGATTATGCAAAGTAATATATTCCATGTATACGCCTCCAATATTCTTTTCTTTATTCTATCATAAGTATTCATCAGATGAGAGTAAAGAGAAAATGAAAATTTAAAGTAGTTACAATGGCTTTTCACTAAGATGTCTGATGTTTTTGACGAAAAAGGATGTACACGTTTCCAAAATGTGCTAAAATATAGAATGAATGAAACAGAGGAGGAGCGTTATGACAGAAGTTGTAATCAACACAATTATTGGTCAAGCGGATGGTTTGTCGCAATTTGATGTGGTTCAAGAACTCGTAAACTTAGATAACTCAAATATTACGGGGATTGAATATCGTTTGGAATTGTTTAATCCTGATAAAATGGTCGAGGAAATTGACGAATATTTAAGTATTCAAGAGAAAACAGGGTGGAAACACTATTTATCTGTTCCTGAGGATTTTATTATTGACAATGCTGTTAATCCAGATTTTCAAAATTTTGTTAAATTAGCTCAAAAATTGAACTGTGAAAACATTAAAATGACTATTGGTAATCATGAAGCAGTTGTTGACTTAGATTTTGAAAGCGTTAAATCTACATTAGCTGATGCAAATATGACACTCAGTTTAGAAAATGACCAATCAGAGACAACAGGTTTTGCTGGAACTGTTAAAAATGTGTTAAATACAATTCACAATAAAGGTTTTGACGTTGGCCATACATTTGATATTGGTAACTGGCACATTGCTGGTGAAAGTATGGATAAAGCTTACGACTTGCTGAAAGAAAACATTACTTTCCTCCATATTAAGAATATTTATGAAGATCATTCCACTTCATTATTTGCGGATGGCATAGCGGATGCACCAACTTATTTTGGTGATTATCCAGCGATTATTGAATATGCAATGCCATTAGATGTATGGGCAGATGAAATTAGTCAAGTTGTTGCTGCATTTAAATAAGAAAGGATAATAGCGATGAATCAACCACATTTAGAAACACGTCATAAAGAGATTATTGAAGTTGATGGGTTAAAATTTAAAGATTTAAACGGAAATGGTAAATTAGATGCTTATGAGGACTGGAGATTAAGCCCTGAAGAGCGTGCTAAAGACCTAGTTGCTCAAATGACTAAGGAAGAAAAAGCAGGTATGATGTTAAACTATCAATTATTACCGGGGCATACGACTAATGAAGAAGGCGAAACAGGAATTCTTAACGAAAAGTTTGAAAAAGCTGATGGTTCAATTTCAAAACGTACTGACCGTTTTCCAACTACTGAAACAATTGAGCGCTTAAAATTACGCCACTTTATTTTCCGTGAAAATATGCCAGCTAAGGAAACTGCTGAATGGGTCAATGCAGTCCAAGAAGTTGCTGAAAAAACACGTTTAGGTATTCCTGGACTATTCCTATCAAACTCACGAAATGAAAATTCTGAAGCAACACTTGAAGGGGACAAATCTGAAGGAGCTTATACTTTATTCCCAGGTACACTAGGAGTTGCGGCTGCAGTAATGGGAACAGGAGATTATACCATTGCCGACAAAATGGCAGAATCTGTTCGTCATGACTTCAAAAATGTCGGTGTTCGTAAAGGATACTTCTACATGGCAGACGTGACAACAGACCCGAGATGGCAACGTACTTTCGGTACTTTTGGTGAGGATCCTGAAGTAATTGGAGAAATTATTTCACGTTTAATTAAAGGAATTCAAGGGCCTGAAATTACATCAGATTCAGTAACGATGACAGTGAAACACTTCCCAGGTGGTGGGGCGCGTGAAAATGGATTTGACCCACATTATAAAGAAGGTAAATGGAATGTTTACCGTACACCAGGAGCATTGGAAGATTACCATTTAAAACCATTCGAGCGTGCTATTGCTGAACAACCGGCATCAATTATGCCTTACTACTCAGCGCCTTCAATTGATAAATCAAGTTTCCAAGAATATAAAGGCGAGATAATTCCATTTGAAGAAGTGGGAATGACATTTAACCATTATATCTTAAATGATTTATTACGTGATCAAATGGGATTCGAAGGGTATGTTAACTCAGATACAGGTGTAACAGACTCAACTCCTTGGGGTGTGGAAGATAAAAATGAACCTGCACGTCATGCTAAAGCAATCAATGCAGGAACGGATTTAATCGCCGCACACAATGAGCCACAAAAAATTGTTGAAGCAATCGACAAAGGTTGGATTTCAATGAATCGTATTGATGCAGCCAATGTACGTTTACTTAAAGAAATGTTTGCATTAGGCGTGTTTGATAGTGAGACTTACGTCGATCCAGAAGCAGCAGCGAAAGCAGTTGAAGATTCTGGCGAAATGAAAGCATATGCTCATGAAGTACATCAAAAATCAGTCACAGTATTGAAGAATAAAAATGTCTTACCATTATCTGAAGATAAAAAAGTATACATCGCTGGATTCCATAAAGATGCTGAAAAAGGTGCGAAATACGGTGAGAATACAGTTAAAGCCGCTAAAGATGCTGGATTCAATGTAGTTGAAGACTACAAAGAAGCAGACGCCGTGATCTTCATGATGTACCCAGTAACAGGTGACTATTTCAACGCAACACCAGGTTTCTTAGAATTAACATTATGTGAAGAGAAAATTAATATTGCTTTAAATGGCGATACTTATAAAGAAACAACTTTAAGTGAGCAAGTTAAACGTGATGAGATTGTTCGTTATGCTCAAGCAAATGACATACCAGTAGTTTCTGTTGTTAACGTAACAATTCCTTGGATTTTAGATAATGTTGAACCATATTCAGATGGATTGGTTGCAATTTATGAAACAGATCCAACTGCTACATTAGAAGTTCTATTCGGACGTGCTAAAGCAGAGGGTGTCTTACCAATTACGTTACCTAAGAATGAACAAGTTATTGCAGTTGATGAACATGGTGTATGTGTCACACGTAACGACGTTCCTGGTTATGATAAAGATAAATATTTACGCCCGGGTATGACTTATGGATATGAAGATTCAGAAGGAAACAAATACTATAAAGGATTCGGTTTAACTTACTAAGTTAAAAATTAAAGCTTTAGATGTATTAACTTAAACGAGATTCACGCTAATTGTGGATCTCGTTTTGCTTATATATGGAGGATCTCAAGGATTTACCACTTATTATATTAGAATTAAATAATACAGAAGGATATAACGGTAAATTCTGAAGAATCGCATTAATTTACAATGATAGATAAAATCACATTTGTGACAGTTAATTCGAGATTATATGGCAATTCTTTGTGTATTGTATATACAAGTAGTTACAAGGTATACTCGATATCTAAGGTATATATGGGCCGAAAAGTACATAAAATATAAATTTTATTCTTTTGATATTACTAAATTAGTAGTGGATTCTAATGAATACTATTGGGTCAAAGTTGTAAGCCTTATCAAATATTGACTAACAAATCTTATTATTGTAAATATGTTGAACTAATCGAAAAATAGTGTGTTAGGTAATGTTACAAAATTCACAGAAAAATCAAAATTTGCTTGAGATTTAATAACATTTGACTATAATTGATAAATAGAGAACAAATATTAGATTATTCTAATTATTATAATATAGCTTATAGCTAGTAAGGAAGTGGATAAATGATTGCATTTATGGGTTATTCTCTAATAGTAATTTTCATGGTTTTAATTATGACTAAAAAGGTGACGCCTTTTGCTGGTTTAGGAATCTTACCAGTTGTGTGGGCCATCGTAGGTCAATTGTTTGGTTTATGGTCAATAGATATCGGGCAAGCAGCATTTGATGGATTAATGACAACAGCATCTACGGGTGTTATGTTATTCTTCGCCATTTATATGTTCTCAATAATGATTGATGCTGGATTATTCGATCCATTATCAAACGCGATGATTCGCTTTGCTAAAGGTGATCCATTAAAAGTTATGTTAGCAACTGTTCTATTAACAATTGCAGTATCACTAAACGGTGACGGAACTACGACAATGATTATTGTAGCAACAGCATTTGTGCCTATCTATAGACGATTAGGTATGAAAACATTAGACTTAGCAGTGTTAACAATGACATCTCACTCAATTATTAACTTATTACCTTGGGGTGGACCAACAGCACGTGCGATTGCCGTGATGAACGTTGAAACCAACGTAGTTATGCAAGGTCTTGTACCATTAATGATTATTGCGTCAATTTATATGATTGCAGTAGCTATTATGATGGGTAGAAGCGAACGGAAACGTATCGGTGTTGTAGAATTAACTGATGCCCAAATTGAAGAAATGACAGTGATTGATGATCCAGAGACGCTTGCTTTACGTCGTCCTAAAAACGTTTGGATCAACTTTGTTATTACAATTGCAGCAATCGTTTTACTAGTTATAGATATTATTCCATCAGCAATTATCTTTATGATGGGTACGATTTTAGCCTTAATGGTTAACTACCCAAGTATTTCTGACCAAAAATCACGTATCGATGGTAATGCATCTGAAGCAAATAACGTTGTATTAACAGTATTTGCTGCTGGTGTATTTATGGGTATCTTACAAGAAACAGGAATGTCTGATGCGATTGCAATGTCACTGGTAAATATCATTCCTGATTCATGGGGTGCTGTTTACGGATTTATCGTTGCTTTAATTTCTGTACCGGGTACTTATTTCTTAAACAACGATGCATTCTACTACGGAGTAATGCCAGTTCTTGCTGAAGCAGGTTATGCGATTGGATTTACACCGCTACAATTAACGTTCGCATCATTATTCGGTCAAGCATTCCACTTATTAAGTCCATTAGTACCATTCGTTTACGTATTACTTGGTATGACCGATGTAGAAATGGGACCATGGCAAAAGAAAGCCGGTATTATCTCATTAGGTATTTTCGTTATCTATGTGATCTTCGGACACATCTTTGGTTTAATGCCTATCGTTAATTAAGGAGGATAATTATGCAAAGTGTAACCTTAATTCCTGGAGACGGGATTGGTTTAGAAATTTCAAAATCCATGCAACAAGTAGTGGAAGCAACAGGAGCTCCGATTAAGTTTGAAGAGGTAGTTGCTGGCCAGATTGCGTATGAAACAACTGGTGAATTACTACCAGCAAATGTATTAGAAAGTATTTCAAGAAATAAAATTGCCATTAAAGGACCAATCACAACACCAATCGGTAAAGGATTCCGTTCAATTAATGTCCAATTACGTAAAGAATATGATCTTTATACAAATATGCGTCCGGTTCAAAGCCATGAGGGTGTAGAAACACGTTATGATAATATCGACCATATTATTTTCCGTGAAAACACAGAAGACTTGTACGCTGGAATGGAAGAGAAGATTTCGGATGACGAAATGCACTCAATTAAAGTAATTACACGTCAAGGTTCAGAACGTATCGCACGTAAAGCATTTGAATACGCTGAAAAAACAGGCGCAGACAAAGTAACTGTCGTTACAAAAGCCAATATTATGAAATTAACCGATGGTTTATTCTTAGACGTGGCTCGTGAAGTTGCATCAGAGTTTGCTAATATCGAATTAGAAGAAGTTTTAATCGACAATATGTGTATGCAATTAGTAATGTATCCAGAAAGATATCACATCATTTTAACGCAAAACTTATACGGTGATATTCTATCTGACTTATGTGCTGGTTTAGTAGGAGGACTTGGTTTAATCCCAGGAGCTAATATTGGTGACGATATTGCTATCTTTGAAGCCGTTCATGGTTCAGCACCAGATATCGCTGGTCAAAACAAAGCAAATCCAACCGCTTTAATTTTATCCGCAGTCATGATGCTAGAATACATGGATCTTCAAAAAGAAGCAGATATGATTCGTGATGCTCTAGAAGAAATGCTAAAAAATCCAGCAACACGTACAGCAGACGTTAACGGTACTGCAAGTACTACTGAATTTACCGAAGCTTTGATTAAGAATTTGAAAAAATAATTTTATTAAAAATAAGCTGGGGAGTTTCACTCTTCAGCTTATTTTTTTATTTGAAATTTGGTTTTGGTAAGTAGCATGAATTGCGCGACTACGCATTTGATATTTTGTGAAGTAGCATAAATTGCGCTACTTCTCATTAATAATTCAAACCATCAATGAAGAAAAAAGAAGAGACAATTCTGCCTCTTCCTAAATAATTTAATTACGATTTTCCACATCCATCATCGTTCTAACAACTAGGGCTGCATATTCATTCTTTCCTTCAGGTGATAAATGAATATCATCGCCATCATAATATTCAGGATGTTCCTGTGAATGCTCATGCCAGTCGACAAGATGAACGTTTGGATATTGTTCAACCATTTGATCGATTACATCATTTACTTCTTGTACATGTTCTACCGCTGAATTGGTACTGACCAAATAAACTTCACGGTCTCCAACTAACTCTATTAATGTTTCCATACCGATTTCATCCAGTCCAGCATTAGTACCCAAATTAATGACTACATTTTCATGTAATTCACCATTATCCATTATTTCCTCTACATAAGGATATGAATCCCATACTTGCAAACTCTCATAACCAAAACTATTACCTTCAAGGAATAAAGAAGTGTTCGCATCACCTGACAATAGAATTAATGAATCACCGAAGAATGTGACAGGTGTTGTTGCCGCAAACAGTATTTCATTGGTATCCAACAATTCAACCACATCAGAATTATTTTCTGTAACTTCTGCAATGATTGCCTGATTTTCTTCACCTAATTCGCTTGTCGCATCCATTAACGGTTGAGGATCCCACTCGATAGCTAGTTCAACAGGAGACTCAAATTCATATTCATTCATGAAATCTGTCTCAAGTGCTCCGTCCAATTCAATCATATCATCCTGTACCGCGCCCATATACTCCATCCCAGGGTAAGCGAGGTTTCCGACATTGGGTTGGTTTTGATAAAAATTATACTCCAATTGTAGTAAAGCCAGTGGTTTATTATTTCCCGAAGCTCTGATAACTACAACAAATAAAGCTAAAACTGCAAAGAAAAACAGGTTATTAATTCTAAATGGATGTGATTTTACCCAAGTAAAGTCTTTTTTGAAATCCAACTGAGTTAAAAATGGAATATATAAACGTTTCTTTTCAATAATTTGATAAAATACAAAACTTACGACTAATACAAAAGCAAATGTAATGAGGTGCAAAATATTTACATTGTCAAAAGCTCGTATATAGCTAGAACTAAAAACAATCACTGGATAATACCATAGATAATGACTGTATGTTGCGTTTCCAAAATAAGAAACTACTTTATTATCAAAAAGAGGCTCAACTAAAGTGTCTTGATATCTCGAGGCTATAACGAAAATCATCGATGCGATATTAAAATACGACAACCAAACTTGATAGGTAGTAGGATCTGTATCAGTGATTACTAGAGAAAGACCAACCATCACTAATAACATGAGTAATGTTAATACCATCATCGAAGTTTGCTTCAAAGCATAATCGAATTCTGCCATAAATCGGTCGAAAAAGGGAGCAAAATAATAAACTAAAATCCCACCAGCAAACGAAGAGAACCTTGTGAGGAAACCATAATAAACATTCGTTGGATCACTGCTTGGGTCATACAACATAATATAAGTTAGATGAGAAGCTAACACTATGATCATCCATAGCAATACTTTGAATTCTTTTCGAGTAGGCTTGAAGTTAGTAATTAAAATGATAATCACTGATACAATTAATGACTGCATATGAATCGCAATATACCATAAATGAGTAAAAGGCGACTGCAACGCCATATCCGCAAAGTAAGAACGTTCGGATGCAAGTTGAAAAATATTACTTGAAAATAATAAACTTGAAATAATATCATTGCGCAGTGAGCCGAGTAGACTACGATTAAAATAAAACAGGAAAACCATAATCAACAAAGTCATCCAAAATAATGGAATCCAAAGACGGTCAAGACTATTCTTTAAATAATTACCTAATTTTCTGTATTTATGTTCGAATGTTAGTTGTTCTAATTTATTAGCGGCAAAATATCCAGAAATAACTAGAAATGTATTCACAAATAAAAAACCGCCTGAAAAAATGCTTGGCCAAAGATGATAGAGAATAATTGAAATAATCCCAATCATTTTCACGCCATCAATTGCATGGATTCGGTTCATGACATCCTCCTCGTATAATATGATTAGTCTTAATTGACTAATCTTTTTCTTTTGTGTATTTGTCAATTAAGGCTGACTTAAACCTATAACTCTAATGAGTTATAATTGTTTCGTATAGATAGAGGTCG
>JACBXN010000022.1 GCA_015863215.1 Aerococcaceae bacterium DSM 111176
GATCCGAAGGGGTGCCGTTAAAATGAGGGAAAACACGTCAAAAAATTCAATGCATAAAAACAACCAGCGAACTCTATTGGTTTTGAGTTCGCTGGTTGTTTATTTGGGACTTTTTGCCCAGCCCCTATCGTATGTTCTCTCGCTCAATGTGTTGGTTGTTTCTCCGTTCCAACGCAAACAACACACACTTTGTTGGCTGTTTCAAAATCCCACCGCAAACAACCAACACTATCGCCTGTTTCATTAGTTGTTTCATGATCCGACGGCGAACAACCAATACTTTGTTTGTTGTTCTAGCAAGTCCCCTGCAAACAACCAACATTTCAGCCAAACTAGAATTAAAATTCTCCTCAAATATCTTAGACCCAATACCAAACAGTGGAATTTCAACGCAGTGGTCAATTTCTTAAGAAATTGACTTCCTAATTTTAAGGATGCTTTTAGGCTCAGCCTAAAAGCTACATCATAGAAGAGGTAGAGTTGCGGACGCAACTCTTTCCTTTTGATTCCTTTGTTTGTAGTCGAACGCAAGGTTAGCATATCAGCCGATTCTGTTGGTTGTTTCAGCGGTCCAACGCAAACAACACACACTTTGTTTGTTGTTGCGCCCCCGCCAACTCAAACAACCAACACACTAAAATTCTGATATGGTCCCCCTTCCCTCTGCCTTACTTCCCCCACCAAAAAAGACTGCCTTTCGGCAGTCCCATCAATATAAACTTAGTTCATATCTTTAACTTTCATCATGCGCGTGATTGAGGCGCGTTCGGCTTCCTCAAGTTTCATTTCGATGAAATGAATCGTTTCTTCGAGGTTGGGAATGGTTTGGTATTCCAGTCCGTTCACTCGGCGGCGCGTCTTTTCGATTTCGTCTGCCATTAGCTGACAGGTTTTTTCAATTTCGGCCAACTCCAGTAGCTCATTAAGCGAGGATTCGGTTGCTTCGATGGCGTCGTCCATTCCACTGTTCGATGCGAGATAGGAATATTCCATGTCCGACTTTTTCGCTGTGTCAGAAACATCGATGTGGAACCTTGGGACGCCGACGCTCATGATCGTTTCTTCGTCGATATATAAATCGACTTCCTTGTTAGGGACGGAGAAAATCTCCTGAACGATCTGGTCGGTTTCGAGCGTTTTGGCCAGCGTAAATTCTTGCATCGCAGCGACTAATTTCGCTTCGACGGACTGTCGTAATTCATTATTTTGACGGATCAAAATGATGAATTGACGCATTAATTCATCTTGCTTATCCTTCAACAATTTATGGCCTCGGGTCGCTAATGATAAGCGGTCCTTTAACTTCGCCAATTCGCCACGGGTTGGTTTGACATTTAGTTTTGCCAAAGCAATCACTCCTTATTTGGAAGATATTTGTCAATCATTGCACCACGGATACGTTTTAGTTCCGTTCGCGGTAAGATATCCAATAACTCCCAGGCTAAATCGAGCGACTCGTAAATCGTACGATTCGTGCGCGATCCTTGATTAATATATTCCTCTTCAAAGCGGTTTGCGAAGTCCACATATTTACGGTCCGTTTCAGATAGTGCTGATTCACCTAACACCGCAGATAGTTCAACGGCTTCTTTACCTTCAGCGTAAGCGGCGAACACTTGGTTCATCGTTGCTGAGTGATCTTCACGCGTTTTACCTTCGCCGATTCCGTCATCTTTCAAACGTGACAGTGATGGCAATACATCAACCGGTGGACGGTAACCTTTATTATATAAGTCACGCGATAAAATAATTTGGCCTTCGGTAATATAACCCGTTAAGTCAGGAATTGGATGCGTGATATCTTCTTCTGGCATCGTTAAGATTGGTAATTGTGTTACTGAACCTTCTTTACCATTTAAACGTCCCGCGCGCTCATATAAAGTCGCCAGGTTCGTATATAAATAACCAGGATAACCACGGCGTCCAGGTACTTCACGGCGTGCCGCTGATACTTCACGTAACGCTTCACAGTAGTTTGTGATATCCGTCATAATCACTAAGACATGCATTCCTTTTTCAAAGGCTAAATATTCCGCTGTCGTCAACGCAATTTTAGGTGTTGCGAGTCGTTCGATTGACGGGTCATTCGCCAAGTTTAAAAATAAAACTGAACGGTCTAATGCCCCCGAGTCACGCAATTCATTGACGAAATATTGCGACTCTTCAAAGGTTACCCCCATCGCAGCAAAAACAACCGCGAAGTTCTCGTCTGTATTTAATACACTCGCTTGACGCGCAATTTGAGCAGCCAAGTCTTGGTGAGGTAAACCAGAAGCAGAGAAAATCGGTAACTTTTGACCACGCACTAATGTATTTAAGTGGTCAATTGAAGAAATACCCGTTTGGATAAATTCATCCGGATATTCACGGGAAACGGGATTAATGGCTTCACCTTCGATATCCAGGCGCTTTTCAGGAATTAATTCCGGACCGCCATCAATGACTTCGCCCATTCCATCAAAGACGCGTCCGATCATATCTTCCGATACACCCAGTGCCAACGGACGTCCTGTGAATCTTACCTTCGTATCACGTAAGTTGATTCCTTGAGACCCTTCGAACAACTGAACGACCGCTGTTTCACCGTCTAATTCAAGCACTTGCCCACGACGTTTTTCGCCGTCTTTTAATTCAATTTCCACTAATTCGTTAAACTGTGCTTCTTGAACACCTTCAACGAGCATCAATGGACCTTCAACTTGTGTTGATGTACGATATTCTTTAATGTGTGCCATACTATCCCTCCCCTCCACTTTGTAAGATTTGACGCATTGTGAGATCAATCTCACGCTTCAGCGCCGTAATTTCGCCAAGGTTTTCTTCCTCAATAAATTTACTACGCGCAATACGGTCACGCAACTCGCCCGTATTATTCATAATATCCTTCAATGTCGCACCCAATTCAAACGTATCACGCGCCTCTTTATCGAAGTATAAAATATTCGTCAACATAGCAATTTGTTTTTTAAATGAGGTATAGGTATCCACGTCATCATACGCGTTTTGTTGTAGGTAGTCTTCACGAAGCATACGAGCCGTGTTCATCGTAATTCGGTCACGTTCCGAAAGGGACTCAATTCCTACTAACTGCACAATTTCTTCGAGTTCCGATTCCTTTTGTAAAATCGTCATTCCCTCAGAAACCATGGTTGCCCAATCCACGTCGAACCGTTCCCCAATTTGTTCCTCGATATCTTCAATATATAATGAATAAGATTCTAACCAGTTAACCGCTGGGAAGTGACGGCGACGAGAAAGGTTAGCATCCAGTCCCCAGAACACCTTCACAACACGCAATGTATTTTGCGTCACAGGTTCTGACGTATCTCCCCCTGGAGGTGATACCGCTGAAATTGCTGTAACTGACCCCGGTTCAACACCTTCACCTAAAGGCTGAACTTGACCCGCACGCTCATAATATTCCGCTAAACGGCTACCTAAATAAGCAGGATAACCTTCGTCCCCTGGCATTTCTTCTAGACGACCTGACATTTCACGCAATGCCTCTGCCCAACGTGACGTTGAGTCAGCCATAATTGCAACAGAATATCCCATATCACGGAAATATTCCGCAATCGTAATCCCTGTATAAATTGACGCTTCACGCGCCGCAACGGGCATATTCGATGTATTCGCAATTAAAATCGTACGCGCCATTAATGATTCACCCGTATTCGGGTCCACTAATTTCGGGAACTCATTTAATACTTCCGTCATCTCATTCCCACGCTCACCACAACCAACATAAACCACAATATCCACATCGGAATATTTGGCAATTTGGTGTTGAATTACTGTTTTACCAGCTCCGAATGGACCTGGAATCGCAGCCGCTCCCCCTTTAGTTACTGGGAAGAATGTGTCAATGACACGTTGTCCCGTAATTAATGGGTTTTTCGGAGCTAATTTTTGTTTGTAAGGACGTCCTGTACGTACTGGCCATTTTTGAACCATTGTACCTTCGAACTCTGTTCCGTCCTCTTTTTCAATTTTATAAATGACATCATTAATGGTATATTTACCCGATTCAGCAACCCAAGTTACTGTCCCTGAAACGTTGACAGGTACCATAATTTTATGATCCACTACCGGTGTTTCTGGCACACTCCCAATAATGTCACCACCAGAAACAGATTGACCAACTTCTACTTTAACAGTCAAATCCCATACGGCTTCACCGTCTAAGATGGGCACTTCAACCCCTCTGGTTAAATATTCTGTCCCTGTAATTTCCTCATATTTTGCTAATGGACGTTGAATCCCATCAAACATTTGTGACATTAATCCTGGCCCTAATTCAACAGACAACGGTTCCCCAGTTGTAACAACCGGCTCACCGATGGCAATCCCAGACGTTTCTTCATAAACTTGAATCGACGCTGTATCGTCTTTCATTTGGATAATTTCACCAATCAATTGTAAACGGCCAACCTTGACCATATCACGCACATGCGCATTCTCCATGCCCGACGCTTCAATTAACGGCCCCGAAACTTTCCTCACTTGTCCTTGATTCAAATGTCCCCCTCCTTCTATCTCAATCGTTATAATATGTCCGCTCCAACAGCCTTTTCAACATTTTCCTGAATACGCGCTAAGCCAATCCCTAACTGCTCTTTATGTGTAGGAATTAAAATTACCGCCGGCGTCATCACCGCATCATAATCGCGGATCTTCTCAGGAATTTGGGCAGCCATATCTTCCGTCAAATAAATAATTCCGTAGTCACCCGACTCGGATAATAAATCAATCATTTCGCCGGCCTCTTCGCCGTTAACCACACTATGTGTCTCGAAACCGATCATTTTAAATGGTAGGATCGCATCGGCCAATCCTACAACTGCAATTTTAAATTTAGTTGCCATAAACCGGACGCATCCTTTCCTCAATTTGTTCACGTGACAAACTATTGACACGCCCAACCAAAATCAAGCGCAAATTCGTCACTTCCATCTCACGCGCATTAATATATGACAGCATATTCAAGCCCAACGTATTACTAAAACGCTTCTCGCGGAATAATCCCTCGATATAAACATCCTTCAGCTTCTCCAACTCACCTATCGACAACTCACCCGCCACTAATCGTTCGATCGCAGCGTTAATTTCCCCATTATAAGGCAATTCTGTAAAAGTATTGTACCAACGGTGGTAATCATTTTCTTCTAAGATTTCCAAATACTCATCCAGCGTAAATAGCCCTTGGCTCGTGTAAGCTTCGATCATAAAACTGCGGGTTTGTTGTTGACGCTTAGCCCGAATTAACGTTGTGATGTTATAAAATTCAATAATCGCTTGGACGATGGCATCTGTATCACCACTACCATACTCTTTGCTGACGGCTTTAATATGATCGAAATACGCCATATCAAAACCAATATCAATCGCTTCTGAAGATTGATAATCTTCCGCCTCGTGATGTACATCATTAATCAAATCAATCATCTGTTGAGGTAGACGCGTTGATTCCCTTGTTTGGGCAATATGTTGTAATGTATCAAAGTCAAATCGGCCGATTGGAATACGGAGATATTCATGATCGACGTCTAAGATAATGTCTTTAAGCATGACTTTTAAATTATGATACATATAACGCGCACCGAAGATATCGACAATTTCAGGTATTGGACTCTCAGTATACGCAAAACGGTACGTTTGGATGAGGCGGTCCATTAACACACGGTCAATTTTCACGCCGTCATTTAAGTGATGCTCTTCCATCCGATATTTCGTATCCGCTAAAACATCCATGATCGAACTCGTCGTTGTCGCATTTAATAAGAATTCAAAATCCTCAGGTGTCAGTAAATCCTCAGAATAAACGTCAATTAATGTATTCACTGTTGTGTAATCTTTCTGACGCATCATTATCACCTAATCCTTATCAAAGACACGACTCGCAATTTGTGCACCTAAATCCTCTTTAGACGCTTGGACCAAATTGCCATATAAATAATTATAATCAATGCGCCCTTGTGTAATCACAAAACCACCTTGACGTGGATAAACCGTGTCATCGACTTGAATGTCTTGGAAATTTTCATATAATGCGTGAATATCTTCATCAGTTAGCTGATTTCTTGTATATTCACCAAATTTAATTGAAAAGTTCGATGCTTGATATTTATTCAATACTTGATAGAGAAAAGATAATTGTTCCTCTCTCGACCAATGATTCATGCGCTGTGCTGCTGAAGCAAATAATTCCGTTAAAATATTTTGTTTGGCTTCCAACGATAATAAACGGCGCTTATTTTGTAATTGTTGCGTTTGTTGCTCCAACTCTTTACGTAAGCGCGCTTTCTCATCATGAAAGCGTGTTGTCATCTGTTCCTGACGGTCGTCTAGTTGATTTTCGTATTCACTCTCTAGGCGATGTCTTGCTCTTTCCACGGCCTTCTCGCCGCGATGGTGGGCTTGGTCAATGACCGATCTCTCTAATTGTGTAAATTCGCTCATTCAATTCCCTCCTTATTAATAGTAGTTATCCGGTAGAAATTTGGATTAGATTAATAAGAATGACATTGCGAATGCTAAGATGGCATACATCTCAACCATCGAACATAAAATAATACCACGCGAGTTCTCTTCAGGACGTTTTGCTAAAATTCCCATTGAAGCAACCGCAACGTCCGCTTGGTTTCCAGCTGTATAATAACCAACAAATGCAATTGGTAATGCCGCAATTAATAAACCAAATCCAGCTTGTAATGTTAACCCGTCACCCATTTGTAACCAGATTAAGAACCCGATAACGAATCCGTATAAACCTTGTGACGCTGGCATTAATTGTAAAATTAGTGCTTGGGCGAACTTTTCAGGTTCTTCCTTAAGTAACGCTGCAGCTGATTCACCAACGCGACCTAAACCGCGACCTGAAGCAATCCCACATAATGATACCGCTAAAAATACTCCGATACCTGCTAAAATAGTACCGCCATATTCATATATAAATTCCATTCTATCTCTCCTCTTGATTTCTATCTTTAATCGTAACGTACTTCTCTTCAACCTCTAACGGTTTAAATGCTCGACCTTGTCCTGTGTAGAATTTACCAAAGAACTCCACGAATATCAGACGTAAACTGTGAACTGCACCTGTTAGTAATGATAAGAACATGTTAAACAAGTGAAGTCCCGCAAATAGTAATAGTCCAATCGTAAAACGAGCAGCTGGAGGTAATTGTTCAATAATTAAGTTAAATGCCGCACCAATCGATACACCAGATAACCCCAGTGCCATCAGACGCGAATAACTAATCACATCACCGAAATAACTAACCCCATTAATTAAACCAAGTAAACCAGCACCTAAACCTGAAATGCTTCCAGCATCAACTACGTAAGCCACAAACATCCCGATAAAACTAATAATCAAAGCGCCGATTCCAATATTAAATAAGAACGCTAATGGTTCAAAGAATGAACCTGCTAACATCATGATGACAGCAAAGATAACAATGATCCAATGCAGCCCCTCGGCAAATCCGAGTCCATACTCTTTCTTTTTAAATTGGAGATAAGTATTGATTCCAAAGGCAATTCCCATATGAAGTAATCCAATTCCCATTGAGAAAATCATCACTTCCATTACCGATGCCTGGAGGTCAACAATTTGCATCCAACCAACCGTAAATCCGAAGACCGATCCGTAAATCACACCCCAGATCATCGTAGATACAGCTAGTGTTAAAACTAACATCAAGGTATTCTTTTGACCTTCATCCAATTTAAAAGTCAGTAACGGGATGGCAGAACCAAGTAGTAGTATTAATCCATATCCTAAATCTGCCAGCATCATCCCAAAGAATAAAGCATAAAATGGCATGACTAATGGGGTTGGGTCAACTTCATCATAATTTGGTGTCCCGTACATATTCGTCAGCATTTCAAATGGCTTTACGATTTTGTTATTCTTCAATTTCGTCGGCACTGCTTTATAGTGCTCTTCTTTTGGTTCGTCCATTTTAACTAAAATATCTTCGTCAATTTCACGGTTGAGTAAATTCAGGAAATGTTCGGAATTTTCCGCTTCAATCCAACCTTGAATCGCAACTAAATGCTTCGAGCGCGCAAAACTATGCTTTGCTTTTTCACGCGTCGTTAGATTGTTGACGTATTCATATTGAAGATGTAAATCCTCGAGAATTTGTTTGGATTCCTTTAATTCATTAATGATTTTGAGTCGTTCTTCTTTAGCACCTTGTGTTAAAATCTCATATTGATCAATCTTTTCAGAAGGCAGTAACTCATCATAATAATTAAAAGGCACAAATTGATATTGTTTTAATTCATTAATAATTTCATTGCGGTCACGACCATAACTTAAAACGATGATACCGTAATCGTTTTCATCGGCAAATACGGTTTCATACTTGAAATCATCATCTTCCTTCAAGTGATTGATAATCTCATCTTCACTCGTTGTCGGTACACGACCAATAACTCCTGTGACATAATTAAATTGACGCAAACGCTTCGGCGTAATTTCTAAATGACGCCAGCGGTACAATGCATCAATCTCTTCACGGTACACCTCTAAATCATCCTCAAGAATATTAAGGCGTTTAACTTTATTGAGTGTATCCGTCACAATTTTCTCTTCGTCAAAGTGCTCACCATGAATCTCAATTTGTCGGTAAGTCACTTCACGCTTACCTGCTTTCATACGCTGAATAAATGAAGGTTGGGGAACAAATTTTGAAACTTGTTCAATCGCACGCTCAATTTGATGCACACGCGTTTCATATTCTTCAATTAATTCCGGAGTAGTTAATTCATGATCCTTGGCATACTCATCAATTAACTCTTCCGTGTTATCGTCTACCCCATCCCATTGAACAGCATCGCGCAGGTCGATAATTTCGACTTGTTGCAACCCTTGCATCACCGTTAATACATCATCGACGTATCCTTCAGGTGCAAGTAAACTAATGCGTTTCATTGGGCTAATTGCCATATTTATTCACCACCTCTATGACTATATTGTGTATTAATTCGTCTCGCAAACCGGTCATCGCATCATCGGTCTGCTCCTTATATTGCGCCTGGGTCTTCGCTAACGCAGCTTTGGCATCTTCCAGTTCTTGTTCTAACTGTTCCTTAAATTCATTCAATGATTGCTCATGTTCTGTATTTAATAATGCCGTTTCACTTTCCAAACGCTCTCGTTGACGCTCTTCCAGCTCTTCTATTTGCTTTTTATATTCCTGGTCAATTGTAGCAGCCCGATCCTCAATCGCCTGGATCACCTCTAAAGTCGACTTTGCCATTCACACACCCCCTTTTATATTACTATTTAAGTATAACAAAAAAACGACATTTATCAAAGATTAAACTCGAGATAAATTTGATTTTACAAGGTTTTTGGATCATTATATAAAAATATTGCTTAAATAATTTGCAACTAACTCCGATGGAAGCGCTGACAATATTAATCTACTTGTAATATTAAACTTTTAAAATTTTAATTTTATTTTCTTTAATTTTGTTCTTGACGAGGCGAACAAAAGTTCGTATACTATAGATACAAACAAACGTTCGGGGAGGAGAATCCACATGGAGATACCATTTAACAATGCACCATTACAAAACACACTCAACAAATTAAGCAAACTATCCAACTCATTTATCGATGCGTTCATCCTGCCAGATTTCGCATCACAACAAGAAACAACAATCATGCCCAAACAACAAGTGGAACATATACTACATGACCACTATGTGTCTTCAAAGCCACTCGCAATCACATTCGAACACTATGACTCAGAGGACAAATTACGCAGCGACGAAATCATCGCCGTCGTAACATCCCCTATCCAACTCAACCAAACCATCGCCATCCAACCGATGCACTCAAAATATTCAATCTACCTCCCGATCGACCAAATCCTATCCGTCAAATCAGCCGGCTAGGATCGCACTAGGTAATACGAAAACGGTACACTGCCATGTGCCTCTTACCTTGTCACGACACTCTCGATTCGGGAATACTTACATAAATGAATAAAGAGCCCTGCCAGGCTCCCACAACCCCCCGCGCCTCCCAGATTTCCCCTGGAGGCGTGGGGGTGTTTTTGTGTTTGAGTGGGTGGGATTCTATCCAATTTTGTATTATTGCGGGTAACAACTCATGGGAATTTGAAAGTTGTTACCCGATAGTTGTGGTTTCGAGTAACAACTCGTGGGAATCTAAAAGTTGTTACCCGATACATACAGCTTCGAGTAACAACTAATGGCAATCTAAAAGTTGTTACCCGATACATACAGCTTCGAGTAACAACTAATGGCAATCTAAAAGTTGTTACCCGACTCGTGTGGTTTCGAGTAACAACTCTCGGGATTTTTAAAGTTGTTACCCGACTCGTATGGTTTCGAGTAACAACTCTCGGGATTTTTAAAGTTGTTACCCGACTCATACCGTTTCGAGTAACAACTAATGGCAATCTAAAAGTTGTTACCCGACTCGTATGGTTTCGAGTAACAACTCTCGGGATTTTTAAAGTTGTTACCCGACTCATACAGTTTCGAGTAACAACTCTTGGGAATCTAAAAGTTGTTACCCGATACATACAGCTTCGAGTAACAACTCGTGGGAATCTAAAAGTTGTTACCCGACTCGTATGGTTTCGAGTAACAACTCTCGGGATTTTTAAAGTTGTTACCCGACTCATACCGTTTCGAGTAACAACTCACAGAATTTTAAAAGTTGTTACCCATCTCATACCGTTTCGAGTAACAACTCTTGGGAATCTAAAAGTTGTTACCCGCACATAATTCCTCCCTAAGAGTACAACATCTTCTGAAGTCGGTTCCTGCTGAATATTCCACCACATCAGTTATACAACTTAGCAGCTGATGGTTTCTCATCAAATAGCAGTATATAATCCTCATACGCCAATTTAGCAATGTCCACAACACTAATTTTATTACTACAACAAGGACAATTCATTTTACGATACCCCTTTGGTATCTCTCGAATCACACCGAAGCAATTTGGGCACTTTACTAACTTCCCTAATTTTTCATAACTATACTTAGGCACCTTTGAATTATATTCACTCGTATCAAAATGCAGTGCCTTTAACTTTTCCCAATATATTTGAGTTTCTCTAGTTGGGGGCTGTCTTTTTCTCATTTGTTCCTCAATATGATCCTCAATTTCACTTTGAATTAAAACTTTATCTGTCCAAGCAGGTAGATTGTATATATAACTTTTAGGATGAGTCAAAAGCACATAAGACTCGATCTCCAATGGTATTCCCAATTTAATCAGCAAACTTTCAAGGATTCCATACGCTTTACTTAATTGATTTAATGGATGTGTGTACCTTCTCCCACCTTCCTTATACTCAATCGTCCCATCCCTACAATCATTCACCCGTTTCGTATATGCCTTCAACTCATACAATAAAATCTTATCTCCAGTTAACACAATCAAATCCATCTGGACCAAAAATTCATTGCGCTCAGTCAAACTCAACCCTTTGATTATAAACCAATTCCCTTTACCAAACTGCACATCAGTCTTACATTCATACTCATACCCTAACTCATAATGCTCTATATCCCACAACAAATCATCATTCAAAACCATCCGATTATTCAACGCGTGCAAAGTCCTTAATAAATTTGATCTTTTTCTCATATTTTTCGCACCTCCACTATATAAATAAGCTTTTTTTCGCAAAAGTTGAAAAATATTTAACATTTTTTTCAAAAAGTATTCCTCAATTTCCACTATTAATGCTCGCAAAGCGCCATCTATAGCCATTCTCAAATTAAAACTTTTTTGCATTAAAAATTTTGGTTTTCTCTTAAATAATCCATATCAAATCCCCTCCACCAACTCTGGGAATATTAAGCGGACAATTTCCCCAGAAATTATCGACCACAATTCAATCCGCCTTTTGGCCACCGCCAAAAGCTACCGCTCTAAAATTAATTTTAATCATTCTAAATCCGATCTCTTCTGCCAACTCCGGAAATATTAAGCGGACAATTTCCCCAGAAATTGTCGACCATATTTCAATCCGTCTTTTGGCCATCGCCAAAAGCTTCCTTCTGAATTTGATTTATTAGAATTTTTTTGAATTCTATCGAGTTCTTGATTCTACTATTTCCCCACACAAAAAAGCCGCCAGCCCCCTCATACAAGAGGAAGCCAGCGGCCAAATACTAAATATTAATTTTTAATCATTCAACAATGATGATGTTTCGCGGCGGCTGAGGTAGCGGCTGCGTTTTGGAATGATGAAGCTTGGCTTCCAGCGTGCGAGCAGGCTGACTACTAATGAGCCGATCGCCCATGTTCCCAACAAGCTTGCCCAGAATCCCCAGTTACCAAGGTCGGCACTGTTAACACCAGGCACTACCATTGGAACGAGCCAAAACTTGACCAAACCGTAAGCTAGAAAACTTAATAAACTACCGGTCCAAATATTTAGATAAGTGGAACTGTAACGGCGGTTGTTTAATGTTTTATGTGCATTTTTTGCGAATAAACCTGCTAAACCGGTCATGGTCAGTGGTAGTACATCATATAAAACGATGGTAACCCAATCATCTAATGGACGATTGATAATGCCAAACGCTGCTCCGGCTAGAGCGCCCGCAATAATTGCTGTGGCTGGGCCGTAGCGGAATGCTAAATAAATCGCAGGCCATGGTACTAAGACCAGAGTCAATACTTTTCCTAAAAGAGGAAAACTTATGCCAAAGGTCAAAGCCAGCACGGTCAGTGCGACCGCGATGAGCATGGTTAAAAGTAAATTTGCCGTTCTCTTATTCACTTGATTGAACCTCCATTAATCGTTATCGGGTTGGTAACTTGACGCTTCCATGATAATCGGCAGAATTACCGGACGGCGTTTCGTCTCTTTGAAGAGATATTTGCCTAATTTTTCACGCAAGTCGTTCTTCAAATCGCTCCAGTCGAAATCGTCACTCTCTAAATGCTCGTCCAGAATGTTTAAAGTCATGTCCGAACATTCCTGAATCAAGTCGATGCTCGTTTTCATGTAAACAAAACCGCGCGACGTAATTTGCGGACCGACTAAAACGCGCTTCAAGCGACGACTAATCGTTGCGACAACAACGAAAATTCCGTCCTCAGATAAAATGCGGCGGTCACGTAACACAACGTTCCCAATGTCACCCACGCCAATCCCATCAATCAATGTATCGCCTGAAGGAACCGTGCCAGTAATGCCCATCTGACCCTTAGTATATTCAACAACATCCCCTAATTTAGGATAGAAAATTTCATCTTCTTGATAACCTAACTCCAACGCTAATTTCCCGTGAGCGAATAACATACGCGACTCACCTGTGACAGGTATAACATAATTTGGACGCAGTAAATCCATTAATAATTGGATATCCGTTTGAGTCGCATGCCCTGAAACGCGGAAGTTATCCGTAATCGAACCAACCGACGCACCGGCACGGTAAATCATATCTTTCGTCTTAGCCAAAGTAGTTTCCATCGCAGTTGAAGGCGTCGTTGCTAAGTAAACTAAGTCGCCTTCTTTAAGTGTAATCTCACGGTGGCGGTCTTCAGCCATCGCTTGAAGCGCCTTAATCGGCTCACCCACATCGCCCGTTTCCAGAACAACCACTTGATCATCTGGAGTTTTATGCAATTGACGCATATTTCCTAAATCATCACGGCTCTTAATTTCAATTTTATTCAATTTAATCGCAATATCAACGATATCGTACAACTGATCACCAGAAATAAAGATACGGCGATTCGTCTCAGCCGCAGCAGATAACACTTGCTGAATGCGCGCAATATTCGATCCAATACTCGCCACGATCACACGCCCAGGCGCATTGAGGAAAGTCTCCTTCAACTCTTCCACAATTTTACGATCAGTCAAGTTAAGCATCGGATATTCCACATTCGAAGAATCCGCCATCAGCGCCAGAACGCCCTTTTCACCTAGCTCAGTCAAACGCTTATAGTCCGTTTTATAACTACCTTGAGCAGACGGGTCAAACTTAAAGTCCCCCGTATAAACGATCGCGCCCTCTTTCGTATGCACCACAATCCCCACAGAATCAGGAATCGTATGCGTCGTTTTAAAGAAACTCACCGTCGCATCATCAAACTCAATCTCCGTATCGCCATCAATCACATAAAAATCATCAAACTTATGCTCAGTCTGCTGCTTATTACATGCCAACTTCGCCAACTCAATGGTCAACTCCGTACCAAACACCGGCGCCGGGACAGCTTCCAATAAATAAGGCAATGCGCCAATCGCGTCGTCATGCCCATGACTCAGGAAAATCCCCTCAACACGGTCCTTATTCTCCTCTAAATACGTGAAATCAGGAATCACCGCATCAATTCCCAACAACTCACCTTCCGGATAAACCAAACCACAATCTAGAACAAAAATGGCCTCGTCAACCTCCACAACATAAAGATTTTTACCCTCTTCACGCACACCGCCAAGAGGAATTATTTTAATCGATTTACTCATAATTCACCTCAAAATTTATTTACGCCACTGGCGCATTAACTGAATTCTCATATATCCCATTATAGCACACACGTAGCCATTTATTCACCACAATCCACCAATATTTTCAGACAGCGCTTTCAGGAAAAGTATAGCAATCCCCTCATGTCACGTACACGGCAAAGCCTCAAGCAGGTTTGTTATAGGTCTGTGATTGCGTAACGTTTGCATATAGATTTGCAGAAGTTGATGCAATTACGGTGAAATTTCATCAGCAATCAAACTTCGATTCTAGTTTATTAAGGGAAACTCTATGCAGAATATGAGAAGTTTTTCCCTCATATGCCTGATTGAGGGAAGTTCATCCAGTTATTCAATGCGGTTTTCCCTCAATTACCTAATCGAGGGAAGACCATCAGACTATACTATGCGGTTTTCCCTCAATTGCCTAATCGAGGGAAGTCCATCAGTCTGTACTATGCGGTTTTCCCTCAATTGCCTAATCGAGGGAAGTTCATCAATATACTCTATGCGGTTTTCCCTCCAACTTAGAGATTATTTAGGTATCACCTCTATAATCCCAATAGCCGTTACAAAATCCAACTCATTTAGCACTCCCACTTAATTACTAACCACACCAAACTAAGGAACCAAATAAAAAGAGTCGCCCCAGCGACTCCACCCCATCCATAACGTAGCTTTTAGGCCACGCCTAAAAGCCCCCTCCAAACAATAAAGAAGTCAATTTCCCCAGAAATTGACCACCACTTAAAAAACGCAGATCCACAAACCACAACCAACAAAAATCCATGCACTATCCCCTCACTCACCGTTCCCGAGGAAATCATAAACCACACAAAACCAATTAGAAACAACCAACAATATAATTTGCGCGCCAAAGCACCAAAGCAAATTCCTACCAACCCAAACCAAGCACCAATCCCCAGCAGTTCCCCGATTTCTCCCTTCCCCAAATTGAAGAAGTTACACTCCTAATTACCTATAGTTTTAATTTTAATAATCTGACTGAATAATTTGCGCAATACAGCCATCATTTTCCCGTGGGAAAATGGGATTTTGGCGTAGCGTAGAACCTCTTATTGCGTAGCAATTAGAAGTTCTCTAGCCAAAATAGTCCGGAATAGCCGAAGGCTATGAAGGCGTCCCCCACGGAGAAAATGATGGCTGTATGAAGCAAATTTCCACATAAAACAAAAAAACACCACCATCCTTTTCAGGACAGTGATGTCTCACAAATCAAATTAAATTATTCTCCAGCCGACTCATCATCAAGCAACACTTTATGTGATAAATCGATACGACCACGATCATCAATACCAGTCACTTTAACCTTAATCGTATCGCCAACACTCAACACATCAGAAACATTCTTAATGCGCTCTTTAGCGATTTGCGAAATATGCATTAACCCAGATTGACCAGGAATAACTTCCACAAATGCACCATAGTTTTCAATACGCATAACTTTCCCATCGAAAATCATGCCCGCTTCAACTTTGAACGTTAACTCGCGGATAATCTCGATCGCACGGTCGATCATTGGTTGATCAGAAGACGCAATTGAAACATTACCATCTTCGTCAATGTCAATTTTAACACCAGTCTCGTCGATGATTTTATTGATTGTTTCGCCACCTTTACCGATAACCACTTTGATATCGTCAGGTTTGATTTGAATCATTTCGATCTTCGGAGCATATTCGCTTAACTCTGTACGAGGTTCAGCGATTGTCGCTAAGATATTGTCTAAGATTGCTAGACGTGCAGTACGCGCTTGCTCTAAGGCTTCACGTAAAATTTCCTCAGTGATACCTTGGATTTTAATGTCCATTTGTAACGCTGTGATACCTTCAGCAGTACCAGCAACTTTGAAGTCCATGTCTCCTAAAGCATCTTCTAAACCTTGGATGTCTGTTAAGATTGTGTAATCTTCGTCCTCGTCCATAACAAGTCCCATTGCGATACCCGCAACAGGCGCTTTAATCGGCACACCTGCGTCCATTAACGCTAAAGTAGACCCACAAATCGAAGCCTGTGAAGATGAACCATTTGATTCTAATACTTCAGAAACTAAACGGATCATGTATGGGAATTCCTCTTCAGATGGGATTACTTGCTCAATCGCACGCTCACCTAACGCTCCATGCCCTACTTCACGACGTCCTGGAGAACCCATACGTCCTGTTTCCCCAACTGAATATGGTGGGAAATTGTAGTGGTGTAAGAAACGTTTTTTCTCTTCAGTTCCTAAACCATCAATGATTTGGAATTCAGATAGTGGCGCTAAAGTCGCAACCGTTAAGGCTTGCGTTTGCCCACGCGTAAATAATCCTGAACCGTGTGTACGCGGTAATAAACCAACTTGTGAATCTAATGGACGGATTTCAGCAATCCCACGCCCATCAGGACGGATGCGTTCTTTTGTGATTAAACGACGCACTTCGTCTTTTTCTAAATCTTGTAATGAACGATTTACTGATTTCATAATCTCAGCAAAGTTCGCGTCTTCCGCGTAAGCTTCTTCGAATTCAGCTTGAGCACCTTGCATTACTTCAGCAATTGCTGCTTCACGCGCTTTTTTCTCTTGCGTTTGAATCGCAGCTACCATCGGCTCTTGGTACTTCGCACGCACTTGGGCTTCCACTTCAGGGATCGTAGTTGCTAACGTTAACTCAAACTTTTCCTTTCCAATCTCGGCAATAATTTGCTCTTGGAAAGCGACTAATTCCTTGATTGCTTCATGCCCGAAGAGTAGCGCCTCTAACATGTCGGCCTCGTTGACTTGCGCCGCTGAAGACTCAACCATGTTGATGGCCGTTGCTGTACCCGCAACCGTTAACTCGATGTCAGATTGTTCCTTTTGCTCGATTGTCGGGTTGATCACTAATTCGCCGTTTACACGTGCTACGTGAACCCCTGCAATCGGTCCGTCGAAAGGAATGTCCGAAATACCCAACGCCAACGAAGATCCGAACATCGCTGTGACGTCTGGTGCATTATTTTGATCCACTGATAAGACAGTACCTACGATTTGAATTTCGTTACGCACGCCGTCTGGGAACATTGGACGAATTGGGCGGTCGATTAAACGCGCTGTTAGAGTTGCGTCCGTACTTGGGCGCCCTTCACGCTTAAGGAATCCTCCCGGTACTTTACCGACAGAATACATTTTTTCTTCATAGTTTACAGTCAATGGGAAGAAATCCATTGTTGATGGACGTTTTGACGCAACCGCTGTTGCTAAAACAACGGTGTCGCCGTAACGAATTAATCCAGCACCATTGGCTTGGCGTGCTAATTCGCCTGTTTCAACAACCAGTTTACGGCCACGAAAATCCATTTCAAAAACTTGTTTTGTCATAAGAATACTCCTTTATTTGATCCAGGGCACTACTAGACAAATATCAATCGAAGCGTCTCGTCGCTTCTTCGACTCATACTTGTATAGTAGTCTCCCATAATGAACAATACAAAAACAAGGATGACCGAGGGGCCATCCTTATCATAAAATTAACGACGTAATTCTAGGCGTGAAATTAATTCACGGTAACGTGCAACGTCTTTGTTACGTAAGTAAGCAAGTAAGTTACGACGGTGACCGATTTTTTTCATTAAACCACGGTAAGAATGGTAGTCTTTTTTGTGTGATTTGATATGATCGTTTAAAGAGTTAATATCGTGTGTTAATAACGCGATTTGTACTTCTGGAGATCCTGTGTCTCCTTCGTGAGTTGCGTAGTCTTTAACGATTTGGTCTTTTACTTCTTTTGATAATGCCATTTGTCATTACACCCTTTCTTATTTTTTTATACCGCTTACCAAGTACTCGTCGGGTTGTCGAGGCACTGAGTAAGGGCTTTAAGCCAGCCGCTCGTCGGTTAAATAACAGCAACGAACGACTACTAAATTAATTTACCTTATTTCTGTCTGTTTTGCAAGGATTGTTGTATTAGAATTGGATTAAATGTTATTTGAAAGTATGGTAGTGAGGCTATTAACTTGTCTTTGCTGCATACAGCCAGAATTTTCTCCGTAGGGGGCGCCTTCATAGCCTTTGGCTATTCCGGACTATTTTGGCTAGAGTATTTCTAAGTGCTTCGCACAAGAAATACTAAGCTGCGCCAAAATCCCTTTTTCCCACGGGAAAATTCTGGCTGTATTCCGCAAAGGTTCTAGATAGTTCTTAAATTTAAAATCTTTTAATTCAATCTAAATAGTAAAATGATTAATGATTTGTAGTTCGATTGCTGTTGGGGTGGAAATGAAGAATCTGTTTACTTATTAAAGTTGGATTTGTTCTTTGTTTGTATTGGTATCTGCTAGGTAAATTTAAGCTATACTTCGTAACTATTCAAGTTAGTGCTTTCTAATTAGAGATTAGATCAAGTAGAAGGAGTCGCGTGCGACTCCCACCGCTTTTAAAGGTCGCTTTTAGGCGAATGCCTAAAAGCTTCTCTTAAAGATGAAGTCAATTTCTTCGGAAATTGACCTCTGCTCTAAAGCCCATAGTTTCCAATACCAACAATAGTCCCACCACCAACAAAGTCTTCACTCTCCAAGTCGCAGAGCCCAGACATCAACCAACCACACTCACAAATCTCCCACTCAAACCCCCAGAGGGATATTAACATGGAATTACAGAACTTCATTAAATAATGTAACTATATGAATTTGCGGAGTACAGCCGTTATTTTCCCGTAGGAAAAGGAGTTTTCGCGTAGCTTAGAACCTCTTATTGCGAAGCAATTAGAGGTTCTCTAGCGAAAACAGGCCGTAATAACGAAGTTATGAAGGCCGGTCCCCTACAGGAAAATAACGAGCAGTACGAAGCAAATTCCAATACTCTCCATAATCCGACCTCCAACAAAGACTCCACTCTCTCAATCGCAGAACCCAGACAACAACAAACCACTCTCAAAAATCTTCCACTCAATCCCCCAGAGGGATATTAATATGGAATAAACAGAACTTTAATAAATACTGTAACTATATGAATTTGCGGAGTACAGCCGTTATTTTCCCGTAGGAAAAGGAGTTTTCGCGCAGCTTAGAGTACCTTTGGGCAAAGCCCTTAGGTACTCTCTAGCGAAAACAGGCCGTAATAACGAAGTTATGAAGGCCGGTCCCCTACAGGAAAATAACGAGCTGTACGGAGCAAATTCCCTACTCACTATTTTTTCTTAAAGAAATGCGCTTTTAATTCCATGATGATATCGCGCATATCTGCCGCTGCTTCAAAATTAAGATCCTTCGCATACTGCCGCATCTCCAACTCAAGCCGCTCCAACTCTTCCTCACGCTGCAAACGAGACAAACTCTTGAACTGATTCAAGATATTCTCTTCCTGCTCTTCTGAATCAACCTCATGCGTAATACTAATTAAGTTACGTACTTCTTTCTTAATTGTCTTCGGTGTAATGCCATGTTCATCGTTATATGCCATTTGGATTTCACGACGACGCTCAGTCTCGTCAATGGCTTTCTGCATCGAATCCGTAATCCGGTCAGCGTACATAATAACGCGACCTTGATCATTACGAGCGGCACGCCCAATTGTTTGAACAAGCGAACGCTCACTACGTAAGAAACCTTCTTTATCCGCATCTAAAATGATAACAAGGGATACTTCTGGGACATCAAGCCCTTCACGAAGAAGGTTAATACCAACGAGGACATCAAAAATACCCAGACGTAAATCACGAATGATCTCCGTCCGCTCCAGCGTCACGATATCGGAGTGGAGATATTTTACTTTTATATCGAGTTCTTTGAGATAATCGGTTAAATCTTCGGACATTTTCTTGGTTAAGGTCGTAATAAAGACACGCTCATTGCGCTCGACACGGGCATTGATTTCAGAAACGATGTCGTCAATTTGACCTTTAATCGGACGCACCTCGATAATCGGGTCGAGTAACCCAGTTGGACGAATGATCTGCTCAGCATATTCGCCACCCGTCTTCTCCAATTCATAAGGACCCGGTGTAGCAGAAATATAAATCATCTGATTGACACGCTCTTCAAATTCCTCCAAACGCAGTGGACGGTTGTCCAATGCACTTGGCAGACGAAAACCATATTCAATCAACTGCTCCTTACGCGCCTTGTCCCCATTATACATCCCACGAATTTGTGGTAGTGTAATATGTGACTCATCTGCGACAATTAAGAAATCGTCTGGGAAGAAGTCCAACAATGTAAATGGCGCTTCGCCCGGTGAACGGCCATCCATATGACGTGAATAGTTCTCAATCCCCGAACAATACCCCATCTCTAACAACATTTCAATATCATAATTCGTCCGCTGCTCTAAACGTTGTGCCTCTAATAATTTGTGATTACTCTCCAACTCTTCTAAACGCTCTTCCAACTCAGCTCGAATCGTATCCACAGCATGTAAAGTCTGCGCCTCATTGGCCACAAAGTGAGTCGCTGGGTAAATCGGAAAATGATCGACATCATTTTTAATCTCACCCGTCATCACATCCACCTCGCGGATACGGTCAATTTCATCGCCAAAAAACTCAACACGGATCGCAGCGCTATCACGAGACGCAAGGAAAATTTCCAAAACATCACCGCGCACGCGGAAAGTCCCACGTTGAAAATCAATATCGTTACGGACAAATTGCATGTCAATTAAACGCGCCATCACGTCGTCCCTGGACACTTCCTGCCCCGCACGAAGCGACAACACGTGATCCCGGTACATTTGTGGATCGACTAACCCATAAATACACGAAACAGACGCGACCACAATCACATCACGGCGCTCCAACAGCGCCGAAGAAGCCGAGTGACGCAATTTGTCAATCTCATCATTGATACTCGCCTCTTTTTCAATATACGAATCCGATGACGGCACATAAGCCTCCGGCTGATAATAATCGTAGTAAGACACAAAATACTCTACCGCATTTTCCGGGAAAAACTCCAACAACTCCGAATACAACTGCCCCGCAAGCGTCTTATTATGCGCCAAAACAAGCGTCGGGCGGTTGACCTCCTGAATCACATTCGCAATCGTGAACGTTTTCCCCGTCCCCGTCGCACCCAACAGCACCTGGTCGCGCTTCCCGTCCTCAAGACCCGCCACCAATTCCTTAATCGCCGCCGGCTGATCCCCATTCGGCTCATACGGCGCCACCAATTTAAACGGCTTATCTAACACATTCTAACCCCCTAAAACTTCAAAACTCTGTCGACTCATTATACCAAACTTTTGTTCGCATGGGAAAAGTATTGCATTCGGCCTGGATGGTACCTGCGATCGTGGGGTTTTGTTACAAAATCTAATTAGATTAGTGGGTGCTTGGTGAGTAGTGTCACGATTTAAGACTCTGCTCCGATTGGATTTTGAGTAGAGTCACTGATTAAGACTCTGCTCCGATTAGTTTTTGAGCAGTGTCACTGATTGCGACTCTACTCAGATTAGTTTTTGAGCAGTGTCACTGATTGCGACTCTGTTCCCATCGAATTTCGAGTAGAATCACTGATTGCGACTCTGCTCCGATTGGATTTTGTGCAGTGTCACTGATTGCGACTCTGCTCTGCTTGGTTTTCAAGTAGAGTCACGAAATGAGACACAAATAACTATATATCTACAAACCCATGTTAATAATCAAAATCCTTGACTAGCATTCGACTACAAACAGCGGGTTCATAAGGAAATAGTCGCGGATGCGACTCTACCTTTCAAAACAAAGAGCGGCACGTCCGTGCCACTCTACAACCCAAAATGAATAGTGACGCGAGCGCGTCACTTCCTTATTAAATCTTTTAGTTCTTTCTAGATAGGAAGTGGTGATTTAGAAAACCAGCACAAAAAAGAAGATCCACAAATCCGTGAACCTTCCCTATTAGTAATCTTAAATTTGTTTCGTTAGCTCTCGTTCCTGTTTGCGGCGGTTGAATAAGTTTTTCAGTGCACCTTTTCGTGGTGAGAACAGGAATGCCAGGAATGCGACTACACCGGTCACAACCGCGATGACGCCTGCATACGACAAGTCGATCATGTACGCTAGGCGCACGCCCACGACTGCGTTGAAGACTGCGGTCACTAATGCGATGCCGACCACGCGCTCCAATTTGTCTGCCAACAAGAATCCCGTTAGCGCCGGTCCGACCATCAAGCCGACCACTAAAATTGACCCCACTGACTCGAATGATCCCACCGCCGTTAGCGACGTCAACGTCATTAATCCGTAGTGGATAAATGCTGTTGGAATGCCGATTGATAAGGCATATTTCGGGTCGAACGTCGTCACCTGCAATTCTTTGTAGAAAAAGGCCACGAATCCAGTATTTATTAAAAAGATGATTACTGAGCGCCAAAAAGCTACAGGGCCCAAGTCAACACCTCCGATGTTTACTCGGTTAAAAATTGTAAATCCAATTTCCCCAGTAAAGACCGCGTCGGCATCAAGATGAATGTCTGATGCAAAATAAGTAATTAATATCATCGCGATACTGAATAGGAATGGGAATACAATCCCAGTTGCGGCATCATTGTCGACTAATCCGGTATTTCGTAAAGCTTCTATTAAATAAACGGTCAACACACCGACAATGGTTGCACCAATCATTAACCACGGTGAATTTAAATCTTCTGTCGCAAAGAATCCTAACACAATACCAAGTAAAACCGTATGCGTAATCGCATCAGAAACCATCGTCGATCCGCGTAACACTAGGAAAACACCGATGATGGCACAAGATAATGAAACTGCAATACCCACTAAGGTGATATCAAATAAAATATTCACTATACATTGCCCCCTTCTAATTGTTTTTCCAGTGCCTGACGGCGTTTACGTTGTTCCAAGCGTTTGGCAATCAACCCTCGTTTTGGTGCGAAGAATAAACTAATAAATACGATTAGTGTCGCTGCTACAATGATTGTTGGTCCTGTTGGGATTTGACGTCCCAGTGAACTGAAAAAAGTCCCAATAATGCCGGAAATAAATCCAAATACGCCTGACAGAATCACCACAACATACATATTATTCGACCATTGGCGAGCCGCAATAGCTGGAGTGACAAGTAATGCACTAATTAAGACAACTCCAACTGACTCTAATCCTAATGCAATCACGACAACCGTTAAAAATGATAACAAGGTGTCTAACCATTTATATCCACCCGGTAAAGTCTTCGCAAAGCCCGGATCAAAGGTAAGAAGCTTGAATTCCTTCCAAAAGATAAAAATGAATGCTAAAACGACAACTCCTACAACCGCGATCGCTTGTACATCTCGGATTAACATCCCACTCGCTTGACCGAAGATAAAATTCTCCAGCCCCGCTTGGGAAGTAGAAGGATCACGTTGAATGTATGTAAGTAATGCTGTACCTAATCCAAAGAAGCTAGATAGGATCAGTGATAATGCACTATCTAATTTAACGACTGAATGTTTGTGCATTAAATTGATGAGCCAAGTCGCAAGCATCCCTGAAATCGTAGCGCCAATCAATAAGAACGCGAGATTCTTTTCCCGGACGATCATAAAGGCAATGATGATGCCTGGTAATGCGGCGTGTCCGACCGCGTCGCCGAGTAGACTTTGTTTGCGGAGGGTTAGGAATACGCCCACTACACCGGATAGGAAGCCGAGGAAACCTGTTCCGAGGGCGACGACCATGAATGTGTGGTTCGATATTAATGATAAAATTCTCTCCATCATTGCGCATGCTCCTCACTCTGCATGTCACCTAAATTGTGATCTTGGCGGTAAGTTGCGTCGATATTTTCTTCCGTGAATACTTCTTCAACTGGTCCCGAAGCAATAATTTCACGGTTTAGGAATACAACATTGTCAAAATAAGCTTCCACAGTATTTAAATCGTGGTGCACTGCAAGTATCACTTTGCCGTTTGCTGATTCTTCTTTTAGAATATCCATTAAAATGCGCTCCGTTTTTACGTCCACGCCTGCTAATGGTTCGTCTAAAATAATAATTTCAGCCTCTTCACATAAGGCACGCGCTAAGAAAATACGCTGTCTTTGGCCTCCTGATAATTGTGAAATCTGGCGTTTGGCAAAACTTGACATGCCAACTTTATCTAAATAATGGCGCGCCATTTCTTTATCCTTTTTACTTGGGCGTTGCCCTAAACGCAAATGCCCATATCGGCCCATCAGAACCACATCTAACGCCGTTGTCGGGAAATCCCAATCGACACTGGCACGTTGCGGTACATAAGCAACACGCGACTTAATATCTTTATAAAGATAACTTTTACCATCAAAAGTATAACTCACATCACCTTTGACTGGCGTCAAAAATCCAAGCATTGTATTTAATAGCGTCGACTTTCCAGCTCCATTGGGTCCGACAATCGCCGTCATCTGGCCACTATTAAACTCCACATTTGCGTGCCATAGCACTGGATTACCGCCATAAGCTACGATTAAATCCTCCACTTTGATTGTCGTGCGATTTGTCATTTCATCCATCCTCTCATTCGATTTGATTATATATTTGGTGTCTTATTCAATACCTTTAATATTAATTTTAGGTTAACCGAAAAATATCTATTTGTCAACTTAAACACTTTCCTTTACAGAAGAAAAAGAACCACTCTGCATGAAGCAAAGTGGCTCGATTGAACGCTGTTAAATTTACGGGTTATTTCAATCCATCAACAATCGTATCAATATTCGTGCGGTAAGCATCGAAGTAGTTACCCGCATTTTCCTCGTCCGTACCTAAAGCGTCTGAGAATAATACGCCACCGATTTCAAGTTCGCCACCTTCTGCCGCTACAGCTTCAACTAAAGCTTGCATATTTCGGTCAGGAACTGAACTTTCGATAAACGCTGCATTAATATTGTTTTCTAATACTAAGTCAGCAACTGCCGCAATGTCACCAGTACCTGCTTCAGTTTGAGAGTTCAAACCTTGAATACCGACAACTTCGAAGCCATAATTTGCACCAAAGTAACCAAACGCATCATGCGCTGTAATTAGGTAACGTGATTCTTCAGGAATCTCTTCCACACGTTCTTGAATGTATGCATCTAATTCATCTAAATTAGCAATATATTCATCTAAATTAGTTTGGAAGTATTCACCGCTCTCAGAATCTAACGCAGTTAATTCAGCTGCAACTAATTGAGCCGCGTTTTTCCAAATATCAATATCAAACCAGATATGAGGATCTTGTTCTAAGTCTTTTCCTTCAAATTCAAAGTCTAATACATCATCTTCAGAAACAATTTCCTCTAAAGCGAAAATATTGCTTCCAGCTGATTCCATTCCGGCAAAGACATCCGTAAACATAGCTTCCAAGTGTAAACCATTATGACCGATCAGGTCAGCATCTGCTAACAATTCAATATCCGAAGGCGTCGGTGTATAACCATGCGGATCCACACCCGGCCCCATTAAACCTGTCACTTCAACACGGTCGCCACCGATGTCTTGTACCAAGTCAGTTAAATGCGTCGTCGTCGTCACTACATTAATTGTCTCCTGAGCTGCCGCCTGTCCTGTGAAACTACCGAACAATGGAAATAATAACGTGAGTGCCGTAAACAATTTCAAAGTAAATTTCTTCATCCTTACATTCCTCCAATATTTTTTATTGCAAGTTTAGGTTAACCTAAACAAATATTTTTGTCAACCTAAAAGATTACAAAGGAGGATTTCATTATTAAGGTATTCTCATTTTATTTGGGAAAGTGGATTGTGACAGGATTCGTGAGTTGGCGTGTTTTTAAATTTTATAACTAGTAAAGTTTGATACCTAGATTTTTGGTGAGTAAAACACTTGGAGTGAATTGCAATCATTTTTGCTTCTTCTTTTTCAAAATAAAAAAATCCCACTCTATAAAAATAGACGTGGAATTTATTTATTCTTCATTATCATTCGACTGATTATTATTATCTTCAGACTGCATATTATCGTTCTTTTCATCATTGATTGTTTTTACTCTTGTATTGATAATTAAATTTGTAAATATGCTGACTAATGTCGTTCCTGCAATTATTGAAGCTACGACTTCTTTGTCATTCAAAGCTAGAAAGGTAGAAAAACTAAATGCGAGTACAACTATAATTAGCCCGGAAATCATTCCAAGAATACTGTCACGACTTTTTACCTTCGTTTCAAAATTTATTATCTTATTGTTGTATTCAATCCGAGCTGATTGCTCTTTCTCTGAAACTTTATGTTAGTGATCCTGTTGCATCTTTGCCATTTCGAGTATTTCTTTGGCCATTCCAGGTTGTATTTTCTCATAATGTTCAAGTTCTTCTGCACTTGGAAGAGGGGCGGATCTCATTGTCATTTTATGATACTCGATAACTTGTTCATATCTATCAAGTTCATCGTCCAGCCTTTTATCAATAACTTCGACGTCACTATGTACTTCTTCTATCTCTTGTTGAATTTCTTGTAATTGCTTGTCTGTATTCTTATTTTCCATATACTAGGCTCTTACGTGAACTCACTGATTTTTTGTAGTCATCATTTAAATTTTTATAATCATCTATTAGTGTTTTAGGCACATGATCTATTTGCTTATTTTGTGGAGACGTTAAAAAAACATCAAAAACTGAGTTAATTCCTCGAACATATTCTTTGCTAATTCGTAGTTTTCTTAATTTTCTCATTTTAATCTCCTCCTTTATTCTTATTATACAATATTAAACATTTAATGTTAATCATTATATATTTTATAACAATTTAACATAGTTACACCTACAAAGTACTTATATTCCTAGATAAGCCAATAGTTCGATTTTGCTCAACCATTTTTGCAAATATCTTAGAATCAACCTCTAGACAAAAAGATAAAACTTTTAGGCTACTGCCTAAAAGCACCTTCATAAAATGTCAGAGTCGCAGTGCGACTCTTTCCGCATCATAAAATCATCAATTTCTTCAGAAATTGATTTCCTCTAAAATAGAACACTATTAAAAATAAGTTTAGTTTTTAATTTCCATTTTAACGATATTTCTGATCTATTTGTCTCTTTCTTTTTAAGAATTCGTTTTCCTGTTTTAATCGTTCATGTTCTTGTTCAAGTTCAATGATTCTTTTAACAGCGTCACTCTCTGTCATCGGTTCATTAACCGAAGTTGGAGGCACTACTTTACCCTTTTTTCCAAAGGCTAAAGCTCGATCTTTTATAGTTTTAGCTCTCGTCTCACCAATAATACTAATAGGAGTTCCTATTTTGTCTAAAGCCTCTTTAAATTCAGCCCCTTCTTCCATCAATGAAAATATTTGATAATGATAGCCCTTCTCAAAAGCTAGTTGAGTTTCACCAACACTTTTTACATAAGGGGATAATTCTAAAATCTTTCTTTCTTCCGCTGTGAATGATTTTGCCATAAACTTTCCCTCTTTTTCTTTATAGTGTCAAAAATAAAAATATACTTGTATCAGTTTAAATATATGTTATTCGCTTAGCTCAGCTAGTATTGTCGAGTTCACCGAAAATAATGCTATTATTTCGGTGAACGTCGTTTTAAAATAAGCGTTCACCGAATAATATGCTGATTTTTCGGCGAATTCAGCTTAATAATCGAAGTTCGCCGAATGAGAATATCCTGGCTTATATAATTTATTATTCTCTTCTAGTGCACTTGGGTAACAACTTTTTAAATCCAGATAGTTGTTACTCACTTCCAGTGGTTTCGGGTAACAACTTTTAGAATCCAGCTAGTTGTTACTCACTTCCATTGCTTTTGAGTACCAACTTTTTAAATCCAGTTAGTTGTTACTCACCAGGCATACTCAGGGCGCACTAACTAAATAATTCACGTATCTCCCCTTCACTCAACATCTTAATCGATCCGGTCGAGTTCTCGACAAAGATATCCGCAATCTCTTGCTTATCAGCCTGCAGCTGCTCGATCTTCTCTTCGATCGTCCCCTTAGATACCAACTTCACCACTTCAACCACCGAATCTTGTCCGTAGCGGTGGGCGCGGTCGGTGGCTTGGTTTTGGGCGGAGACATTCCACCACGGATCGAGATGAACAACCTTCGTCGCTGCAGTCAGGTTCAATCCAGTACCACCAGCCTTAAGTGAAATCAAGAATGCCGTCACATCTGACTCTTCGCGCTGGAACTCACTCACATAGTCACGACGCACTTCCTTCGGCGTCGACCCAGTCAGTTTCAGATAACCAACACCTTCTTCAATCAATGCTGACTCGACCAACTCTAACCCTGACACAAATGAAGAAAACACCAGCACCTTCTCACCAGCCCTAGAAGCTTCAACCAGAATCTCTACCACCGCCTCAATCTTAGACGACCGTTCATAAATATTGTCATACACCAAGCGCGGGTCCAGTGACAATTGGCGTAACCGCGTCAACATTGCCAGCACTTGTACCGACTGCGATTTTAAGTCCATCTCGCTGGCCAAATCCTTCTGTATAGAAGCCAAATTGGCTTGGTACAACTGCGCTTCACGCTCGGACTGGCCAATATATAAGGTCTCTTCCAACTTCTCTGGCAACTCAGTCAACACGTCCGACTTCAAGCGGCGTAAGATGAATGGCTCGACCAATCGCTTCAACTTAGCTGAAGCCACTTCATCGCCGTCCACCACGATCGGACGCTCGAAATGTTTGACGAAATGCGCGTATGGGTACAAGTATCCTGGCATTAAGAAGTCGAATATTGACCACAATTCGGCCAATGTATTTTCAATTGGCGTTCCCGTCAATGCGAAGCGGTGATCTGCCACCAATTCCTTGACAATTTGCGCCGTTCGCGTTGCTTTGTTCTTGATGTACTGCGCTTCGTCCAACACGATTGAATCGAATGCCACTCCGTCGTACGCCTCGAAGTCCCGCCTTAAATAGTCATACGACGTCACGTAAACTGCCCGCCGCTCGCCAATTCCACGAATGACCGCTTCTCGCTCAGCCGGTTTCCCGGTCACGACGACCACTTCATAAGGGAAAGGAAATTTCTGAAACTCTGCTTCCCAATTATATAACAGCGAAGCTGGCGCTACGATTAAGTGAGACTTATTGCCACGAGTCATCACCGACATCATATAAGCAATCATCTGAATACTCTTACCTAGCCCCATATCATCGGCTAGAATACCACCCAGATTCATCGCCCGTAACTGCAATAACCACTCAGCCCCTTCGATTTGATAAGGGCGTAATATCTCACGGAATCCCGCATCCAACTCAACCGGTTCAGCCGTAAACATCGTTTCAAACGCCTCATCATAATCAACAGCTAAATACTCACTCGGCAACCCCTGAACCTGATACATCCGGTAACTCGGCACTGGCGTCTTTCTCAACGATTTAGCATCTAAATTTAAATCATCCAACAACCGTGAAAAGTCTTCCAATTCACGTTCATGTAACGCAATCCGTTCACCTGATTTCAATCGGTGGAACTTTTTCTTTTGGCGGTAGGATTTCAATATATCCGCCAATTCTTTCAAGTCAACGACGGAACTATCAAAATCCAACTGGATCGAGTTCTTCTTAACACTCACGCCAACGGACAAGCCTAAACGACTCGGGCGGCGCATATTCTTAAAGACATCACTGACAAACACATCGCCAAAGACATGCAGTTCACTCATCATTTCATTAAGCCAATAATCAATATGCTTCGGCTTATCCACGACATAATCATGTTCCCCAACCTTCTCCGCATCGAAGTTAGCCATCAAATCAGTCATCAACGATTCGTGCATCTGATTCGCACTCGGGTAAACCACCTTCAATGACAATGCTTCATCATCAGTTAAATCTAAATACAACTGCGGCTTACCGGGGGCTAAGATTTCATCGGACTCAATTTCCATCTGGAAAACGGTCGAATGGCGCTCTATGCTGTCCTTCAACTGGTATATGCGCTCTTTGGTGAAATCCACCCCTTTCCAATGATTGGCTTTACGTAGTAAGGTGTAATCCAGGGGCGAGAGCTCGCGGTAACTGAGCCAATGGCCCTGATTCTGGCTGAGGAGAATGCCGGGGCGGTACATCCACTCGGGCTCGATGCCGGGGTAAGTGACGTCGAGACGGAACTGCCCGTCCGCCGAAGGACGCGCCGTAACAAGCGCATCGCCCTCAATTTCAGCCAGATCAAAATAGTCGGTGTCCTTGTAATACTGAATAAAATTCTCGATATTATGCCAGTCCAGCACCATCCGATTCTTAGCTGTCATTTGCGCATCCTCATCGTAATAGCGCATCAAAAAGTCGAGATGAAACTGCGACGCCTCATCAAAATTCTCACGAATCATCTTAATCGGACGCGTCGTCTTCCCTAGAGTCAGCACACTCTCGTCCCGAACAGCCTGAATAAGTTGACGGTCAATATCCTTGACGACATACAAACGCTCGGTCCCCAGACGGTATTTCAACTCAATATTAAAATACCCGAACGAGACATATTCCGACTCCACCGACACCTCCAACTGAATCGGCTCATCACTATGACTCAACAAATCCTCAACAACCGCCTCATAAGACGACTTAATCATCGAATCAAACTCATCCAACGTCGCCTGACGGTAACGCTGCGCACGCATCTCCTGCTCGAATTCCTCCAGCTCCTCATCTGTCAACTTCGAATGCGTATAAGGCAACTTCCAATTTTTCCGCGCCAAATACATCAGCAACGCATCAACCGCCTCATAAAACGGCCCAGCCTGATGCGACCCCTCCGGATACTGCCGAGTATAATACACCTGCCCCTCGTCACCAATCATCAACTCAATCCGGTACAACGCCTGCTCATTCCGCACCAACGCCCGCACCATCACCCCAGGAATATACGAATAATCCGACCGCCGCAACTCCAAGCGCAGCAAGGCCTCCTCAAACTTCGCCACATCAAAATCATCCAACACACTATAATCATCCAACTCATATCTAAATCGACTCATCTGCAACCCCTCTTTACCCGTATTCTCTTTCACTTGCGTACTTCTCTCAACCTATTTTACACGATATAGCCAAGATACTAAAATAAAATTAAGTATCCTATCTTGTTTTACTAATAAAATCCAGTTTAATATCGTGAGGCTCCCTTGCCCATTGCAAATTTTTGACAATGAGTCAGTTTGTTCAGCTCTCCATTGCAGATTTTTTACCATGAACTATTTTGTTCAGCACTCCATTGCAGTTATTCTGCAATGAACCAGTTTGCTCAGCATTCCATTGTAATTTTTCTGCAATGAACCAATTCCCTCAGCTCTCCATTGCAGTTTTTCTGCAATCAATAAATCTCAAAATACATCAACCCCTAGCTCAGGTCTCATTTTATAACTAAACCCTCAATCTCTTACAAAACAGGGGAATAAAATAAGCAGTCAATTTCTCCAGAAATTGACAACCTTTCTAAATGAGGCTTTTAGCCCAAGCTAAAAGCTACTTCAACAAAACATAAGGTAGAGTCGCAAAGCGACTCCTCATTTTTACCCCAAAGTGCGTACATATGAATCAAAGTTCAATTATTTAATTACTAACCAGATTCCAAAGCCACAAAAAGCTCAAGCAATATAATTTAGCTTGAGCTCTCAAATTTAATTGATATCGAAGTGTCTTTGCGAATCCCATTTTTTTAAACGCCTAATATCTACACGACAACCAATCCATTTGTGTAGTCTGAAAATAGAAGGTTTTTCATAAAAGAAAAACACATAATCTTTGAATGCCTGATAAACTAAATCTAATATTTTATATTTTTTCTGACAATGGGAGCATGTAACTTCATATGTTCGAGGCAGAATCTCCCCCACCTCTTTCCCACAACACCCAAAATACACTCCCTTCTCCATCCCATTAAAACTATATATCGGCATGTTCGGCCATCGATGTGAACAATCTTTTTCATAACTCAACAATTGATTAATTTTATTTTTTATATAATTAGATGGTGGCACCGCAGCATTAGCCACCTTCGTATAGTAATCCTTCACCTGATTCTGTAACAAGAACGGCTTCCCCTTAGGCAAGCCATAAATAACACCCTCCTCAGTCGCAATAATCACGTTGTACCGAACCTTCAACTCAATCCCCAGCCGGTCCAACAAATCCTGAAACTTCTCCGTCGCAACCTTAACCTGTTCCAACGGATCATCAATCTTTGTACCTTTACTATTAAAAATCACTCCATCCTTATCAAAATGCAGATCATTCCGATAACCCTTAATCTCACTCACAAAAATCTCCTCACCCGTCACCAACAACAAATCCAACTGAAAATTCTTCTTAAATAACTCATAATAACTAAAACCAGGAATCGTAATCCAATTCGCACTAATCTCCTCTATAATCCGGTCAACCTTACACTCGTGTTCAAACCCACGCAACAAATCTCCGTGGTACCAATCATATTCACGCGACAACGCCTTCCGGCACTTCAACTTATCCAACATAATTAAATTCATCGGTTTCTTCCGTTTCAATTTTATTTCAATCACCTCACTATATAAATAAGGCAAAAAATTGAAAAATTGAAAAAAATCCCCAATTTTTTACTATTATCGGAAATTACTATAAAAGTATTAGTATTCAAAAAAATAACCGCTCAGAATTACTGCCTCAAAAACAGTAATCCCAAGCGATTTTCCAAAATATTTAATTATCCAAGGCATCCAGCAGAACCCTACTCCCGGCCCCTAAAATACCCCTTCAACTTACTAAACCCATGATAATACATCCAAAACATCAGCAGTCCAGCCAACAACACCCCAGGCACATAAATCACCATCGGAATCGGCTGCATGAAGCCTAAAGGTCTATCAGTCAAATAGAAATAATTCCCATCAACCAGCGGATTAAGAATCAACATCGCACCTGTATAGACAATCAGCCAAACAAATGCCCGTTTCAAACTCTCTTTCGTCGGATGCCAATCATAAGCAATGCTCGCGAAATATGGTAACAGAATCGTAATCACATGATTAATCAAATATGACCAACCCAGCGCATGGAATGGCGGATGAATCTTAGCCGGTGCCAGAAAACTCAAATAAGCAAACACACTAAAATACCCCATCACATTCATCACTCGCTTGTCCAAAGTGATCAAATACACAATCCCCAAGATCGAAGAAACACGACTAATATGTAACGGCAACGCCTCACTCAATGGATACCCCATTTGATCAGCATACCATCCATACAATAAGAATTGTTGAAAAATCGACACCGCCAAAATCGTAAAACGCCACGCATTTGAATTTTCGCGAATCGACTCACGAATGTTAACGTCAAGTAGAAATCGGCACTTTTTGCCAATTAGTTTTCTGCAGATTCTGCTCGATAAGATTCGGCACTTATTTCTAATCAAAAACTCGTTGCCGATGTTTCATTCGATAACTTTCATCGT